>NZ_JBWKSF010000005.1:0-380318 GCF_059419665.1 Caulobacter sp. GW821-FHT05F04
CGGCCATGCCAACCCTCATCGACAACACCAAACCCAAAACCGAAAACCGGACGGCGGTCTCAGCCGCCGCACGGGCCAAGGACAAGGGCGCGCCCAAGGGCGGCGGCCTCTACAAGCCGCGCGAGCCGATCTATCCCAAGCTGGTCCACGGGACGTGGCGCAGGGTGAAGTGGGCGCTGCTCATCGCCACCCTGTCGATCTACTACGTCACCCCCTGGATCCGCTGGCGCCGACCCGAAGGCTTCCCGCAGCAGGCCGCGCTGGTCGACTTCACGGGCGGCCGCTTCTACTTCTTCGACATCCAGCTGTGGCCGCAGGACGTCCATATCATCACGGGACTGATGGTCGCCGGCGCCCTGGCCCTGTTCCTGGTCACCGCGCTGTTTGGCCGACTGTGGTGCGGCTATACTTGCCCCCAGACCGTCTGGACCGACCTCTTCATCGTCGTCGAGCGCCTGTTCGAGGGCGACCGCAACGCCCGCATGCGCCTGGACGCCGCGCCGATGTCCTTCGACAAGCTCTGGCGCAAGGCGGGCAAGCATCTGACCTGGCTTGGCATCGCCTTCGGCACCGGTGGGGCGTGGATCTTCTATTTCCATGACGCCCCGACCCTGATCCGCACCTTCTGGATCGGCCAGGCCCCGGCCACGGCCTATGTCTCCTGCGCCTTGCTGACGGTGACCACCTATGTCTTCGCCGGCTGGATGCGCGAGCAGGTCTGCACCTATATGTGCCCGTGGCCGCGCATCCAGGGCGCCATGCTGGACCAGCACTCGCTGCAGGTGACCTATCTGCGTGATCGCGGCGAGCCGCGCGGCGCGCACAAGAAGGGCCAGGACTGGGCGGGGCGCGGCGACTGCATCGACTGTCACCAGTGCGTCGTGGTCTGCCCGATGGGCATCGACATCCGCGACGGCAGCCAGCTGGAGTGCATCAACTGCGGCCTTTGCGTCGACGCGTGCGACGAGGTCATGACCAAGCTGGCCCGGCCCACGGGTCTCATCGCCTACGACACCGACGCGGCCGTCGCCGCCCGCGCCTGCGGGCGCAAGTCGACCTACAAGCCCGTGCGTTCGCGGACCATCTACTACGCCCTGGCCCTGACGGTGGTCGGCGGCCTGACGCTGGGCGCGTTGATCAGCCGGCCCAAGGCCGACCTCCACGTCATCCGCGACCGCAACCCGATCTTCGTGCGTATGCATGACGGCGCGGTGCGGGACGGCTATACGCTGAAGATCACCAACCGGACCTTCTTCGACCGCCGGTTCGAGATCGCGTTCGACGGCGTGACCGGCGCGCGCCTCAACCAGCCGGGCGCCCCGGGCGCCGTCAGCGTCACCGTGCCGGCGGACCAAGTCGCTTCGGTGCGGGTCTTCGTCACCGCGCCGCCCGAAGCCGAGCTCGCGGCCAGCACGCCGGTCCGCTTCATCGCCCGCGCCGGCGACGTCCAGGCCGACGCCAAGACCGTCTTCCTCTCCGGAGCCGCGAACCCGCAATGACCGCCGCCTCGTCCCCCGAGATCGTCCAGTCCAAGACCGCCAAGCCCATCACCGGCTGGCATGTCCTGATCGCCGTCGTGGCGTTCTTCGCCGTCGTGATCGGCGTCGACACGCTGTTTATGATCAAGGCCTACGGCACCTTCTCGGGCGAGGTCGCCTCCAACCCCTACGAGGCGGGCTTGGCCTTCAACAAGACGCTGGCCCAGCGCCAGCGCGAGGCGGCCTTGGGCTGGACCGCCTCGGTCGAGAAGGCCGACGGCGACACGGTGGTGGTGCGCCTCGTCGACAAGACCGGCGCGCCGCTGGACCGCCTTTCCATGACCGGCGTCCTGGAGCGTCCCGCCACCGAGGTCGGGCGCCAGACCCTGGACTTCAAGCCGCTGGGCGACGGCCGCTATCAGACCCGCGCGCGGCTCGACGGCGCCTGGGACCTGCGGGCCACGGCGCGCAACAGCCGCGACGTCTTCGAGCTGGAAACGCGTCTGCTGGAGCCCGTCAAATGAACGCCAGCCTGACCGTGGATCGCGATCTGGAAGCCTTCGTTCGCCGCGACGAGGCGGGGCGAGGGCGGCTTGAACTGTTGGTCAGCGGCGCTCGCTGCGCCGCCTGCATCCGCAAGATCGAGACCGCTGTCGCCGGCTTGCCGGGCGTCGCCGGCGTCCGCCTGAACCTGACGACGGGCAAGCTGGCCGTCGAACTCACCGGGCGCGAGGCGCATCCGGAGCGCGTCGTCGAGACGGTCGAGGGCCTGGGCTACCGCGCCTGCCTGTTCGATCCGGCCGAGGCTGTCGCCGCGATCGATCGCGAGGGCCGCGAACTGGCCGTCGCGCTGGGCGTCGCCGGCTTCGGGGCTGGCAATGTGATGATGTTCACGGTCCCGGCCTGGGCGGGCCTGTTCGGCCAGGAACTGACGCCGGCGACCCTGACCCTGATGTACTGGATGGCCGCGATCGTCGCCACGCCCTGCGCCCTGTTCGCGGGACGGCCGTTCTTCCGCTCGGCCTGGGCGTCGTTGAAGCGCGGCAAGGCGAACATGGACGTGCCGATCTCGATCGGCGTGATCCTGACCCTGATCGTCAGCTTCTCCGAGACCATGCTGCACGGCCAGCACGCCTATTTCGACGCCGCCGTCACCCTGCTGTTCCTGCTGCTGATCGGGCGCTACCTGGATCACCGCCTGCGCGCCAACGCCCGCTCGGCGGCGCGCGACCTGTTGGCTCTGCAAGCCCCGGTGGCTGTGCGCCTGTCGGGCGAGGCCGAGCACGGCGTGCCCGTCGCCGAGATCGTCGTCGGGGACCGGCTGGTCGTGGCCCCTGGTGATCGCGTGCCCGTCGACGGCCTGGTCGAGGCCGGCCGCTCGGAGATCGACAACGCCCTGATCACCGGCGAGACGGCCCTGGCGCCCGTCACGGTCGGGGCGCGACTGCACGCCGGCGCGCTGAATCTCTCCGGCCGCCTGGTCATGACCGCCACGGCGCGCAGCGAGGACTCCACCCTGGCCGCCATCGCCCGGCTGATGGAGGCCGGCGCCCAGACCCGCTCGGCCTATGTCCGCCTGGCCGACAAGGCCGCCGCGCTGTACGTGCCGGTCGTCCACACCGTCGCGGCCGCGACCTTCGTCGGCGGCTGGGCGCTGGGCCTGGGTCCGCGCGAGGCGCTGCTGCGGGCGGCGGCGGTGCTGATCGTCACCTGCCCCTGCGCCCTGGGATTGGCCGCCCCGGCCGTGCAGATCGCCGCCAGCAGCCGCCTCTTCCGCAGGGGCGTGCTGGTCAAGTCCGGCGCGGCCCTGGAGCGCCTGGCCGAGGTCGATCACGTCATCTTCGACAAGACCGGCGTGCTGACCGAAGGCTGCCCCCGTCTTGTCGACGCGCCGGCCCATCTGGTCGCCCTGGCCGCGCCCCTGGCCCGCGCCTCGCGCCACCCCCTGGCCAAGGCCTTGGCCGCGCAAGCCGGCGCCGGCCCTGTCGCCGCCGATTGCGTCGAGACGGCCGGGCAGGGCGTCGAGGGGCTGATCGACGGCCGCCGTGCGCGCCTGGGTCGCGCGGCTTTTGTCGGCGTCAAGGACGGCGACGCGCGCGAGACCGAGCTGTGGTTCGGATTCGAAGGCGACCTGAAGATCCGTTTCGTGTTCGAGGACCAGCCGCGCGCCGACGCGTCCGAGGCCATCGCGCGACTTCGCCGAATGGGCTTGTCGGTCGAGGTTCTGTCGGGCGATCTCGCGGGCCCGGTGCGCGACATCGCTCACGCGGTCGGCGTCGCGGACTGGCGCGCGGGCCTGACGCCTTTCGACAAGGCCGCGATCGTGGACGGTCTCAAGGCGCAGGGCCGCAAGGTGCTGATGGTCGGCGACGGCCTCAACGACGCCGCCGCCCTGGCTCGGGCGCACGCTTCCATGGCCCCCGGCGCGGCGGTCGACGCCGCCCAGAACGCGGCGGACCTGGTCTTCACCGGCGAGGCCCTCGGCGCGGTGCCCGAGGCGATCGACACCGCCCGGTCGGCCCGCCGTCGGGCGCTGCAGAATTTCGGCTTCTCGGCCATCTATAATGTCGTGGCCATGCCCGCCGCGATGGCGGGCCTGGTCAATCCGTTCATCGCGGCCCTGGCCATGTCGGGCTCGTCGATCGTGGTGTTGCTGAACGCCGCCAGGCCTCGTTTGAGATGGCCCCGCCGATGAACATCATCCTGTTCCTGGCCCCCGCGTCGATCGGGCTCGGCGCCATCGGCCTGCTGGCCTTCTTCTGGACCATGCGCTCGGGCCAGTACGACGACCCCAAGGGCGACGCCGCCCGCATCCTCTACGACCATCTCGACGACAAGCCGCCGGCGGAGGATTGACGCCGATCAAGGTTCGCGGTCGTCGAACGCGGCAAGACGGGTTCACTTCATTGTGGAAGGGCCCGCATGTCCCTCGACACCGCCGACCTGCTTCGTGTCCGCAAGCTGCCCTTGTTGGACGCCGCCTCCGCCGACAGCTTCGCCCAGCTGACACACGACGCCGTGCTGCGAAGCGTTTCGCGCCGCACCGCCTTGACGCTCGAGGGCGAGGTCAGCCCCTGGCTTCCGATCCTTATGGAGGGCTCGGTCGCTCTGGAGAGCGGACGGGAAGGGCAGGGCGCGACCCTGGCCCTGCTGGAACCGTTGTCCACCGTGATGTTGGCCTCGGTGGTGCTGGACGTGCCGGCCTTGGTGACGGCCTGGGCCGCCCCGCGCAGCGAGGTGTTGCTGATCCCCGGCGCGGCGCTGCGCCTGGCCGCCCGAACCGATCCCGCCCTGGCCTTCGCGGTCTCCGAGGAGCTTTCCGGTTGCTACAGCGGCGTCGTTCGCGCCCTGAAGAACCAGCGGCTGCGCGGTACGCGGGAGCGCCTGGCCAACTATCTGCTGACCCAGCACAGGCGCCAGGACGGCGCGACCCGACTGACTTTGCCTAGCCGCAAGCGGGTGCTGGCCTCGCTGCTGGGCATGACGCCCGAGAACCTGTCGCGCGGCTTCGCCAGCCTGGCGCCGCTGGGTGTCGAGGTCGACGGTCCCATCGTCACCCTGCGGCGGCCCGGCGACCTTGCCTTGCTAGCGGCCGCCGACAACTCGATCGACAATCACGCCCCCTTCGACGCCGCCCACCCGGGCCAGGCGGAGCGCGAGCGTCGCCGCTTCAAAGCCATTGATTTTCCGGTCCCCGAGGACGCCCGCCCATGACCGCCACGATCCTGCCCGCCGCCCAACGCCCGCACGCCGAGCGCAACCTGCCGCGCTACACCAGCTATCCGACGGCCCTGGCCTTCGACAGCGCCCATGCGAGCGAGGCCGAGGGCTGGTATGGGGCGACACGGCCGGATGACCGGCTGTCGGTCTATGTCCACGTGCCGTTCTGCCGCCGCCTGTGCTGGTACTGCGGCTGCCACACCTCGATCGCTCCGACCTACGATCGTGTGGGAACCTATCTCGACGTACTCCGGCGCGAGATCGATCTGGTCGCCGGTCGACTGGGCGAGCACGACGGCCTGGCGCACCTGCACTTCGGCGGCGGCAGCCCCAACGCGCTGCGACCGGCCGATTTCGTCGACGTGACGGCCCGACTGGCGCGCGCCTTCCGCCTGCGGCCCGGCGCCGAGATCGCCGCGGAGCTCGATCCTGGCATGTTGTCGCAAGACTTCATCGCGGCGGTCGGCGAGGCTGGCGTGACCCGCGTCAGCCTGGGCGTCCAGACCTTCGATCCGAATGTCCAGACCTTGGTCAACCGTGTCCAGCCCTATGAGCAAGTCGCACGGGCGGTCGAGGGGTTGCGCGGCGCGGGTGTCGGCGGCGTGAACTTCGACCTGATGTACGGTCTGCCCGGCCAGACGCCCGACAATGTCCACGCCTCCGCCCGAGAGGCGGTCGCCCTGCGGCCCGACCGGATCGCCGTGTTCGGCTATGCCCATGTGCCGTGGATGAAGAAGCACCAGACGATGATCCGCGAGGCCGACCTCGCCGATCTCGATGGACGCTGGCTGCAGGCCGAGGCGGCCGACGCGGCCCTGGTCGAGGCCGGCTACGTGCGGATCGGCCTCGACCACTACGCCTTGCCTGACGACGCGCTTAGCCACGCGGCGGCGGAGGGACGGATGCGGCGCAACTTCCAGGGCTACACCGACGACGCGGCGGCGGTGCTCATTCCCATTGGGCCGTCGTCGATCGGTCAGTTCCGCGAGGGCTTCGTCCAGAACCACGTGCCGAGCGACCAATGGGCGGCCCGGATCGCCCAGGGCGAGCTGCCGCTGAACCGCGCCTTGGCCGTGGGCGACGAGGATCGCCTGCGCGCGCTCGTGATCGAACGGCTGATGTGCGACCTCTCCGTCGACGTCGAGGCGATCTGCCGGGATCAGGAGATGTCCAGCGATCTGCTGGCCGAGAGTCTCGACGCCGTCGACGCCCTGGCCTTGGCCGGACTTTGCCGCCGTGACGGCGCGGTGATCTCGATTCCGGAGACGGCGCGACGCCTGATGCGCGTGGTCGCCGCCGCCTTCGACGCGCGCCTACCCAAGGCGGCCGACCGTCACGCCAAGGCGGTCTGAACTGTGATTATGTAACGCGTTCTCAAAGTCGCGCCTCGACGCTATGAGAGCGGTCATGCGGCGCAAGGCGACATGGTGGCGGAACCTGGGAGGCCTTCTGGCCGCCTGTGTCCTGTCACTGCTCGTGGCAGCGCCGATGACCAGCGCCGCGGCTTGCCTCTGCGCGGCGGACGGGGCCGCGATGACCGCCGGCCAAGCGATCCAGGCCGACCACGGACAGGACAGCGCGCCGTGCAAGGCGGCCTGTTGCCTGGGAGGGCACTGCCATCACGCCGGTCCCGCGCTCGACGCGCCCGTTTCGAGCGTCGCCGCGCCGGCCCTCACGGGCGCCCGTCACGCCATCACGCCGGTCCACGCCCTGCCGTCACTGACGGTCTCCGCCCTCGATCGCCCCCCTCGCGGCTGACGGCCCGCGCGCCTTTCGCGCGCCGTCGTCATGTCATCGCGAGGAATCTTCATGTCATCGAACCGATGGCCGCTGCGCGCGGCCTTGGCGTCCGCCGTTTGCGGCGCGCTCCATAGCGTGGCGGCGGCCCAGACCGCGCCGCCCCTGGAAACCCTGCTGCGCGAGGCCGCCGCGCCCTATCTGATTGTCGGTGAGGCCGAAACGCGCGCCGCCGAGGGGCGCGCCCAACAGGCCTACGCCCGGCCCAATCCGACGCTGGACCTGCAGATCGAAAACGTTGGAGGCGACGGATCTTACCGCGACTTCCAGAGCGCCGAGACGACCTTGTCGATCGGCCAGACCCTGGAGCTGGGCGGCAAGCGCGGCGCGCGTGTGGCCACGGCCAAGGCCGAGCTCGACACAGCGCGGTCGCGCGCTGCCCTAGGCCGTGTCGCCTACGCCCGCGACCTGGTCGTGGCCTATGCGACCGCGGAGGCCGCGAGCGAACGGCTGGTCGTCGCCAGGGAGAGCCATGAGCTGGCCGAGGCCGACGCCCGGGCGGCGCGGTTGTTGGTCGACAACGGCAAGGAAGCCGAACTACGCGCCTTGCAGGCGCGCGCGGCGGTCTCGGTCGCGCAGGCCGAGGTCTCGCGGGCCGAGGCGGAATCGGGCGGGGCGCTGGCCCGGCTGGCGGCCATGACCGGCGGCGAGCGGACCTTCACCGCCGTGACGCCCGGCGCGTTGGACCATGCCTGGCGCGCCTCCGCCGTCGCGGCTCAAGCGCCGACGGTCGCCGTCGCCGAGGCCGAACAGCGGGTCGCGACGCGAAAGCTCGACCTGGAACACCGCCGCGCCACGCCCGACGTCACCGTCAATTTCGGCGTTCGCCGGCTGGCCGGCGAGGACGCCACCGCCGCCGTGGCCGGCTTCTCGCTGCCCCTGCCGCTGTTCGACCGCAACCGAGGCGCGGTGAACGCGGCGCGGGCCGAGGCCGACGCGGCGCGGGCCAGGCTGCTCATGGCCCAGGCCGACGCGGTCGCCGACCGCCGCGGTGCCGAGGGCGAGGCGGCGGCGGCCGAACGCTCCGCCGCCGCCGCCCGTGAAGGCGAGGCCGCCGCCCGCGAGGCCTATCGCCTGGCTCGCCTGGGCTACGAGGCCGGCAAGCTGCCGCTGCTCGAACTTTTCGCCGCCCGCCGCGACCTCGTCTCCGCCCGGCAGCGCGCCATCGAGGCGCGGCTGGCGCGCGCCAAGGCCCTGGCGGACCTCGCCCAGGCCAACGGACAGATCGCCTTCGGGGACACCCAATGAACGACCGCAAATGGATCCTGGCCGGCGCTGCTGCCGCGCTGGTGACCACCGCCGGCCTGGGCTTTGGCCTTGGTCGCCTGACCGACCCGGCGCCGGCGCGACCTCCGGCTCACGAAGAGAAGGGGGAAGCGCCGCACGAGGAAGACTTCGTGGCGCTGTCCGCCGCCGACGCCTTCAAGGCCGGTGTGCTGACCACGACGGTCGGACGCGGCGGCGGCTCCGAGCTGGTTCTACCCGGTCGGGTCGCCCTGGCCGTCAACGCCTCGGCCGCCCTCGGCGCTCCGGTGTCGGGGACGGTCGAGCGCGTCCACGTCGCCGCCGGTGATCGCGTGGCCGCCGGCGCGGCGGTCGCCACCTTACGCAGCGCGGAGGGAGCCGGCGCGCGGGCCAGCGTTGACGCCGCCGGCGCCGGGGCGCGCGCCGCCCAGGCCGCCGCGGCTCGTGACCTTCGCCTGCTGGAGGCCGGGGTCGTCGCCCGGCAGGACTGGGAAGTCAGTCAGGCCGCCGCCGACAAGGCCCAGGCCGAACTGCGCGCCGCCCGCGCCCAGGTCGCCGCCCAGGGCGCGCCCAGCGCCGGCGGCCTCGCGACCCTGCGCGCCCCGATCG
The DNA here is from genome assembly GCF_059419665.1 of Caulobacter sp. GW821-FHT05F04. Classification (NCBI taxonomy): domain Bacteria; kingdom Pseudomonadati; phylum Pseudomonadota; class Alphaproteobacteria; order Caulobacterales; family Caulobacteraceae; genus Caulobacter; species Caulobacter sp. GW821-FHT05F04. The sequence goes on from NZ_JBWKSF010000005.1 coordinate 8,850, forward strand.
CCGGGATCGTCACCCGGGTCGACGCCCGGGTTGGCGGCTTCCTCGCGCAAGGCGGTCTCGTCGCCGAGATCGCCGACCAGGACCAGGTCGAGTACGTCTTCGACGCGCCGCCGGCCTCGGCCGGCGCCATCCATGTCGGCGATGCGATCCTGGTCCAGCGGCCGGAAGGCGGGGAAGCCAGCGCGCGCATCGTCGCCGTCGCCCCCAGCGCGCTCGGCGCTGGCGCGGCGGTCGTGCGGGCCAAGCCGACCACGCCCGCGCCGCAGATCGGCGCGATCGTCTCGGCCCGGGTGATCCTCGCCAAGGGGCAGGGCGGTCTCACGGTCCCGGCCGAGGCGGTCCAGACCCTGGAGGGGCGCACCGTGGTGTTCGTCGCCGAGCCCAAGGGCTTCCGCGCCACGCCGGTCGTGACCGGCCGGACCGCCGCCGGTTCGGTCGAGATCCTGAAAGGCCTCACCGGTGGCGAGACCCTTGCCGGCAAGGGTGCTTTCCGCCTGAAGGCCGAACTGGGCAAGGGTGAAGCGGGGCACGAGGACTGATCATGCTGAACCGCCTCATCGACCTTTCGGTCCGCTTCCGCTGGATCGTCGTTCTGCTGGCCGTGGCGCTGTTCGCGTTGGGCCTGCAGCAACTGTCGCGCCTGCCGATCGACGCCGTGCCCGACATCACCAACCGCCAGGTGCAGATCAACACCATCGCGCCGGCCCTCGGCCCCGAGGAGGTCGAGCGGCAGGTGACCTTCCCTCTGGAGACGGCCTTGGCCGGAACGCCGGGCCTGGTCGAGACCCGCTCGCTGTCGCGGCACGGTTTCTCGCAGATCACCGCCGTGTTCGCCGACAGCACCGACCTCTATTTCGCCCGCACCCTGATCAACGAGCGCCTGCAGGCCGCCCGCGCCAACCTGCCTGACGGTCTGGAGCCCAGCATGGGACCGCCCGTCACCGGCCTGGGCGAGGTCTATATCTGGACCGTCGAGTTCAAGGGCGCGCCGGCGCGATCCGGGGTCTCCTATGTCACGCCCGAGGGCGAGACCCTGCGGACCGACGTCGAGAAGGCCACCTATCTGCGCACCGTCCAGGACTGGATCGTCGCCCCGCAGTTGAAGACCCTGAACGGCGTCGCCGGCGTCGACGTGCTGGGTGGTTACGTCAAGGAGTACGCGGTCCATCCCGATCCAGCCAAGCTGGCCGCGCGCGGGATCAGTCTGCCACAACTGGTCGAGGCTCTGGAGCACGCCAACCGCATCGCCGGGGCTGGCTACGTCCAGCGCGGCGGCGAGGCCTATATCGTCCGCACCGATGCGCGGGTGAAGAGCCTGGCCGAACTGGCCGACACCCCGATCGGCCGTCGCGGCGGCGCGGTCGTCAAGGTCTCGGACGTCGCCACGGTCGCCATCGGTCATGCCCCGCGCCTGGGCTCGGCCAGCGAGAACGGCCGTGAGGTGGTGATCGGCACGGCCCTGATGCTGGTCGGCGAGAACAGCCGCACCGTCGCCGCCCGCGTCGACGAGCGTTTGAAGGCCATAGCGCCCAGCCTGCCGCCAGAAGTGATCATCAAGCCCGTGCTGGACCGCACCCGGCTGGTCGACGCCACGATCCGCACGGTCGAGCACAACCTGACGGTCGGGGCTCTGCTGGTCATCGCGGTGCTGTTCCTGGCCCTGGGCAACTTCCGCGCCGCCTTGATCACCGCGCTGGTCATCCCGCTTTCGTTCCTGATCGCCGCCATCGCCATGCGGCGGTTCGGAATCAGCGGCAATCTGATGAGCCTTGGGGCGCTGGACTTCGGCCTGATCGTCGACGGCGCGGTCGTGGTGATCGAGAACACGCTAGGACGCCTGGCTCAGCGCCGCGACGCCGAAGGACGCGCGCTGACCGCCGCCGAGCGCCTGTCGATCGCCATCGACGCGGCCAAGGAGATGGCCCGTCCCGCCGCCTTCGGTCAGGCGATCATCCTGCTGGTCTACGCTCCGCTGCTGACCTTCGAGGGCGTCGAGGGCAAGATGTTCACCCCGATGGCCGCCACGGTGATGTTCGCTCTGGCCGGCGCCTTCGTGCTGTCCCTGACCCTGGTCCCGGCCCTGACCGCCCTGGCGGTGCGCGAGCCGAAAGGTCACGGCGAGACCAAGGTCATGGCCGCCGTCCGCACGCGCTTCGAACCGGTGCTGCGCGCGGCGGTGGCGCGTCCCAAGGTGGTGGCTGGGGGCGCCGTCCTGGCGCTGGCGCTCGGCGTCGTCGCCTTCTTCGCCCTGGGTCGCGAGTTCGCGCCGACGCTGGACGAGGGCGACCTTCTGGTCCAGGCCAGTCGCGTCCCCTCGATCTCGCTGGAAGAAAGCCAGGCCATGCAGTTCGAGGTCGAGAAGGTGCTCTCGGCCCAGCCCGAGGTCGCCCTGGTCTTCACCCGCACCGGCACCGCCGAGATCGCCTCCGACCCAATGCCGCCGAGCGCCTCGGACACCTTCGTGATCCTGAAGCCGCGCAAGGACTGGCCGGATCCCGGCCTGTCCAAGGCCAAGCTGGTCGAGCGGATGGAGGGCGACCTTAGCAAGCTGATCGGCAACGCCTATGAGTTCACCCAGCCGATCCAGATGCGCTTCAACGAGCTGATCGCCGGCGTGCGATCGGACGTGGCGGTGAAGGTCTATGGCGACGACTTCGCCGCCATGAGCCGGACCGCCGACCAGATCGCGGCGACGCTGCGCAAGGTCCCCGGTGCTGCGGATGTGAAGGTCGAGCAGATCTCCGGCCAACCGACGATCACCGCCAGTGTCGACCGTACGGCCGCCGCCGCCTTGGGCGTCCATGCCAGCGACGCGGCCGACGCCCTCGAGATCGGCCTCGGCGGTCGCGAGGCCGGTCATATCCTGGAGGGTGACCGCCGCTTCGACGTGGTCGTGCGCCTGGACGACGCCTCGCGCGCCGATCCAGCGGTCATGGGCCAGTTGCCGGTCGTGTCGGAGAGCGGGGAAGGCGCGACGGCCATCCCGCTGTCCAGCATCGCCCGTTTCGACACCGCCGAGGGCCCCAATCAGGTCAGTCGCGAGAACGGCAAGCGGCGGATCGTGGTCCAGGCCAATGTCCGGGGTCGCGACCTGGGCGGCTTCGTTGCGGACGCCCAGGCCGCCGTGACGCGGGAGGTCCAGCCGACACCCGGCTCCTGGCTCGAATGGGGCGGTCAGTTCCAGAACTTGGAGCGGGCCAGCGCGCGGCTGGCGATCATCGTGCCGGCCGTGTTCCTGGTCATCGCCGTGCTGCTGTTCTTCGCCCTGGGCTCGGCGACGGAGGCAGCGCTGGTCTTCGGCTGCGTGCCCCTGGCCCTGGTCGGCGGCGCGCTGGCGCTGTTGCTGCGGGGGATGCCGTTCTCGATCTCGGCGGCGGTCGGTTTCATCGCCGTCTCGGGCGTGGCGACGCTGAACGGACTGGTGCTGATGCAGAGCATCAAGCAGCGAATGGAAGGCGCGACCGACATCGCCGCCGCCGTGATCGACGGCACGGTCGGCCGCCTGCGGGCGGTGTTGACCACGGCGCTGGTGGCCATTCTGGGGTTCATTCCGATGGCCCTGGCCATCGGCCCCGGGGCAGAGGTCCAGAAGCCCCTCGCCACCGTGGTGGTTGGCGGCCTGCTGACCTCGACCGTGCTGACCCTGCTGGTGCTGCCGAGCTTCTATGTTTGGCTGGCGGAGCGTCGGGGCTCACGCCCGGATCTCACGCAAGGATGAGATGAGGGTCGCCCGGATCGTTTCAATCCTTGCGCGGATGGGCGGTTCGGGCGAAATCGCTTCGAATGAACAAGATGCTTACCTGCGGCCTGTTCGCCGCCGCCATGTCGACCGGCTTGACCGCCCACGCGTCCACGATCTCGGCCAAGCCGGATCCGAAGCTGGTCGTGGTCATCTCGATCGACCAGTTCAGCGCCAACCTCTACGCCCAGCACCGGCCGGAGTTCACCGGTGGGCTGAAGACGCTGAGCGGCGGCGTCGTCTATCCGAACGGCTACCAGTCGCACGCCTTCACCGAGACCTGCCCGGGCCACTCGACCCTGCTGACGGGCAAGCATCCGAACAAGACCGGCATCAGCGCCAATGACTGGTACGACCTCGCCACCGGCAAGACGGTCTACTGCCTGGCCGATCCCAGCGCGACGCCGGCCGACGATCCGAAGGGGCGGGCGGTGTCGCCGGCCAATCTGGTCGCCACCACCTATGGCGATTGGCTGAAGGCCGTGTCGCCGAAGAGCCGGGTGTTTGGCGTGTCGGGCAAGGATCGCGGGGCGATCACCATGTCGGGCCACCAGGCCGACGGCCAGTTCTGGTACCAGCCGGGTTTCGGCTTCACGACCTGGGTCGCCCAGGGCCAGACGGCGGAAGAACGCTTGAAGCCCGTCGCCGCCTTCAACGCCAGGCTGGCGGCGGACTTGAAGAAGCATCCTTACGTCTGGGACTACGACAAGAAGCTGATCGGCGGCTCGGCCAAGCGCTGCCGGGCGCTGGAGGCTGACTACGAGACCGGCGGTCGCAAGTGGCGCGCGGCCCTGCCGATTCCGGTCGCGCCCGACGAGGCCGGCCAGCAGCGCGATCTCTACGCCAGCCCCTATACGGACCAGGTGACCCTGGAACTGGCCCAGAACCTGCGCGAGACGTACGCCTTGGGTGACGGCTCGCAGGTCGACGTGCTGACCGTCAGCCTGTCGGCCACCGACTTCATCGGCCACCGCTTTGGCACGCGCGGTCCGGAGATGTGCGACCAGATCGCCCGTCTCGACGACCGCCTGGGCGCGTTCCTCAAGAGCCTGGACAAGGTCAAGGGCGGGGTCCTGGTCGTGCTGGCCGCCGACCACGGCGGAGCCGACTTCGCCGAGCGCCTGCATGACGAGGGCTATGACAGCGAGCGCGTGATCGGCAAGCCGTGGGTCGCCGGGCTGAACGCCCAACTGCGCAAGGATCTCGACCTGTCGTGGGATCCGCTGATCGCCGACGGCGGCATAGACCAGATCTACGTCGTCGGACCGGATCGCAAGGTGCCCTCGATCACCGACCGCGCTCGCATCACGGCCGCGGCCCTGGTCTTGATCCAGCGGGATCCGGCCGTGGCCGAGGCCTTCGACTCCAACGCCATTCTGACCCTGGCGCCGGCTCCGGCCGACGCCGCGATCGAGGAACTGTCGGTGGCCGAGCGCGTGCGTCGCAGCGTCTATCCGGGCCGGGTCGGGGATATACTGATCGCCTTCAAGCCCAACCGCGTGCCGGCCACGGCGGGCGCGACCTATGTCTCGACCCACGGCAGCCCCTGGGACTACGACCGGCGCGTGCCGATCCTGTTCTGGTGGAAGGGCGCGACGCCGCACGAGCGGGTGCTGCCGCTGGACACGGTCGACATCGCCCCAACCCTCGCCGCCGCCACGGGGATCAAGCCGCCGGCCGACATCGACGGCGTTTGCCGGCCGCTCGTCTACGGCCAGCCCTGCCGATAGCAGGCTGCTAACGCGACCGGCGACGATGCCGGGCCAGATCGATGCCGTGGCGCTCGATCTTGTCGTAGAAGGTCTTGCGCGGAATGCGCAGGACCTCCAGCGCCTTGCGGACGTCGCCTTCGCCGGCGGTGAGGGCTTCCTCGATCAGGTGGGCTTCGTAGGTGGCGACGCGCGCCGGCAGGGGCGGCGGCGGATCCGCCTGCGGATCGCCGCCCTGGTCCGCCAGGCCTAGCGCCACCCGCTGGGCGTAGTGGCTGAGTTCGCGGACATTGCCGGGCCAGTCGTGGTTGTAGAGACGCCAGCGGATCTTGTCGTCGATCTTGGGCGGCTCGCCCTCCAGCCGTTCGCGGGCTCGGGCCAGGAAGTGGGCGAACAGCAACGGCACGTCTTCGCGCCGCTCGCGCAGCGGCGGGATGCGGATGCGCACGACGTCCAGGCGGTGAAACAGGTCCTCGCGGAAGGCTCCGGCGGCGACGGCGTCCGACAGGTCCGACTTGGCGGCCGCGACGATGCGCAGGTCCAGGGTCTGGGCGCGGTTCGAGCCCATCGGCGTGATCTCGCGCTCTTCCAGCACCCGCAGGAACTTGCCCTGCGCCTCGGGGGCCAGGGTCTCGATCTCGTCGAGGAACAGGGTGCCGCGATCGGCCTGCTGGATGCGGCCGGCCCGCTGGCGCACCGCGCCGCTGAACGCGCCCAGCTCGTGGCCGAACAGCTCGCTGTCTAGAGCCACGGCGGGCAGGGCGGCGCAGTCGACGGCCACGAACTCTCGATCGCGGCGACGGCCCCAGGCGTGCAGGGCGCGGGCGGCCAACTCCTTGCCGACCCCGGTCTCGCCCTCCAGCAGTACGTCGACATCGGCGTTCGCCAGCTGTCGTAGCGTGGCGCGCAATCGCTCCATGACCGCCGTCTGGCCGATCAGCGGCCAGTCGCTCTGGGCCTCGACGGCGAGAGTGCGCAGGGTGCGATTCTCCAGCACCAGCCGACGCTTCTCCATCGCGCGGCGGACGCTGCTGACCAGGCGTTCGGGGGCGTAGGGCTTGGCTACGAAGTCGTAGACGCCGTCATGCATGGCTTCGACCGCCTCGGAGACGTCGGCGTGGCCTGTGATCAGGATGACCGGCAGATCCTCGTCCTGGGCCTTGAGGCGACGAAACAGTTGGCGGCCGTCCAGACCCGGCATGCGGATGTCGCTGACCACCACGCCCGGGAATCCGGCGGGCAAGGCGGCCAACGCAGCCTCGGCCGCGGCGAAGGCCAAGACCTGGAACCCGGCCAACTGCAGGGTCTGGACATTGGCGTCGCGCAGCACGTCGTCATCGTCGATGAAGGCCACTTGGTTGACGGGTGCAAACATCAGATACGCGCCTTGGGGAGGGACATGACGAAGCGGGCGCCGCCAGGAGCAGGCTCCAGAGAAAGCTCACCGCCGAACTCGGCGACGATGTCGCGGCTGATCACCAGGCCGAGACCGAGCCCGCGCGGCTTGGTGGTCGCGAAGGGCGTGAACAGGCTCTTGGCCGCCTCCGGGCCGACACCGGGGCCGTTGTCGGCGACCACGATCCGCACCTGCGCGCGCTTGACCACGACCTCGACGCGGATCTCCGGATCGGGCGTGTCCTCCAGCGCTTCCAGGGCGTTCTGCAGCAGATTGACCAGCACCTGCTCCAGCCGGAAGCGCTCGGCCATCACGCGGGCGGCCTCGTCGGCCTCGTCGCGGATCACCCGGACGTTCTGCTGACGCACGCGTGGGCCGACCAGCAGCAGGGCGCCATCGACGGCGTCGCGCACGGTCACCGGCGCGGCGGGCGCGCTGGACTTGCGGGCGAAGGCGCGCAGTTCGTCGGTGATCAGACCGATACGCTCGGTCAGGCCGGCGATGAGACCGAGATTGGCCCTGGCGGTCTTGTCGTCGGCGCGATCCAGGAAGGCGGCGGCGTTGTCCGCATAGGCGCGGATGGCAGCGACCGGTTGGTTGATTTCGTGCGCCACGCCGGCGGCGATCTGGCCCAGGGTGGCCAGCTTGTTCGATTGGACCAGTTCGTCCTGCATCCGGTGGGCGTGGGCCTCGGCGCGGCGGCGTTCCTCGATCTCGACGATCAGGCGCTGGTTGGTCTCTCTAAGCTCCGCGGTACGCTCGGCGACGCGAGCCTCCAGCTTCAACCGGGCTGCCTCCTGGCGGGCGGCGCGGAGGCTGGCCTGACCCCGCCAGCGCAGGATGGCGAAGGCGACGCCGCAAACGACCAGGCCGACCAGCAGGGCGATGGCTCGCGCTCCGGCGACGGCGGTCCGCAAGGTTTCGCCCACCGGCGTGAACGTGAAGACCGTCCAGCCGGCGGCCCCCAGGTCGGCGCTGGCGGCCATGAAGCGCGTATCACCGTCCGCCGCCGCCGTGGTCAGGACCGGCGGCCGGCCGGCCACGGGCGCGGGCGTGGCCTTCAGCACCGAGAACGGGGCGTCTCCGAAGCGGTGCTCGGTGCGCAGTTGTTCCTGCTCGGCGCGGGGCAGGCGCGTGAGGGTCGAGAACCGCCAGGCCGGGATGGAGGTCACCAGGATCACGCCGCGCGGGTCGGCGACGAAAGCGGGTTCGGCGGAAGACCACTCAGCCTCCAGCGCCTCGAATTCCACCTTCACGACCACGACGCCCAGCATACCCTCGCGCCCCTCGACGCGGCGGGACATGAACAGGCCTGGCCTGCGGCTGACCGTGCCCAGCGCGAACAGTTCGGCGACGCCGTTGGCGCTGGCTTCCTTGAAATAGGGGCGGAAGCTGTAGTCGGAGCCGACGAAGCTGGTCGGTTCACGCCAGTTGCTGGCGGCGATGGTCATGCCCTTGGCGTTCAGCACATAGATCACCGCCGCGCGCGTGCCGCCGCTCAGGGTTTCCAGCTTGCGGTTCAGGGCGTCGATGCCGCGCGGATTGGCTGAGCGCAAGGTCTCGGCGACATCCGGGTCCTGGGCCAGCACGAAGGGCAGCGAGCGGTGCTTGGCCAGTTCACTGCGAAGCACGGCCGCGTGCAGGGTGGCGGAGGTCTGGGCCTGACGCGCCAGGTCGGCCTCGGTGCGCCGTTCGGCGACCGCGCCCGCGAAGCCGACGACGGCCGCCAGGATGATCACGCTCACCGCGAAATAGGCCGCCCAGCGAAGGGCGATCGGGTCGGCGAGATTCGGCGACCGCAAGGTCGTCATCGACGGGTTTCCAGGGTTTGTGTGGATTCTCGCACAAATGCCGGATTTGGTGTGAGGATTTTCGCAGTCAGCGAAGCGGGCCGTCTCGCCTTCGAAGGTAAAATATCAAATAAAAACAATATCTTGTGTCTTTTCTTCATGCCGCTTGCGCGGACTTCCGCCTGAAAGGATCGTCTATCCAGGCGTCCTGGCAAAGGGGCGCGGGGTGGAAACGCGGCCAACAGGCCGGTCCGAGAGGCGACAGTGAAGACGATCCAACCGGCCGCGCCCGCGCGAACTCCCGAGCGATCCAAGCCGTTCTTCCAGCACCTCTATTTCCAGGTGCTGCTCGCCATCGTCCTGGGCGGCGCCATCGGCCACTACTATCCGGAGATGGGCCAATCGCTGAAGCCGCTGGGCGACGCCTTCATCAAGCTGGTGAAGATGGTCATCGCCCCGGTGATCTTCCTGACTGTCGTGACCGGCATCGCCGGCATGCGCGACCTGGAGAAGGTCGGCCGCGTGGCCGTCAAGGCGCTGGTCTATTTCCTGGTCTTCTCGACCCTGGCCCTGATCGTCGGCCTGATCGTCGCCAATGTCGTCCAGCCGGGCGCGGGCATGAACATCGATCCGGCCACCCTGAAGACCGACAAGGTCGCCGAATACGCCGCCAAGGCGCATGACCAGACCGTTGTCGGCTTCCTGATGCACATCATCCCGGACACCGTGGTCGGCGCCTTCGCCGAGGGCGAGATCCTGCAGGTGCTGCTGATCTCGATCCTGTTCGGCCTGTCGCTGACCCTGGTCGGCGAGCCGGCCCGGCCCGTGGTCGACTTCCTGGAACTGGTCGCCCAGGCCTTCTTCAAGTTCGTGCATATCGTCATGAAGGCCGCCCCGATCGGCGCCTTCGGGGCCTTCGCCTTCACGATCGGCAAGTACGGCATCGCCTCGGTGGCGAACCTGGCCATGCTGGTCGGCACCTTCTACCTGACCTCGGCGCTGTTCGTGATCGTGGTGCTGGGCGCGGTGGGTATCGCCAACGGCTTCTCGATCTTCAGCCTGATCCGCTACCTGAAGGCCGAACTGCTGCTGGTGCTGGGAACCAGTTCGTCGGAAGCCGCGCTGCCCAGCCTGATCGAGAAGCTGGAAAAGGCCGGTTGTCCGAAGTCGGTCGTCGGTCTCGTCGTCCCGCTGGGCTATTCGTTCAATCTGGACGGCACCAACATCTACATGACCCTGGCGGCGCTGTTCATCGCCCAGGCCACCGGCGTCCACCTGTCGTGGGAGCAGCAGGCGCTGCTGCTGGGCGTGGCCATGCTGAGCTCGAAGGGCGCCGCGGGCGTGACGGGGGCCGGCTTCATCACCCTGGCCGCCACCCTGTCGGTCGTGCCCTCGGTTCCCGTGGCCGGCATGGCCCTGATCCTGGGCGTCGACCGCTTCATGTCGGAGTGCCGGGCCCTGACCAACTTCACCGGCAACGCGGTGGCGGCGATCGTCGTCTCGCGCTGGGAGCGCGGCCTGGACGTCGCGGCTTTCAAGTCGGCCCTGAACCCGAAGAAACACCCGCCGGCCGCCGGCGGTCCCATCCCGGACCCCGTGCGCCCTTAGGGCGCCGGATCGAACTCCAGAGCCTAGTCAGAACAAGAAAATTGGGGAGCTAAACGTGACGCACCAAACCCTCCGCGGCTATCGCCGCCGCCTCGTCCAAGGCGCGGCCCTGGCCAGCCTGCTGATCGCCACCGGCGCCGCCGCCCAGGAAGCCGCCGACACCAAGGTCGAAGAAATCGTCGTGGTCGGCAGCCAGATCAAGGGCGCCAAGACCACGGCCGCCCTGCCGGTGACCGTGCTGGACAACAATCAGATCGCCGCCACCGGCGCGGTCTCGGGCGACGACCTGTTCCGCTCGATCCCGGCGATGGGCGACGTCTTCATCAATCCGAGCAACGCGGCCCAGACCAGCAACTCGACGCGCGGCGACGTCAATTCGATCAACCTGCGCAGCCTGGGCGTCGGCAACACCCTGGTGCTGCTGAATGGCCGCCGTCTGGTCTCGCACCCGACCAGCCAGTCGTCGGGCACCGTGCCGCTGCTGGGTTACAACGCCAACGCCATCCCGACCTCGAACCTCGAGCGCCTGGAGGTGCTGCGCGACGGCGCCGCGGCCATCTACGGCGCGGACGCCGTGGCTGGCGTCGTCAACACGGTGCTGCAAAGCGACTTCGACGGCCTGACCGTCGACGCCCAGTACGGCTGGGCCGAGGGCACGCACCGCAAGGAATACACCAGCAACATCTTCGCCGGCCGCAACTTCGCCGAAGGCCGGGGCAACATCTCGCTGAATGGCAACTTCACCTGGCGCACGGCCCAGCGTCCCAGCGACCGGCCCTATACCGCGACCCAGGACTTGCGCTCGTTGTTCGCCGGTTATCCGGACTATGCCGCCAGCGCCGCGCCGGACAATCGCGGCAACCAGAACTCGTTCGCCAACTTCACGGTGTTCGGCGGCCCCGGCGTCATTCGCCAAGGCGCGACGGCCCTGACCACGGCGGCGGGCGCGACCCACGTCCAGCCCAACACCATCGCCGGCTGCGCCACCCAGCTCGGCAACGGCCTGTGCCTGGGCACGGGCAACCTGGCGACCGGAAGCACCGCAAACGCCTATCGCTACAACGCGGTGCAGAACGACGCGACGACGGTCCAGCCGGAGATCGAGCGCCAGAACCTCTTCCTGAACGGCCACTACGACATCAGCGACACCCTGACGGCCTATGGCGAGCTCGGCTTCTACCACGCCACGTCCGAGGGCCTGACGACCCAGGGCACCAGCCTGGTGACCATCGGCGTGCCGGCCAGCAACTACTGGAACCCGTTCGGCCCGGTGACCTTCGCCAACGGTACGGTCAATCCGAACCGGCTGCCGGGCCTGACCAATGTGCCGGCCACGGGCCTGCCAGTGACCTTCACCAACTACCGCTTCAACGACCTGGGCCCGAGCAAGGTCGAGGTCGAGAACTACCAGACCCGCTTCCTGGGCGGGCTGAAGGGCGAGCGGTGGGGCTGGTCCTGGGACTCGGCGCTGCTCTATTCGAAGGCCGATGCCAAGGACGAGAGCGACGGCATCGACAGCAAGAAGCTGGCCGCCCAGCTGGCTCTATCCACGCCCGATGCCTACAACCCGTTCAACGGCGGCTGCCTGGACGGCACGGGTGGTCGTGACTGCACGCCCAGCTCCAAGGCCGCGCTGGACGCCATCCGCTTCCGCCTCAAGCGCCATTCGACCACCACCCTGACCCTGGCCGACTTCAAGGTCTCCAAGCCGGACCTGCTGACCATCTGGTCGGGCGATGTCGGCGTCGCCGCCGGCGTCGAGTTCCGTCACGAGACGCAAGCGGATCGCCGCGATCCGCAGCTGGACGGCCGTACGCCCTTCACCGACCCGGTCACCGGCGCGACCAGCAACAGCAACGTCACCGGCGTCAATGATACGCCCAGCACCAAGGGCTCGCGCGATGTCGGCTCGGCCTTCGTCGAGTTCGCTCTGCCGCTGGTCTCGCCGGAGATGAATATCCCGCTGGTCCGCCGCATCGATCTCCAGGTGGCCGGCCGCTACGAGAACTACAGCGACTTCGGGTCGGTCGCGAAGCCGAAGGTGGCCTTCGCCTGGGACGTGGTCGACGGCGTCCGCTTCCGCGGCTCCTGGCAGAAGGGCTTCCGCGCCCCGAACCTGGAGACGACCAATCCGTTCGCCTATTCGCGGACCAACACCGTCACCGACTATTACCGCTGCGAGGCCGACCTGCGCGCCGGCCGCATCTCGACCTTCAGCGCCTGCACGCGCGGAGTAGGCATCCGCTTCACCACGGCCGGCAACCCGAACCTGAAGGCCGAGGAGAGCGAGAGCTATTCGGTGGGCGTCGTGCTGCAGCCGACCTTCATTCCGGAGCGGTTCGGCCGCTTCACGGTCACTGTCGATCGCTGGCAGATCAAGCAGCAGGGCATCGTCGGCACGCTGGGCTCGACCAACGCCGCTGTGCAGGACTATCTGTTCCGCCTGACGGGCACGACCAACGCCAGCGTCATCCGCGCCGCCCCGACGGTGGACGACATCGCCTTTTTCAACGGCACGGGCCTGACCCCGGTCGGCCAGATCCTTGAGATCCGCGACCAGTTCAAGAACCTGCAGCCCCAGACCGTCAGCGGCATCGACTTCGGCCTGAACTGGACGCTGCGCACCGACAAGCTGGGTCGCTTCAGCGCCAATGTCGACGGCACGTACATGGACAAGTTCTCGCAGGAACTGGCCCCGCCGATCGCCGACCTGTTCGCCGCCCGCGCCGCCGGCACGATCAACCCGGCCACGCCGCTGACCGATCCGGGCGACCTGCTGAAGCGCAACGGCAAGCCGAAGTGGAAGTGGAGCGGCACGGGCACCTGGCGCGGCGGCCCGGTTCAGATCGGCGCCTCGGTGATCTACACCGGCGCGGTGCTGGACACCGACCTGCTGTCGACCAAGGGCGAGCCCTGGCGCGTGGAGCCGCTGACCACGGTCAACCTCTATGCCCAGTATCGCTTCGCGCGGAAGGGCTGGGCCAACGACACCCGCATCCGGGTCGGCGCGCGCAACTTGTTCGACAAGGATCCGCCGCTTTCGTCGTCGGGCTTCATCGGCTCGCTCTACAACCCCTATGCCCGCTACTGGTACATGAGCGTCAGCAAGTCGTTCTGAGGCTGAGCCCCCGGCCGCTCCAACATCCTCCCATGGAGCGGCCGGCTTCCCTTCGTATTTGCGTCACGAGGTTTTCGCCGGTGATGAAGCTGTCCCCCAAGCTCTCGGGCGCCGCTCTGGCTTTCGGCCTGGCGATGTCCGCCTCGGCCGCCCATGCCGAAGCGCCCGCCGCAAAGACCTGTCCCGATGGTCTGCCGGCCGAGACCAAATGTATGGCCGGCCAGGACATGAATGGCGCCTACTATTGGATCGCTATTCCAAAGGCTTGGAACGGAACGCTCGTCCTGCATACCCATGGCGGGCCGCGCCTGAAGAAGCCCAAGCCCGACGACGCGATCGAGGATCTGCAGCGCTTCGCCGTCACCGTCGCCGAGGGCTACGCCTGGGCCGGCTCCAATTATCGCCGTGAAGGCTACGGCGTCCGCTCGGCCGCCGAGGACAGCGACAACCTGCGCAAGCTGTTCTGGGAGACCTACGGTCGACCCAGGCGCACGGTGCTGCACGGCCAGTCCTGGGGCGGCAATGTCGCGGCCAAGACCGCCGAGCTCTACGGCAAGGACGCCGATGGCAAGCTGATCTATGACGGCGTCATCCTCACCAGCGGCGTGGTCTCGGGCGGCACGCGCGCCTACGACTTCCGCGCCGACCTGCGGGCCGTCTACCAGTACTATTGCGGTAACCACCCGGAGAAGGGCGAGACCCAATATCCGTTGTGGCAAGGCCAGCCCGTCGGTTCGAAGCTGACCAACAGGGAGCTCGACGAGCGCGTCAACGCCTGCACCGGCGTCGACCTGCCAGCCCGCCAGCGCACCGCCCGGCAGCAGCGCAACCTGACCAACATCCTGGCCGTCACGAAGATCCCCGAGCGCACCCTGGGCAGTCACCTGGGCTGGGCGACCTTCACCTTCGCCGACATGGTCAACAAGCGGCTGGACGGCAAGAACCCCTTCACCAATATCGGCGTGGTCTACAGGGGCTCGGACGACGACAAGGCGCTGAACAAAGGGGTGATCCGCTTCGCGGCCGATCCCGAAGGCGTGCGCAAGCTGGCCGACGACAGCGACCTGACCGGCAAGCTACTGGTTCCGACCCTGACGATGCACGCCATCGACGATCCGACCGCTTTCGTCGAACTGGAACAGGTGTTCCATGACGCCGTCGCCAAGGCTGGCAAGAGCGACCTGCTGGTCCAGTCGTTCACCGACGAGCACGAGCACTCCAAGCTCGCCACGCCCGAATACGCCGCCCTGCTGCGCGCCATGACCGCCTGGATCGAGCGGGGGACCAAGCCCACCCCCGCGACCCTGGCCGCCGGGTGCGCCGAGGCCGTGAAGACCTATGGCGAGGCCTGCCACTTCCAGGTCGACTACAAGGTTCCGGCGCTGTCGACCCGCAGTTATCCGCGCGCCAAGCCGGGTCTGAAGTAGGCGCACGGCCGCCGGCAGCCTTGCCGTGAATCCGTGGGCCGGCGGTCAATCGCAATTCTTGTTGTACGATCGCCGCAATCAGATTGCCTACACCGCCTTCGGACGGCGGTTGTTGGGCTAGGCGAGGGGACCCCGGTGATCGAACTCTATCACTGCCATGACGCGCGATCGTTCCGAGCCCTTTGGGCGCTCGAGGAGATGGGGCTGGCCTATCGCCTGCACCTGTTGCCGTTCCCGCCGCGCTTCCTGGCGCCTGAGTACCTGGCGCTGAACCCGCTGGGCACCATTCCGCTGCTGGTCGACGGCGAGACGCGGATGACGGAGTCGGCCGCGATTCCGCAGTACCTGGCCACGCGCCATGGTCCTACGCCGCTGGCGGTCGCGGTCGATGAGCCCGACTACGGCCTGTGGCTGGACTGGATGCATCGCAGCGAGGCGACGCTGACGTTCCCGCAGACGATCGTGCTGCGCTACACGCGGCTGGAGCCTGAGGAGCGTCGGGTGAAGCAGGCCGCCGACGACTACGCCCAGTGGTTCCTGTCGCGCCTGCGCCATCTGACCCGCGCCCTGGCCGACCGCGAATGGCTGTGCGCCGGACGGTTCACGACGGCCGATCTCTGCGTCGGCTACGCCCTGCTGCTGGCCCGCACCCTGGGGCTGGATCACAAGTTCAGCCCGGAAGTCGCGGCCTATTGGGAGCGACTCTCCGCGCGGCCGGCGTTTCTGGCCGCCAAGGCGGCGCAGGACGCCAAGGCGGCTTGAGGCGTCAGCCCAGCGCCTTCGAAAGGCGCAGCCACAGCTGCTGGTCGAAGTCCTTGTCGGCCACGGCCTGGCCCAGGCGGACAACGATCAGCTTGCGGCTGGGCGTGACGTACAGACGGCGGTCCAGCGCTCCGAGAGCGGCGATCGTATCGGCGGGAGCGGCGGGAATGAGCGGACCGGGCGTGGCGCGGCCCATCGCGCGGAGGGTTTCCGAGCCGCCGTTCAGCCACCACAGCCGGCCATAGGCGGGGTTGGTCGCTGAGCGGACGAACATGGCCTTGAGGCTCGCTTCGGAGACGATCCGCTTGCCGTCGGCCGCCTTGCCGCCGTCCAGCACGATCTGGCCGAACCGGGCGACGTCGCGTGGGCAGGTGACCAGGCCCGTGGCGTTGCCGACGCTGGCGAAGGCGGCCGGGCGCTGGCGCCAAGCGGTGTTGCTCATGCCGGCCGGCGCTGTCAGCCAGTCGTGGGTGAGAGTCTCCAGCGGCAGCTTGGCGGCGGCGGTCACGACGCGTTTTGTGACCGCATAGACCGGGGTATTGTAGAAAAATTGCGTTCCCGCCGGGGCGACGAAGGCGAGCTTCTCGTCCAGGCCCGAGGCCATCGTCAGCAGGTGGATCACGCGGATCGCGGCTTCCTGCTCAGGCGAAGCCTTTGACCAGCCCGCGCCGATATAGTGATCGACCGGCTTGTCGACATCGATCAGGCCCTTGTCGATGGCGATGGCGACCAGCATCGAGACGAAGCTCTTCTGTTGCGAGGCGACATCCTCCAGCAGGGCGCCGTCCATGGTCTTTCCGTAGGTGAAGCTGGCCTGGAACTGGCCTGCATCGGCCGGCAGAGGCCAGTTCCTTTCGACCAGGGTCTTGCCGTCCTGGACCACCAGGAAGCCGGTGGTGTTCTGGCCGCTGACATAGTCGAGCACCGGCTGCAGGGCCTTGGATGTCGCGGCGCCAAGGGCGGGCGAGGCCGCGAGGAGCCCGACGCTGGCCAGAATGGTCCGGCGTGAAATCGCGAACGGCATGAGCCGGCTCCCTTAAGTTTATCAGCCCTTGTCGCAATGTGATCGAGGCCGCTACGCCTCGGCCATCGGACTCTATGGCGGCCACCGTTACTATCATACCGTCGGCGACCAAGCCGGTCGCCACAGTCTTCCGAACGCGATCGACGCCACCTTCTGAGCGCGACATCCTATGCCCGTGTTCAGGTCCACGGCGCGGGAGCGCAAGGAAGGAAACCATGGCCGGCGCATGCTCGCCTTCGGGCGCGTCGATCATCAAGACCGCATTTAGGACCGCGCTTACACCCGGGCGAACGCCTAAGTAGAGGTTCTTCGACTTGACCCGCGCGCCCGGGCCGCTAGAGCCGGGGTCAAGCGTCACCGGAGGCCGGCATGATCAATTTTCCCGACGACATCTTCACCGAGCCTTCGGACGTGGATCCGGATGCGCTGGCCAATCTGGGTCCGCTGCGTCGGCTGGCAGGCGTGTGGGAGGGGCTGAAGGGCGTCGATCTGAACCCGAAGGCCGATGGCCCCGAACGGCGCGACTTCCTCGAGCGCATCGAAATGCAGCCCATAGACCCTCAGGCCAACGGCCCGCAGCTTTTCTATGGCCTGCGCTACCATGTCCACATCGTCGCCTCGGACGAGGAAGCCACCTTCCACGACCAGGTCGGTTACTGGCTGTACGAGCCAGCGACGGGCCTGATCCTGCAGACCCTGGCCATTCCGCGCGGCCAGGTGGCCCTGGCCGCCGGGCGTGCGGCCGAGGATGGTTCTGGCCTGGTGGTCCGCGCCGAGCGGGGCGGCCCCGGCTACGGCATCTGTTCGACCGACTTCCTGGAGTGGGCGTTCCGGACGGACTCCTACGAGCTGGACATCCGCTTCGACGCCGATGGCGGGTGGTCCTACACCTCCACCACCATGCTGCAGGTCCGCGGCCGCACGGCGCCGTTCCGCCATGTCGACCGCAACGCCCTGACCAAGGTCGCCGAGCCGCGGCCCAACCCCCTGATGCGCATCACCACCGGCGAAGCGACGCGAAGCCAGGCCCACGGCTTCATCGCGATCGGTGAGCCGGTCAAAGGCTAGTGTCCCGATTCCGAAGTTCGCAAGCGCTTGTGGCAAGCTCCGACGAACTTCGGAATCGGGCGACCTGCGGGGCCAGGCGGTGGCGATGGATTTCCCAGAAGGGACGGGCGTGGCGCAGGAAGGCTTGCTTCTGCTCGGCAGACCAGCTGCGCCACAGGGGCTGGGTCGAGGCGCGGGTGGCGTCGATGGCCGTGCGCCAGCCATGCTCGGCGGCCGTCGCCTTCAGCCAGGAGAAGGCCGCCAACGGCGACAGGTGTCCCGGAGCTGTGGCGTCGGATTGTACCGGTGTGCGCAAGGCTGCCTATCGTGTGGCGGGTATTCGATCATCTGGCGGCGTGGACCACCTTCTCTCCATCGACGGCGAGGTCGCCGCCACCTGGAGAAGATCCATGAACACGCACAAGAAAGTCGTCATCATCACCGGCGCCTCGCAAGGCATCGGCGCCGCCCTGGTCAAGGCCTATCGCGACGCCGACTACCGCGTCGTCGCCAATTCGCGCTCGATCAGGCCGAGCGCCGATCCGGACATCCTGAACATCGCTGGCGACGTTTCCGACCCGGCCGCGGCCGAGCGGATCGTGGCCGAAACGATCCGGACGTTCGGCCGCGTCGACACCCTGATCAACAACGCGGGCGTCTTCACCGCCAAGCCCTTCACCGCGTTCTCGATCGAGGACTGGACGGCCAACATCAACACCAACCTGGCCGGCTTCTTCTTCATCACCCAGCAGGCTATCCGGCATATGGAGGCGCAGGGCTCTGGCCACGTGGTGCAGATCACCACCAGCCTGGTTGATCAGCCGATCAACGGCGTGCCCGCCGTGCTGGCCTCGATCACCAAGGGCGGGCTGAAGGCGGCGACCAAGGGTCTGGCGATCGAGTATGCCGGTCGCGGGATCCGCGTGAACGCCGTGGCGCCGGGCGTGATCAAGACGCCGATGCATGGCCCCGAGACCCATGACTTCCTGGCCGCCCTGCATCCGGTCGGCCGGATGGGCGAGATCCAGGACGTCGTCGACGCCATCCTCTACCTCGAAAAGGCCCCGTTCGTGACTGGCTCGACCCTCTATGTCGACGGCGGTCAGGCCGCTGGTCACTGGTAAGGGGTCAGCCATGCCGCCTCATGCCGCGCGTGGTGCGATAGAGTAGTTGGCCGCCGACATGTTGTTCCAGGAATGCGATCGCGCGACTGACGGCGGCGGGAGAACGACCCAGGACGCGGCTGGCGCCGGCGAGGCTGCCCTCGTCCAGCGCCACCACGAAGACCTTCATGGCGTCGAGGCGATCCACGCGCGTCCCCTGGCGAAGTATCAGTGTCCTCTATGCGCCGCTTCGAGCTCGGCCGCCAAGGTGGCGACCAGTTCGGCGGCGGGCAGGGCGCGGGCCAGCGGGGCGCCTTGGCCGGCCCACTGGGCGCCGAAGCCCCCTTCGCCCTTGGCCCGGGCCGCCGCCGCCAGGGCTTTTCCGGCGTCGTAGGCGATCGGATAGTCGGGCGGTGCGACGCCGCCCAACGAGTCTTTCAGGGCCGTGAAGCGGTTGGGCAGCGAGCGCGCCAGCCGGCCGGAGATGAGCGGGGTCATTTCGGTCGCCGCCGCGCCGGGGCCCAGCAGGGCCGCGCGATGATCGGCGTCGGCGCTCGACTCCGGCGAGGCGATGAAGGCCGTGCCCATCTGGGCGGCCACGGCCCCGAGGTCGAGCGCGGCGGCTATGCTGGCCCCATCCATGACGCCGCCAGCCGCGATCACCGGGATCGAGAGCTCGCGGACCAGCAGACGCGTCAGGGCCATCGCGCCGAGCCGTGGGTCGGGCGCGGTCGGATCGAACACGCCGCGATGGCCGCCGGCCTCCCAGCCCTGGGCGACGACCGCGTCGACGCCGGCGCGCTCGACGGCGCGGCCTTCGTCGGGATTGGTGGCCGAGGCCAGCAGTATGATCCCCTCGGCCTTCAGCCGCTGGATGACGGGCTCGGGCGGCAGGCCGAAGTGGAAGCTGACCACGACAGGACGCGCCGCCAGAAGCGTCTCCAGCATCGCGTCGTCGACATTGAAGCTGGTGTAGATCTCGCTCAGCATCGCCGGCGGCTCGGCGTCATAGGCCGCGAACACCGGGCGCAGGGCCTCTGTCCAGCCGCGCTCGCGGACCGGATCGGCCTTGGCCGGCTGGTGGGTGAAGACGTTGACGTTGAACGGGCCGTCGGTCAGCGCCTTCAGCGCGGCGATCATTTCGCCGGCTTTGGGGGCGTCGACCGCGCCGACGCTGATCGATCCCAATGCGCCCGCGTTTGTCACCGCCGCGGCCAGGGCGGGAGTGGATGTGCCCGCCATGGGCGCCTGGACGATCGGAAGTCGCATGCCGATCCGCCGCAGGATGCTAGTCATGGGTATTGTCCTGTTAGCTGAGCACGGCAGTCATAGCGCTGATCGCGTCCCGACCGAACGCCCGCCCATCGGAAGACCCGCTTGCGTCAGGCGCAATAGTCGCCCCGTCCATTCGCTGGCGGATCGCCGCCCTGGCGACCGTGCTGTTGGGCCGTTAGTCGGCCAGGCCTTCGAAAGCCGCGCGCAGGCGCGGGACGACGAAGTCGGCGAAGGCGCGAACCTTGGGGATCGCCTGGCGGCCGTGCGGCGTGACCAGGTTGACGGGCAGGGGCGGCGGCTCGTCCTTCTCCAGCACCCGCCGCAAGGCTCCCGCCTTCAATTCGGCCGCGACATGGTGCGAGGAGAGCCGCGTGACGCCGCGTCCCTCGACGGCCGAGGCTATGGCGGCCCGGGCGCTGTTGACCACCAGACGCGGCTGGATCGCGACCGTGCGCGGCAGGGGCGCGCCCGGAAAGCTCCAGGAGTCGACGCCGAAGCGAGCCATGGCGATGATCCAGTGGTCGGCCAGATCCGCCGGCTCGATGATGGGCGGGCCGCTGTCCAGATAGGCGGGCGCGGCGACCACCACGCGGCTGATTTCGCCGACCTTTTCCGCCGTCAGCGTCGAGTCCTGCACCGCCGCGAAGCGCAGGGCGACGTCGTGGCCTTCCTCGATCAGGTTCACCGGGCGGTCGAACAGGTTGAGGCGGACGCCGATCTCGGGATAGGCGTCCATGAAGGCCTCGATGATTGGCCGCAAGATCACCTCGCCGCCGAACACCGGCGCGGTGACCGACAGCACGCCGCGCGGGGCGGACTTCTCGTCGGCGACGAGCATGTCGGCTTCCTCCAGGTCGACCAGGGCCCGACGGCAGGCGGCGGCGTAGCGCTCGCCGGCCTCGGACAGCCTGATGACCCGGGTCGTGCGGTGCAGCAGCGGCGCGCCGACGTGGTTCTCCAGCAAGACGATGGCGCGGCTGACCGCGGCCGGCGAGCGGCCGAGCTTGCGGGCCGCGCCGACGAGGCTGCCCTCGTCCAGCGCCGTCACGAACACCTTCATGGCGTCTATGCGGTCCATGAACCTTCCATGCGGAGAACGACCTCGGAACCATAGCCCATCCGCCGCGCGGGGCTAGGTCGTCGGTTCCCGCGCCGCCTGCGACGGGGTCTGGCGCGGCGAGAGATAGATCTTGCGGCCGTCCGGGTCGGTCCGCATGTCCAGCAGGGCGGCGATCATCGCCAGGGACTCGGCGGGGCGGTCCAGCTTGAACCGGCCGCTGACCTTCAGCTCGCCCAGGGCCGCGTCATGCAGGGCCACACTCTGGGCGGTGTAGCGGTTGAGGCGGGCGATCACATACTTCAGCGGCAGGGCGTCGGCGTCCAGCCAGTCGGAGCGCCAAGCCTGGTAGCTGTCGGCGCCCAGACGGCCCTGGACCGGCGCGCGGTCGGCGACCAGCATCAGCCACTCGCCCTTGCCGACACGGCGCTCGGCCCCGTCGCGGTTGACCCGCACCACGCCGTCGAACACGCGCACCTGGACGGCGTCGCTGACCAGTTCGACCTCGAAGGTGGTGCCGACGGCGGTCACCTGGGTGTCGCCGGCATGGACCCGGAAGGGTCGCTTGGCGTCCTTGGCGACGTTGAACACCGCGTCGCCCTTGTTCAGCGCCACGTCGCGGGCGGCGCGGCTGTAGCGCACCGAGACGCCGGTGTCGGCGGCCAGGCTGATCACGGACTTGTCGCTCATCCGATGCTCGGCGCGCGCGCCCACCGGGGTGGCCAGGTCGATCGGCCTTTCGCTCAGATACGGACGCATCAGCACCATGACCGACAGCCCCGCGACCATGGCGACGCCGGCGGCGATCAGACCCATGCGCAGTTGTCGCCTCTTGGCGGGCGCGACGCGGACGCGCTCGACGGCGTCCAGCAGGGCGGTGTCGCGCTGGGTGTCACGCATCAGGGCGAAGGCGGCCGCGCGGCTGGGCGCGCTGGCCAGCCAGGCTTCCAGTTCGTCGCGTTCGGCTTGCGTGAGGTCTGGCAGGCGATCGGCCCAGTCGGCCGCGATCTCCAAGTCCTCGTCGGATGGCGGGCGCCAGTTGTCGTTAGCGCGCATCCTGGCGGCTCCCTTCTCGCGCGGCGTTGACCGCCGCGTCCTGCATCGCGCCGGCCAGTTCGGTCATGGCCCGCACGAGGTGTTTCTTGACGGCCTCCACATTGATCCGAAGATCGTCGGCGATGGCTTGTCTGGACTGGCCGTCGATGTGACGGCGGATGAAGATGTCGCGGCGCAGCGGCGAGAGACGCTTCAGCGCCTTCTCGAACACCGCGGCGCGTTGCTTGTGCTCCAGCACCGCGTCGGGCAGCGGCAGGTCGCAGCCGAAGTCCTCGTCGCCGATCGGCTCCTCGCGCCGGTCGCGGCGGGCCTGGGCGTAGATCAGCGAGTCCGCCACCCGGTAGGCATAGGCCAGCGGTTGAGTGATCTCCTGCTTTCGCGCCTGGCGCATCACGGTCAGGAGGGTCTCCTGCAGGATGTCCTCGGCGCGCGTGGGATCCTTCGATCGCCGCACGATATAGGCCGCCAGCTTGCGCTCGTGGGGTCGTAACTCCGCGAGGACGTCCTTCATGGCGCTTCCAGTCGGCATGGTCGTGCACGCGTCCATGGAGGGGAGAGGCGCGAGCCGCGCGAACGGGGACAGAAAATGTTTGGGCCTCGGAGTTGGCCCTTTAAAATTCATAGGTCACACCCAGCGTGAAGGTGCGGCCGCTGACCGTGCGGGCGGTCAGGCGCTTCTCGGTGATGTCACTGTACTGGGTGATCGGTTCGTCGGTCAGGTTGACGCCTTCCAGCACGATCCGCAGTCCGCCGGCTGTGTTGTAGTGGGCGGCGAAGTCGACGTTGTTCGACGCCTTGTAGCCCGAGCCGATCGAGCCCGGGCTGCCCGCGCCGTCCAGATAGCCCGAACGGTAGGCCGAGGAGACCCGCGCGCCCCAGCGCGCGGTCTCGTAGTAGAGCGTCGCGTTCGAGGTCCATTCCGACAGCTGGAAGAGGTTCAGGGCTATCGAGCGGTCCTCGATCAGCACGTTCGAGCGGCCGGCGGCGTGGGTGACGTTGCCGACGAAGCCCAGCTTGTCGAATGGGGCGGGCAGGAAGGTGAAGTCGCGCTGCAGGGCCAGCTCGATCCCCCTGATCGAAGCGCCGTCGCCGTTCACCGGTCGTACGAAGGTGTAGACCGTATCAGGACCGTTGCCGGGCGCCAGGAATGACAGCGGATAGCCGGTCGAGCCATAGCGCACCGCGCTGGTCGCCGTGGTGATGAATGAGTCCATCCGCTTGTAGAACAGGCTGACGGCGAAATAGCCTCCGCGACCTTGGTAGACCTCCAGCGCGCCCTCGACCGCGTCGGCCAGGAACGGGTGCAGGTTTGGATTGCCGGCCGCGATGGTCCCGCCGAACGGGGCCGAGTTGACATTGCCGGCCGCGCGGAGGTCCGAGAGGCTTGGCCGACTGATGTTGCGGTTGGCGGAGAACCGGGCGACGACGCGCGGCGACAGGTCGACCGCCAGGTTCAGGGCGGGCAGTACGCCATCATAGTGGCTCTGGATCGAGGCCGGCTCCAGCTTGGTCCCGGTATTGACCATGCCGGCCGAGGTCAGGTCCGTGGCGTAGTAGCGGAAGCCGAAATCGCCGCGCCAGGTCCTGTCGCCCACCAGGCCGGTGGTCCGCGCTAGCAGATAGGCGGCGAAGGTCTTCTCGCTGAGCGAATAGTGCGAGCCAGGGATGTCGTCGGCTTCGGTCAGGTCGCGGTTCAGGCCCAGGCGCGCGAAGGTCGCGTCGATGTCGCCGACGATGTAGGGCCGCAGCGATTTCTCGAAGACCAGTTCCTTGACCGCCTGGGGCGCGGAACCGCCGGTCGGATAGTCCGCGCGGCCGCGACGGGTGTAGCCGTCGTTGCGGAACGCCTTGTACTGGGCGCCGCCCTCGATCGTCAGGACCGGCGCGGCTTGGTAGTCGAAGTCGAGGCGTCCGGTGGTGAACTGGTTGACGACCTGATCCTCGCGGGTGTCGGCCCGCATCAAGCTCCACTGGGTGGGATCGGCCGGGTCGAAGCCGTAGGTGCTGTTCGCCGCCGCATCGCCGCCGCGCAGGTCATAGGTGAAGGCCTTGTCGCTGGCCTGCAGGAAGATCTTGTCGAAGACCGGTCCTTCGAAATCCGACTTCGAATAGCCGACCGCGCCGCGCAGGCGCAGACGGTCGCCGGCCTGGATCTCGCCATTGATGGCGCCCTGCAGGAAGACGGTCGTGTCCTCCGAGCGCTTATGCTCGCTGCGCAGATCGACGCCGCTGGAATAGTCGGCATAGACGAGGCTGTCGCCCCGGATCTCGGCGGCGCGCAGGCGCTGGGTTCCCTTGACGTCGCCGGTCAGCGGATTGTCGCCGGCCGCCGCCAGGGAGAACTCGTCGCGATCGTTGGAAAGGCGTCCGTAGAGAAGGTCCGCGCCCAGCTTCACGCGGTCGCCGGGCTCATATTGCAGGGAGAGGGTGACCCCCAGCCGCTTGCGGTGGTCGAACCAGGTCGAATAGCTCTCGGCCATGGGCGCGACGACGCGGTCGGGGCCGGTGGCCAGCAGGCGGTCGGCGACGTCGCGCGCTACGTCCGGCCCGATATTGGCCGCGCCGAAGGTCACCGGCGACCAGCCCCAGTTGCGATAGCCGTACTCGTTGGCGTCATTTTCGCTATAGGCCACGGAGACCAGCGCGCCGACGTCGCCCCAGCGCCGTGAGGCCAGGGCCGCGATGCGCGGGCTGACCACGCCGGTGGCGCTGTTGTTCAGGGCCTTGGCCGAGAAGGCCAGCTTGTCGTCCGGATAGTCGAAGGGCTTGGCCGTGCGCAGCTCGACCGTGCCGCCGATGCCGCCTTCATCCTGGTCGACGGCGTAGGACTTCCAGACCGTGACCTTGTTGAAAAGCTCGCTGGCGAAGATCGAATAGTCGAAGGCCCGGGTGCGGCTGACCGAGCCGCGATTGTCCATGCCCGAGGCCGTCGAGGCCGAGACCTCCATGCCGTTCAGTTGGGCGCGGGTGAAGTCGGGGCCTAGGCCCCGTAGCGCGATCTGCCGGCCTTCGCCGGTGTCGCGCGAGATGGTCATGCCGGGCACGCGCTGCAGGGACTCAGCGAGATTGAGGTCGGGGAAAGCGGCGATGTCCTCGGCCAGGATCACCTCCTGGGCGCCGGCCACGCGCCGCTTCAAGTCGCGGGCGTGCAGCAGGGTCTCGCGAAAGCCGGTGACGACGACTTGGTCGACCTCGGTCGGCGCCTCGGGCGAGGGCAGGTAGCGCGGCGCGACGGGAGGAGGCGGTGAAAGGGGGGCGGTCGCTTCGCGCAGGACATAGCCGCCCCCGGCCGCCACGGCGCGCAGGTTCTGGCCGTCGATCAGACGGTTCAACGCCTGCTCTGGCGTCAGCAGGCCGCGCACGCCCCGGCTGGTGCGGCGGCGGATGTCGGCCAGGGTCATGACCGGCACGTCGGCCTGATGAGAAAAGGCGTTGAGGGCTTGAGAGAGATCGCCGCCTCGGATCTCGAAGCGCTTCGGCGCTTCGGCCCACACAGGCGCCACGGCGACCAGGGCCAGTACCGAGCCGGCCATGACTGGACCTGATCGTGACAGCCAGGCGCGCCGTCCCGCCATAAGCGTCCTCACAACGGCGGCCGGCAAAGCTTCAGGCGCCCGCGCGAACCCCTACAAAGGACGCATGTCACTAATTTGAAGGTTCTGTGGACGGATCTGTCCGAGCGCCCCGGCGTGGCCCAACGGCAACGTCTGGCCGGCTATGCGAAAAAGAGGGCCGCCATCCGGAAGAGGACGGCGGCCCAGTTCAAGGGGTCTCTTGGAAGGGGCTTAGAACTCGTAGGTCGCGCCGATCAGGATGGTGCGACCGCTGCTGACGTTCACCGTCGTCCGCTTGGCGGCGATGTCGGTGAACTGGATGCTGTGCTCGTTGGAGAGGTTGATGCCTTCCAGCGTCAGCTTCAGCTTCGGCAGCACGTTGTAGTGTGCGGCGAAGTCGATGTTGTTGGTCGCCTTGTAGCCGTCGCCGATGTTGCCGTTGCCGCCGGCGCCGGTCAGGTACTTGTCCCGATAGGCGGTCGACAGGCGCATCCCCCAGGCATCCGTCTCGTAATAAATGGTAGCGTTGGCCGAGTACTTCGACAGCTGGAACAGCGGCAGGGTCACCGACTGGCCGCTGATGATCACCGGCGAGGAGCCGTCGGCATAGGTGCCGTTGGCCACGACGCCCAGGTGGTTGAACGGGGCGGGCAGGAAGTCGAAGTCACGCTGGAACGAGGCTTCCAGACCCTGGATGTCGGCGCCGGGGCCGTTCACCGGGCGGCTGACGTTGTAAAGGATCGAGCCATCCTGGCCCGGCAGCAGGAACGAAAGCGGGAAGCCCGTCTGCGAATAGGGCATGATGCTGGTCTGCGACGTGATGAACGACTTCAGCTTCTTGTAGAAGACGCCGATCGTGAACGACCCGACCTTGCCGTCATAGAACTCCAGCGAGCCTTCGATCGAGTCCGAGGTGAACGGCGTCAGGTTCGGATTGCCGGTGCTGATCGTGCCGCCGAACGGGGCGGTGGTCAGCGAACCGGCGGCGGCCAGGTCGCCCAGGGCCGGGCGGCTGATGTCGCGGTTGGCGCTGAAGCGGGCGACCATGCCTTCGTTGACATCGACGGCCACGTTCAGGGCCGGCAGCCAGCCGTTATACTTGTGCTTGATCGACACCGGCTGAAGGCTGGTCCCGGTGTTCAGGGTGCCGTCCGAGCTCAGGTCGGTCGAATAGTAGCGCACGCCGGCGTTGGCCCGAACGCCCTTGCCCAGGATCTCGGTGTTCAGGTCGTACTGCAGATAGGCCGCCTTGGTCTCCTCGGTCACAGTGAAGGCCGTGCCCGGGGTGGCGAACTTCGCGCCCTGGGCTTCCAGGTTCCGCGTCTGGCCGATCTGGGCGTAGACCGGATCGACGTCGCCGACGATGTAGGCGCCCAGCGACTTGAACGGCAGGACCAGCTTGAGATTGTCCGGGATTTTGGTGTTGGCCGGGACGTTCCTGAACTGCTTGTCGCCCCACTGAGCGCCGTAGTTCTTGAACTTCTTGTATGAGACGCCGCCCTTCAGGGTGGAGATCTCGTTGGCGGCGAAGGCCACGTCGAACTTGGCGTTGGTGTATTCCGAGGAGATCTTGTTCTCCTGGGTGTCCATGCGCATCAGGTCCCACTTGGCCGGGTCGGTCAGGCCGGGGCCGTAGGTGTTGATCGGCATGCTCGGACGGTCGTCGAAGCTGAAGGCGTAGTTCTTGGATTCCAGGAACACCTTGTCGAAGACCGGCAGGGCGTAGTCCGACTTCGAGTAGCCGATCAGGCCCGACAGCAGCAGCTTGTCGGTGGCCTGGTACGAGCCGCTCAGACCCAGCTGATAGAACTTGGTCTTGTCTTCCTCGCGGTTGAATTCGCTGCGGATGTCGACGCCGGTGTAGCTGGAAGCGATCAGGGTGTCGCCCTGGATCACCGCCGTCTGCATCACCTGCGTGCCGGTGATGTTGCCGGTCAGGCTGTTGACGCCCGAAGTGGCCAGCGAGAAGTTCTGGCGGCTGTTTTCCAGCTGGCTGTACAGGCCGTCGAAGGCCAGCTTCAGCTTGTCGCCCGGCTCGTACTGCAGGGCCACCGTCGCGCCCAGGCGTTTGCGGTGGTCGAACCAGGTCGAATAGGTGTTGGCCTGCGGGGCGAAGACGGTCGCGGTGGCGGCCGTCAGGCGCGCGGCGTCGGCGGCGCTGACCCCCGAGCCGATATTGCCTGGATTGGCGCGGATCCGACCCCAATTGTAGCTGCGATAGCCGAACTCGTTGGAGTCGGTTTCGCCATAAGCGATCGAGGCCAGGGCGCCGAAGTCGCCCCAGCGGTTCGAGATCAGCCCCACCACGCGCGGCGTGATCTTGTCGTCGGCGTTGCTGTTGCGCTGGCCCTTGGCCGACAGCACGGCCTTAAAGCCCGGATAGTCGAACGGCTTGGCGGTCGCCAGTTGCACGGTGCCGCCGATGCCGCCTTCGTCCTGCTCTGAGGCGTAGGACTTCTGCACCGTTACGCGGTTGAACAGTTCCGAGGCGAACAGGCTGAAATCGAAAGCTCGCGAGCGGCTGACGCCGCCGCGGTTGTCCATGCCCGAGGCGGTGTTGCCCAGCACTTCCATGCCGTTCAGCTGGGTGCGGGTGAAGTCGGGACCCAGGCCTCGCAAGGTGATCTGACGGCCTTCGCCGCTGTCGCGCGAGATCGTCACGCCGGGGACGCGCTGCAGCGATTCCGCCAGGTTCAGGTCGGGGAAGGCGGCGATGTCCTCGGAAACGATCACGTCGACGGCGCCGACGGCCTTACGCTTGAGGTCGCGGGCGTGCAGCAGGCTGTCGCGGAAGCCGGTGACGACGATGGCGTCGACTTCCGAGACGTCACCAGGCGCGGCGGCGGGAGCCGGAGCGGCCGCCGGCGTCTCGGCGGCGTGCGCCTGGGCGGCGACGCCCAGCACGGCGACGGTCAGCGCCGTCGTGGTCAGAAGGTTGAACTTGGTGACTTTGAACATGGCCCCGATCCCTTGCGGTTTCCGCTTGAGCGATGACGGGACGGGGAGGCTTCCCCGCCGGTCGTCAGGCGGGGAGAGGCGGCCGAGGCCTTGGCGGGGACAGCTTTCGGCGCTGGAATTTTATGAAGTGTTTGCGACGGTTATCGTGATTTATCCTTGTGCGGATGGCTTTGGACGGCGCGCCGAGGATGCGTATCGCGATGGCGCGCGGGCCCGCTTTTGGCTAAGACGCCCGCCATGCTGCGTATTTCGGAACTGAAGCTGCCGCTCGGCCATCCACCGGAGGCGATGAAGCCCGCCATCGTCGAACGGCTGGGGATCGAGGCCGACGACCTGGTGAGCTTCGAAGTCGCCCGCCGCGCTCACGACGCGCGCCGCAAGTCGGCGATCCTGATGGTCTATTCGGTCGACGTGGCGCTACGCGACGAGGCCGCCGTGCTGGCGCGCTTTACGGGCGACCACCACGTCCGCATCACGCCCGACACCGAATACCGCTTCGTGGCCAAGGCGCCGGAGGGCTTCGACGGTCCGCGCCCGGTGGTGATCGGCGCCGGCCCCTGCGGCCTGTTCGCCGGCCTGATCCTGGCGCAGATGGGCCTGAAGCCGATCATCATCGATCGCGGCAAGGTCGTGCGCGAGCGGACCAAGGACACCTGGAGCCTGTGGCGCAAGAGCGAGCTGAACCCGGAGTCCAACGTCCAGTTCGGCGAGGGCGGAGCGGGGACCTTCTCGGACGGCAAGCTCTACAGCCAGATCAAGGATCCGCGCTTCCTGGGCCGCAAGGTGCTGGAGGAATTCGTCAAGGCGGGCGCGCCGGAAGAGATCCTGACCGAGGCCCATCCGCACATCGGTACTTTCCGCCTGGTGCACATGGTCGAACAGATGCGCGCGCTGATCGAGAGCCTGGGCGGTGAGTATCGCTGGCGGCACAAGGTCGAGGACTTCGACATCGCGGTCGACGCCGACGGCGCGCGCCGGCTGAAGGGGCTGCATATCGCCGGGGGGGAATACCTTCAGGCCAGCCACGTGGTCATGGCCCTGGGCCATAGCGCCCGCGACACCTTCGAAGTCCTGTACGATCGTGGCGTCCATATCGAGGCCAAGCCGTTCTCGATCGGCGTGCGCATCGAGCATCCGCAGTCGTGGATGGACAAGGCGCGCTTCGGCGCCTGCGCGGGCCACCCCGACCTGGGCGCGGCAGACTACAGCCTGTCGCACCACTGCAAGAACGGCCGCACCGTCTACAGCTTCTGCATGTGCCCGGGCGGCACGGTGGTGGCGGCGACGTCGGAGCCCGGCCGTGTCGTCACCAACGGCATGAGCCAGTATTCGCGCAACGAGCGGAACGCCAATTCCGGCTTCGTGGTCGGCATCGACCCCGAACGCGACTATCCGGGCCATCCGCTGGCCGGGATCGAGTTCCAGCGCAAGTGGGAGAGCCTGGCCTATGTGGCGGGCGGTTCCAGCTATGCCGCCCCGGCCCAGAAGGTCGGTGATTTCATGGCCGGGCGGCCGTCGACCGAACTGGGCGAGGTCGCGCCGTCGTACAAGCCCGGCGTGACGCTGACGGATCTGTCGGCCTGCCTGCCGGATTTCGTGATCGAAGCCATGCGCGAGGCGCTGCCGGTCTTCGGTCGCCAGATCGCCGGTTACGACCACCCCGACGTGCTCCTGACGGGCGTAGAGACCCGGACGTCCTCGCCGATCCGGATCACCCGGGGCAAGGACTTCCAGAGCCTGAACACCGCCGGCCTGTTCCCGGCCGGCGAAGGCGCGGGCTATGCTGGCGGCATCCTCTCGGCGGCGGTGGATGGCATCAAGGTCGCCGAGGCCGTGGCGCAGGCTTACCTGGCCGAGGGGCTGATCCCCGCGACGACCTGAAGCCATCGCGAGGATCGCATCGATCACTCGGCCGGTTCGCTGACCTGGGCCAGGGTCGGATAGTCGGTGTAACCCCGGGCGCCGTTGTCGAAGCCGTAGAAGGTGGTGGGATCGGGCGCATTGAGCGGCGCGCCCTTCTTCAGGCGCTCCACCAGGTCCGGATTGGCGATATAGGCCTTGCCGAAGGCGATGGCGTCGGCCTTGCCGGCCGCGATGGCGGCGTTGGCGCTGGCCAGATCGAACTTCTCATTGGCGATGTAGACGCCGCCGAACGCCGCCTTCAGCGCCGGACCCAGGCTGTCGGCCGCCTCGTACTCGCGGGCCGAGATGAAGGCGATCTTGCGCTCGCCCAGGGCCTTGGCGACATAGCCGAAGGTAGCCGGCAGGTTGCTGTCGCCCATCGAGTGGCTGTCGGCGCGCGGGGCCAGGTGGACGCCGACGCGGTCGGCGCCGAACACGGAGATCGCCGCGTCGGTGGCTTCAAGCAGCAGGCGGGCGCGGTTCTCGATCGAGCCGCCATACTGGTCGGTGCGCTGGTTCGAGCCGTCCTGCAGGAATTGGTCGAGCAGATAGCCATTGGCGCCATGCAGTTGCACACCGTCGAAGCCGGCGTCCTTGGCGTTCTGGGCGGCCTGGCGGAAGGCTTCGACGACACCGCCGACTTCCTCGGTCGTCAGGGCGCGAGGCGTGGGGTAGGGGCGCTCGGGGCGCAGCAGGCTGACGTGGCCCTTGGCGGCGATGGCGCTTGGGCCGACCGGCAATTCGCCGTTCAGATGTTCCGGATCGGAGATCCGGCCGACGTGCCAGATCTGCATGAAGATGCGGCCGCCCTTGTCGTGCACGGCCTTGGTCACCTGCTTCCAGGCTTCCGTCTGTTCCTTCGACCAGATGCCCGGGACGCCAGCATAGCCGATGCCTTGCGGGCTCACGGGCACGCCCTCGGTGATCAGCAGACCGGCCGAGGCGCGCTGGGCGTAGTAATCAGCCATCAGGGCGTTGGGGATGTTGGTCGGACCAGCGCGCAGGCGGGTCAGCGGCGCCATGACCACGCGGTTGGGCAATTCAAGCGCGCCGACGCGCAGCGGGTCGAACAGGGTAGGCATAGGAGACTTGTCCCTCGAACGGGGCGCCGACCCTCCGTCGGCGTCTGCGAAGCTAGGTGGGGACTGGGCTTTCTATCGCAACCGCAACAGTCGCGATTTCGTCTGAAGGCGACGCGGTGAAAATCTAAAGCGGCTTCAGTTCCTGGAGCATGGTCGGGACCAGCTCCGATACCGTGGGGTGGATGTGCACCGCCCGCGAGATGACCGTGTAGGGCGCCTTGGCGTACATGAGGTCCAGCATGCCGTGGACGACCTCGTCGCCGTTCAGGCCCAGGATCGCCGCGCCGAGGATCTCTTTGGTCTCGGCGTCGACCACCACCTTCATGAAGCCTTGGGTCTCGCCCTTCTCGACGGCGCGGCCGACGCGGGTCATCGGGCGCTGGCCGACCAGGAGCGTGCGGCCGCTGGCCTTGGCCTCCGCCTCGGTCATGCCCACGCGACCCAGCGGCGGGTCGATGAACAGGCCGTAGCAGGTGATGCGGTCGCTGACCTTGCGCGGATCTTCATCCAGCAGATTGGCGGCGATGATCTCGAAGTCGTTGTAGGCGGTGTGGGTGAAGGCGCCCTTGCCATTGCAGTCGCCCATCGCCCAGATCCCCGGGACATTGGTCTTTAGTTGGTCGTCGACCACGACATAGCCGCGCTTGTCGGTCGCGATCCCGGCGGCCTCCAGTCCCAGGTCGTCGGTGTTGGGCTTGCGGCCCACGGCCAGCAGCACGTGCGAACCGGTCACCTGCGGCGCGCCGGCCTCGCAAGTGACATGGACGCAGTAGCCTTCCGGGCAAGTGCTGAAGCTGATGCACTCGGCGTTGAGACGGACGGTGACGCCCTCGGCTTCCAGGATCTCGCGGACCGTGTCGGAGATCTCCGGGTCCTCGCGGCCGATCAGGCGCGGGCCCATCTCGACGACGGTCACCTGGCTGCCGAAGCGGCGGAACATCTGGGCGAATTCCAGCCCGATATAGCTGCCGCCGACGATGACCAGGTGCTCGGGCAGGGTGTCCAGCTGCATCATCCCGACATTGGTCAGGTAGTCGATGTCACCGATCCCCGGCATGTCCGGCGCGTTGGCCCGGCCGCCGACGTTCAGGAAGATCTTGGGCGCGGTCAGCAGACGCTCGCCCACGCGGACCGTGTCGGCGCTCTCGAAGCGGGCATGGCCCTGGAGGACCGTGACGCCCTTCATGCCGCGCAGCCATTTTTCGACATTGCCGCGGGCGTCGCGGACCACCGTCTGCTGGCGATCCTTGACCCGCTTCATGTCGACGCCGACGTCGCCCTGGAGGACGACGCCGTAATCCGCCGCGCGGCGAGCAAGATGCGCTGCGTAGGCGCTGGCGACCAGGGTCTTGGTCGGCATGCAGCCGGTGTTGACGCAGGTGCCGCCGAAGTCCTTGCGCTCGACCATCGCCACGGTCCAGCCGGCGGCGCTGAGGCGACCGGCCAGGGAGGGCCCGGCCTGACCGGCCCCGATGATGATGGCGTCGAAGGCTTCGGCGGCGGCCATGGTCAGATCGCGGCCTTGGCCAGGAAGAAGATCGCGAAGGCGCCGACGACGGCGACGACGTCCTCGATGATGGCGGCCGGCTTGTCCTTGCCGAACCTGGCCGCCAGGCGACCCCGGAACTCGGCGCCGACGAACGTGCCGATCACCGCGCCGACCGCGCCGATGACCATGCCGCGCAGCCAGTGGGTGCCGGGCATCATCAGGGCCGCGCCGGCGAAGGCGCCGGTGAGCACGCGGGCGATGAACTGGTGCGGAACCTTGCGGCTCGGCGTCTTGGGATGCTGGTCGGCGATCAGTTCCAGCGCGGCCAGGGCGCTGAGGACCAGGACCGGAATCAGCCCGCCCAGCCAGGCAAGCGGATAGCCGGCCAGCGGCAGCCAGCCCAAGCGGGCGGCCCAGGCGGCGGCGGCGGGCGCGGTCATGGCGCGCAGACCGGCGATCATGCCGATCAGCAACGCGAACACGTAGAGCAACATGAAAAGACTCCCCCTCACAACGAGACGCCGAGACTGGCTTGCCTTGCAACCTGACCGCAAGAGCCTACGCGGCGATTGCATGTTCCAATCGCTTTTGGCGTGATCGCGACGTCGATACTGACAGCAGGCTGTCAGCAGCATGTTCCTAGAACGGTGAGCAACGAAACACCGAGAGGGACATCCGATGCTCAAGACCCATACCGGCAGCTGCCACTGCGGCGCCGTGCGCTACGAAGCCGAGATTGACCTGCAGGCCGGAACCGGCCGTTGCAATTGCTCGATCTGCGCCAAGACCCGCAGCTGGGGCGCCTTGATGAAGCCAGATGCTTTCCGACTGCTGGCAGGCGAGGATCGCTTGGGCGACTACCTGTTCGGCTCGATGAGCTGCCATCATCGGTTCTGCGCGACGTGCGGTGTTCGGGTGTTCGGCCACGGCCATGTCGCCGAACTGGGCGGTGATTTCGTCACGATCCAAGTGGCGACGCTGGACGACACCACGCCGGAGGAGCTCGTCGCCGCGCCGATCAGCTATGCCAACGGCCGCGACAATCTCTGGTGGGAGCAGCCTAGCGAAGCCGAGATGCGCTACCTCTAGGCCGAGCGGAGCGCCTCGAACCCGCGGTCGAGGTCGATCTTCAGATCCTCGATCGCTTCGAGGCCGATGTGGAAACGCAACAGCGGGCCTTCCAGGCTGACCGGGACCGAGCGGTTCTTAAGCTGCGGATCGCAGTGAATGGCCAGGCTCTCGTAGCCGCCCCACGAGAAGCCCAGGCCGAACAGCTTCAGCGCGTCGAGGAAGGCGTGGACGGCGCGCTGGCTGCACGGCTTCAGCACCACGCCGAACAGGCCGCAGGCGCCAGTGAAGTCGCGCTTCCAGAGCGCGTGGCCCGGATCGCCGGGCAGGGCGGGATGCAGCACGCGCGCCACCTCGGGACGGTCCTGCAGCCAGCGGGCTATGACAAGACCGTTCTCGTGATGGCGGGGCAGGCGCGTGGTCAGGGTCCGCAGGCCTCGGAGCATGGTGTAGGCGTCGTCCGGCGAAACCGACCAGCCGATGTCCCACATGGCGTCGCCCAGCGCGTTGCCGATGTCGGCATCCATGGTCGTGGCCGAGCCCATGAAGCAGTCCGAGTGGCCGCCGATATATTTGGTCAGGGCCTGGACGCTGATTGTCACGCCGTGCGCCAAGGGCTTGAAATAGAGGCCGGCCGCCCAGGTGTTGTCGATCAGGGTGATGACGCCACGGTCGTTGGCCGCCTTGGCGATGGCCGGCACGTCCTGCATCTCGAAGGTCAGGGAGCCCGGGGCTTCCAGCAGGATCATTCGGGTCTTGGGCGTCACCAGCGCCATCAGCCCGTCGGCGTCCAGCGCCGGGTCATAGTAGGTGGTGGCGACGCCGAAACGGGTCAGGACGCGGTCGCAGAACCGGCGTGTCGGCTTGTAGGCGCTGTCGACCACCAGGATCTCGTCACCCGTCTTCAGCACCGCCAGCATGGCGCCGGTGATCGCCGCCAGACCCGAGGGATAGAGGGTGACGTCCGGCGAGCCCTCCAGCTCGGCCAGGGCCTTCTGCAGGGCGGCAGGCGAGGACAGGCCCGTGATGCCGTAGGTGATCTGGTCGTCGTCGTACAGTGACGCGGCGTTGGGCAGCAGCACCGTCGAGGCGCGCTGGATCGGCGGATTGACCGTGCGCGCCAGGGCTGTCGGTTCGGAGCCCTTGCGGATCAGGCGGGTTTCTTCATCCATGGCGGGGACTCTCGGCGACGCGGCGGTACGGTTGTGGTTTAGAGCGTGGCAGCCAAAAGTGTGAGCGGTTTTGGCGTCTGCCACGCTCTAAGCGTAAGAGATAGAGCCTGCTCAGGCAGGCTCTAGCGCCGCGCGCGCACGGTTCAAGGAGTGATCGGGTGTCGGTGCGTTTTGGCGTAGTGGTCTTATCGATGCTCGCGCTCGCGGGGTGCGGCCAGCGCAAACCCACGCCCGAGCCGCGTCCCGCCGAACAGGCGCCGCCGCTGGCCATCAAACCCGCCGCGCCCAGCAAGACCCTGAAGGCCATCAAGGCGCGCGGCGAGTTGCGTTGCGGGGTGAATCCCGAGCTGCCGGGCTTCGCCTTCCGGGACAATGGCGGACACTGGCGCGGCTTCAACGTCGATTTCTGTCGCGCCCTGGCCGCCGCCGTGCTCGGCAAGCCCGACAAGGTCGCCTTCGTGCCGCTGGGCAACGAGGAGCGGATCACCGCTCTGCGCACCGGCAAGGTCGATGTCCTGTGGCGCAACACCTCCTGGACCTTCTCGCGCGACGCCGGCGACCAGCTGGACATGGCGGCGATCTCCTATTTCGACGGCCAGGGCTTTATGGTCCGCCGCAATCTGAACCTGACCAGCGCCGTCGAGCTGAACACGGCCAAGATCTGCGTCCAGACCGGCGCCACCTCGGCCCAGAACCTGGAGGACTTCTTCAGAGCGCGCGGCATCGCCTACACGGCCATGGTGTTCGACAGCGAGGAACAGGCCCGCGCCGCCTACCAGGCCGACAAGTGCGACGCCTTCACCGCCGACATCTCGGCGCTGGCGGCGGCGCGGTCGGTGCTGGACGATCCAGGCGCCCACGTGATCCTGCCCGACGCCATCTCCAAGGAACCGTTGGGACCGCTGGTGCGCCAGGACGATCCGGCCTGGACCGACATCGTCCGCTGGACCCTCTACGCCCTGGTTCTGGCCGAGGAGCACGGGGTGACCAAGGCCAACGCCAAGGACATGAAGACCGGCGCCGATCCCGAGGCGCGGCGGCTGCTGGGCGAGGGCGGGTTCGGCGCCATGCTGGGCCTGGACGCCGACTGGGCCTACCGCGCGATTATCGCGGGGGGAAGTTACGGCGAGATCTTCGACCGCGATATTGGCGGCGGTTCGGCCCTGAAGCTGGACCGAGGCCTCAACGCGCTGTGGAACGCGCCCAAGCCCGGCCTGCTGTACGCTCCGCCGATGCGCTAAGCCGCGGGGCCGGTGACCACCGGCGTGTCCGCCAGGCCGCCCCATTCCGTCCATGAGCCGTCATAGACCGCCGAGCGCGGCTTGCCCAAACGCGCCAGGGCCAGGGCCACGACCGAGGCGGTGATGCCCGAGCCGCAGGTCGAGGTGATCGGCTTGTTGATGTCGACTCCCGCGGACTCGAACACCGTCTTCAATTTCTCGGCCGGCAGCATGGTCCCGTCGGCGGCCAGCAGGGCCGAGAGCGGGATGTTGCGGGCCCCGGGCATGTGGCCGCCGCGCAGGCCGGCGCGGGGCTCGGGGTCCTTGCCCTCGAAGCGGCCGGCGGCGCGGGCGTCGATGATCTGCTCGCGGCCGGTCGCGACGATCTCGCGCATCTGCTCCAGCGAGCGGTAGATGTCGGCCTGGTAGCGCGGGGTGAAGTGCCGTTCCTGTGGCATTGCCGGACCGTCCTCGACCGGGCGGCCCTCGGCGATCCACTTGGGCAGGCCGCCGTCCAGCACCACGACGTCCTCGTGACCCATGGCGCGGAAGTGCCACCAGGCGCGGGCGGCCGGCAGGATGCCGCTGCTGTCGTAGACGACGATCCGCGAACCGTCGCCCAGGCCCAGCTTCCTGACCCGCGAGGCGAACTTCACCGCCGTCGGGATCATGTGCGGCAAGTCGGAGGTCTCGTCCGAGATGCCGTCGATGTCGAAGAAAACCGCGCCCGGGATGTGAGCGGCCAGGAACTCCTGGGCCGGATCGCGCTGGGCGGCGGGCATGTGCCACGAGGCGTCGACCACGCGCACGTCCGGCGCGTCGAGATGCTCGGCCAGCCAGGCGGTGGAGACCAGCGGATCGGACGGGATGGCCATGGGACGCCTCTCAGGATCAGACTCGGCGACGAGTTTACATCCAAGGCGGCGTCGGCAAGCCCTTTTCCTTCAGGAATTCGGGATTGAACAGCTTGGACTGGTAGCGCGAGCCGTGGTCGCACAGGATGGTCACGATGGTGTGGCCAGGACCCAGTTCGCGGGCCAGCTTGATCGCGCCGGCGATGTTGACGCCCGACGAGCCGCCCAGGCACAGACCCTCGTGCTGGACGAGATCGTACAGCACCTCCAGCATCTCCGCGTCGGCGACGCGGTAGGGGTGGTCGATGACCAGATCCTTCAGGTTGGCGGTGATGCGGCCTTGGCCGATGCCCTCGCTGATCGAGGTTCCCTCCGATTTCAGCGCGCCGTCCTTGTACCAGGCGTACAGCGCGGCGCCGTAGGGGTCGGCCAGACCGATCTTCACGCCGGGCTTGCGCTCGCGCAGGGCTTGAGCGACGCCGGCCAGGGTGCCGCCCGAGCCGACCGCGCAGATGAAGCCGTCGACCTCACCGCCCGTCTGCTCGAAGATTTCCGGGCCGGTCGTCCGATAGTGGGCTTCGCGGTTGGCGACATTGTCGAACTGGTTGGCCCAGACAACTCCATTCCCTTCAGTTTTGGCAAGTTCCTCGGCCAACCGCCCGGAATAGCGGACATAGTTGTCGGGGTTGGAGTACGGGACGGCGTCCACCTCGACCAGTTCCGCGCCCAGCAGGCGGATGGCGTCCTTCTTCTCCTGGCTCTGGGTGCGCGGGATGACGATTGTGGTCTTGTAGCCCAGCGCCGAGGCGACCATGGCCAGGCCGATGCCGGTGTTGCCGGCGGTGCCCTCCACGATGCGGCCGCCGGGTTTCAGCAGGCCCTTGGCCTCCGCGTCACGAATGATGCCCAAGGCCGCGCGGTCCTTGACCGACTGGCCGGGGTTCATGAACTCGGCCTTGCCCAGGATCTCGCAGCCGGTGACCTCGCTGGCGTGGCGCAAGCGGATCAGCGGGGTGTTTCCGATCGCGTCTAGAACGCTCGAAAGGGGGACGCTGGGCAGGGCGGTCATGCGGGGCCTTGGGAGGATCTTTCGGTTGGCTGGTAGATCGTGCCGCGAAAAGCCTGCGCAACCCTAGTTTTCCTGAAAGCCCCTCAGCGCCGGCCGACAAACCTTAAACTTGACCGTCGCTTGGTCTGATATCCACAAGCTGTGGATATCAACTGCGGCTCAGGCCCAACTGAATGACATTGGTTCGTTCGGTCCGAAAGCCGGCCTCGCAGTAGCTGAGATAGAACCGCCACAGGCGCCGGAACCGTTCGTCGAAACCGTCCTTGCGGATGTCGCTCCAGGCGCCTTCGAACTGCCGCGCCCATTCGGCCAGGGTGTCGGCATAGTTCTGGCCGAAGCGCTTGAGATCGCTCCATTCCAGGCCCGCGCGCTCGGTCTCTTCCTTAAGGCGCGCCTCGCTGGGCAGCATGCCGCCCGGGAAGATGTAGCGCTGGATGAAGTCGGTGCGTCCGCGATAGCTGGCGAACAGCTCGTCGCGGATGGTGATGATCTGTAGGCCTGCGCGGCCGCCCGGTATCAGCACCTCGCGGATCTTGCCGAAATACGACGGCCAGTATTCCTCGCCGACCGCCTCGAACATCTCGATCGAGGCCACGGCGTCGAACCGACCCTGGACATCTCGGTAGTCGATCAGCTGGATGTCGGCCTTCTCGGCCAGCCCCTGGTCGAACAGGCGCTTGCGGGCGAAGTCGTATTGGGCCTGGGAGATGGTGATGCCGGTGACCTTGGCGCCCACCTCCTTGGCGGCGAACTCGGCGAAGCCGCCCCAGCCGCAGCCGATCTCCAGCACGTGCTTGCCGGGCGAGAGGTCGATGGTCCGGGCGAGGGCCGCGTACTTGGCGGTCTGGGCCTCGGGCAGGGACTGGTTCGGGCGCTCATAGAGGGCCGAGGAATAGGTCATGCTGGGGTCCAGCCAGCGCGAATAGAACGCGTTGCCCAGGTCGTAGTGGGCGTGGATGTTCCGTCTCGAGCCGTCGCGGCTGTTGCGGTGAAACAGGTGATAGAGGGCGTTGACCATCCGCATCACCGGGTTG
Organism: Caulobacter sp. GW821-FHT05F04; assembly: GCF_059419665.1. Classification (NCBI taxonomy): domain Bacteria; kingdom Pseudomonadati; phylum Pseudomonadota; class Alphaproteobacteria; order Caulobacterales; family Caulobacteraceae; genus Caulobacter; species Caulobacter sp. GW821-FHT05F04. Next base: position 48,363 of record NZ_JBWKSF010000005.1, read on the forward strand.
CCCTTGACCAGCGCCGACAGCCTGTCGAAGTTCAGCGAGAACGCCTCCAGCACGGTCGACAGGTCGGGTGTTTCCCATTCGCCCGCCATGAAGCCTTCGGCGAAGCCGATATCGCCGGACGAGAAGGCGCGGCGGATGAAGTTGTAGTCGTGGATCCGGATCGTGGCGTCCGGACCCGGCAGGCGGCCTCGGACGGTCAACGGCGCGCCGGTAGGCAGGATGAAGGTGACCGAACCGGTTTCCCAGTTCGTCGCCGCCACCCGCAGGGCGGCGCGAAAGGCGGCCGGGGCGGCCTTCAGGTCGGGGTGATTCCAGAGCGTCGTATCCAAGGCGGGGCCTCGCATCCGGTTGCGCGTTCATTAACGCCGTTAACGACCGGCTCGTAAACCCGTTACAGTCCGCGATAGGCCTCCATGGCTTTCTCGCGCGCCTGGGCGTGGTCGACGATTGGTCTAGAATAGAGACGTTTTGCGTCCGCCGGCAGATGCAGGGCCCGCTCCCATGGCTTGTGGATAACCTCGTCGGGAACGCCTTTCAGTTCGGGAACCCAGCGCCGGACATAGACCCCGCGCGGATCGAACTTCTCGCCTTGGGCGATGGGATTGAAGATCCGGAAGTAGGGCGAGGCGTCCGCGCCGCTGCCAGCCACCCACTGCCAGTTGCCGACGTTGTTGGCCAGGTCGGCGTCCACCAGGGTGTCCCAGAACCAGGCCTCGCCCTCACGCCAGTCGATCAGCAGATGCTTGATCAGGAACGAGGCGACGATCATGCGGGCGCGGTTGTGCATGAAACCGGTGACCCACAGCTCGCGCATGCCGGCGTCGACGATCGGATAGCCGGTTTCGCCCTTGGTCCAGGCCTCGAAGAAGGCCGGGTTTGATTGCCACGGGAAGGCGTCGAATTCGGGCCGGAAGCTCCGGGTCGGCAGCCCTGGCCAATGGAACAGGATCGAATGGTTGAACTCGCGCCAGCCGACTTCGGAGAGGAACTTCTCGATCTCGCCGTCGGGGGCGTCGCTATGCTCGGCGGCTTTGCGGGCGGCCAGCCAGATCTGGCGCGGGCCGATCTCGCCGAAGTGCAGGTGCGGCGACAGGCGGGAGGTCGCCTCGACGCCCGGCAGGTCGCGCTGCTTGCCGTAGCTATCGATCGGACCGGAAAGGAACGCGTTGAGTCGCTCCAGCGCGCCGGCCTCGCCAGGGGTCCAGAGATCGAAGCCCTTCGACCAGTCGGGCTTGGTCGGATGCAGGCTCCAGTCAGAGAGACTTTCGCTGCACGGGAAATGTTCGGGTGATTTCAGGTGTTTGGGCGCGGGTTCTACGGTGACGTGACCAAGGTGCTCGCGCGCCGCCCGCCAATAGGGCGTGAAGACCTTGTAGGGCTGCTTGGCGCCGTTCCGCACTGTCCAGGGCTCGTTCAAAAGGCCGGCGTTGAAGCTCTGGCCATCGGCGCCGGCGTCCTTCAGGCGGGCTTTGATCGCGGTGTCGCGATCGATGCTGGCCTGGTCGTAGAGACGGTTCCACAGCACGCAGGTCGCGCCGGTACGGGCGAGCATGTCGTCCAGCACCTCGGCCGCCGCGCCCTTGCGAAGCACCAGCCTATTGCCAAGCTTATCAAGGCTTTCAGCCAGGCTCCTCAGGGACTTGTCGAGCCACCACAGGGAGGCCGCGCCCCGGGGGCGGAGACCTGGCGTCTCGTCGAGAATGTAGAGCGGGATCACCGGCCGGCCGCTGTCCGCGGCATGGCGCAGGGCCGGATTGTCGGCTAATCGCAGGTCGTTGCGGAACCAGACGATGACGGGGTCCTGATCCGTGTCTTTCCGCACTTGCCTCACCCCGCCCGAAAGGTCACCTCTTGGGCGCCTGAAATCCCTGTCCGCTGGAAGAGTTGCCTTGAGTCAGCCGAAAGCCGTAGCCCAGAAATCAGCCCGATGAGCCGCCGTATCGTTCTGGTGACCGGCGGCGCCGGCTTCATCGGCTCCAACATCGTCGCGCGTCTGTGCGAGGATCCTGCCCTGGACGTGGTGGTCTGCGATCGCCTGCGCGACGCGGCCAGCGGCAAGTGGCGCAACATCGCCAAGCACCCGATCGCCGACTTCGTCGCGCCCGAGCAACTGTTCGACTGGCTGGCCAGGCGCGGCGCCGAGGTCGAACTGATCATCCACATGGGCGCGGTGTCGTCGACGACGGAGGCCGACGCCGACAAGATCGTGCAGTCCAATTTCGTTCTGTCGCGCGACCTCTGGGACTGGTGCGCGCAACACGGCAAGCGCCTGATCTACGCCTCGTCGGCGGCGACCTATGGCGACGGCTCGCTGGGCTTCGAGGGCAAGGACGATCTGGCCTCGCTGCAGGCCCTGCGACCGTTGAACGCCTATGGCTGGTCCAAGGCCCTGTTCGATATCTACGCCGTGCGCGAGGCCCATCGCGGTCATGCTCCGACCCAATGGGCGGGCCTGAAGTTCTTCAACGTCTATGGCCCCAACGAGGACCACAAGGACGGCATGAAGTCGGTCGTGGCCCAGATCTGGCCGCGCGTCGCCGCGGGCGAAGGGGTCAAGCTCTTCAAGTCGCACCACCCGGACTACGAAGACGGCGGCCAGCTGCGCGATTTCGTCTATGTCCGGGACGCCGTCGACGTGATCGTCTGGTTGTCCAGGAACCCGGCCGTCAACGGCGTCTTCAACCTGGGTTCGGGCCACGCGCGCTCGTTCCGGGATCTCGCCGTGGCCACCTTCGAGGCGGTGAACCGCGCGCCGGACATCACCTATATCGACATGCCCGAGGTGCTGCGCGGCAAGTACCAGTACTACACCCAGGCCGACATGAGCCGCCTGCGGGCGGCGGGCTACGACGCGCCGATGACTCCGTTGGAGGACGGCGTCGCCGACTATGTGGCGGGCTACCTGAATACCGACGACCCGTATCGCTGACGTCAGGGCACGGTTGCTGGCCGTGGCGACGAGCGTAGGCTGAGTCCCGAGATCGAGGCGCGAACCTCGACATCAGGGAGTTCGTCATGGCAGGCATCGCCGCCTGGGGCGCTTATGCGCCGCGTCTGCGTCTGAGCCGCAAGGCGGTGACCGAGGCCAATGCCTGGGTCGCCCCGAACCTGAAGGCCAAGGGCAAGGGCGAACGCTCGATGGCCAACTGGGACGAGGACGCCCTGACCATGGCGGTCGAGGCGGCCCGCGACGCCCTGGGGTCAAGCGACGACCGTTCCCACATCGACAGTCTCTACTTCGCCTCGACGACCGCGCCGTTCGCCGACCGGCTGAACGCCGGGATCGTCTCGGCGGCCCTGACCCTTGAGAAGTCGATCACCGCCAGCGACGTGACTGGTTCGCAGCGCTGCGGCCTGACGGCGCTGGGCCAGGCGCTGGCGAGCGGTGGAGCCTCTCTGGTCACCGTCGGTGAACACCGCAAGACCCGCGCCGTCTCGGCCCAGGAACTGGACTTCGGCGACGGCGCGGCGGCCTTCGTGGTCACCGACGGCCCCGGCGCGGCCGAGCTGCTGGGACGGGGTTCGGTCACCGACGACTTCGTCGACCACTTCCGCGGCGACGACGGCGGATTCGACTATTACTGGGAAGAGCGTTGGATCCGAGACGAGGGTATCGTCAAGCTGGTCCCGCCGGCTGTTCGAACGGCGCTTGAGGTCGCTGGGATAAGTGCTTCTGAAGTCGATCATTTCTGCTTTCCGTCGACCTTTTCCGGCATGGCCGCGACCGTGGCCAAGGCCGTCGGAATCAGGCCCGAGGCCGTCCGCGACAACCTCGCCACCGTGATGGGGGAAGCCGGCTGCGCGCACGGGCCGATCATGCTGGCCCACGCGCTGGAGGACGCCAAGGCGGGCGAGGTCATCCTTGTCGCCCAGTTCGGCCAAGGCGCCGAGGCGCTGGTGTTCCGCGCTACCGGCCAGGGCCAGCGCCCGGCGCGGGGCGTGGCCGGCTCGCTGGCTGATCGAGAAGTCGAGACCAACTACCTGAAATTCCTGACCTTCAATGGACTCATTGAATGGGAAAAGGGCATGCGGGCCGAGAAGGACAACAAGACGGCCCTGACCACCCTCTACCGCAACGAGGACATGATCCTTGGCCTGGTCGGCGGCCGCTGTCGCGAGACCGGCGTCGTGCAATTCCCGCGCACGCGTATCTCGGTCGCGCCGAACAACCCCGCCGTCGACACCCAGGAGCCGTATCGCTTCGCCGAACGCCGCGCGAGTGTTCTCAGCTATTCGGCTGATTACCTTACCTTTTCCATGGCTCCGCCGAACCACTACGGCATGATCGTCTTCGAGGGCGGCGGGCGGATCATGATGGACATCACCGATGTCGCGCCTGGAGACGTCGAGACCGGCCTGCCGGTGCGGATGGTGTTCCGCATCAAGGAGGTCGACGAGAAGCGCGGCTTCGTCCGCTACTTCTGGAAGGCCACGCCGGATCGCGCCGCGCTGGCCGGCCGGACCGCTCAAGCCGCCGAATAGGAGTCAGACATGCCACAGGGTATCCGCGACAAGGTCGCCATCCTCGGGATGGGCTGCAGCAAGTTCGGCGAACGCTGGGACGCCGGGCCCGACGACCTGATGGTCGAGGCCTATCTGGAGGCCATGCAGGACGCCGGCGTCGATCAGACCCAGTTGGACGCGGCCTGGTTCTCGACGCACATCGACGAGATCGGCTCGGGCAAGGGCGGCACGCCGCTGTCGATCGCCCTGCGCCTGCCCAACATCGCCGTGACCCGGGTCGAGAATTTCTGCGCTTCGGGTTCGGAGGCTTTCCGCGGCGCGGTCTATGCGGTGGCGGCCGGCGCGGCCGATATCGCGCTCGCCGTCGGCGTCGAGAAGCTGAAGGACACCGGCTATGGCGGCCTGCCGGTCGCCAATCCCGGCACGCTCAGTCCACAGGTGATGCCGAACGGTTCCGCCCCTGGCAACTTCGCCCAGCTGGCCAGCGCCTATCGCGCCAAGCACGGGGTCTCCAAGGACGACCTCAAGCGCGCCATCGCCCACGTCTCGGTCAAGAGTCACGCCAACGGCGCCAAGAACCCCAAGGCGCACCTGCGCAAGCCGATCACCGCCGAGCAGGCTCTGAACGCACCGATGATCGCCGAGCCTCTGGGTCTGTTCGACTGCTGCGGCGTCTCGGACGGCGCGGCGGCGGCGATCGTCACCACGCCCGAGATCGCGCGGGCCCTCGGCAAGCGCGATCTCGTCACCGTGAAGGCTCTGCAGCTGTCGGTCTCGAACGGCTACGAGAGCCAGTACAACGGCTGGGACGGCAGCCACTTCCACACCGCCCGCATCGCCGCGCGCAAGGCGTATAAGGAGGCCGGCATCGAGCGGCCGCGCGACCAGATCTCTATGATGGAGGTGCACGACTGCTTCTCGATCACCGAACTGGTGACGATGGAAGACCTGTTCATCTCGCCCGAAGGCCAAGGCTGGCGCGACGTGCTGGACGGCTTCTACGACGCCGACGGCGGCATACCCTGCCAGATCGATGGCGGCCTCAAGTGCTTCGGCCATCCGATCGGCGCCTCGGGCCTGCGGATGCTCTACGAGATGTATCTGCAATTGCAGGGCCGGGCAGGTGAGCGGCAGCTGGCCAATCCGGTCTTCGGCATGACCCACAACCTGGGCGGCGCGCCGGCCAGCAACGTCTGCTCCGTGGCGATCATCGGTCAGGAAGGCGCGTAAGGAAAAGGGGCTTAAAGCCGCCTTGGCCTTGGTGTAACCCAGAGCCATGGGCGGTCCGTTCAAAGGCTTCAAACGCTGGATCTTCGCGGGGCTGGCGCTGTTCCTGGCGCTGTTCCTGACGGCGGCCTTCGTGTTTCGCTACGACATTCTCAGTAACGCCCTGGACCCCAAGGTGCCGTTCCTGACCTACCGTCCGCCGCCGGCCCCGGACTACGGCAAGTCCTCTTCCTGGGCGCTGCTGCCGGGCGCGGCCCAGGCCAAACGGCCGGTCGACATCTTCTTCGTCCATCCGACCACCTTCGATGGCGGCCGCGACTGGAACGGCGGCATCGACCAGCCCAAGGCGCAACGGTTTCTGTCGCGGGTGGTGATCCCGAACTATGCCGGACCGTTCGACCGCGTGGGCCGGGTGTTCGCGCCGCGCTACCGCCAAGCCAGCCTCTACACCTATCTGACCCTGCGCGACGACGCCCGCGACGCGCGGCGCTTCGCCTATGGCGACGTCAGACAGGCGTTCAAGACCTATCTGTCGCGCTATGGCGAGGCGCGGCCGTTCATCATCGTCGGGGTGGAGCAGGGCGGCTCTCTGGCCGCGCGCCTGCTGCGCGAGGAAGTCGCCGCCGACCCTGACCTCAAGCGCCGCCTGGTCGCCGCCTATCTGATCCAGACGGTTGCCCCTGCCGACGAATACGGGCCAAGGGCGCCGATCCCCGCCTGCGAACACAAGGGCGAGACCGGCTGCGTCGCGGCCTGGGCCTCGGCTCAGGAGGGGGACTTCCGCGCTGTCCAGGAACTGACCGGCCGCTCGCTGGTCTGGGACGGGACCGATCAGCTGGTCAATCTCGAGCACCGCACGCCGTTGTGCTTCAACCCGCTGCTGGGCGGGACCGGCCTGGAGCGCGCCCCGGCCAAGCTGAACCTCGGCGCGGCCAACGCCACCGGCCTGGACTGGGGCGCCCGGCCGCCTTTTTTGCAGAGGCAGGTCTCGGCGCGCTGCGAGAACGGCCTGCTGCGGACCAGCAAGCCCAAGTCCGGCGCGCTGCGCGACAGTGGTTCGTGGGCCGACCGGCGCAAGGTCGACGCCTTCAATCTGTTCTACGCCGACCTCGAAGCCGACGCCCTGGCGCGGTCGGCGACCATGGTCGGCCGCCCGCTAGCCGCCGTTCCCGCGGTCCCGCAGGGCCGCTAGGCCGCCGTAGCTCGGCTGGTCGATGGCGATCTGGCCGATCGCCGTGGCGCGCAGATGCGCGAGCAGGACTGGATCGAGCGGATCGAGCGCGCCCTCGCGCAGGGCTTCACAGAGTCTGGCATTGAGCATGGCGAAGTCGCCGGCCTCATCCAGAAGGGCGCTAAGCCGGTGGACGGCCTCGGCCTCCAGTCTTGCGCCCTGTTCGGCTTCGCGAGCCAGGGTGGCGCGGGCGTTGTCGGCGACGCGGGCCAGGAAGGCGTGACGGGCGTCGCGGGGAACGGCGGGCTCGGCCTCGAAGGCGGCGATGGCTTCGGACAGCTCGGCGGCGGTGGGATGGCTGATCATGTGGCCTCCATCAGGGCGACGAGGTCGATCTCGGTCTCGCTGGTGCGCCGGCCGATCATGGCGCGCTCGATCGAACGATCCTGGCCGCTGGCGAAGCTGGAATACATCATCAGGCACATGACGCCCCATTTCAGCGAGCCCAGGGCTTGCCAGAACCGCACCCGATCGAGCGAGATTCCGCCGCCATAGCCAGCCAGCAGGTCGGCATAGTCGCCGAAGCCGCCGACGGGCTTTCGCCATTCTCCGAAGCGCCAGGAATTGACGCAGATCCAGCCGAGGTCCTCGGCCGGGTCGCCCAGATGGGCCAGCTCCCAGTCGAGCACCCCGACCAGACCGCCCGTCGGGTGGATCATCAGATTGCCATTGCGAAAGTCGCCGTGGACCAGGACCGGCCGTTCGGGCGGCGGCGGGGCGATGGACTCAAGCCAGCGGAAAGCGGCCTCCAGGATCGGCCGCCGGGCGCCCAGTTGGCGGTAAATCTCCTCGTAGCGCGCGAGTTCGCCTCGTGCGTCGGAGGTGGCCAGGTCTGGCAGGCCCTCGGTCGGCACGGCGTGGATCCTCGCCAGCACCTCGCCGCAGCGGCGGGCCAAGCCCGGCCGAACCCCGGCGAAGGCCTCGTCGCGGACAATCCGCCGTCCCAGGGTCTCGCCCTCCAGCTGGCCCATGACATAGGCCTCGCCGAGGTCGTCGTCGGGCGCGCAGACATGGACCACGCTGGGTGTTGGAGCCCCAGCCTGATTGGCCGCGCGGATCAGGGCGGCCTCGGAGGCCAGGGGCAGGGCGGTCTCGCGCATCGCCGCGCCTTCCGGGCGGCGACGCAGGATCAGCGGCGTCCCATCGTCGAGATCGAAGGCCCAGGTTTCCAGGCTGGCCCCGCCCGACAGGCGACGGGCGTTCACGGCTCCGGTCGCGGTCGGCGACAGACGCGGGGCGAGGCGATCGAGAGCGGCGGCGACGTCCATGGAACGAGCTTCCAGGTTTCACCTTACGTCAGGCAAGAGCCTCGCGACTTTACGGCGAGCCCGGCGCGCCTTAGGCAACGAGGCTCAACCCTCTGCTCAGGATCCTCCATGCCCTCCGGTCTCGCCGCGCTGCTCGATGACGTCGCGGCCATCACCAAGCTCGCCGCCGCCTCGCTGGACGATGTCGGGACGGCCGCCGGGAAGGCGGGGACCAAGGCCGTGGGCGTGGTGGTCGACGACGCCGCGGTGACGCCGGGCTACGCCATGGGCTTCACGCCCGACCGCGAGCTGCCGATCGTCTGGAAGATCGCCGTCGGCTCGCTACGCAATAAGCTGATCTTCCTGCTGCCAGGCGCCCTTTTGCTATCGGCCTTCGCGCCCTGGGCGGTGACGCCGATCCTGATGGTCGGCGGGTCCTATCTGGCCTTCGAGGCCACCGAGAAGATCCTGGAGGCGTTCACGCCCGAAGCCGAGGGCGAGGCGATCGAGGACCTGGCGCTCAGCGCCCCCGAACTGGAGAAGCAGAAGGTCGACGGCGCGATCCGCACCGACTTGATCCTGTCCGGCGAGATCATGGCCATCGCCCTGGCCGAGGTCGCGCATCTGGGGCTGGCGATGCAGGCGGCGGCGCTGGCCATCGTCGGCGTGCTGCTGACGGTCGTCGTCTATGGCGCGGTGGCGTTGATCGTGAAGATGGACGACATGGGCCTGCACCTGTCGCGCCGCGAGACCAAGGGCGTGCGGAGCTTTGGCCGTGGCCTGGTCAAGGCCATGCCGGTGACCATGGAGGCGCTGACTGTGATCGGCACCGCGGCCATGCTGTGGGTCGGCGGCGGCATCATCGTCCACGGCCTGGAGAAGTTCCACCTGACCCCGATCCCGCACTGGGTCGAGGGCTTCTCGCATTGGGCGCACGGTGTCCCGGGCATCGGCGCGGTGACGGGCTGGCTGGCCTTCGCGTTGGGCTCGGCCGTGGTGGGTCTGGCGATCGGCGGCGTCCTGGCTGGTGTCATGCACCTCTGGCATCACCGCAAGGGCGCGGCGGCGCACTAGCCGCCTAGCCCGCCTCGTTCAGCGGCGAGGCTGGCTTCCAGTCGAACAGTTCCTGCATCGTCCGCAGGGCCTGGCCGCGCGGCGAGGCAAGGTCCGGGTCGCGGGCCAGGATCAGCCGGGCGTCGTCGGCGGCGACGGCGATCAGGTCGCGATGCGCGACGGGATCGGCCAGGCGATAGGCCGGGAAGCCGCTCTGCTTGAGCCCCAGCGGGTCGCCGCCGCCGCGCAGTTCCAGATCCTTCTCGGCGATCTCGAAACCGTCGTCGCTGCGGCGCAGGATGTCGAGGCGTTGCTGGGCCACTTCCGACAACGGCGGGTCGTAGAGCAGCACGCACGAACTCTCGCGCGTGCCCCGCCCGACGCGGCCGCGCAGTTGGTGCAACTGGGCCAGACCGAAGCGGTCGGCGTGCTCAATGACCATGATGCTGGCGTTGGGGACGTTGACCCCGACCTCGACCACCGTGGTGGCCACCAGCACGCTGACCTCGCCGTCGACGAAGCGCTGCATGACAGCGTCCTTCTCGGCGGCCGGCATCTGGCCGTGGACGAGGCCCACGCCTGGCAAGTGACGGGCGAGGTCGGCGGCGCGGTCCTCGGCGGCGCGCAGCTCGATCTTGTCCGACTCCGACACCAGCGGGCAGATCCAGAACGCCTGGGCGCCGCCGGCGATGGCGCCGCGCAGGCGCTCGACGATCTCGGGCACGCGCGGGGTCGGCGCGGCGCGGGTGGCGACGGGCGTGCGGCCCGGTGGCTTCTCGTCGATGCGCGAGACGTCGAGGTCGCCGAACACCGTGAGCTCCAGCGTGCGCGGGATCGGCGTGGCCGACATGGCCAGCAGATGGACGCCCCAATCTTCACCAGAGGGGCCCTTGTCCTGCAGGCGACGGCGCTCGTTGACGCCGAAGCGATGCTGTTCGTCGATGATCGTCAGGGCCAGGCGGTCGAAGACGACGTCGTCCTGGAACAGGGCGTGGGTGCCGACGGCGACGTGGTGGGTTCCGTCCGCCAGGCCCAGAAGCTTGGCCGAACGGCTCGCGCCCTTGTCGCGGCCGGTCAGCAGGATCACCGACAGGCCCAGCGCCTGCAACGGCGCGGCGATGGTCTCGAAGTGCTGGCGGGCCAGGATCTCGGTCGGGGCCATCAGGGCCGATTGGAAGCCGGCGCCGGCCGCGTCGGCCATGGCCAGCATCGCCACCACGGTCTTGCCCGAGCCGACGTCGCCCTGCAGCAGACGGCTCATGCGCTCGCCGGAAGCGAGGTCGCCGCGAATCTCCGAAAGAGATCGTATCTGGGCGCCGGTCAGCTTGAAGGGCAGGGCCTTCTCGGCCGCTTCCGACAGCGAGCCGGACGGGATGCGCGGACCGGGGCTCGCGCGGCGCGAGGCCTTGCGCTGGGCCAGAGCCAATTGGTGCGCCAGCAGTTCGTCATAGGCCAGGCGCCGGCGGGGCCTCGCCAGCGGCGACAGGTCCGCCTCGCTGGCCGGCGCGTGCATGGCCGCCAGGGCCTCGCGCCAACCGGGCAGCTTTTCGCGCTCGCGCCAGGCCGCGTCCTGCCATTCGGGGAGTTCTGGCGCGCGACTCAAGGCTTCCAGGGCGAACTTGCGGAAGGTGCGCGAGGGCAGGCCGTGGGTCGCCGGATAGACGGTCTCGATTTCGGGAATGTCGCCGGCGCGCTCGGCGTCGACGATGTAGTCCGGGTGGGCGATCTGCAGTTCGGAGGCATAGCCGTCCGGTCGTTCGACCTTGCCGCTGACAGCGCGGTGCGCGCCCTTCGGGTGCTGGCGCTCCAGGTGCGGGCCGTGACCCTTGAACCAGATCAGGGTCAGGAAGCCCGTACCGTCCCAGGCGCGAATTTTCCAGGGCTGGCCCAGGCGGCCTGGCGGCTGATGCTGATCGATGGTGACGATGAAGGTCTGGACCTGGCCGTCGACGGCCTGGTCGACCTTGGTCACCGAACGGCGGATCAGGCCCGTCGGCGCGGTGAACAGCACGTCGCGCACGATCGGGCCGGCCAGCTTCTCGACCAGCGGCGCGACGCGCGGGCCCACGCCCTTGAGCGTGGACACCGAGCTGAACAGGGGAAAGAGAATCTCCGGGCGCATTTGGCTGAACCATAGCCGGTCCCGCGCCCGGAGGCAGACCCTAGTCGGCCTGATTCATCACGGGCTGAAGCGCGATCACGAGATCAGAATATTCATCCGCCCGCGAGGCGCCCGAGACGTTCAGGCGCGTGTAGAGCCAGGTCGCGCCATGGCGGGCATAGGCTTCCGACCAGCGGGCCTTGGCGTCGATCAGGTTGTTGGCCTCACCGGCGAAAACCACAGCGCCCTTGGCGTCCACATAGACGTAGTTACCGGCGATCGTGGTCGCAGGCTCGCCGTTCTCGGCCAGCTTGTAGCGATAGACGGCGCCCGAGGCGCCCTTGAGTTCGATATAAGGCTTCACGCTGTCCTCGCCATAAAAGCCACCCGGCGTAGGGCTTTGGTTTTGATCGTTAATCGCGCGCCTGAGCAGCGAGGCCGCCTACGCATTCGCCTGACGCGCTAGCAGGACGTGAAGCGTCCCGTGGGCCAAATTATGGCTGGAGGACACCCGACCTGGCCAGGAACTTGCGGGTCCGCTCTTCACGCGGGGAGGAAAGCAACTGACGGGAGGGTCCTTGCTCCACGATGACGCCGCCGTCCATGAAAATCGTCCGATCAGCGACATCTCGGGCGAAGTCCATCTGGTGGGTGACGATGACCATGGTCCGTTTTTCGACGGCCAGATCGCGGATCACGGCCAGCACCTCGCCGACCAGTTCGGGGTCGAGGGCCGAGGTCGGCTCGTCGAACAGGATGACCTCGGGATCCATGGCCAGAGCGCGGGCGATGGCGCAGCGCTGCTGTTGGCCACCGGATAGCGCGGCGGGATAGGCGTCGGCGCGACCGCCCAGGCCGACCTTCTCCAGCAGGGCCAGTCCGCGCGCGCGGGCCTTGGTTGGATCTTCCTTGCGGACGACCACCGGTCCCTCGATGACGTTTTCAAGCGCCGTCTTGTGCGGAAACAGATTGAAGCTCTGGAAGACGAAGCCGACCCGGCCGTTCAGGGCCTTGGCCAGGGGAACCTTGCCGCCGGCCGTGACGCCCGCGATGGTCAGCTCGCCTCCGTTCAGGAGTTCCAGACCCGCGAGACAGCGCAGCAGCGTGCTCTTGCCCGAACCGCTGGGACCGATGATGGCGACGATCTCGCCGGGGACCACGGTCAGGTCTACGCCCGCCAGGACGAGGGTGTCGCCGAAGCTCTTCTTCAGGCCCTTGGCGTCGATCGCGCTCATCGGCGGCCCTCCGCAGCGCGGCGTTCCAACTGGCCCTGCACGGCCGCGAGCACGGTGGAGAGGATCCAGTAGATGGCCGCCGCGGCCAGGTACATGGTGAAGATCTCGTAGGTCCGGGCCGTGATCAGCTGAGCCTGGCGGAACAGCTCCGGCACCTGGATGGTGGCGGCCAGGGAGGTGTCCTTGACCAGGCCGATGAAACTGTTCGACAGCGGGGCGACGGCGGTGCGGGCGGCCTGGGGCAGTATCACTCGGCGCAGGGTCTGGCCGCGGCTCATGCCCAGCACGCCGGCGGCTTCCCACTGGCCCTTGTCGACGGCGTCGATGGCGCTGCGCAGGATCTCGCAGGAATAGGCCGCGACGTTCAGCGAGAAGCCGATGCCGGCGGCCGCTAGGGCGGGCATCTCGATCCCGAACTGCGGCAGGCCGTAGTAGATCAGAAACAGCTGCACCAGCAGCGGCGTGCCCCGGAAGGCCGAGACATACACCGCCGCCGGCCAGCGCAGCAGCGGCGAGCGCGACAGGCGCATCAGGGCCAGGCCAAAGCCCAGCACGACCCCGATCCCCATGCCGATGACGCTGAGCAGGACGGTGTAGCCGGCGCCCTTCAGCAGCAGGGGCGCGGACTGGCGCAGCAGATCCAGAGCTGTGTCCATGGCCCTAGTGCGTCACGTCCATGCCGAACCACCGCTGCGAGATCGCCGTCAGCTTGCCGCTGGCGCGCAGCGCCTCGATGGCCTGGTCGACAATAACCTTCAGAGCAGGATCCTTCTTCATCGCCACGCCCGAGCCCTGGGCCGCGAACGGCGGGCCCGAGGCGACGAATTCCGGCGAGTTCTTGACGAAGTCGGCGGCGACCAGGCGGTCGTTCAACACCGCGTCGATACGGCCGGCGCGCAGATCCTGGTACTTGGTGGGATCGTCGTCATAGGTGCGGATGTCGGCCTTGGGCACGTTGGTCCGCGCCCACTGCTCGTAGTTGGTTCCAAGGCCGACGCCGACCTTCTTGCCGGCCAGGTCCTCGGGCTTGTCCAGGCCCGGCTTGTCTCTGAGCTTGATGATCTGGATGCCCGAGACGGTGTAGGGTTCGGAGAAATCGTACTTGGCCTGGCGCTCGGGCGTGATGGTGATCTGGTTGATCACCACGTCGACGCGGCCCGATTCGAGCGCTCCCAAGAGGCCCGCGAACGGGGCGGGCCGGAAGTCGGGCTTCAGGCCCATCTGCGTGGCCAGGGCCTTGGCGAAGTCGACCTCGAAGCCAGCCAGCTGGCCGCTCTTGTCCTGGAAGTTGAACGGCGGATAGGTGCCTTCCAGGCCGATGCGCAGGGTCCCCGAGGCCTTGATCCTGTCCCAGGCGCTGGCGCCAGCGTCGGGCTTTTTGCCACAGGCGGCGAGCAGAGCGAGGCCGAGACCGGAGAGGACGGCGCGGCGGGCAGGGAATCGCATCGGACGAACCTTTGGGCGAAACAATCTGTCGCAGTTCTATACGGGCGAGCGCGCTTCGCCAGCCCGAACATGGCGAAGCTCTTTCCACCTGACCGCGAATTAAGCTGACGCCTACGCGGACTCGGGGCTTGCTGCTTTAGTTCATCCCGGGGAGGGGAGATCATGGCTCAATTCGACCCGGCGGCCGCCACGGCCGCCTATCTGGCGCAGCTGCCGCCGGAAGCGCACGAAAAGGCGCAGCACTATACCCAGGGCGGTCACTGGCTAGTGTTGTGGGGCTTCGTCGTCTCGGTCCTGGCGGCCTGGATCATTATCCGCACCGGCGTGCTGACCAAGGTCGAGCAGGGCGTCGAGCGCAAGAAGGGACGGCCGCTCCTGGCCAGCTTCGTGGTCGCCGCCGTCTTCGTCGCTTTCAGCTGGCTGCTGGAGCTGCCCTGGTCGGTCTATTCGAACTGGTGGCGGCAGAAGCAGTACGGCCTGACCAGCCAGGCCTTCGGCGGCTGGCTGACCGAGAACCTGATGGGCACGGCGATCTCGATCGTGTTCACCGCGATCTTCCTGGCGCTGCTCTACGTGTTGATTCGCCGCGCGCGCCGTCTGTGGTGGCTGTGGGCCGGGGGCCTGACTGCGGGGTTCATCGTCTTCGGCATGCTGTTGGCCCCGATCTATGTCGAGCCGCTGTTCAACAAATATAGTCCCGCGCTAGCCGGTCCCGTGCGTGACGAGGTCGTGGCCATGGCCAAGTCGGTCGGCATCCCGAGCGACAAGATCTTCGTCTACAACGGCTCCAAGCAGTCCAACGCCTATACCGCCAACGTTTCGGGCCTTGGCGGTTCGGCCCGGGTGGCGATGAGCGACGTGATGTTCAAGAAGGGCGCGGACATCGCCGAGGTGCGCGGCGTCGTCGGCCACGAGATGGGCCACTACGCCCACCAGCACAGCCTGTGGATCACCGGCATTTTCGCCGTGCTGGCGGTCATCGCCTTCTTCATCGTCGACCGGACGTTCCCGTGGTTCGCGCAAGCGCTGAACGCCAAGGGCGTGACGGGCGTCGCCGATCCGGCCGGCCTGCCGGTGCTGGCGGTGATCATGGCCGTGCTGGGCCTGATCGGCGGCCCGATCACCAACACCCTGGTGCGCGAGGTCGAGAGCGACGCCGACCGCTACAGCCTGGTGAACTTCAACGAGCCTGACGGCCTGGCCAAGGCCCTGGTCAAGACCATCGAATACCGCGCCGCCACGCCATCCAGGCTGGAAGAGGTGCTGTTCTACGACCACCCGGCGGTCAGCGTCCGCGTCCGCCGCGCCATGGACTGGAAGGCGACGCATCCGAAGCCCTGAGGCACGAAAAAGCCCCGCGCCACCGGGCGCGGGGCTCCATTCCGTTCGGGCTGTGTGGGCTCAGCGCTTGCGCACGAACACCGTGCCGGCCGAATAGCCGGCGCCGAAGCTGCAGATCAGGCCCGTCTCGCCCGCCGCGAAGTCGTCATTGGCCTGGTGGAAGGCGATGATCGAACCGGCCGAGCTGGTGTTGGCGTATTCGTCCAGGATGATGACGTTCTCGCCCGGGGCCGGATCGCGGCCCAGCACTTTTCGACCGATCATCTCGTTCATGTTGATATTGGCTTGATGGAGCCAGAGGCGCTTTAGCCCCGCGGGGTCGATGCCGAGGTCGGTCGCGTGCTCGAGGATCATCTGGCTGACCATCGGCACCACCTCGCGGAACACCTTGCGGCCTTCCTGCACGAACAGCTTGTCGCGCGCGCCTTCGCCTTCAGGGGCAGCGCGGTTGAGGAAGCCGAAGTTGTTGCGGATGTTGTTGGAGAACTGGGTCTTCAGCCGCGCGCCCAGGATATCCCAGCCGTCGCTGGCCAGGCCGGCGTCCTCGATGATCACGGCCGTGGCCACGTCGCCGAAGATGAAGTGGCTGTCGCGGTCCTTGAAGTTCAGGTGGCCCGAGCAGATCTCCGGATTGACCATCAGCACGGCCTTCGCGCTGCCGGTCGTGACGAAGTCGGCGGCGGTCTTGATGCCGAAGGTGGCCGACGAGCACGCCACGTTCATGTCAAAGGCAAAGCCCTCGATGCCCAGCGCCTGCTGGATCTCGATGGCCATGGCCGGGTAGGGGCGTTGCATGTTCGAGGCTGCGCAGATCACCGCGCCGATCTCGCTGACCGGCTTGCCCCAGCGCTCGATCGCCTGTTTGGCCGCCTCGACCGCCATCTCGGCCAGGATCGACAGCGCCTCATTCGGACGCTCGGGAATCACCGGGCGCATGATCTCGGGATCGACGATGCCCGACTTGTTCATCACGAAGCGCGACTTGATGCCCGAGGCCTTCTCGATGAATTCGGGCGAGGAGGGGGCCAGGGCGACCACATCGCCGGCCGCGATGGCCTCGGCGTTGGCGGCGTTGAAGCGCTCGACGAAGGTGTTGAAGGCCTCGACCAGCTCGGCGTTCGAAATGGAAAAGGGCGGGGTGTACAGCCCCGTGGCGGCGATGACGGCTTGCGGCAAGACGACGGTCCCGATGATGCGCGCGGACCTCGTCCTTGGTGGGGGCGGGTCCGCGTTCTGACGCTTGTTTGACTCGTAGATAGCACGGATGGCGCGGGCGTCATCAACTGCGGCTTTTAGGTCACGACACGGAATGGCCTCGAACGCGACCGTGAACCGCCGCATGCCCGCCGCGTTATCCGATTAGCAAGAGC
The DNA here is from genome assembly GCF_059419665.1 of Caulobacter sp. GW821-FHT05F04. Classification (NCBI taxonomy): domain Bacteria; kingdom Pseudomonadati; phylum Pseudomonadota; class Alphaproteobacteria; order Caulobacterales; family Caulobacteraceae; genus Caulobacter; species Caulobacter sp. GW821-FHT05F04. Next base: position 65,078 of record NZ_JBWKSF010000005.1, read on the forward strand.
TGGCTGAGGGTGCTGAAGACTACGAGTAGAATTGGAGTACAAGAATGAAGACTCTCATCACCGCCACCCTGATCGCCGGTTCGGTTCTAGCGATCCCGATGTTTGCCCAAGCTCAGAATTCGACCGAGGTCTATGGTTCGTTGAACTATGGACAAACTCGGACGCGCGGCGCTGACACCGGCGCTATTCAAGGGCGTGTGGGCGCCAAGCTTACGCCCAATTTCGGTGTCGAGGCCGAGGCGGCCGGCGGCGTCGACGGCGATACGGTCTATACGCCGGGCGGTCCGGCCAGCGTGAAGATGGAGCACCAGGTCGCGGGCTACGCCGTCGGCTACCTGCCGGTGACCCCGAACCTCGATCTGCTGGCCCGCGCCGGCTACGGTACGACCAAGTTCAAGACCAACAATCCGGCCGCCGCGAACTTCGACGGCAGCCACGACAGCTGGAACTATGGCGTCGGCGCCGAATACAAGTTCGACGACAAGAACGGTCTACGCGCCGACTGGACCAAGTCTGAATATACCAAGAGCGATCTGAGCTCGAACACGATGTCGGTGGGCTACGTCCGCCGCTTCTAAGGCCGAGCGGCCCTCGTGGCTTTAAGGACGGCGCGCCTCTCGCGGGGCGCGCCGTTCGCGTTTCCGCGACCCCGTGACGACTTGACGGACGGGCCTCGCTCGGCAATCTGAACGGCAATAAGTTACGGGGGGATGCGTCGGTCTTGGACAAGGCGCTGTTGATTCAGCTGGGCGGCTCGATAGCCGCCGTGGCTCTGCTTGTGGCGTTCGCGGCATGGATGGGGGTGGCGAGAGCGACCCCGGCGCTTGACGCCGAGGCCGCCCGCGCCTTGGTGGCGCTCGAATTTCCCGATCACAAGCCAGACGCTGTCTGGATCGCCGCCGACGGCGCGGGGGTCATTGCGCGCGAGGGCGATCTGGCGCTGGTGCTCTACCGGCGAGGCGACGGCTATGTCGCGCGCGACCTGCCGTGGAGCACGATCGCCGGCCTGAAGCCGACGAACGGTCGCCTGGCCCTGCGCCTGGGCGACGCCCATCCCGTGTTCGCCGTCAATGATGACGCCTGGCCGCCGAAGGAGCTCGCCTGATGCTGAAAGCCCCTTTCGATCCCGTCCAGTTGGCCATCCCGTTCTTCGTGCTGGCCATCATCCTGGAGATCCTGGTCGGCCGCCTCGGCAAGGCGAAAGCCAACTACGAGACGCGCGACACGGCCGTGTCGCTGACCATGGGCTTGGGCAGCACCGTGGCCGGCCTGCTGTTCGGCGGGGTGGTGTTCGCCACGACGGTCTGGGTCTGGCATCACCGGATCTTCACCATCCCGATGACCGCCGTCTGGGCCTGGGTCGCCGTCTTCCTGCTCGAAGATCTGACCTACTACTGGTTCCATCGTCTGGCGCACGAGCGGCGCGTCTGGTGGGCCAGCCACGTCAACCACCACACCTCGACCCACTACAATCTGTCGACCGCTCTGCGGCAGACCTGGACCGGCGGCGTCGCCGGCACCTGGCTGCTGTGGCTGCCGCTGTCGTTCCTGGGCTTTCCTCCGGCCATGGTGGCCATCCAGAAGGGCGTCAGCCTCGTCTACCAGTTCTGGATCCATACCGAGGCGATCAAGCGCATGCCGCGCTGGTTCGAGGCGGTGTTCAACACTCCCTCGCACCACCGCGTGCACCACGCCCGCAACGCCCGCTACCTGGACGCCAACTACGCCGGTATCCTGATCATCTGGGACCGCCTGTTCGGCACATTCGTTCCCGAGATCGACGAGGAGCCCTGCCGTTATGGCACGGTGAAGAACCTCGGCAACTTCAACCTGTTGCACAACGTCTTCCACGAGTGGATCGGCATCGGCAAGGACGTGGCGGGTTCGAAATCGCCGCGCGAGGCGCTCGGCTATGTGTTCGGCCCGCCCGGCTGGAGCCCCGACGGTTCGCGCGACACCTCCCACACGCTGAAGGCCAAGTGGCGGGCGCGGATGGAGGCTGGGGACGAGTCTAGCGGACGGTGATGTCGACCGCGATCTGACGCACCGCGCCGTCCGGCGAGGATCCTTGCAACACCATCCTGTCGTGGCCGGTATATCCTGCGGCGGCGGTGTAGAAGGCCTGATTGCCCGGAACCTTGCGGTTGTTGCAGGCCGAGCGTGGATTGGCCGGGGGGAAGGCGGCGAAGTAGGGCTCTTCCTTGACCACGGCCGCGCCGTGCTCCGGCGGTTGCAGGACGGTCAGGGTCGCGCCGGGCTGGTGGGCCGAGCAGTCCGGATCGATGGCGGTGTTGGCCCACACCCGGATCGGCGTGCTGCCGACGGTCGCTTTCTCGACCCGCAGTTTCTCATAGCCTGACGTCCTGTGAGCGGGCGCCACGGTCACCTCGAAACGCCGGGTCTGGGCGAGGGCGCTGGTCGCGATCGCGACGCCGGCGCAGGTCAGCATCAATAGTCCAAACCGCATGTCGCTCATCCCGCGATAATGAAGTCAGACCGACGCTGAACCCGGCTTGTTACAGCAAGATTGCAGCCCTTGGGGGGCTGCAGGCGCATACGCGTTCCTGGCCGTCGACCTTTTCCTGCTTCTCGAAGCGGTCTTCAGTCCCGCAACAGCGGCAGCGACAGGCCCGTCGCCTGGCGGGTGGCCAGCATCTCGCGGCGGAAGCGGAACAGCTCGGCCGGGCGACCGCCGGTCTCGGCGTCCAGGCGGCCCAGGCCCTCGACCAACTCCTCGCGCTCGACCACCCGGCGGAAGTTCTGCTTGTGCAGCGGCACGCCGGCGATGGCCTCGACCGTGCGCTGCAGGGTCGAGAGGGTGAACTCCTCGGGCGTCAGTTCGAACACCACCGGGCGATATTTGATCTTGCCGCGCAGGCGCGAGAGGCCGGTGGCCAGGATCCGCCGGTGATCCGAGATCATCGGCTCGCCCAAAGCCGCCGACAGAGCCTGGGGCTCGGCCGGGTCGTGGCCGTCGGCGCGGGCGACGTCGCGGGCGGCTTCCGGCGCCAGACCGGCTTCGTAGAGCAGCTCGTAGCGCTCCAGCACCCGTTCCTCGTTCCACGGCGCGCCGTCCAGGGCGAAGGCCAGGCGAGCGCGGGACCACCGTCCGGCGTCATCCGCGGCCCAGCGTCTAAGGGCTGGGGCGATGGCCTCGTCAAGCAGGGCGGGACGGCCGTTGCGCCAGTCTTCCCAGGGGAAGAAGCGCGTCCAGGGGGCCCAGGCGGTGTCGGGGGCGTCGGTGTCGACGGCCTTGGGCGTCAGGCCCAGATAGCCGACCGAGACCACGCGCGCCGCGCCGGCCCCGACCTCGGCGCGCGGGGCGTCGCGGCCCTTGTCGCCGAAGGTGTAAAGTTGCTCGACATAGCCCAGCTGGAACCGGGTCTGGGCGGTCACGAAGGCCCGCAGGCCCAACTCGAAGGTGCGGTGCGCCTCGGGATCGAACGGGCCGAACGGCAGGCCCGCGAGCGGCGAAGCGATATCGGTGATCGCATCGTGCGGTCGCACGGTCAGGACCACGGCCTCGCCGTCGCGGATCGCGACGACCACCGCCGAAAGGCCGATGACGACCGAGGTGCTCATTCCGTTTCGAACGCCGCGCCTGGGGCGCTCTCGAAGCCCGCCGCCCGCGACAGCACGTGAAAGCGCTGGACGTAGCGGGCCTGGGCCTCGAACGGCGGTTGCGGCGTGATCTTCAGATCATAGCCGGCCGGCGGCGCGCCGAAGATCGCCATGGACTCCGCATGCTCGAAGCCCGCCAACTGGGTGGCCTCGAAGAAGGCGCAGGCTCGGTCGGCCTGCTTGATCAGTTTCTTGATCGGGGCGGGGGTCTTCACCGGCAAGCCGAAGCGGATGTGGATCGCGTCCTCCAATCGGGCCTCGAAATCCTTGTAGCTGACGCCCAGCGCCGCCTTGAACGGACTGATCATGTCGCCGATCACATATTCGCTGGCGTCGTGCAGCAGGGCGGCCAGGCGCCAGCGCGGCTCCAGGTCCGGCTTGATGTGCGCGGCGATCTCCTCGACCACCAGGCTGTGCTGGGCCACCGAGAAGCCGTGGTCGCCGACCGTCTGACCGTTCCATCGGGCGACGCGGGCAAGGCCGTGGGCGATGTCCTCGATCTCGATGTCCATCGGCGACGGATCGAGCAGGTCGAGCCGACGTCCGGAAAGCATTCTTTGCCAGGCACGGGGCGGTCCGCCCCTATGCAGCCCTTTGGCCACGAGATCGTTCCTCACGGTGAAGGTGGTTGACTGACCCATCGGTTGCGAAAGATCAATGTGGCCGTCGTCGTCATCTGTGGAAATGCCCTTGAAGGGAGTTCGATCATGAGTTGGGCGAGAATCATGGTCCCGCTGGCCGGGACCCCGAACGACAAGGGCGTCTTGACCTCCGCCGCGGCCCTGGCGGGCGCGTTCCAGGCCGAACTGGCCTGCGTCCACGCCCCGGCCGACATGGCCGACCTGATGCCCTGGATGGGCGAGGGGTTCATGGGCGGGGTGCAGGTCACGGCTCTCGAGAGCCTGAAGGAAGCCGCCCAGGAAGGCGCGCGCGCCTGTGGCAAGCTGGCGGCCGAGACTGGCTATCCGCGCACGCGGGTGATCAGCCTGGAGTCTCCGGTCTGGGCCGGCCTAGCCATGGAAGGCCGCCTGTCGGACGTCATCGTGTTCGATGACGCCTCGGCGCGCGGCAAGGGCCCGCTGGCGGAAGCGTTCCAGCAACTGGTCGCCGACGAGCAGCGCCCGACCCTGGTCGTCCGTCCGGGCTTCAAGGTCGACGGCGTGGCCCTGGTCGCCTGGGACGGCGGCAAGGAGGCCAGCCGCGCCGTGCGTACGGCCCTGCCGCTGCTGCAAAAAGCGGGATCGGTGATCGTCGCCGGCGCGCCGAACGCCTCGTCGCGGGCCTTCGAACTGGACCGTCTGGTCGAGTTCCTGGGCGCCCGCGGCGTCAAGGCGACCGTCAAGATCCTGGAGGGCGCCAACGACGCGGCCGGCCTGCTGCTGGGCGCGGCCAAGGACGTTGGAGCGAACCTCCTGGTCGCCGGCGCGTTCGGACATCCCAGGCTGCAGGAGTTCATATTCGGGGGCACCACCCGTACGCTGCTCAACAGCGACGGGCCGTCCTTGTTCCTGTCGCACTAAGACGCTGAAATTTTCTCACAAGAAAGGAGACCTCGAATGTCTCTGTCTCGCATCATCATGCGCCTTGCGCGCAATCCAGGCACCGAATTCGCCGGCGGCGACGACCACCGCGGCTACGCCCTGACGGCGCCTTTGACCGAAGACGGTCATATCGACGAGGGCGAGTACGCCAAGGTCAAGGGCGCGTGCAGCGTGCGTCGTTTCGCGCCCGACGAAGACGCCGCGGACGGTCGCCTGAACAGGCGCGGGACTCACTGGTTCTTTGACTACGACAACCAGGACAGCGCCGACGACGAGCCGCTGCACCGCCTTGGCGAACACCGTTTCGCCCTGGGCGAGTACGTCACGGTCACCGACGAGGACGGTCGTCCGCTGACCTACAAGGTGATGGAGGTCGCGCCCGTCGCGCAGTAGGAGGCCTCAGCCCCCTACATTGTGGCGGACCAGGGCCTTCATGTCCTTGAACAGGTCGTGGTCGTCGGTGTCGCGGGTCTTGGCCTTGACGACGGCGACGGCCAGCGGGCCGCCCTTGGGGCCGCGCGCCTCGTAGCCGGCCAAGCGATAGCCCTTGGGCGCCTTGTCGTTGGCCAGGATCAGGGTCGAGCGCACGGAGTCGTTGCCGCCCTTCTTGGCGCGGATTTCCGCCCCGTGGTCATTGGCCTTGATGGTGACGTCGCCCTCGTGCTCGTCCTCGGCCTGGACGTTGACCGAGCCGTGGCCGTCGTCGCCCCTGAAATTGACGTTCTTGTTGACCTTCACCTCGGCGGCGCCGCCGTCGCTGTTGATGGTCAGGTGGCCGATGCGGATATCGGCGCCGCTGTCGCTGGCGTCGATCTTCACGCCTGGCAAGTTGATGCTGGTGTGGTTCTTTCCCATGCCCTTGTGTTCTGGCGGCTTGGGCGGGGCTGGGGGCAGGGGCATGATCCCCTTCAGTTCGGTCTCGATCGGCGCAAGGGCCGCCTCCGCGTCTCCGCCGTTCAGCTTGACTAGGCGCAGGTCGACATTGGCCTCGTCCGAGACATAGGCGCAGGATTGGCCGTCGTCGGCCTTGGAGATCAGCTTCAATTCACCTTGCTTGTCGGGGCAGTCGAGGCGGTCGATGACCCGGATCGGCTCGCGTCGGCCCAGCTTGCGCTCGGCGTGCTCGGTCTTGCTGGTCTCGGCGCGCTGGCAGGCGGTGAGGGCGGTCGCGCCGACGCCGATCATCAGCGCCGTGGCCAGCCATTTCGCCCGCGATTTGGAATAGCGCATGGATTGTCGATCTTCCCTGATTTGGCGGGAAGTTGGGCGCGCGCCGGGCGCGCGTCCAGTGAAATCCAAGTAACGACCAATTGGTCGCGGACCTATTGGCCCGGACGAGCCCCAGAACCCTCGCGGCGAGCCAGGAAGGCCAGGCGTTCGAACAGGTGCACGTCCTGCTCGTTCTTGAGCAGGGCGCCGTGCAGGGGCGGGATCAGCTTGGTCGGGTCCTTCTCGCGCAGGACCTGATCATCGATGTCCTCGACCAGAAGCAGCTTCAGCCAGTCCAGCAGCTCGGAGGTCGACGGCTTTTTCTTCAGGCCCGGCACCTTGCGCATGTCGTAGAAGATGCGCAGCGCCTCGGACACGAGCTTCTGCTTGATGCCCGGGAAGTGGACATCGACGATGGCCTGCATCGTCGCTTCCTCGGGGAAGCGGATGTAGTGGAAGAAGCAGCGGCGCAGGAACGCGTCCGGCAGTTCCTTCTCGTTGTTGGAGGTGATGATGATGATCGGCCGGACCTTGGCCTTGATCGTCTCATCGGTCTCGTAGACGTAGAATTCGTTGCGATCGAGTTCCTGCAGGAGGTCGTTGGGGAACTCGATGTCGGCCTTGTCGATCTCGTCGATCAGCAGCACCGGGCGCTGCTCGCTCTCGAACGCCTCCCAGAGTTTGCCCCTCTTGATGTAGTTCTTGACGTCCTTGACGCGCTCGTCGCCCAGCTGGCTGTCGCGCAGACGGGTGACGGCGTCATACTCGTAGAGGCCTTGCTGGGCCTTGGTCGTCGACTTGATGTGCCAGGTGATCAGTGGGGCGTTGAGGGCCTTGGCGACCTCGTAGGCCAGCACCGTCTTGCCCGTGCCGGGCTCGCCCTTGATCAGAAGGGGGCGCTCCAGAGCGACCGAGGCGTTCACCGCGACCTTCAGGTCGTCGGTCGCCACGTAGTCGGAAGTACCCTCGAAACGCTCGCTCATGCCCATCTCCGCCAGCCGGTTCGAACAGTTGTTCAAAACGAACTGATCAAACTACCGGCGCTTACGCGCTTGGCAAGTGCCCGTGGCGGAAGCCGGTCAGAGCGGCGCGTCGAGCGCGGCTTCGGCGAAGCCCTTGGCGACCAGCCGGGCGCGAAGGCGCGGCCGATGGTCGCGCCAGTCCTCGGCCAGCAGGCCCAGGCCGACGACGTCGGTCGGTCGGCCCTGCTTGACGACATGGGCGCGGAACAAGGCCTCGCGCTGGAAGCCGCTCGAGAGGTGGGAGGCGAGGGCGGCCTCGTTGGTGGCCAGCACTTCGGACCACAGCTTGCGCAGGCCCAGGACCTGGAAGGCGTGGTCGGCGACCTTGAACTCGGTGAAACCGCCGACGCCCAGGCCCCGCGCGCGCTCCTCGGCCAGGTAGCGGGCTATGGCGCCGCGGCCCTGGCTCGAATCGATATCGACCAGGCTGGTCAGGCCCACGGGAGCGCCCTCCAGCAGGACGACCCAGTCGCATCGGCGCGGATGGCCGACCAGGGTGTCGAACCAGCGATCATGCTCCTCGCGCGCGATCAGATGGTCGGAATACATGAAGGCCGCGACCTGCGGGCTGTTTCGCCAGGCCAACAATCGGTCGCGATCGCCTTCTTCGACCCGCCGCAGAACGACGTCAGGCACGACGGTCGCCTCCCAGCATGGCCAGATCCGGGCGGCCGCGGACCAGGGCGCGGACGGCGTCGGAGGTGAAGTCCGGATCGTCGGCATAGAGGGCGTCATAGACCGCGCGGACGAATTCCAGGTCGTCGGGCCGATCGACGGTCCAGCGCACCGCGCCCTCGTCGGCCGCCTGGGCGTAGCTGGCCAGACGGAAGTGGTCGGGGTTGCGATAGAGATAGGGGGTCACATGCTCGCGATCGTGGGGATCGCTGGTCTCGGCGGCGGCGCGGCGCAGGGCGGCGGCCGTCATCACCTCGACATCCAGCCCCTTCGGGAAGGTGCGTGGCTCGGCGACATTGGAGGCGTAGTCCGCGCCGCTGTCCTCGAACCGCGCGATGGTGGCGTCGATCACCCCGGGATCGGCCAACGGGCAGTCGGCGGTCAGGCGGACCACGGTTCGCGCCGGGCCAAAGGCGTCCAGGGCGCCGACGAAGCGGCCCAGCACGTCGTCCAGGTCGCCGCGATGGACGGGAACGCCAGCCGCCGCCAGAACCTCGACGAGGGGATCGTCGTCAGCCCGGATCGAGGTCGCCACCACGATGCGCTGCAGCTCGCGGGCGCGGCACAGGCGCTCGATCTGGCGCAGGATCATCGGCGCCCCGGCCACCGGCGCCAGCACCTTGCCGGGCAGGCGTGTCGAGGACATGCGCGCTTGCAGGATGGCGAGCACCATGGCCTAGCCGGCGACCTTATCGCGCAGGGCCTGGGCGACCTCGGCCATCACGGGAGCCCATTGGCCGAGCTCGGGCGGCGAAAACACGCGCGCCTGAGGATACCAGGGATAGGCGTCGGTCCCGAGCTTGGTCCACACCGAAGGCGCGGTCAGCATCCAGATCGGCGCGCCCGCCGCGCCCGCCAGGTTGGTGGTGGCGTTGGAGAAACCGATGATCAGGTCGACCGCGGCGCACAGGGCGGTCAGGTCGTCGAGGTCCATCTTCAGGTCCAGGCCCGGCGGCCGCCAGATCTCGACGCCGAACTGGTCCTTGGCCAGGGCGATCTCCTCCTCGCAGTCGCCGTACTGCAGGTTGATGAACGTGACGCCCGGCGTCTTCAGCACCGGCTCCCACAGTTGGAACGGCGAGAATTGCCGGGCCCGATCGCCTTTCAGGCTCAGGCTCTTCCATAGCAGGCCGACCTTTGGTTCAGGACCCAGCTTGTCGAGCTCGGCCTTCCAGTAGGCGACCCGCTCCGGATCGGGCGTCAGGAACGATTTGCGGTTCGGGAAGGCCTCGACCGAGTTGCGCTGGGTGCGCAGGAAATCGCCCAGCGCCGCCCAGCAGTCGAAGCGCTCCCAATGCTCGATGTCCGGCGCGGTGCGATAGACACGGCCCTCGTACTTCATGGTCCGGTGGGCGCTGACCTCGATGCCCGGATAGGTGCGCTCGAACAGCGGCTTCAGGCGGCGCTCGACCACCAGGGTCATCTTGCCGTCCGGCCCCAGCATCTCGAGGATGTCCGGCAGCATGTTGGAGAGCATGACCTCGTCGCCCAGGCCCTGCTCGGCGACGACCATCAGGGTCTTGCCCTTGAGGTCCTCCCCCGCCCAGCGGGTGGCGGGGATGTGGAACAGCGGGGCCTCGGAGATTTCCGGCGAGAAGCGGGTCTCGTACGCTTCCCAGCCCTCGGCGACCCGCCCCAGGGCCAGCAGGAGCGTGGCGCGGGCGAATTGCATGACCGTCGCATCGGCGGGGTCCTGAGTTTCCCGCATCCCGGCCTCGCTGTCGATCAGGGCGCCTTCGATGTCGCCGAGATCGGCCTTGGCGTAGGCGCGATTGTGGAGCGCCTTGCTGTGTGTGGGGGCTAGGCGCAGGGCCTCGTCGAAGAAGACGATCGAGCCGCCGGGGTCGCCCATGTTGCAGAGCACCGTGCCCAGGGTGTTCCAGAGGCCGGCGGCCTGGGGGTGGATGGCCAGAGCGACCTTCAGCACATCGATCGCTTCGGTTTCGCGGTTCATTTCGCGCAGGGCGCAGGCCAGGTTGTTGGCGGCTTCGATGTCATTGGGCCGGGCCAGGCGGTAGTGCGCGAAGAACTTGGCCGCGAAGTCGACCATGTTCAGGCGGAACGCCAGGCGTCCGAGGTCGCCGGCGACCGCGCTGTGGTCGGTCAGCAGGGCGAGCGCGGCCTCGTAGCACTTGAGCGAAGAGGCGAAGTCGCCTTGCTTCTCGCGCGAGATGGCCAGGATGTGCCACGCCAGGCCGAACTGATCGTCTTTCTTGAGCAGCTTCAGGGCGATCTTCTCGGCCTTGGCGTAGTCCTGTGCGTGCACCGCCAGGATCGCCGTCCTAACGGCCTTGGCGTTCTCGGTGCTCTTGAGGTCCTGCGCCGCCTGCTTCAGCCGTTCCAGGGAGTCGGCCGAGGCCGAATCGCCCATGGCCTTCACGATCTGGCCGGGTTGGAAGGGAAGGGCGCCGATATCGGCCTGGCTGGCGGCGCTATCGGACGCTTCGAGGACGCTTTTGTTGGACATGGCGGACCGATCCGGGGACTTTGTTATTAACCATGTTTTGGGGGGCTATGCTTAATTGAGTCCTAAGCCGCGTCTTACGGTCGCAAGGCGGCCTGAATTGCGGCAAGACGGCGTTAACAGATGTTCGCCTAGCTTCGCGTCCAACCCGTCGTCATGACGGAACCGGGCGAAGTGGCGTCAACGAAGGAGCGGCCTTAGTGCCTTTGAAGCTGTCGCTGAAGCCCGGCGAAAAATTCGTTCTCAACGGCGCCGTGGTCCAGAATGGGGATCGGCGCGGAGTTCTGGTGCTCCAGAACAAGGCCTCCGTCCTCCGCGAGAAGGACATCATGCAGCCGGAACAGGTCACGACGCCCGCGCGTCGGATCTATTTTCCGGTGATGATGATGTACCTTGACGAGGCCGCAGCCGAGAAGTTCTTCGAGGACTTCGCGGGCCGCCTTAACGAATTCATGGGAGTTGTACGCAATCCTGTGGTTCTGCAGGACTGCATCGCCATTTCGAAGCACGTTATGGCGCGCGAGTACTACAAGGCTCTGATGTTGAGCCGTAAGTTGATTGAATACGAAGACGAGAGGTTGGGGCATGTCTCTTCGGGCCTATCAGCAGGCGGCGACGCGGGCTGAGAATCCCCGTGAAATGGAGTACCGCCTGTTCGGTCAGGTGACGCGCGCCCTCATGGACGCGTCCCGGGCCCCGGCGGACGACATTGCCACGCGGATCGACGCATTGGATTGGAATCGCAAGGTCTGGTCGGCCTTGGCGACCGACTGTTCCTTGCCTGAAAATCAACTGCCCAAAGAGCTTCGGGCCAGCATCATTTCGCTGAGCCTCTGGGTCGGTCGTCACTCCAGCGCCGTGATGCGCAAGGAGGAGGACTTCGAACCCCTGATCGAGATCAACCGCATGATGATGCAGGGGCTGTCCGCCCGGGCCGACGCCGCCTGATTCTTCGGTTTTCGCAAGACTGAACGTCTTGCCTAGCTACTTCGGAAAAACCTGCCGCCCGGCGAATCCTGCATTCGCCGGGCGGTTTCGTTTTTGCCTTGAAGTCAAAATTAATTCAACAAAATCAATAGTTTATGGATTGGCCCCGACCTCGGTTCGGTTGGCCCGCCGCTTGCGATGGTTCGCGCGGGGCAAAACGCCCGACCGGCAATACGCCGGGCAAATCCCACCAAAACGGTAGGTATCAAATGCTGAACTCGATCAACACGAACCCGAGCGCCCTTCTTGCGCTCCAAAACCTGAACGCAACCAACACGGAGCTCGCCACTACCCAGAGCCGTATCAACACCGGCAAGAAGGTTGGAACCGCCAAGGACAATGGCGCGATCTGGTCGATGGCCAAGATGCAAAGCGCGAGCTCGAGTTCGTTGAACGCCGTGAAGGATTCGCTCCAGCGCGGTCAGTCGACGATCGATGTTGCTCTCGCGGCAGGCGACACCATCACCGATCTGCTCACGAAGATGAAGGAAAAGGCCCTGGCCGCTTCCGACACTTCGCTGAACACCGCCTCGTTCAACTCGCTGAAGTCGGACTTCGAGACGCTCCGTGGCCAAATCGAAAAGGCCGCGGCAAACGCGAAGTTCAATGGCGTCAGTCTGGCGGACGGCACGACGGCCCAGATCAGCTTCCTGGCCAACGCGGACGGGGGCAACTTCACGGTCCAGGCGCAAAACCTGGGTCTTGTGGGTCTTGGTCTGGTGGCCGGTAGCGACACCTTCACCTCGGCATCGACGGCCAAGTCGATGATCGATGTCATGTCGAAGGCGTTGCAAACGGCGACGAACAAACTGTCTTCCCTGGGCACGTCCTCGGTCGGTCTGGATACTCACCTGACCTTCGTGGGCAAGCTGCAGGACAGCCTGGACGCCGGCGTGGGCAACCTCGTCGACGCGGACCTGGCGAAGGAAAGCGCCAAGCTGCAGTCGCTGCAAACCAAGCAGCAACTGGGCGTCCAAGCGCTCTCGATCGCCAATCAGAGCCCGCAGACGATCCTGTCGCTGTTCAAGGGGTGAGCCCGATACGCCGGACGGCCGTCAAAAGCCGTCCGGCGCCTCTTTTCCGCCGGGTGCGCATATTGTGCCCGGCAACAATTGCCCATGGCGAAAGGCTCTCGGCAGAAATTGCCGGGAGCCTTCGTCGTTAATGGATGTATAACGCAATGATTTCAGAGATTTAGTGAGGCCTTGCCGCTGGGCAAGAATGGCCCGGCAATTGCTACGGACCTTTTCGAGCAAAACGCTCCCGGCAGCCAAAATGGCGTCGGATACCTTGAAAAGGAACCTACTCGTATGCCGCTGAATAGCATCAATACGAACGCTGGCGCTCTGATCGCCCTGCAAAACCTCAACACCACCAACAGCGAACTGGGCGTCGTCCAGCAACGCATCAACACCGGCAAAAAGGTCGGTAACGCCAAGGACAACGGCGCCATCTGGGCCATGTCCAAGATTCAGAACGCGACCTCGTCGTCCCTGAACTCGGTGAAGGACTCGCTGCAGCGCGGCCAGTCGACGATCGACGTGGCCCTGGCGGCCGGCGACACCATCACCGACCTGCTCAGCAAGATGAAGGAAAAGGCCCTGGCCGCTTCCGACACCTCGCTGAACACCGCTTCGTTCAATGCCCTGTTGTCGGACTTCACCTCGCTGCGCGAACAGGTCCAGAAGGCCGCCGACAACGCCAAGTTCAACGGCGCCAGCCTGGCCGACGGCAAGGTCACGAACATGACCTTCCTGGCCAATTCGGACGGCACGGGCTTTACCGTGAAGGCCCAGACCCTGGGTCTGGCCGGTCTCGGCCTGACCACCGCTACCCCGGCCTTCAGTTCGGCCTCGTCTGCCAAGTCGATGATCAGCGACATCGACAAGGCCATCGGCACGGCCACCAACAAGCTGGCCTCGCTGGGCACCAGCTCTGTCGGCCTCGACACCCACCTGACCTTCATCGGCAAGCTGCAAGACAGCCTGGACGCCGGCGTCGGCAACCTGGTGGACGCCGACCTGGCCAAGGAAAGCGCCAAGCTGCAGTCGCTGCAAACCAAGCAACAGCTGGGTGTGCAGGCGCTGTCGATCGCCAACCAGTCCTCGTCGTCGATCCTGAGCCTGTTCCGTTAAGGAATGCGGAGGGGAGGCGGGCCCGCTTGGCCCGCCTCCGCCTTTTCGGGGATCGATGAGCAAGGAGAGAAGCAAGAGAGGAGGGCCGGTCCGCAAGCGCCGGTAAATAGGAAATGGAACCCAAGGCCGCATTGTCGGCGATCAGAGACTTCGTCGCCTCAACCGCTCCCGCCACGAACGCCCCGGACCTGTCCGAGGGCGCGAATGTCGTTTCGGCGCCGGCCGCCCAGCCGATCGAGCACCAGCCGGCTCCGCCGGTCGAGGCCGGCCCGCAGCCTGGCGACCTGCGCCTGGTGATCGAGCAGGATGGCGACTCCGGTGAGTATGTCTACAAGACCGTGGATCGTCGGACGGGCGAGACGCTGCAGCAATTTCCGCGCGAGCAGATTCTGAAGCTGCGCGAGGAAACCACCTACGCGTCGGGCGACGTCTTCGACGGCCAGGCCTGAGCGAACCGCCCGACTGCATGGCGGGTGCGACAGCGGGCCGCGGGCGTAAACAGACATGGTTTATAAGCGTTAACCATAATCTTACTTTCTGACCCCAAGTTCGGCGGCGACCAGATCGCTCGCCGAATCGCGCGCGATCGCAACCAAACGGCAAAATAGCCGATCGGAGGCCGCGCATGACGTTGAGCGTCAACACGAACCAGCCCGCGCTGATCGCGCTGCAGAACCTGAACCGCACTAACGACGACATGCAGGCGGTGCAGACTCGCATCAACACGGGTGAAGCCATCTCGACCGCCAAGGACAATGCGGCGGTCTGGTCGATCGCGCAGGAGCAGCGCGGCGACATGAGCGCGCTCAGCGCCGTCAAGATGAGCCTGGATCGCGCGACCTCGATCGCCGACGTGGCCCTGGCCGCCGGCGATTCGATCTCGGACCTGCTGAAGCTGTTGCGCGAGAAGGTGGTGGCCGCCAAGGACACCTCGCTGACCACGTCCTCGCGGACCTCGCTGAACGCCGACTTCCAGGGCCTGCTCAAGAATCTGGACCAGGTCGTCAAGAGCGCCGTGTTCGACGGCGCCAACCTCTTGGACGGCAGCCAGGCCGCCGACATGCAGTTCCTGGCCGACGCCGACGCGGCTCAGGCCATCACGCTGTCGCTGCAGAACCTGTCGCTGGGCGGCACGATCAACACCCTGACGACGACCGACGATATCCTGACCCCGGCCAACGCCGACGCGGTGTTCCAGCGCCTGGAAGCGTCGATGACCGCGATCAACCAGGCGGTCGGCAACATCGGCACGCAGGCCAAGCAGATCGACGCCCACAACAGCTTCGTGGGCAAGCTGAGCGACGTGCTGGAGACGGGCGTGGGCAATCTGGTCGACGCCGACCTCGCCAAGGAAAGCGCCCGCTTGCAAGCCTTGCAGGTCAAGCAGCAGCTGGGCGCCCAGGCGCTGTCGATCGCCAACAGCGCGCCGCAGATCATCCTGTCGCTGTTCAAGGGCGGGTAAGCCTGCGAGGCGCGGCGACGTCTCAAAGGCGCCTAGGTCCTGTCGCATCGGCGAGCTAAGGTTCCACGAGGCGAACCGGGGATTCGGCGGCGGGCATGATCGAACTTCGCGACTTACGGGACGAGGATGAGGCGATCCTCTTTCAGTGGCGCTCCGAACCGGAGGTCGACCGCTGGATGTCCGACGCCGAGCTGCCGAGCCGCGAGGCTCACGCGGCGTGGTTCGACGCGCTGCGAACCGATCCCGATCTGCGCGGCTGGATGATCACCCGGGCCGGCGCGCCCATGGGCCTGATCACCCTGTCGGGTCTGAGCAGCCATCACCGCCGCGCCAGTCTGCACTGGTTCCTCGGTTCGGCCGAGGCGCGGGGCAGGGGCGTCGGCCGCGCCGCCCAGGTGCTGGGCCTGGACCGGGCCTTCGGCGAGCTGGGCCTGCACAAGGTTTTCGCCGAGGTCATGGCCGATAACGACGCGGCCCTGAAGGCTCAGTCCGCCGCCGGTTTCCGCCGCGAGGGCTATCTGCGCGGTCACGTGCTGAAGGGCGGCGAGGCGCGCGACGTCGTGCTGCTGGGCATCCTGGCCTCGGAGTGGGCGGAGCTGCGCGAGGGCGCCCGCCGGGCGCTGTCCGACGCCAACCTTATCGCCGCTTAAGGCTAATCGTTAAGGAGTCGTCAGCGAACGTCTGGCAAGGGTAACTCAGGGGCGCTTCGCGCCCTGATTGGAACAGGTCGTGATCAGCTTCGATTCCAGCCTTCTGCTCAACTACTATCAGGCCCGCGCGGGCGTGACGGGAGCAACTGCGTCTGGAACGTCGACCACGACGGCGTCTGGCGGCAAGAAGGCCGTCGTGCCGAATGCGCCCTGGCTGGGCAACGCGCCCGTGGCCAGCGAACAGGTCCGCTCGGCCCTGAATGGCCGCAAGTTCGTGGACGAGGGCGCCAGCGCCTCTAGCCTCAAGGGCGTGAGCCCCGACTACAAGAAGCTGTTCGCCTCGTACCAGGCGCTCAGCACCATGTCGGCCCTGATCACCCAGGCCGGGCAGAAGGGGCAGACCGACGGCGAGATCAAACGCCTGCAGAGCGCCCTGACGCGCGGCCTGGGCGAGGTCACCGGCTACGTCCAAGGGCTGTCGCTGGATCAGATGCGCCTGACCACCGGCGCGGTGATGACCAGCGACAAGGCCACGGTCGGCGTTCCGAAGAACACCACCACGTACACGACCGACAAGCTCTATACCGGCCAAGCCGACGACGAGGTGCCGCGCTTCAAGGGCGACGTCTCGTTCGGCGTCGCCGTCAAGAGCTTCGGCGTCACCTCCAACATCACCATGGACTTGTCCGAGATGGGCTCAACGCCCCGGACCATGTCCAATGTCGTCAGCTACATGAACGGCAAGATGAAGGCGGCCGGGCTGAACACCAGCTTCTCGGTGCAGCGCACGGCGGGCCAGGCCCAGACGGTCCAGGTCGGCGGCAAGCCCGTGACCCTTCCGGCCACCGGCGATAACTTCGCCCTGAAGATCAACGGCGACATCGCCGAGCAGATGACTTTCAGCGCCCCGACGGCCGCGCCGGCGGTCTATGTCACGACAAAGGCCGGTGATCCGGATCCGGACAAGAATTCGAAGACCGACGACGCCAAGTACGAAAACACCCTGACCAAGTACAGCGCGGCTGGGACCGGTGGCGGCGCCAACGCCGGCGCGCCGGGCGGCAAGGTGTTCACCGAGACCCTGCAGGGCACGATCAACAGCGTCCGCAAGTCGGTGACTGGCGCGGACGGCTCGGTCTACATGCTGGCCGATGTCGACACGGCGGTGGACGGCAAGCTCGACCTGAACGGTCAGCCGATCAAGGGCGATAGCGATGTCGCGCTGCTGAAGTACGACAGCGCCGGCCAACTGCTGTACGCCCGCACCCTGGGCGCGACCGACGAGGCCAACGGCCTGTCGCTGGCCGTCGGCGACGACGGCAGCGTCGCCGTGGCCGGCTCGGTCACCGGCCGTCTGAACGGCGCGGTCAACGGTCCGATCAACAGTGGCGACACCGGGAAGACCAGCGACAGCTTCGTCACCCGATACGACTCCAAGGGCGACGAGCAGTGGACGGTGCGCCGCGGCGGCCTGCAGGAAGACGAGGCCACCGCCCTGGCGTTCGGCTCGGACGGCGTTCTTTATGTCGGCGGCCGCAGCAAGTCGGACCTGCCCGGCGCGGTCGGCGCGGACCCCAGCGGCGGCTATGACGCCTATCTGACGGCCTTCGCCACCGACAGCGCCGGCAAGCCCCAGGCGCTGTTCACCCAGAAGTTCGGCACGACCGAGAACGACAGCGTCTCTGACATCGTCGTCAACGGCTCGCAGGTCATCGTCGGTTCCAAGGAGAACGGTTCGGCGACGCTGCGCAGCTTCGACGTCTCGCCCAATGTCGTGACCGAGAACGTCAAAAAGCTGGATCAGTACGGCGCCTATCAGACCGTACCCGTCACCTACACCAAGACCGCCACCGTCACGGCCGGCGCCAAGCGCGACCTGGGCTCCCTGAAGGGCGGCGATCTGGTGGGGCTGAAGATCGACGGCGGCCAACTGTATGTCGGCGGCTCGACGGCCAACACCCTGATGTCGATCAATGGCGCGACGACCGCGCCGTCGGGCGGCATGGACGCTTTCGTCGGCCGCATGTCGCTGGATCTCTCGAACAATGGCAGCGATGCGCTGACCTATTACGGCGGCACGGGCGACGACACGGTCGCCGGCTTCGACGTCTCGAACGGCACGGCCTGGCTGGTCGGCTCGGCCGGAGCGAACCTGGACGGTCAGGGGACGGTCGGGACCAAGGACGGCTACGTCGCCCAGGTCAATGTCGGCACGGGCAATGTCGACTGGAGCCAGCGCCTGACGGGCAAGGACGGCTATGCGACGCCGACCTCGGTGGCGGTGGCCAAGGCCGGCGCCTCGTCGCTGGACGCCCTGGGCCTGCCGGCCGGCGCCATGAACTACACCCAGTCCGACCGCATTGTCTCGGCGACCGCGGCTCGGGCCGGCGACACCT
This sequence comes from Caulobacter sp. GW821-FHT05F04, assembly GCF_059419665.1. Classification (NCBI taxonomy): domain Bacteria; kingdom Pseudomonadati; phylum Pseudomonadota; class Alphaproteobacteria; order Caulobacterales; family Caulobacteraceae; genus Caulobacter; species Caulobacter sp. GW821-FHT05F04. The sequence continues at coordinate 83,240 of NZ_JBWKSF010000005.1, forward strand.
TCCAGATCCGCACCCGCGAGCGCGGCAACCTGGCCACGATCACCATCGAGGCCAAGGACACGCTCGAGACCCTGGCGGACAAGATCAAGCGCGCGTCGGGCTACCGCGCCAAGGTCGAGACCGCCACCAGCGGCAACAGCCGTGTTCTGAAGATCAGCCCCGCCTCCAGCACCTCGACGATCGAGATCGTGGCGGGAAAGGGCGGCGCCGATGTGCTGACGGCCCTGGGCCTGACCGGCGGCGTCGTGCGCGCCACCAAGACCGACGACGGCAAGACGGTCTCGGCCGACGGCAGTGGTCCGGTCTATGGTCTCAGCCTGCCGCCCGAACTGGACCTGACCTCGGACGCCGGGCGTAAGAACGCCTCCATGGTCATTCAGCGGGCGATGTCGTCGGTCCGCAGCGCCTATCGCGAGATCGCCGACACGGCCATGGGCGTCAAGAGCGACAGCTCGAAAAGCGCGGGCAAGACCGATGGCAAGGTTCCGGCCTATCTGACCAGCCAACTGGCCAACTACCAGGCGGCCCTCAACCGTCTGACGGGCGGCAGCTAGGTCTCATATTCTAGCCTGTCGAGCTTGAAAGCGTCATCGACGCGTCGTAGCCAGGGGTCATGGACTTTCTGAAAGATCGCCGAACCCTCATCTTCGCTGGCGGTGGCGCGCTCGCGCTGCTGGCGGGCCTGGGCATCGCCGTGGCCCTGATGTCGGGGCACGACAAGAAACCGGACGAGGCTCCGCCGGCCTCGCGGGGCGGTCTGATCGTCGAGACGGGACGTGACGACGACAGCAAGCTGGATCCCGCGCGTCCGCTGCGCTGTTTCGTGGGCGGAGCCTTCGTCGGCGAGATCACCCTGGCCGAATGCGCCAAGAAGAACGGCGTGGCCACCGGCGCCCTGGATGTCGGCGTCGATGAGACGGGCGCCCTGGCCGCCGCCGATCAGGCCGGCACGGTCCTGACCCCGCTGCCGCCGACCCCGACCGTCTCCGCGCCCGCCGCGACCCCGACGACGCCCGCGACGACGCCGGCCTCGTCGGCCAATACCGCGGCCAACACACCGCTCGGCGCCTGCTGGCGCTACGCCGGCAACGAATGGCGGCGCCTGCCCGGCGAGATCACCCTGAACGCTTGCGCCCAGCAGCTGTTCGGCGGCCGCTGCGAGAAGACTGGCGGCGCCACCTACGGCCGCTGGGGCGAGGAAACGCTGCGCCTGGTGCCGGGCCGAGTCGAGATCTCGTCGGACAACCGCAGCTTCCACACCGCGTTCGACCAGGGCCCGAACTGCTCTATCCCGAACGGCTGATAGGTTTATAGGTGTAATCCATGAGCAAGACCGTCCTCGCCGTCGCCGCCGTTCTGGCCGTTTCCAGTCTCGCGCTCGCGGGTTGCGAGAAGCAGACCAAGGCGCCGTTCGAGACGGGCGTCTGCTTCCAGGTGGCGACCAACAAGGACGGCACGCTGCGCTATAATCCGGTGGCCCGGAACGTGCCGCAGATGGAAGAGTGCGCCGCCACCCTGGAAGGCGTGCGCATGCGTTTCGTGCGCATGGGTCAGTCCAACAGCGCGGGCATGGTCGGCGCCTACCAAGGCTCGTTCATCTTCCTCGAAAAGGAAGGCATCTACGTCGGCCAGACCTATGAAGGTCCGCGCTTCATGTCGCTGGTCCGCACCGGCGACGGCCGCCTGGCCGTACCGGGCGCGATCCGCCGCCAGTAACCCTGGAGGAGGGAGTGGGGCGGTCCGTCCACAGCCGTCTTTCCCGTCCACAAGAACGTTACAAGAACAAAACTTGCGCGCGCCGTAAGCTCTCGTTAACGTCTCGCCTCAGATTCCGGCGCGAGGGTCGCCGGGCGTGAACAAGGGCGAGCGATGGCTGGCAGCGTCAACAAGGTCATTCTGGTGGGCAACCTCGGGGCCGATCCCGAGATCCGCAGCCTCGGTTCGGGCGACCGCGTCGCCAATCTCCGCATCGCCACCTCCGAGACCTGGCGCGACCGCACCAGCGGCGAGCGCAAGGAAAAGACCGAGTGGCACCGCGTCGTGATCTTCAACGACAACCTGGTGAAGGTCGCCGAGCAGTACCTGCGCAAGGGCTCGACGGTCTACATCGAGGGCGCGATCCAGACCCGCAAGTGGACCGACAACACTGGCGCCGAAAAGTACTCGACCGAGATCGTGCTGCAGAAGTTCCGCGGCGAACTGACCATGCTGGGCGGTCGCGGCGACAGCGCCGGCGCCTCGTCTGGCGGCGGCGGCGGTGACGAGTATGGCGGCGGCTATTCGGGCGGCGGCCAGCGCAGCCAACCCAGTGGCCCGCGCGAGAGCTTCTCGGCCGACCTGGACGACGAAATCCCGTTCTAGAGGACAGTGGAAGGCCGGCGGCGGCCGTTGGCGCCGTCGACGGCCGCTTCCACGGGGGCGAGCGGCGGGCGATCCGGAAGCGGTCGTCCGCCGCTTACGTTTCAGCTGCGCAATACGCTTGCCCTCAGTCAGAGGTTGTGTTTCCCTTTCCGCGTCTAAGGGGGATGCGCGATGCGATCCTGGTTTGCCGGCGTGGTCCTGGCCGCGATGGTTCCGATGTCGGCGTCGGCGCAGGATGTTCCGCCGCTGGTCTCCGATCCCCTGGTGGTCAAGGCCGCCAACCGCGCCCGAACCATGAACTATGTCCGCGCGGCGACCCGGCTGTCGGACGGCAGGGTTAGTCGGCGTGGGCCGGAGCTTTGTCCGGTCGTGGCCGGCGCCGCCAAGGATGTGAACGGCTACGTACGCTCGCGGCTGCGCCAGGTGGCGGGCGATGTCGGCCTGAGGTTCGAGGCCAGGAAGTGTTATCCCAACCTGCTGATCCTGTTCTCGCGTGAGCCGGAGGCCATGCTACAGCAGGCGCGCCAGCGCGGTAAGATCCGCTACGACATGGTCTCGATACCCCGCATCGACCGGTTCAAGGCCAACACCAATCCCGTGCGCTGGCTCAGTTACACCGGCGAGATCCCGGCCTATGGCGACATCGCGCCCGGCGGCGTCGTGTCGGGCGACAACAGCGGCGTTCTCAACGTGCGCGCCGTGGACAGCCACATCATCCAACCGGTCGCGAGCCGGCTGCACTACAGTCTGGTGGTGGTGGACGCCCGCAAGGTCGATGGCGTCGAGATCGCCGCCCTGGCCGACTATGTCAGCCTGGTCGCCCTGGCCGATATTCGCCCCGACGCCACCCAGCCCGACCAGGCCTCGATCCTCAACCTGTTCGCCGAGCCCGGCGGACCCAAGCGCATGACGGCCTCGGACCAGGCCTATCTTCGCGGCCTCTACAAACTGAAGACCGACCGCGTCGCGCCCGATCAGCTGGGCGCCCTGGCCTCGGCCATGGCCACCGAACTCGAGCGCTAGTCCAGCAGATCCCCAGGCTTGGCCCAGCGATAGCGCACGACATCGACCTCCCGGCCGCCGGGGGCGGTCTCGCGATAGCGGGCCGTCTCCACGCCGCCCTTGCGGATGTAGAACCCGAGCGCGGCTTGGTTGGGGGCGTAGACCTCCAGGTGCAGCGGCGCGCCGGCGTGGTCCTCGATCAGCCACCGCGCCACCTCGGCCAGCAGGGCCGTGCCCAGGCCGCCGCCCTTGCGCTCGGGCGCGACGTGCAGATTGTCGAGCACAGCGCCCACCGCCGGGTTCAGTCGGAACGAGGCGTAGGCCAGACCGACCGGTTCGCCGCCCTCCATGGCCGCCAGGATCAGGTCGGTCGCCGGATCGAAGGTCTCGAACCGGGCGCGCCAGACAGCCCGCGAGACGTCGAACAGCGCATGGTCCAGATAGGCGTCGCCATAGAGGCCGCGATAGGCGATCTGGCGGCTGCGCGTGTGGAGGTCGGCGAGAGCGTCCGCCTCATTTCGGGACGCGCCGAGTCGGACAATGTGCGGTTCCATGCACGCCATGGAAGCATTTCACGCCGCGAAGACAAGCCGCCGCGATCGTCCGGTTTCGGCTCAAGTCGCGGATTTGCAGCGCGATTGCTCGAAACCTCGCCAACTCATCCGAACGGACAACGTTGTCATTGGAATTATTTACCGAATTCTCTTGTGGAGCCATGGAACGCGAAGCGCCAGTGGACGCGTTCTCGGGCTAGATGCTACTGAGACGCCCGGATATTGCACTGCGGGATCACGACAAAGCAGCGCTGTTCCAGGGTGAGACGACCCCCTAAAGAGGGGCGCGGCCTTCTTCACTGATCGCAGGGTGAGAACATATGCCGGTTGAGACATTGACCAAGGCCCGTTGGGTTTATGCATTCGGCGGAGGCGGCGCGGACGGCGACGCCTCGATGAAGAACCTGCTTGGGGGGAAGGGCGCTAATCTCGCTGAGATGTCGTCTCTGGGCCTGCCGGTGCCGCCGGGCTTCACCATCACCACCGAAGCCTGCGTCCACTACTATTCCAACGGCAGACAGTATCCGGCCGAGCTGACCGAGCAGGTCGCCGCCGGCCTGGCCAGGGTCGAGGAGCTGACCGGCAAAAAGTTTGGCGACGTCGCCAACCCGTTGCTGGTCTCGGTGCGCTCGGGCGCGCGGGCCTCGATGCCGGGCATGATGGACACGGTTCTGAACCTGGGCCTCAATGACGAGACCGTCGAGGGCCTGGCCAAGCTGTCGGGCGACCGCCGCTTCGCTTATGACAGCTATCGCCGCTTCATCCAGATGTACTCGAACGTCGTGCTCAACCTCGAGCACCATATGTTCGAGGAGATCCTGGACGACCACAAGGAGCGCCTGGATATCAACGTCGACACCGGCCTCACCGCCGACGATTGGGCCCAGGTCATCAAGGACTACAAGACCGCCGTTCAGGATCACCTGGGCAAGCCCTTCCCGCAGGACGCCCAGGAGCAGCTGTGGGGCGCCGTCGGCGCCGTGTTCGCCAGCTGGATGAACGACCGCGCCAAGTTCTATCGCCGCATGCACGACATCCCCGAGAGCTGGGGCACGGCCGTGAACATCCAGTCGATGGTGTTCGGCAATATGGGCGACACCTCGGCGACGGGCGTGGCCTTCACCCGCAACCCGTCGAACGGCGACAACCGCCTGTATGGCGAGTTCCTGATCAACGCCCAGGGCGAGGACGTGGTGGCGGGCATCCGCACGCCGCAGTCCCTGACCAAGGCCGCCCGCGAGGAGATGGGCGACGTCGCACCTTCGATGGAAGAGGCGATGCCCGAGGTGTTCGCCCAGTTCAAGTCGGTGGTGGAGACGCTGGAGCGTCACTACCGCGACATGCAGGACATCGAGTTCACCGTCGAGCGCGGCGTGCTCTACATGCTGCAGACCCGCAACGGCAAGCGCACCGCCAAGGCCGCGCTGAAAACGGCGGTCGACATGGCCGCCGAGGGCGTGATCAGCAAGGAAGAAGCGATCGGCCGCGTCGAGCCGGCCTCGCTGGACCAATTGCTGCACCCGACCATCGACCCGACCGCTCATCGCGACGTGATCACCACCGGTCTGCCGGCCTCGCCCGGCGCGGCGACCGGCAAGGTGGTCTTCGACAGCGACGCCGCCGAAAAGGCCGCCGCCGCCGGTGAAAGCGTCATCCTGGTGCGCGAGGAGACCTCTCCGGAAGATATCCACGGCATGCACGCCGCGCGCGGCATCATCACGGCCCGGGGCGGCATGACCAGCCACGCCGCCGTCGTGGCGCGCGGCATGGGCCGTCCCTGCGTCTCCGGCGCCGGCGACGTCTCGATCTTCCCCAAGGAAGGCCTGTTCCGGGCCCGTGGGCGCGAGTTCAAGGCCGGCGAGGTGATCACCATCGACGGCTCGACCGGCGAGATCCTGGCCGGTTCGCCGAAGATGATCGAGCCCGAGCTGACCGGCGACTTCGCGACTCTGATGGGCTGGGCCGACCAGGTTCGTCGCCTGAAGGTGCGGGCCAACGCCGAGACGCCGCTGGACGCCAAGACCGCCCGCCAGTTCGGCGCGGAGGGTATCGGCCTGTGCCGCACCGAGCACATGTTCTTCGACGACACCCGCATCGCCGCCGTGCGCGAGATGATTCTGGCCGACGACGAGAAGGGCCGCCGCGCGGCCCTGGCCAAGATCGCGCCGTTCCAGAAGGCCGACTTCGTCGAGCTGTTCACGATCATGGAAGGCCTGCCGGTCACGATCCGCCTGCTGGATCCGCCGCTGCACGAGTTCCTGCCGCACACCGAGGAGGACGTGGAAGCCGTGGCCACCGCCACCGGCCTCGACGCCGCCAAGCTCATGCGCCGCGCCAAGGAGCTGCATGAGACCAACCCGATGCTGGGCCACCGCGGCTGCCGCCTGGGCGTCTCCTATCCCGAAATCTACGAGATGCAGGTCCGCGCCATCATCGAGGCCGCCTGCGAGATCGCCAAGTCTGGCAAGGCCGCTCCCGTTCCCGAGATCATGCACCCGCTGGTCGCCAAGGGCGAGGAGATGAAGTACCTGCGCGACCTGACCGACCGTGTCGCCAAGGCGGTGCTGGAAGAGCAGGGCGTCGATCTGAAGTACACCGTCGGCACCATGATCGAGCTGCCCCGCGCCGCCCTGCGGGCCGGGGATCTCGCCGCCAACGCCGAGTTCTTCAGCTTCGGCACCAACGACCTGACCCAGACGACGTTCGGCATCAGCCGCGACGACGCCGGCAAGTTCCTGGGCGCCTATATCGACAAGGGTATCTTCGAAAAGGACCCCTTCGTCAGCCTCGACCAGGAAGGCGTCGGCGACCTGATCCGCATCGCCGCCGAGCGCGGCCGCGCGGTCCGTCCCGAAGTCAAGCTGGGCATCTGTGGCGAGCACGGCGGCGACCCGGCCTCGATCAGCTTCTGCGAGACGGTCGGCCTCGACTACGTGTCGTGCTCGCCCTACCGCGTGCCGATCGCGCGCCTGGCGGCGGCGCAGGCGGCGCTGGCCAACAAGAAGTAGGGGCCACAACAAGGCGTGGCTTAAGGGGCCCGGCGCTGGTCAGCGTCGGGCCCTTTTCCTATCCGGGTCTGAGGCATCGGGGGAATTCAATGGCCTATCTGCGCTGGCGCCGGTTCACGGAACTTCTGTCGTTGGACCGACCGTGGCTGGGCGAGCTTTTCATGCGCAAGCGGGGCAAGCCGATCGTCGCCGCGCCGGTCGAGAAGTGGGATGCCGAGTACCAGGGTGGCGTCTACGATCGCCTGAACCGCTCCGACCATCGCCACCACCATCGCCTGCTGGCCGCCATGATCGCCGACCGCTGGCCTAATCCGCGCGTGCTGGAGATCGGGGCGGGCGAGGGGGTCTTCTACGAGGCCCTGCGCGCTCACCGGCCGGCCCGCTATGTCGGGGTCGATTTCTCCAGACCGGCTGTCGAGCGCGGCGAGGTGCGCCTCGCGCCGGAGATCGCCATCGGCGAGGTCAAGATGCTGCTAGGCGACGGCAGGACCTTCGCGACCGACGAGACGTTCGACGTCGTGGTGTTCTCCGAATGCCTCGAGCACCTGGGCGAGGTGGAGAACCTCGTCGCCCACTACGCCCCGAACCTCAAGTCTGGCGGCGCCGTGGGCCTAACCATGTGGCTGGCGCTCAAGCCCCTGCGCCTGTGGCATCGTCTGAAAGTGATGGGCGAGGTGCTGGACGAGGCGGTGATCAACACCCCCTGGGGCGGCGGCTGGCTGGTCGCCGTGGTGCGCGCCAAGGCCGGCTGAGGCGTTGGATTATCCAATCCTAGATTTTGGCTAGACCAATTTCCGGCGCGCGCTATACCGAAAGCACGACTTCTGGGAGGAAGCAGCATGCTGGCGATCCTGGCCTTCGCGGCCGGCTTGGCGACGACGCCGGAACCTCAGCCCCTGACGCTTCCCGTGGCGATCGATCTCGCCCGCGCCGCGATCGACGCCTGCGCCGCCAAGGGCGCGCACGTCTCGGCCGCCGTCGTCGACGCGCGAGGTCTTCCGCTGGTCGTGCTGCGTGACGACCTCAGCCCCAAGCCGCCGATCGCCGCGCCGCGCAAGGCCAACGCCGCCGTGGTCTTCGACCAGCCCGGCAACGTCATGGAGCCGCGCGAGAAGACCGACCCGGACTTCGCCGCCAAGATCGCCGCCGATCCTGACCACCTGAACCCGCACGCAGGTTCACTACCGCTGCATGTCGGCGCCACCGTCGTAGGCGGGCTGGGCGTCGCCGACACCGGCCACGCGGCCGCCGACCGTTGCGCCCGCGCGGCGCTTGCCCAGTTTCCGCAATTCCACTGAGGCGTCCGACATGAACAAGACCCTGGCCCTCGCCGCCGCTCTCACACTGTCGCTGAGCGTGGCCCATGCGCAGGAACACGGCCCGGCCAAGCCGCTGGAGAAGCCCGACGCCGAGGGCCAGAAGCCGGGCGCCGCGGTCGTGCTGGCTCCGTACCGCTTCAACGACATCCTCTGGGAGAACGACCGCACGGCGCACCGGATCTACAGCCGCGACCTGGAGAAGGCCGAGCCGCCCTCGACCTCGGGCATCGACGCCTGGGGCAAGAGCGTGCGCTGGCCCTATATGGACCGCCAGCTGAAAACCGGAGATCAGCACGCCAACCACGGCGAGGGCCTGGACTTCTACGACGTCGGGACGGGCCGCGGCGCGGGCGGGCTGGGCGTCTGGCGGGACAACAAGCTCTGGACCTCGCGCAATTGGTCCAACTGGAGGATGATCCAGAACGGCCCTGACGTGGCCAGATTCAGCGTCGACTACGCGCCGTGGCCTGTCGATGTGGATCGCAAGGTCTGGGAGACGCGGACCTTCACCTTGCCGCTGGGCACAAACTTCACGCGGATGGTCTCGACCATCAGCTCCGACAAGCCGGGCCCTCTGGTGGTCGGCATCGGCATCAGCAAGCGCAAGCGCGCTAGCGGCTCGGGCGTGTTCAGGAAGGACCTGGCGCCCGGGCGCGTGACCTTCTGGGAGCCGGCGGATCCGGACAAGGGCTCGATGGCCATCGCCCTGATGGTCGATCCTAAGTCGGTCGTCGAGGTGCGCCAGGACTTCGACAACTACCTCGTTCTGATCAAGGTCCAGCCGGGCAAGCCGTTCGTCTACTACATGGGCGCGGCCTGGGATAAGGGCCTGGATTTCCATACGCCGGCCGAGTGGGACGCGTATGTGACGGGCGCGAAGGCGGACTTCGACCCCAACCACTAGACCAAGACAAAACCGCCCCGAGGCGGGGGAGCCTCGGGGCGGTCGTTGGCCGTCCGCCATGGGGGAGGGTGCGGACGGCGGCTGCGGCTTTGGATCCCTTGGGGGGAGGGATCAGCCGTGTAGTTTCAGGGCGGTCTCGGCGATCTTGCGGCCTTGGTAGCGAGCGCCAGTCAGTTCGTTTTCGCTGGGCTGACGCGAACCGTCGCCGCCGGCGATGGTGGTGGCGCCGTAGGGGCTGCCGCCGGTGATTTCATCCAGCGTCATCTGGCCGGCGTGACCGTAGTCCATGCCCACGATCACCATGCCGAAGTGCAGCAGGTTGGTGATGATCGAGAACAGGGTGGTCTCCTGGCCGCCGTGCTGCGTCGCCGTCGAGGTGAACGCGCCGCCGACCTTGCCGTGCAGGGCGCCGCGGGCCCACAGGCCTCCGGCCTGGTCGAGGAAAGCCGCCATCTGCGAACTCATGCGGCCGAAGCGGGTGCCCGTGCCGACGATGATCGCGTCGTAGTCGGCCAGATCGGCGATGGAAGCCACCGGAGCGTCCTGATCGAGCTTGAAGTGGGCGTTCTTGGCGACTTCAGGCGGGGCGGTTTCCGGCACGCGCTTGATGTCGACGGTCGCGCCGGCCTCACGGGCGCCTTCGGCCACGGCCTTGGCCATGGTCTCGATGTGGCCGTACGACGAGTAGTAGAGAACGAGAACCTTGGCCATTTGCGGCTTCCTTGAACGGGGTGTCGGTGAGGAAAGTCGGCGCGAGGATTTCAGTTTCCTCGCGCCGGCTCTTGAACGAAGCGGTCGCGCTTAGGCGGCGTCGACCAGGACCAGTTCGGCGTCTTCAAGAGCGGTGACGGTGATCACGTCCTCGTCCTTGATGCCGGCGCCGTCGCGGGCGTTCAGCTTGACGCCGTTGACTTCGACGACCCCGACGGCCGGGACCAGGTAGCCGCTGCGGTCCTTGCCCAGGGCGTAGGTGGTGCTCTCGCCGGCCTTCAGCGTCGCGCCCAGAACGCGGGCGTCGGTGCGGATCGGCAGGGCGTCGGCGTCATCCTTGAAGCCAGAAGCCAGGGTCACGAACTTGCCCGAGCGGTCGCCCTTCGGGAACGGCTTGGCGCCCCACGAGGGAGCCGCGCCGAAGGTCTTGGGCTCGATCCAGATCTGGAAGATCCGGGTGGTTTCCGGCTCGAGATTGTACTCCGAGTGACGGATGCCCGTGCCAGCGCTCATCACCTGGACGTCGCCGGCTTCGGTGCGACCCTTGTTGCCCAGGCTGTCCTGGTGGGTGATAGCGCCGTCGCGGACATAGGTGATGATCTCCATGTCGCTGTGGGGGTGCGGCGGGAAGCCGGTGTTCGGGGCGATCTCGTCGTCGTTCCAGACCCGCAGGGCGCCCCAGTTCATGTTGCTGGGATCGTAGTAGCTGGCGAACGAGAAGTGGTGCTTGGCGTTCAGCCAACCGTGGTTGGCGCCGCCAAGCTTGTCGAACGGTCTGCGATCGATCATGGCTCTAACCTTTCTTTCCCTCTGGGCCGTGGCCCTCTGTTGCGCCGCGTCGGCGCGTCCTGTTGAGGAGAAGATAAGGGATCTCGCAGGATCCGAAATGGAAACTGTTGAAACTCATTGTTTCCAAAACTAAACTCTCATCATGTCCAAGCTGCCCGATCTCGAAGGCCTCGCCGTGTTCGCCAAGGTGGTGGAGCTGCGCTCGTTCGCCGCCGCCGCCGAGGAACTGGCCATGTCCAAGGCCACGGTGTCGAAGGCGGTGACCCGGCTGGAGGAACGCCTGGGCGCGCGCCTCTTCAATCGCACCTCGCGCCGCCTGGCCCTGACCGACGCCGGCCAGTCCCTGGTCGAGCGCGCCAGCCGCGTGCTGGCCGAAGCGCAAGCCGCCGAGGAGGAAGCGTCCAGCCAATCCTCGGCGCCGCGTGGAACGGTGCGGATGGCCGTGCCGATGTCGCTGGGCATCACCACCCTGGGGCCGGCGCTGCCAGGATTCTTCGAGGCCTATCCGGATGTCTCGGTCGATCTGCACCTGTCGGACGCCACGGTCGACCTGGTCGGCATGGGCTTCGACCTCGCCTTGCGCGTGGCGTCGCTGCCGGACAGCTCATTGGTCGCCCGCCGCCTGCGGGGCGTAAAACGGCACGTTGTCGCCGCGCCGGCCTATTGGGAGAAGCACGGTCGGCCGGGCCACCCGGCGGGCCTGGCCGAGCATCGCGGCCTGACCTACGGGCACCAAGCCGCGCCTGAAACCTGGCGCTTCCAGCGCGGCGGCGAGGAAGCGTCGGTGCGCCCCAAGTCGGTGATCCGCGCCAATAACGGCGACGTGCTCGTTCCGTCGCTGATCGCTGGCGTCGGGGTGGCGGTGCTGCCGGACTTCATCGTCGGTCCGGCGGTGGCCGACGGCCGGCTGGAGGAGATCCTGGTCGACTGGACCGCCGCCCCGATCGCCCTGCACCTGGTCATGCCGCCCGGCGGCCCGCGTCCAGCGCGGGTCGACGCCCTGGCCAACTACCTGGCCAAGACCCTGGGCCGCTAGCGCGCCCGCTTGAAGGTCAGGCTCTGGTCCGGCGGGCCGGGCTGGCCGTCGACGTCCTGTTCGACCTTCAGCGTGTCGGCGTCGACCAGCCAGACCTTCATCGACTGCTTTCGGCCGCTCTTATTGCTGGTCACGGCGGTGATGTCGTTCTTCCCGTCGCGGCGGACGCTGATCATCACGATCTGGGTGTTGACCACCGCCTTGGTCGGCGTACCATCCAGTGGCGCGTCGGCGAACTGAATGGCGGCCAGGCCGGTTTCGTCTTCCTCGATCAGCGTCCAGGCCAGGCTCTTGCCGTCGTCCTTGGTGATGTCGACCTCCGCGCTCAGCGGCGCGGGACCGGTCAGGGCCTCGTTGAAGCGCGAGGCCGCCAGATCGATCTTCCAGAGACCGATCGCGCCCAGCGGGCCAGTCTGAGCCAGGGCGGGCGCAGCGATCAGCAGGCTGGCGGCGGCGAGAACGGGAAGGGCGGATCGGATCATGCAACGCCTCCTTGGAGCGGAGCCATCAGACGCTGGAGCGACGCGCTTCGTCTAGAAGCTTTCCGCTCCGCTGGCTTTCCGACTTAAAGACTGGCGACCTGGGTCGGGGTCAGGGCGCCGACCTGCAGCGGGGTCATGACCGACAGGTTGGTTGACGACAGCCAGTCCAGCTGGGCCAGGGTCAGGCCCGGGATTTGGGCCGGCAGCAGGTAGCCGACCTGGGTCGTCGTCAGCCCCGCGATCACCGAGGTACCCAACGCGCCGATCTGGGTGGAGCTCAACGACTGGACCTGCGTCGCGGTAAGCTGACTGAATTCGGCGTGCGAGAAGCTGCGCATCTGATAGGGCGACAGGCCCCTCAGCGCGCTGGTCGTCAGGGCGGTGACCTGGGTGGCCGACAAAGCCGCCAGGTCGGTGATCGAGATCGCGCCCAGCTGGGCGCTGGTCAGGGCGCGCACCTGCGTGGTCGAGAACTCGGCCATGTCCGCGGTCGTCAGGCCCGCCAGTTGGGTCGCCGTCAAGCCGGTGATCTGGGTCGTGCTGATCGTCTGGAAGGCGGTCGCGTCCAGGCCTGAGAGGTTCTCGACCGACAGGCCGCCGAACTGGTTGGAACTCAGGCTCAGGAACTGCGTCGTCGAGAGCTCGGCGAAGTCGGTGGCCGTCAGCCCGGCGATCTGGGTGGCGGCCAAGCCCGCCAGCTGGGTCGGGGTCAGGGCCGCGATCTGGGTGGCCGACAGGGCGTTGAAGTTGTCGGTCGACAGCGCCGATAGCTGCCCCGCCGTGAAGCCCGCCACCTGGGTCGCGGTCAGCTTGGTGAAGTCGGTGACGCTCAACGTCCTGACCTGGGCGGCGGTCAGGCCGCCGATCTGGCTGGCGGTCAGGGCGGCGACCTTGGTCGCCGATAGTCCCGCGAAGCCGCTGCTGGATAGGCCCGCCAGCTGGGTGGCGGTCAGGGCCTTGAACTGGGTGTCGGACAGGGAGCCGGTCTGGGTGCTGCTCAGCCCGCCCAACTGCGCCGCCGAGAAGACGTTGAAGTCCGTATCGAGCTCGGTCAGCTGATCCAGGGACAGCGATCCGACCTGGGTGGCCGTCAGACCCTTCAGCTGGGTGGTCGACAGGGCGGCGAACTGCAGGTCGTCCAGCGCCGGGATCAGAGTGGCGGGCAGGGCCGACAGCTGGGTCGGCGACAGGGCCTGCAGCTGATCGGGCCACATCTCGCCCAGATCCTCCAGACGCATGGCGCCGATCTGCACGGCGGTCAGGCTCTTGACCTGGGTGGTGGTCAGAGCCGTGATCTGCGTGCCATCCAGGCCTGTGAAATGGGTGGCGTCCAGCGCGCCGATCTGGGCCGCGCTCAGCTTCTCCAGCCGCTCGGTGTCCAGCTTGGCCAGCTGGGTCGAGGTCAGGGCGTTCAACTGCCCGCCGCTGAACGCCGCCAGTTGCTCGGCGTCGAAGATCAGGTTCTGGGCGAAGGCCGGGATCTGGGTGGCCGTCAGGCCCTTCACGGCGGTGTTCGACAGGGCCGAGACCTGGCTGGCCGACAGGCCGCCCAGCGCCGTGTTCGACAGCGCGGCGACCTGGGTGCTGGCCAGGGTCTCCAGCTTGGTGGTCGAGAGATTGGTGATCGTCGACGCCGACAGGGCGGCGATCTGGGCGGCGGAGAGGTACGAAATCGGCACTGGACTCGTTGCCCCACAAGGTCGCGACGCGAATCGTTCGCGTTACCTTATGTGAAACCCCGGATCGGGGCCATGCGACCGAAAGGTCTAGCCGGCCCGCATGGTCCACAGGTCGAGATCGTTCTCGCGGCCGATCAGGGCCAGGCCGGAGGCGATCGATTCGAACTCACCGCCGCTCTCGATCTTCTCGGCCCCGAACCGGCGCAGGAAGATCTCGCGCACGGCCGGCACGAACGAGCTGCCGCCGGTCAGGAAGACGCGGTCGACGCCGGCCTCGGCCAGGTTAGCGCGCTCAAGGGCCTCGCCGACGGCGGTCTCGATAGCGGCCAGCTCCGGGGCGATCCAGCTTTCGAACTCGCCGCGCTGGACCTGTTTCTCGATCTCGACCGAGCCGGCGGCGAAGTGGAACGTCGCCTCCGTCCGGGCCGACAGGGCCTCCTTCAGCGCCGAGACCGACTTGTAGAGGGCGTAGCCGTGGTTGCCGTCCAGCACCTCGATCAGGGCGGCGATCTTCTCCGGCTCCACGGCCGTCCGCTCCAGGGCGCGGATGTCGCGCATGTCCTTGGAGGCGCGCAGCAGGGCCAGCTGGTCCCAGCGGGCGAAGGCGGCATAGTAGCGCTGCGGTATGGGCAGGCTGTTGGAGAACGAGCGATAGTCCGAGCCCTTGCCCAGCTCGGGCGAGACCAGTTGGTCGATGATCCGGTAGTCGAAGGCGTCGCCGGCGATGCCGACACCCGAGCGCGACAGCGGCGTCGAGCGCAACGTGCCGTCGGCGTCGCGCTCGAAGCGAACCAGCGAGAAGTCGCTCGTGCCGCCGCCGAAGTCGGCCACCAGCACCGTGGCGTCCTGCTTCAGCTGTCGGGCGAAAAAGAAGGCCGCGCCGACGGGCTCGTAGGCGTAGCGGATGTCGGTGAAGCCCAGGCGCTTGAACGCCTCCTCATAGCGGTTCAGGGCCAGGGTCTCGTCCGGCGAGGAGCCGGCGAAGGTCACGGGGCGGCCGACGATAACCCTCGGGGGCAGGGCGTCGAGCTGGCCCGCCGCGTGCTCCTGCAGACGCAGCAGGAAGGCGGCCAGCAGGTCCTCGAACTGGTAGCGCTTGTTGAGGATCCGCGTCTCGGTAAAGGCCCTCGAGGCGGCGAAGGTCTTGAACGACTGGATGAACCGCGTCTCCAGCGGATCTTCCAGATAGGACTCGATGGCCCAGGGGCCGGCCTCGACCACGCGTTCGTTCGCGGCGCCGGCCTCGCCCTGGACGCTGTGAAAGCTCAGCGCCGAGCGGAAGGCGAACAGGTCGCGGTTGTCGATGGAGAAGCGGACCAGATGCGCGTGATCGTCGCCGCGCGTCAGCGAAACGACGGTGTTGGTGGTGCCAAAGTCGACGCCAATGGTCGGCGCGCCAGTCTTCGGCGCGGGGGGGGCGGCCGTCATGGGATGGCTCGATGTTGTCAGTCGGGAGGGGCGTGCGTCGTAGCGCCTCTCGCGGGAAGGTCAAGCGTTCTGGCCGCCTTTGAGCATTCATTCGCGGCGGGGCGCCCACGTATCGACGCGCGGTGATCTATCGCCACGGGGCTGATTGACTTCCCGACGCGCGTCCGGTCGAACGGACGCGAACAAATATTGGGAAGACCTTGGAAAACTTCGACGTCCTGGTGATCGGCGCGGGCGCCGCCGGCATGATGTGCGCCATAGAGGCCGGCAAGCGCGGGCGCTCGGTGCTGATCGTGGACCACGCCAAGGCGCCCGGCGAGAAGATCCGCATCAGCGGCGGCGGCCGATGCAATTTCACCAACACCGGCGCGTCGATCCATAATTTCCTGTCGGCCAACCCGAAGTTCGCCCTGTCGGCTCTGCGCCGCTATCGGCCGAAGGACTTCATCGCGCTCGTCGAGCGGTACGGCATCGCCTATCACGAGAAGACCCTGGGGCAGCTGTTCTGCGACGGCTCGGCCAAGCAGATCATCGACATGCTGCTGACCGAGATGAGGGCCGCCGGCGTCAAGCTGCGGCTGGAAACGAGCTTCCAGGACGTGGCCAAGACCGAGACCGGCTTCGAGGTTGAACTGTCTTCCGGCGCGGTGCGCTGCGCGTCACTTGTGGTGGCTTGCGGCGGCAAGTCGATCCCGAAGATGGGCGCGACGGGACTAGGCTACGAGATCGCCAAGCAGTTCGGGCTGAACATCGTCGAGACACGCCCGGCTCTGGTCCCGCTGACCTTCGAGGCCGGAATGCTGGCGCGCTTGACGCC
The DNA here is from genome assembly GCF_059419665.1 of Caulobacter sp. GW821-FHT05F04. NCBI lineage: Bacteria > Pseudomonadati > Pseudomonadota > Alphaproteobacteria > Caulobacterales > Caulobacteraceae > Caulobacter > Caulobacter sp. GW821-FHT05F04. Next base: position 99,330 of record NZ_JBWKSF010000005.1, read on the forward strand.
GCTGTCGGGCGTGGCGCTGGACGCCGTGGTCGCCCACGGCAAGACCAAGTTTCGCGAAGGGATGCTATTTACGCATCGAGGCCTGTCCGGGCCCTCGATCCTGCAGATCTCGTCCTACTGGCGCGAGGGCGACGAGATCCGGGTCGACATGGCGCCGGGCGTCGACGCGCTGGCGGCGCTGAAGGCGGCCCGCACGGCGACTCCCCGCCAGGCGGTCGCCACCGTGCTCTCGACCCTGCTGCCCAAGCGCGTGGCGCAACTCATCGCCGACGACGAGGAGGGCGCGCCCGAAAGCAAAAGGGGGGGAAACATCGCCGACTGTTCCGACAAGGTGCTGGGCCGGTTGGCCGCGGCGGTCAACGCCTGGACCTTCAAGCCTGTCGGCTCGGAAGGCTATCGCACGGCGGAAGTGACGCTGGGCGGCGTCGATACGGACGCCCTGGACTCGCGAACCCTGGAGGCCAAGGCCGTGCCGGGACTCTATTTCATCGGCGAGGTCGTCGACGTCACCGGCTGGCTGGGCGGCTATAACTTCCAGTGGGCCTGGGCGTCCGGCTGGTCGGCGGGACAGGCCGCATAGGAAAAATCCTCCCCCGTGAGGGGGAGGATCTTCGTCTAACTACTTCTTCTTGAACGGCTTACCGGCCGGCTTGCCGTCGAAGCTCTTGGCCTTGAAGGGCTTGGGGCCCTTGAACGGCTTGCCGGGACCCGCGTCGTCGCGCTTACCCGCATAGGGCTTGGGCGTGTACGGCTTGGCGCCGGCGGCGTTGTCGCCGAACGCTTTCTTGAAGGGCTTCTTAGGGCCATCGCCGTCCGGACGCGGCGCGCGCTTAAATTCGCGCGGTGCATCAGCGCCGGCCTCGGCGCGCGGCTTGTAGGCGCGCTTCGGGCTGTCGGCGTCCTGCGGCGAGTACGGACGCGGCGCTTCGTCACGCGGCGCGCGCGGCTTGAAATCACGCGGCGCGTCATCGCCGCGCGGGGCGCGGGGCTTGAACTCGCGGGGCTTGTAGTCGCCCTTCGGCTCTTCGCCACGACCGTAAGGCTTGGCGTTGCTGACGCCGTCGTCGCCGTAGCTGGACGGGCGTGGGGTATGATCGCGCGAGCCCGGCGCGTTGGCGCGCGGCGAACGCGGCGCGTCGTCACGGGGCGGGCGGGGCTTGTACTCACGCGGCGCGGCGTCGTCGCGCGCCCCATGTTCGCGAGGAGGGCGCGGCGCATATTCGCGACGCGGGCCGGCTTCGCGGGCGGCCGGCGCCGTGGTCGGGGTGATCGAGACGTCCTCACGCACCGTCTGCTGGACCGCCGCGCCGAACTTCACGGCGGCTTCGGCCGAGATCTCGAACTTGGTGTCGTAGTCGAAGATCCGGATCGCGCCGATGTCCTTCTTGGTGATGTGGCCAAGGCGGCAGATCAGCGGGATCAGCCATTTGGGGTCGGCGTTGTTGCGGCGACCGGTGTTGAGACGGAACCACTCCGAACCGTCCATGCTGACGCGCGGCTCGCGCTCGGGACGGTCGCCAAAATCGCGCTCACCGCCGAATTCACGCGGCTCACGGCCGCGCGGACCCGGATCGGCGCCGTGGCGCGGGTCGTCGTAGATTTCTTCGGGGGCCGGCAGCTTGGCGCGACGGGCGCGGATCAGGGCGGCGGCCAGCTCTTCCGGCGTGCGCTTTTCCAGCATGGCGGCGACCAGGCCGGCGTCGTCCTCGTTGGCGGGCTCGGAGAAGATCGGATCGTCGAGCAGGCGCTCGGTGTCCTTGACGCGGATCTCGTCGGCGGTCGGGGCGCCGCCCCATTGACCTTCGACGCCGGCGGCCATCAGCAGCTGCTCGGCCTTGCGGCGGCGGGTGTAGGGGACGACCAGGGCCGAGACGCCCTTCTTGCCGGCCCGGCCGGTGCGGCCCGAACGGTGCAGCAGGGTGGCCTTGTTGACCGGCAGCTCGGCGTGGATGACCAGGCCGAGGTCCGGTAGGTCGAGGCCGCGCGCGGCGACGTCGGTGGCGACGCAGACGCGGGCGTGTCCGTCGCGCAGGGCCTGCAGGGCGTCGGCGCGTTCGCGCTGGGACAGCTCGCCCGACAGGCCGACGACGTCGAAACCGCGCTCACGCAGCTTGGAATGCAGCGAACGGACGCTTTCACGGGTGTTGGCGAACACCAGGGCGCCGGGGCTTTCGAAATAGCGCAGCAGGTTGACGACCGCGTGCTCGACTTCGTTGGGGGCCACCCGGACGGCGCGATATTCGATGTCGCGGTGCGGTTCGTTGCGGCCGATGGTGTCGATGCGGATGGCGTCGTTCTGGTAGCTCTTGGCCAGCTGCACGATCTCGCGCGCCAGGGTGGCGGAGAACAGCAGCGTGCGGCGCTCGGCCGGGGCGGCGTCGAGGATGAATTCCAGGTCCTCCCGGAAGCCCATGTCGAGCATCTCGTCGGCCTCGTCGAGGACGGCGACCTTCAGCTCCGACAGGTCCAGGTGACCGCGCTCGATGTGGTCGCGCAGGCGGCCCGGGGTGCCGACCACGATGTGGGCGCCGTAGTTCAGGGCGCGCTGTTCGCGACGGGCGTCCATGCCGCCGACGCAGTTGACCACCACGGCCATGGCCTGGGCGTAGAGCCAGGTCAGCTCGCGGTTGACCTGAATGGCCAGTTCGCGGGTCGGGGCGATGACCAGGCACAGCGGGGCGGCGGCGCGGCCAAAGATCTCTTCGTCGCCCAGCAGGGTGGGGGCGGCGGCCAGGCCGAAGGCCACGGTCTTGCCAGAGCCGGTCTGGGCGCTGACCAGCAGGTCACGGCCCTCGGCGTCGGCTTCCAGCACGGCGGCCTGGACGGGGGTGGGCTCGAGGTAGCCTTGAGCGGCGAGAGCCCGCTCGAGAGCGGGGTGGGAGGCGGGGAAGGGCATATGGGTCCAGTTCATTTGCGGGCCGCACACACAAACGCGCGGCTCGCGCCAATGACCAAATCGGGCCCCCTGAAGCCTGTAACGCTTCCCTCGGACCGCTTCTTGGTCGAATTCAAACGAAAATAGCCTCGTTTCGCGGTCGGGACGACTCCCGGACGGAGAAACGAGGCTTGATGAGCGGCCTTATGCGCTTGTCGCGGCGCAAAAAGCAAGCGGCTTGAAGTTTGGCGTCTTTCGAGGCTGATCCGGATGCTTGGCGGGCGCGATCAGGAGGCCGACGCCAGCGCTTGGTCAATCGCCTGGGCGATGCGTTCTGGGGATTCGGCCCCGACCACGGCGAGCTTGCCCGCGAAGATGGCGAACGGCACGCCCGTGACGCCTCCCTGCACGGCCATGGCGTGTTCCCGGGCCACGGCCTCCTTGTCGGCGCCTTCCGACAGCAGTTGCAGCACGACCATCCGCTCCATGCCGACGGCCTCGGCGATGTCGCCCAGCACCATCGGGTCGCCGATGTCCAGGCCGTCGGTGAAATAGGCCTTGAACAGCGCCTCGACGACCTCGTCCTGCGCGCCGGCCGTCAGGGCCCAGCGGATCAGGCGATGGGCGGCGTTGGTGTTGGGTGAGAACTCGATCGCCTCGAAGTCGAAGCGGATGCCTTCCTCGGCGCCGCCCTCGACCAGGGCCGCGTGGGCGGCTTTCAGCTTCTCTGGGTCCTTGAACTTGCTGGCCATGTACTGTTTGCGGTCAACGCCTTCCTCGGGAAGCGTCGGGTCCAGCTGATACGGCCGCCAGATCAGCTTGGCCTCGACGTCGGGGCGCAGGGCCAGGGCCGACTTCAGACGTCGCCAGCCGAGATAGCACCAGGGGCAGACCACGTCGGCGACGACGTCGATGATCATCGGGGCGGTCTGGGACTGCTGGACCACGGTTTACTCCTCGGGAACGGATGTCCGCTACAGGACAGGTTCCATATAGGAGCTGCCGTTACGGCGCCCAAGCGCGCGGTTCAGCTGGCCTCACGGCGCAGGGCGTTGGCGGCGGCGCGCTCCAGGGTCCGGACGGCGCTTTCGCCGCGCTGGACTTCGGCCACACCGATATCGAACTCGCAGACGAACGGCGGGCGGTCCTCGCCAGCGTCGAAGGCGGTGCAGCCGATCACGGCGGCGATCCGTTCCGCGGCGGCCTTGGCCGCGCCCAGATTGGTCGCGGGCAAGGCCAGGGCGAAGACTTCGGTGGCCAGGCGGGCCGAGGTGTCCTCGACCCGGACCAGGCGGCCGATCATCGAGCCGATCTGCGGGATGGCGCGGTCCAGCCACCCGTTCTGGCGAGCCCAGACGGTCTCGGGCTTGTCGGCGACGCGCAGCACGCAGATCGACAGCGGCCGGGCGCGCTCGGTCGCGGCCTTGGCCAGGCGCGCCAGGTGGGCGGCGAACAGGTCGCGGGTGAAGAGTCCGGTGGCGGCGTCCATCAGGCCCGAGCTGCGGGCCTTTTCCAGGGCGCCGCGGATGGATTCGCCGCGCCGGTAGCTGCGGGCCAGTTCCATGACGCGCAGGGCCGTCTCGACCTCGGGCGTCTCGGGCGAGGCCACGTCGGAGACCCCGCGATGGAACGCCTCGGACATGGTCACGTAGCTTTCGGCCTTCAGGTAGAGCAGGGCCGGGATATGGAAGAGGCGGGTGTTGCGGCGCATGCCGGCCGCGATCGACAAGGCTTCCTGCTGGCTGTCGCCGGCCCAGAGGACCACGGAATCGAAGGCCCGTTCGTGCAGGTAGTCGAAGGCCGTATAGGCGGTAAAGGCGCCGACAACCTCGGCGCCGCTGGCCTGCAGGGCGTTCGACAAAGCCAGGAACTGCGGGGCCGGCTCGCCGACCGCCAGGATACGGATCGGGGTGTCGAGCGGTTCGGGGAGATCGAGGCGTCGACCGCGCTCGCCGAAGGTCTCCAGGCGCAGCTCGAACTCTTCTTCGGCGATGGCGGTGCGCACCAGGCTCTCCAGGCGCAAGGCGGCCTGGGACGGGTGCAGCGGCGGCGAGAGGGTCAGGTCGAACGCCTGATTGCGATAGTCGCCGTCGGGATCGCCGATGGCGATGACCGGCAGGCGGCGCGGGGCCACGGCGGCCTTCAGCCGGCGGGCCAGGGTCTGGGTCTCGGGACCGGCGCTGGCCAGATCGACGATGACGGCCTCGATCGGCAGGTCGCCCAGAGCGGCGAGGGCGGCGTATGGGCCGCGAGCGGTGATCGTGCGCCAGCCCAACCGGTCCAGCCCTTCGGCCAGCGGTCCGGCGCGAACATCGTCGCGCGCCACGATCAGGATCCGGGCGTCAACCGCCAAACCAACCTCCGCCCGAAATCTCGTGTGGCCAGGCCCACAACCCACCCTGAGATTCGACGCTGCAACATAGCAGAGGCTTTGCGTGGTCAAAGGTGCGGAACGCCGCAGTTCGGAGCTAATCCTATCGGGGCTTGCCTGACCGAACGTCAGGGCCTTTCTAGTGGGCGCAACCGGCCGTCCGAAGAGCGCCGGAAGGGAGATGTATCATGGGCCAGGGGCCGCTTTCGGGACTGAAGATCGTCGAGTTCGCCGGCATCGGTCCGGGGCCTTTCTGCGGCATGCTGCTGTCGGACCTCGGCGCGGACGTGGTGCGGATCGACCGCAAGGGCCCAAGACAAGAAGGAGGGGGGCGCGGCTCGCCGGCCGATGTCACGGCGCGCGGTCGCCGCTCGGTGGCTCTGGACCTCAAGCATCCCGAGGCGATCGAGACCTGCCTCAAGCTGCTGGACCAGGCCGACGGCCTGATCGAGGGTTTCCGGCCCGGCGTCATGGAACGGTTGGGCCTTGGCCCGGACGTCGTCCTGGCTCGCAATCCCAAGCTTGTCTACGGCCGCATGACCGGTTGGGGCCAGACGGGACCCTACGCCAAGGCCGCCGGCCACGACATGAACTACATCGCCATCACTGGGGCCCTGGCCGCGATCGGCACAAGCGACAAGCCCGTGCCGCCGCTGAACCTGGTCGGGGACTTCGGAGGCGGGGCGCTCTACCTGGCCTTCGGCCTGCTGGCCGGGGTGATCCACGCCCGCGCCACGGGGCAGGGCCAGGTGATCGACTGCGCCATGAGCGACGGCGCGGCCTCGCTGATGGCCATGTTTTACGGCTTCAAGGCCGGCGGCATGTGGAACGAGGGCCGGCGGACCAACCTGCTGGACGGCGGCGCGCACTTCTACGACACCTACGAGTGCGCCGATGGCAAGTGGATCTCGATCGGCTCGATCGAACCGCAGTTCTACCTGCTTCTCTTGGAAAAGACGGGGATTTCCGACCCGCAGTTCCAGCATCAGATGAGCCGCGAGGAGTGGCCGCAGCTGCGTGAGAAGCTGGCCGCCGTCATCAAGACCAAGTCACGCGACGACTGGTGCGCGATCATGGACGCCACCGACGTCTGCTTCGCTCCGGTCCTGACCATGGACGAGGCGCCCAAGCACGCCCACAACGCCGCCCGCGAGACCTTCGTCGAGGTAGAGGGCGTCGTTCAGCCGGCCCCCGCGCCGCGCTTCTCGGCCACGCCCGGCGTCATCCAGGGACCGCCGCCGAAGATCGGCGCCCACAATGACGAGGCCCTGGCCGATTGGGGCTTCTCGGCCGACGCCATCGCCGGGTTGAAGACGGCCGGAGCGCTCTGAAACCTGCTGATCGCGTTCAGGTTCGGTTCAGGCGCGAAGTCCCAGGTTGCGTGTGTCGACCGGCCGTCGCGCCATCCGTCCCTCGATGCGGCGGTCGGTTCACAGGACCTTCCTGCGGAGACGCGTCGCCTTCCCCAAGGCGGCGCGTCTTTGACTCTGGAGGCCCGCATCGCCATGGTCCGCCGGATGCAAGATCCGCAGCACCACATTCGTTGGCGCGACCTTCAGCTTGATCCGATCCATTGGGTTCGTGAAATCCTCCGCGTGCTGGGCCTGGCCCTGTCGCGCCTGTGGGGTCGCGACGTCATGCTGTACGTCGGCGGCGTCTCGTTTTTCGCGCTGCTGGCCGTGTTCCCGGGCCTGGCGATTCTGATCGGCCTCTACAGCTTCTTCCTGACGCCCGAGAGCGCCGCGCGCCAGGCGACCAAGCTGGCCGAACTGATTCCCTCCGGCGCCCGCTCGATGTTCCAGGACGAGCTTTCTCGCCTCGCCCATGCGCCCGGCCAGACCATCTCATTGCAGAGCGGCGTGGTGCTGATCGTCGGCGCCTACGCCGCCCACCGCGGCTTCAAGGCCTTGCTGGCGGGGCTTTCGTTCATCCACGACGAGGAGGACCAGCGCGGCTTCTTCGGCTTCAACCTGATGGCGTTGCTGGTGCTGATGGCCGCCTTCGGGCTGCTGTTCTTCATGTCGGGGGTCTTTCTGACCCTGCGCCTGCTGAGCGCGGCCCTGGATCTGAAGCCGTTGGCCGGGGTCTCGTGGATCCAGTCGGAATGGACCTGGGCCAGCTTCGGCATCGTGGTCGGGATGAGTCTGGTCTACCGCTACGCCATGTCGCGCGAGGTCGTGGGCTGGCGCGCCTCGATCTCGGGCGGTGTCGCGGCTGCGGCCCTGTGCGTCTTCATGTCCTGGGCCAGCGCCTTCTACGTCGAGAAGGTCGTCCACCTGGGCGCGACCTACGGCTCGATCTCGGCCGTGATCATCTTCCTGATCTGGCTGTCGTGGAGCGTGAACGCCATCTTCTTCGGCGGCGCCCTGGCCACCGAGGTCGAGATCGCCCTGGACGAACGTCCCCAGGCCCTGCTGGAGGGGCCCAGGGCGATCCCGCTCAAGGCGCCTTCCGAATATGAAAACGGATGACTCCGCCCTCCTGGTCGGTGATCTCCAGCACGCTCGCGCCGATCTGACTGGCGAAGTGCGGGACGTCGATGCGGGCCATGGGATCGGTGGCCAGCAGAACGAGCTCGGCTCCCGGCGCAGCGGCCTCATGAGCCTTGCGCAGCTTCAGGGTTGGCACCGGGCAGTGGTGGCCGCGCGCATCGACCAGGATCGGTTCAGACATCGAAGACAGCCTCGGCCTCGTTGGCCGGCAGGATGCGATACTGGCCAGGCTCCAGGTCGACGGGTAGGGTAAGGCCGCCGATCCGCTCGCGATGCAGCGTGACCACGTGGTTGCCGACGGCGGCGAACATCCGGCGGACCTGGTGATAGCGGCCCTCGGTGATGGTCAGCCGCGCGGTCTTGTCGTCGACGACGTCCAGCTGGGCCGGCAGCAGCGGCTTTTCCTCGCCGTCCAGCATCAGCGTTCCGGCGGCGAAAACCTCGCCCTCGGAGCCCTTCAGCGTGCGGTCGAGCGTGGTCAGGTAGGTCTTTGGCACGTGCCTCTTGGGCGAGATCACCCGGTGCAGGAAGTCCCCGTCGTCGGTGATCAGGATCAGGCCGCTGGTGTCCTTGTCCAGGCGGCCGACCGTCGACAGGCCGGGATCGCGCAACCGCCAGCGGCGCGGCAGCAGATCGTAGATCTTCTCGCCATCTTCCTTGTGCGAGCACGTCACACCCAGCGGCTTGTGCATCAGCAGCACCAGCGGGGCCGGCGGATCGACCGCGACGCCGCGAATGGTCATACGCTCGGGCAGCGCGGCGTCGACGGCGATGCGGGCCCCGGCGTCCTTCAGGATCTTGCCGTCCAGCACGACCTTGCCGCTGGCGACCAGGGCCTGGACGTCCTTGCGGCTGCCGTAGCCGAGATTGGCCAACAGCCGGTCCAGCCGGGCCATCAGCGCTTTCGTCATTTACGGGCCTCGAAGACCTTGTAGCCGCCGCCCTCGGCGATCAGGCCGACCTTGGCGAAGCTCTCGCCCAGGATCGCCTCGTACGGCAGGTGGCGATTGGCCACCATCCACAGCGCCCCGCCCTTGCGAAGGGCGGCGGCGGCCGAGGCGATGAAGGCCTGGCCCAGGGTCTTGTCCTCGCCGCGGCCATCATGGAACGGCGGATTGCTGACGATAAAGTCGAGATCCTTCAGTTCGGTCTGACGGACGTCACCCCAGACAAACTCGGCGCGCGGGTCGGAGACGTTGCGGCGGGCCACGTCCAGCGCGCGGCGGTCCAGCTCGACCAGGGTCAGCTTGGTGACTTTCGGCGAAGCCAGGACGTTGAGCGCCAGCAGGCCGATGCCCGCGCCGAAATCGGCCCCGGCTCCGGCGAACGGCGGCAGAACCTGGAGCAGGGCGTTGGTGCCGGCGTCCAGGCGATCCCAACTGAACACGCCGGGCTGGGTCCATAGGCCGTTCTCGGAAATCTGGCGCGGGGCTCCGGCGGCGATGGCCTCGGCCAGGCCCTTGATCACGGCGGGGCGGACCACGAGGCAGATGCGGTTGTGGCGACGGGCGCTCTCGCCAACCTCGCAGCCCAGGGCCTCGAGTTCCTTCTTCAGGCGCAGGCCGCCCCGATCTTTCGGGGCGAAGGCGGTCAGGCGGCCGCCCGGGGCCAGGACGCGCAACGCCTGGGCGAGGACAAATCGTCGCTCCACCGCGCCGGCGGGCGCGCGAACGGTCACGGTGGTAAAGGATTCGTCCGGAACCGAGGCGATGTCCCGCGAACCGGCGATCAGCGGCGACAGCTGCGCGGCGTCCGCCGCGGACGGCGCCAGATCATGATCGGCCTGGCCATAGATCGCGGTATTGGAAGCCGACATGCTTGTCCTGAAAGGGTTTTCCGGTCGCCAAGAGTTCTGGCGGGCAGGGTGGGATTCGAACCCACGGTAGACTTTCACCTACGGCGGTTTTCAAGACCGCTGCCTTAAACCACTCGGCCACCTGCCCGGAGCAGGCGGCTATATCAGCGCGTCCGCGCCTTAACCAGACTTCAAAACAAACCGGCGACGATGTGAACTCGGAAGGGGTGTGGGCCCGTCTGGACGACCATTGGATGAACCAGCGTATCGATCAGGTTTGGCGGATTGCGCGCACCCTCGGCCTCATGGCCCTGGCGGCCGCGAGTCTGGCCGCCTGCGCCACGCCCAAGTACGGCGTCGGCAAGTCCGGTTACACGGCCAGCGCCCGCAATGACACCACGCGCGGTTCGTCGCCGCGCTCCGGCTCCACGGTCGGCCGCGACGGCAAGCCTTTGCGCGGCACGGAAAAGCCCTATCAGATCAATGGCGTCTGGTACTATCCGCGCCAGGACAAGGACTACAACGTCGTCGGCGTCGGCTCCTGGTACGGCGAGCAGTTTCACAACCGCCGCACCGCCAATGGCGAGATGTTCGACATGGATGTCCCGTCGGCCGCTCATAAGACCCTGCCGCTGCCCAGCCTGGTTGAGGTGACCAACCTCGACAACGGCAGGAAGATGATCGTGCGGGTCAACGACCGCGGGCCGTTCGTCGGCGATCGCGTCATCGACTTGTCCAAGGCCGCCGCCCAGCAGCTGGGCTACTATCGCCAGGGTGTGGCCCGCGTGCGGGTGAAGTATGTCGGCCCGGCGTCCAGGAACGCCTTCGACGGCCCGCGCCAGTACGCTGTCACGCAAGCTCCGCCTCCGCCGCGCGAGCGCAGCTTCGACGATATCAAGGAACCGACCCAGCGCGTGCAGGTCATCCCCTCGCGCCAGCCCGATCCGGACTGGAGCGCGCCGATCCAGCAATCCGCGCCGCAGATCAATCCGCCCGACCGGATCCCCGATCGAGTCTATGCCTCGGCCGCCAAGTCCGGCTTCCGGGTTCAGGCCGGCTCGTTCTCCAGCCGCGAGAACGCGGAGAGGGCCGTGCGTCAGCTTTCGGGCGCCGGCCAGGCCCAGATCGACGCGATCGAGCGGGCCAGCGGCACGCTCTACCGCGTCACGGTCTCGGCCGGTCCGAACGAGGGCGAGGCCTGGAGCCTGCGCCAGCGGGTCGAGTCACTGGGCTATCAGGGCGCCACGGTCCTTCGTCCCTAGCAAGGGGGCGTAAGCGCCTCTGGACAAGCCTCGGAAACCGGTCGAATGAGGCCGGGTGACCCAGGGTTCTTTCATCAGTTTCGAAGGCGGGGAGGGGGCGGGCAAGTCCACCCAGATCCGCCGCCTGGCCGAGCGGCTGCGAGCGGCCGGCCATGACGTCGTCGTCACCCGTGAGCCGGGCGGCAGCCCGGGCGCTGAAGCCATCCGGGAGTTGCTGGTCAACGGCGCGGCCGACCGCTGGTCGCCGGTCACCGAGACCCTGTTGATGTACGCCTCGCGTCGCGACCACCTGGAGCGGGTGATCCGTCCGGCGCTGGCCGAAGGCAAGGTCGTGCTGTGCGACCGCTTCGCCGATTCCACGCGGGCCTATCAGGGCGCGGGCGGCGACGCGCCGGCCAGCCTGATCGCGGCGCTGGAGGATCACGTTCTGAACGGCACGATCCCGACCCTGACCCTGATCCTGGATCTGCCGGCCGAGGTCGGCTTGAGCCGGGCCGAGGCGCGGGGCGGGGCGGCGCGGTTCGAGTCCAAGGGTCTAGACTTCCACCAGCGTCTGCGCGCCGGCTATCTTGAGATCGCCCGCCGCGAACCCGAGCGCTGCGTCGTCATCGACGCCGACGCCGAACTGGACGCGGTGACCGCCGCGATCAGCGAGGCCGTGGCCCAACGGCTGGCGCTCTGATGACCCCGGCCCATCCGCGCGACGTGTACGGCCTGGAGGGCCAGTCCGCCGCCGAGGCCGCGTTCCTCGACGCCCTGGATCGTGGCCGGTTGCACCACGCCTGGCTGCTGACCGGCCCGGAGGGCGTGGGCAAGGCGACCCTGGCCTATCGCATGGCCCGCCGCCTGCTGGGCGCGAAGCCCGATCCGTCGATGGGCCTGCTGGGCGCCGCGCCTTCCGACGTGGTCAGCCGCCAGGTCGCCGCCCGCTCGCATCCCGACCTGATGGTGCTGGAGCGGCTGACCGACGACGGCAAGGCAAGGAAATCGATACCGGTCGACGAGGCCCGCCAACTGCCGGAGTTCTTCTCCACGACGCCGGCCATTTCGCCCTATCGGGTGGCGATCATCGATGCGGCCGACGACCTCAACGTCAACGCCGCCAACGCGGTGCTGAAGACGCTGGAGGAGCCGCCGCCGCGCGGGGTGATCCTGCTGATCAGCCATGCGCCCGGTAAGCTCCTGCCCACCATCCGCTCGCGCTGCCGCCGCCTGGCCGTGCCCGCGCCGGGCGTGCGGGCCGCCGCCGAGATGGTCGAGCGCATGGCGGATGTCTCTGGGCGCGACGCCGAACGCCTGGCCCGCATGGCCCACGGCGCGCCAGGCAAGGCGCTGCAACTGGCCGCCGCCAAGGCCATCGAGATGGACGACGCGGCCAACGAGATTCTGCGCGGCCTGCCCAAGCTGGACGAAGGCGCGCTCTTGGCCCTGACCGACACCTTCCGCGGCGCCGAGGGCGCGGCGCGGTTCGAACTCCTGATGGACCGCATGGCCGATCAGGTGCGGATCTTCGCCACCCAAGTCGCGGCCGACGGCAAGAACTCGCCCGGGCTCGACCGTTGGGCGGTCGCGTGGGAGCGGCTGTCCAATGCGCCGGGTGAGGCCGAGGCCGTGAACCTCGACCGCGCCGATGTGTTCTGGAGCGTCATCTCGGACTTGCGCGCGGCGGCCAAGACGGCGATTTGAGCGGCATGCTCATCGACAGCCACGTGAATCTCCACGCCCCCCAGTTCGCCGAGGACAAGGACGCCGTCATCGCCCGCGCTCGCGAGGCGGGCGTCGCCCTGATGGTCACCATCTGCGATAAGGTCTCGTCCTTCGAGGCCGTCCACGCCATCGCCATGGCCGAGCCGGATGTCTGGTGCACGGTCGGCACGCACCCGCATGAAGCCAAGGAAGACCCCGGCCTGACCGCCGCGCGCCTGGTCGAACTGGCCCAGCGTCCGCGCGTCATCGGCATCGGCGAATGCGGTCTGGATTTCCACTACGATCTGTCGCCGCGCGAGGTGCAGGCCCAGGTGTTCCGCCAGCACTGCATCGCCGCGCGCGAGAGCGGCCTGCCGCTGGTGGTTCACACCCGCGAGGCCGACGATGTGATGGGTCAGATCCTCGAGGAGGAACACGCGGCCGGGCCATTCAAGATCCTGATGCACTGCTACACCAGCGGTCCGGCCCTGGCGGCTCGCGCCATCGCGCTGGGCGCCTGGTTCTCGGTGTCGGGCATCGCCACCTTCAAGGCGGCCGAGGACGTGCGCGAGGTGATCCGCGACATGCCCGCCGACCGGATCATCGTCGAGACCGACTGCCCGTACCTGGCTCCCGTACCGATGCGCGGCCGCCGCAATGAGCCGGCCTATCTGCCGCATATCTACGACAAGCTGGCCGAAATCCGGGGCTGGAGCCGAGCCGACACGGAGGCCCGCACCGAGGACGCCTTCTTCAACCTGTTCGACAGGATCCCCCGTCCATGACCGGCCCGCTGGAGTTCACCATCCTGGGCTCCGGCTCGTCCGGCGGCGTTCCGCGCGCCGACGGCAATTGGGGCGATTGCGATCCGGCCGAGCTCAAGAACCACCGCTCGCGCTGCTCGCTGCTCGTGCGGAGGAAGGGCGAGGACGAGGGCGGGGCGCTCCACGAGACCACTGTCGTTGTCGACACCTCGCCGGACCTGCGCCTGCAGGCCGCGAAGGCGGGGGTGAAGCGGGTCGACGCGGCGCTGTTCACGCACGATCACGCCGACCAGGCCCACGGCATCGACGACCTGCGACCGTTCTTCCTCAATCAGCGGGTCCGCATCCCGACCTGGATGGACCAGGCCACGCACGACGGCCTGCTGACGCGGTTCGAGTACATCTTCAAGACGCGCGGCGGCTATCCGGCCATCCTGGAACCGCGCTTGATCCCGCCGCTGGGCGAGGATTTCCAGATCGACGGCCCCAGCGGCTCGATCCCTGTCCACACCTTCGATGTGGACCACGGCGAGATCCGCGCGGTCGGCTATCGCTTCGGCGGGGTGGCCTACACCCCGGATGTCCGCGCCATTCCCGACGGAAGCTGGGCCGACCTGGCCGATCTCGATGTCTGGATCGTCGACGCTCTGCGCTGGACGCCGCATCCGACCCATGCCCACGTCGAGCTGGCCCTGGAATGGATCGCCAAGGTCAGGCCGAAGCGGGCCATCCTGACCAATCTGCACATCGACCTCGACTACAACGCCCTGACCGCGCGCCTGCCGCCGGGCGTCGAGGCCGGCTATGACGGTTTGCGGTTCACGCTCTAGGCAACTTTTCGGAGGGCCGCGGAGTTCTCTAGCCGCGCCGCTTCAAGGCGCCGTTCGCGTTTTAGGCGGCGCTGCGCTCGCATCTTCGCAACTTTTGCCGAGTTTGGCGAAAACTTGGCTTCACGTAACAGCGTTGAAATAAGCTTGTCCAACAACACCGTCATAGGGACGCGGTAGAGTCATTCTCCCGTGCGTCACCGACCAGACCTCCCATGGCTGAAACCGTCACCATTTCCCGAGAAGTCTTCCAGCGCCTCCGCTCGCGTCTGCCGGCGGTGACGCGCGAGCACCTGTTCGATTGCTACGCCATCAGCGAAACCACCTGGACCAAGCTGCGCGACGGCAAGCCGGTGAAGCGCTCGACCCTCGAGCGCATCCTGGCCAAGCTGGCGCTGCTCGACGCCCGAGTGGCCGCCTGATCCGCGACGATCCGGCCCCCTAACCTCATCAGTCCGCTCAAGGTCGTCGCCTCGCCGCGTGATCTGCTATGAGCGCTTCATGAGCTCCCTTGGGACCGGCGCGCGCCAACGCATCCTCGTCATCGACGACGAGCCGCAGATCCATCGCTTCCTAGGCCCGGCCCTGGATGCGGCGGGCTACGAGCCGCTACGCGCCGACGGCGGCCAGGAAGGCCTGCGCGCCATCGCCCTGTGGTCGCCCGACGCCGTGGTGCTGGACCTCGGCTTGCCCGACATGGACGGCAAGGATGTGCTGGAGAAGGCCAGGGCGTTCTACGACGGTCCGATCCTGATCCTGTCGGCTCGCGACCGCGAGATCGAGAAGATCGAGGCGCTGGATCGCGGCGCCAACGACTATGTCGAGAAGCCCTTCGGCGTGGGAGAGCTGCTGGCCCGGCTGCGCGCGGCGATGCGCCAGTCCGGTCGCGCCCAGGCGCCCAGCGGGCCGATCCGCGCCGGCGACATCGAGATCGACCTGGAGAAGCGTCGCGTCACCCGCGCGGGCGAGGCCGTGAAGCTGTCGCCGCGCGAATACGACGTCCTGATCCGCCTGGCGCTGGGTCATGGCAAGGTGCTGACCCACAAGGAACTGCTGACCGCCGTCTGGGGCCCCGCGCATGCACGGGACACCCAGTACCTGCGCGTCTTCGTCGGCCAACTGCGCCAGAAGCTGGAGGCCGACCCGGCGTCGCCCAAGCTGCTGCGGACCGAGCCGGGCGTCGGCTACCGATTCGCCGACGACGCGAGTTAACGCCCACCGACCTCCATGCGACGCACGCGGATGGCCGGCTGGCTGCCGATCTTCATCATGTAGCTGCCCATGGCCGCCTTGCGGACCTCGATCATGTCGCCGGCCTTGGGCGGCTTGCCCAGCATGGTGTCGTCGATCTGGCGCCAGACCGCGCCGTCCTCCAGCGTGACGACCAGCCGTTGCTCGGCGTCGACCCTGGCGCTCTTGACCATCGACTGCAGCTTCTCGGTCTCGGCCTTGTCGGCGCCCTTGTCGAGGATGGACAGCGTCGGCAGCTCCAGCCCGAAGGCCTGGCGCCGCGCGGCGCGGGCGGTCTGCTTGTCGATGATGATGACCTCGCCGGTTTCCTGGGCCTTGGTCACCGACTGGGCGGCCTTGTCGTAGCAGGCCAACCGCTCGGCGTCGGTGGTGATGGCGCGGCAGGCCTTCAGCGCCGCGATGACCGCCGGCTCGGCGGGCTCGGCGGCGAAAGCGGGAGCGGCGGCGAGAGCGATCGCGGCGGCGAGCAACAGCTTGGTCATCTCGAACTCCTTATGCGGCTTGCTGGGCGTCGCCCAGCAGCCATCCAGTCAGCGACATCCGCTTGGCGTCGGCATACGAGGCGACCTGGGCCACCGAATGGGCGGCGGGCACCTTGAACAAGGTCAGTACGTTGAACTCCGGCTTGAAGCCGCGCGTGACGTTGCCATCGGCGTCATGGAAGAGAAGTTGGCCGCCCCAGTCGGCGCGCCACTTCCGGGTGAAGCCCAAGGTGAAGGCGGCCAGGCGCGTATCCTTGCGGTGGCGGTCGTCGTGCAGCGTCAGGAAATCGCCGGGGCGATAGTAGGACGCCTGGATCCGGACGCCCGTCACGGCCGGCGCGCCGATCACGCGGCGGCCGAAATCGAGAAAGTCCTCGCTCTGCAGGAACTGCGTCGCGCGATGGATCGGCGCTTCTGGAGCGCGCAGATATTCGTCCTGCATGGCATAGGACAGGTGCACGAAGGAAAAGCCCGTCGCGGCGCGCTTGATCGCCCCTTGCAGGAACTGTCGGACCTGGGCCTCGCCGAACTTCTTGATCACGTCCGGAGTGATGACCAGCGTCTCCGACGTCTCGTCGGGCGCGACGATGTTCCAGGTCAGGCCTTCCATCGCTCCGGCGACCGCCTCGGCGTCGGCCGGAACCAGGAAGACCGGAATCTGCACATAGCCTTCCCGCGCGAACCGCTTCGCGAACGTCTCGATCGGCAAGTCGCTGTTGATTCTGAGGGGAGGGTGCGCGGGCATGCGGGACTCGTCGGTGCGGGATCGCGAGCATGGATTTGCTCGGATTTTATTCAAGCGGTGCTTTTCGTTCCCGTGCAACTGCCGCTGTGGCTTAAATCGCCAGTACCTGGGGCGACTTGTCGCGGACCTGCGCGCCATTCAAGTCGAGAAGTGAATATTATCGCACGGAAGGCCCCGTCATCGCCCCTAGGCCAGCATACCGACGCCTCGAACTGAGTTTATGAAAGAATATTTTCCTCCCGCTCGTTGGGGGGCGAACTGTATCGGCGTCGTCACTGCACTGAGGCGAAGTCATCTCTGGGTGGTTGATTACTTCGTATATAATCTACAGCATTGCGGATTTGCAAAGAAGCTGGCTGCATCCATCCCCTTGAAAACGCACAGTCTTGACCGCATCGATGCCGGGGCTTGTGTCAGGTGCGTTACATTTGGGTAACAGGTGGAAATTTCCTGGGCATTCGCGCCTTCTGGCTGATTGACCGGAGGTCGTCCAATTCCACTCTTGCCCGCAAAACCCGGTTCCAGGGGGGACAGGGGGAGCGCCGCATGCTCATCCGCAGAGCTCGGCGTATAGGTTTTGGAGGTGGAATTTGTTTAGTGTAACCACTCGTAGAAAGCGCCTGCTGGCGTCTTCGATCCTCTGCGGCTTCATGCTGCCGGCCGCCGGCGCCTGGGCGCAGCAAGCGGCCGCGCCGAGCGACTCCGCTCAGGTCGAAGAGATCGTCGTCACCGGTTCGCGCATCGCGCGTCCGGACCTGACGTCCTCGAGCCCGATCGCTCAAGTCGGCGCCGCCGAACTGAAGCAGTCGGGCGTGGTGAACACCGAAAACCTGCTGAACACCCTGCCGCAGGCCGTTCCGGGCATCACCTCGAACGTCAACAACGGCAGCAACGGCACGGCCACGGTCGACCTGCGCGGCCTCGGCTCTAACCGCACCCTGGTGCTGGTGGACGGCAAGCGCCAGACCCCGACCAGCTCGAGCGGCACCGTCGACCTGAACCTGATCCCGACCGCCCTGATCAAGGCCATCGACGTCGTGTCGGGCGGCGGCTCGGCCGTTTACGGTTCGGACGCCGTCGCCGGCGTGGTCAACTTCATCATGAAGAACGACTTCGAGGGCCTTGAGTTCTCGGCTGGCTACCAGCAGACCGACAAGGGGGAGGCCCCGATCTACACGGCGGACCTCACGATGGGCGCCAACTTCGCCGATCGGAAGGGCAACGTCGTTCTGAGCCTGGGCTACAACAAGCGCGAAGCCCTGACTCAGGGCGAGCGCGGCGGTATGCTGGCCAGCGCCTGGGGTGACAACGCCGCTCGCACCGGCTTCGTGCCCTCGGGCTCGGGCTCGATGGAGCCGGGCCGCGTCGATCCGTTCGTGTCTGGCAAGTTCGTGACCCTGCCCGGCGTCACCAACAGCGCCGCCAACTCGGCCTACTTCCTGCCGACCGGCGACGTCCGCCTGTATGACCAGAACACCGACACCTACAACTTCGCGCCGGTCAACTATCTGCAGACCCCGCAAGAGCGCTTCTCGGTCACGTCGCTGGCCAGCTACGAGATCAAGCCGGGCCTGACCGCCTACGCCAAGGGTAACTTCGTCAACTCGAAGGTCGTCACCCAACTGGCCCCGACCCCGGTCGGCAGCCGCATCTTCCGCTTCTCGCTGGACAACAACCCGTTCCTGACCGGGGCCTCCAAGACCGCCCTGAACAGCCTGGGTTCGAGCTCGAGCTATTCGATCCCCACCTCCAGCCCGTGGGCGACCGGCACCTACACCGACGTCGACACCGACGGCGACGGCCTCTACGACACCGTCACCGGCGTGTTCAACAAGCGCCTCAGCGACGTTGGCCCGCGTGTCTCGTCGTTCAACTTCTCGGGCTTCCAGATGCAACTGGGCCTGAAGGGCGACATCGAGGCCATCAACGGCGGTTTCGATCTTTACTATCAATACGGCAACACCCACGGCAGCAATACGCTGCTGGGCGACACCAGCCTGGCCCGCATCCAGCAGGGCTTGCTGCTGAACTCGACCGGCACCGCCTGCGCGGATCCGTCGGGCGGCTGCGTGCCGGTGAACATCTTCGGTCAAGGCACCATGTCGCCGGCCGCGGCCGAGTTCATCAAGACGCGCATCAACTCGGCGCAGGACTATGAGCAGCAGTACGGCGGCTTCAACATCAACGGTGACACGGCCAACCAATTCTCGCTGCCGGCCGGTCCGATCGGCTTCGCCGTCGGCTTCGAGTATCGCGCCGAGGATTTCGCCTTCAACCCCAGCCAGGACCTGGCCACTGGCAACCTTACGGGCTTCAACGCTAGCCCGCCGGTTTCCGGTCGCTTCGACGTCTACGAAGGCTACGCCGAACTGCTCGTCCCGCTGCTGAAGGACCTGCCGCTCATCAAGTCCCTGGACCTGGAGCTGGCTGGCCGCACCTCGGACTACACGGGCCAACCGCACCCGGTGAAGACCTATAAGGTCGCCGGTTCGTGGAAGGTGTTCGACGACCTGATGCTGCGCGCCTCGTACAACAAGGCGATCCGCGCCCCGTCGATCGGCGAACTGTACGCCCCGCAGGGCAACAGCTTCCCGACCTCCACCGACCCGTGCTCGGCCCGAGGCGCGCCGAACGCCGCGGTCCGTCAGGCCTGCATCAACTCGGGCGTGTCGGCCAGCGTCGTTGGTCTGATCAACGCCAACCAGCAAACCCAGACCCTGACGGGCGGCAACCCGAACCTGCGTCCGGAACAAGGCAAGACGCTGACCCTCGGCGCGGTCTACACCCCGTCGTGGATTTCGGGCCTGTCGTTCACCCTTGATTTCTACAACATCAAGGTGAACAACGCGATCGACACCTTCGGTGGCGGCACCGCCAACCTGATGAACGTCTGCTATGGCCCGCTGGTCAACGGCAATCCGAACTCGCCGTACTGCAAGGCCATCGTTCGCTTGGCCAACGGCTCGATCGACTACGTGGTTTCGACCAACCAGAACGTCGCCGCGCGTGAAGTGGAAGGTCTCGACCTTGGCGTGACCTATAAGACCTCGCTTGAAAACCTGGGTCTGCCGGACTGGGGTACGCTGGCGATTCGCTCGCTGTATACCAACACGTGGCTGTACACGATCACGCCGGACGAGATCTCCGCCCCGGTCAAGTGCGCCGACAAGTTCGGTAACCGCTGTCGTGGCTTCGGCGTCAACCCGATCCCGCGTCATAAGCTGCGGACCGCCGCCAACTGGCGCTTCAACAATGTTGGCGTCAACCTGGTGTGGAGCCACCTGGACGACGTGATCGACGACGCGCCGACGACCAAGTACACGGTCGAGCGTATCGGCGCGAAGAACTACTGGGATCTGTCGGCTGACTGGAACCTCAACGACAACGTCGCCTTCACCGCTGGTGTTCGGAACCTGACCCAGGAATCCTATCCGATCCTGGGCGGCAACGCCTCTCCGTCGAACAGCGGCTATCCGGCCGTTTACGACGTGATGGGCCGGATGTTCTTCCTGAACGCTCGCCTGCGCTACTAAGAGACCTGAACCTCTCCGATGCTTCGGCGTCGGGGAGGGGATTTCTTCGGAAAAGGCCCGCCTCGATTACTCGGGGCGGGCCTTTTTTGTTCTGTTTCAGCGTCTTAGAGAAACCTCAACGGGGCGTGACGTCGAAGGCCACGGTCAGGCGGTGCCCGGGGTCGGAGAACGGTCGGGTCCCATGCCAGAAGCATGAGGGGAATAGCACCAGCGTCCCGCGCTCGGGCTTGACCATGTGCTCGGCGGGCAGGGCGGGAGAGGTCCCGCATCCCGGCCGGCCGAACTGCAGCCAGCCCTCGCGCGCCTCGCCGTCATCGACGACGGCCGGCAGGTCCAGATAGAAGGCCGAGGAAATCCAGCCCTTGGGATGGACATGATCGGCGTGGAAGCCGTCGGAGCGCAGGCGCACCGACCAGCCGCCGGCGAAGTCGAAGGCCGCCGAGCGTCGGTTCCGGATCGGATCCTCGCCTGGCCCGAGATCCTCGATATAGCGCGCCACGGCCTTGCGGGCCGAGGCGAAGAAGGCTCGCACCAGCGGATCCGCCGAACGGTCCAGCGACGGAACCTGCGTGCCGCCGCGCAGGGACTGCTGCAGCGGATGGGTCTTGAGGTCGTGTAGCTCCAGCAGCCGGGCGCGCAACGCCTCCAGGAAGGTCTCCAGGTCGCTCCACCCGTCCGGCGTCTCCAGGCGATAGGCGCGCACGAGCTGATCGTAGTCGCCAAACGGCGCCAGGCGAGGATCCCGCGTCAGCCGCCAGGCGGTGTTGCGCAGGGCCAGGGCGTACTGGTCCTGGGGCGTGGCCGCGACCAGACGCTCGGCGGTCTCGGCGGCCGCCCGAGCCTGGCCGTTCGCCAGCAAGGCCTCGCAGAGCACGGCGTGAACTTCCGGCGCGGCGGGCGCCAGGCGCTGGGCCGCCTCGGCATGGGCGAGCATGCGGCCGGCGTCGTCGACCGCGCCGGCCGCGCGCGCGGCCGCCAGCCGCAGCAGAACATCGTTTGGCGAGGCCCTCAGCGCCTCCGCCAGCGTGGCGTCGGCCGCCGCGTGATCGCCGGCGAAGGTCAGCACGGTGCTCTTGATCAGCCACAGGCCGGGATCGTCGGGATGCTGCCGCAGCACGGCCTCCAGCACGGCCAGAGCCTCGTGCTGTCTTCCCGAGCGCATCCAGCGCAGCTGGGCCAGGTCCAGATGCGCGGCCGCATAGTTGGCCCGGCGCGCCAGGGCCGCCATGAAAGCCTGTTCGGCGTCATCGTAGCGGCGCAGGCCTTGCAGCGCCTTGCCCAGCACCAGCCAGACCTCCGGAGCGTCCAGACCCAGAGCAAGGGTCCGCCGCGCGGCGGCTTCAGCCTCGGCGTCGATGTTCAGGTCGCCCAGCGTGGCGGCCAGATTGTACCAGGCGAAGCGATCGGTCGGCGCCCGCTTCACGGCGCGCCGGTTGAACGCCACGGCGTCGTCGACCCGACCCAGGGCCTTCAGCGCCGCGGCGTGCGCCATCAGCAGGCTCGGCGTCGCGCCGCCGGTCTGGGCCGAGCGTTCAGTGAGGCTCAGCGCTTCAGCCGCTCGGCCGTGATCGATGAGGGTCCAGGCGTTCTGCGTGAGCGAGTCGGTCATGGGGCGCGGCGAATTACGAAGAGCCCGATCCTAGAAAGACGCAGGGTCCATTCATAGGACTATCGCGGCGCGCCGACCGTCACTTTCGGAAGCGTGGTGATCGGCTCCAGCACGATGTCGCGGAAGAAAGTCTCCGCGCCTTCCGACTGCAGCTGGATCGCGCCGTGGGTCAGGGGCAGGCCATTGGCCTTCAGGTCGCGGACCTCCATGACCGGAACGCCGTTGACGACATGGACGGCGCGGTCGCCCAGCACATAGAGATCCAGGGTGTTCCACTGGCCGGCCGGCTTCTCGGCGTCGCTATAGGCCTCGATATTCCAGTTCGCCGCGCCGCCCTTGGCGGTGACCGCTCGGCCCTTCGGCGAAAAGCGCAGGTTGGGCTTGATCAGGCTGGGGTCGTCGACCGCGTCGGCGACGACGCTGATCGCCTCGCCGACCGGCACCACCATGCCGATCGAGCCGGTCATGATCTCGAACTCGACCGCCTGGCTCCAGGTGCCCCACACGACGCCCGGCGCGCCGTGCGAGTGGTAGAGCAGGCCGTTGTTCGGCGCCTGGGCTTCGCGCGGCGGCCAGCGGCCGGGTCCCCACTTGTACTGCAGGCGCAGGTGATAGTTTCGGAAGTCGCCCGTGTGGACCAGGCTGCCCCAGGTCTTGCCGTTGACATAGATCGCCGGACGGCCGTCCTCGACCACGACCTTGAAGATCTCGCTGCTCAGCGGCGTCTGCCCGAGCGGCGCCAAGGCGGGGCGCTTGTAGGTCAGGGCCGGATCGGCATAGCCGAGCCACGGGCGCCAGTCGTTCAGGTCCTTGCCGTTGAACAACGTCGTCGCCGGCCCTGAGGCCTCGGGGATTTCGCCGAGCGCCAAGGACGGACGTGTCTCCGCCAGCGCCGAGGACGCGGCGGCCAGTAACGTCATGATGGCCATGGTCTTGATCATGTCGTCCTCCCGCGATCCCGCCTCCTAGTCGCCGATTGTCGGACAGCGTTGTCAAGAATGTCGTGGTCGTATTGGCCGACGCCCGGGCGCCGCATAGTCTGGTCCGTCCGACAGGGAGCCCAGGCGCCGCATGCTGACCCGATCCATCCTCACGCTCGCCGCCGCCAGCCTGCTGGCCGCGTCCGCCGCCATGGCCCAGACGAAGCCGGCGGAGACCGAGGTCTGGAGTCCGGTTCCGCCGATCGTCACGCCAGCGGCTGCTCCGGGCGGCGCGCCCTTCGACGCGATGGTGCTGTTCGACGGACGTGACCTGGACCAATGGGTTTCGGTCAGGGACAAGGCGCCGGCCGCCTGGATAGTCGCCGACGGCGTTCTGACCGTCGACAAGTCGAAGGGCAATATCGAGACCCGGCGGGCGTTCCGCGACTACCAGCTGCATCTGGAATGGCGCGTCCCGGCCGGAATCACGGGCTCGGGCCAGGCGCGCGGCAACAGCGGAGTCTTCCTGGCGTCCACCGGGGCCGGCGACAAAGGGTACGAGGTGCAGATCCTCGACAGTTTCCAAAACCCGACCTACGTCAACGGTCAGGCGGCCAGCGTCTACAAGCAGCATCCGCCCCTGGTGAACGCCAGCCGCCAGCCGGGCGCGTGGCAGACCTACGATATCGTCTGGCGCGCGCCGGTGTTCGGCGCGGACGGGGCGCTCATGACGCCCGCCGTGGTCACCGTGATCCACAACGGCGTACTCGTGCAGGACCACGCGGTGCTGGCCGGCGAGACGGTCTATATCGGCAAGCCCAGCTACACGGCCCACGGGCCCGCGCCGATCAAGCTGCAGGCGCACGGCGACCCCAGCGCGCCGATCAGCTTCCGTAACATCTGGGTCCGCGAACTGGCGCCGCGCTAACTGGGCGGCGAGGCCGTGCTCGACCGGATGACCAGCTGGTGGGGCAGGGTGACGTTCTGCAGCGCGGTGGCCCGGCCACTGAGGATATCCATCAGCAGGCGCACCACCTCGTGGCCGATCTGCTCCTTGGGCTGGCTGACCGTAGTCAATTTCGGATGCAGGTATTGGGCGAAGCGGATGTCGTCGAAGCCGACCAGCGACACGTCATCGGGGCAGGTGAGGCCGCGCTGGCGGATCGCCTCCAGAGCGCCCATGGCCATCTCGTCGCTGAAGCAGAAGATCGCCGTTGGCCGACCGGGCTCGTCCAGCAGCTCGCCGGTCTGGCGCACGCCGGACTCGATCGAGAAGTCGCCGATGGCGATGCGCAGGGCGCTGGCGCGGCCCTGGCGCTGGGCCGCCGACAGCACGCCGGCCAGGCGGTCGCTGCTGATCGGGCTGGCCAGCGGACCGGTGACCACGCCGATGCGGGTGTGGCCCAGGCCGTAGAGGTAGTCGACAACCTCGGCGGCGGCGCGGTCGTTGTCGATACGGGCGCTGGAAACGGCCAGGCCCGGCCGGAACTCGCAGCCGTTGACGATTGGCGTCCTGGGGCCCTTGGCGGCGACCATGTCGGCCAGCACGTCGGGCAGGCGGTGACCCAGGAAGATCAGGCCGTCGGCCTCCTTGCGGCGGAACATGGCCGCGTACTGCTCCTCGCGCGTCTCCTCGTGGCGGGTGTCGCCCAGCAGCACCGAATAGCCGGCGGCCAGAGCGGCTTCCTCGACGCCCCGGATCACCTGCGAGAAGAACGGGTTGGAGATGTCCGGCACCGTGACCAGGATCTTCTCCGTCCGCAGAGTGCGCAGGCTCTTGGCCGCGAAGTTCGGCTCGTAGCCCAGGCGGTTGACCGCCTCCATCACCTTGTTGCGGGTGGTCTCCAGCACCAGCTCGGGCGCGCTGAACACGCGTGAAACCGTCGCCGTGGAGACGCCCGCCTCGCGCGCAACATCTTGAATGGTCGCCATCGGCCGGACACTGGCGACAAGCCGACAGCTTGGCAAGCAGACCGACCCCTGTTATCGATGATTTCGATTACATCGGAGCGGAGGGCGTCCAAAAGGGCGAAACCAGCCGCCCAAACTGGTCGGGGAGGCCAGGTCCATGAACACGAGCGTCCGGCTCTTCGTGATGATGGTGCTGCAGCTGGCGATCTGGGGCGCCTGGGCGCCGAAGATCTTTCCCTACATGGGCATGCTGGGCTTCGAGCCCTGGCAGCAGTCGATGGTTGGCAGCGCCTGGGGCGTGGCCGCCCTGGTCGGCATCTTCTTCTCCAACCAGTTCGCCGACCGCAATTTCGCGGCCGAACGGTTCCTGGCCGCCAGCCACCTGATCGGCGGTCTGGCCCTGGTGGGCACGGCTTTCGCGACCAGCTTCTGGCCGTTCTTCGCCTGCTACCTGATCTTCAGCCTGGTCTATGTGCCGACCCTGTCGGTGACCAACTCGATCGCCTTCGCCAACCTGAAGGACCCGGCCGCCGGTTTCGGCCCGGTGCGCATGGGCGGAACGGTCGGCTGGGTGCTGGTCAGCTGGCCCTTCGTGTTCCTGCTGGGCGCGCATTCCTCGGTCGAGCAGGTGCGCTGGATCTTCCTGGTCGCGGCGATCGTCTCGTTCGCGTTCGCCGGCTACGCCCTGACCCTGCCGCATACCCCGGCCCGCAGGGACGCGCCGGACATCGACAATCTGGCCTGGCGTCGCGCCTTCAAGCTGCTGGCCGCGCCGTTCGTGCTGGTGCTGTTCGTGGTCACCTTCATCGATAGCGTCATCCACAACGGTTACTTCGTCATGGCCGACGCCTTCCTGACCAATAGGGTCGGGATCGCCGGCAACCTCAGCATGGTCGTCCTGAGCCTGGGTCAGGTGGCCGAGATCCTGACCATGTTCCTGCTGGGCCGGGTGCTGGTGCGCTTGGGCTGGAAAGTGACGATGATCATCGGCGTGCTGGGCCACGCCGCGCGTTTCGCGGTGTTCGCCTTCTTCGCCGACAGCATCCCGGTCATCGTGGCCGTGCAGCTGCTGCACGGGATCTGCTACGCCTTCTTCTTCGCCACCGTGTACATCTTCGTCGACGCGGTGTTCCCCAAGGACGTCCGCTCCAGCGCCCAGGGACTGTTCAACCTGCTGATCCTGGGCGTCGGCAATGTCGTCGCCAGTTTCCTGTTCCCGACACTGATCAGCCGCCTGAGCGCGGGCGGAGCCGTCGACTACACTACCTTGTTCATGGTTCCGACCGGCATGGCCCTGGCGGCCGTCTGCCTGCTGGCGCTGTTCTTCCGTCCGCCGTCGCGCGGCCCGGTGACGGAGACCGACGAGCTCCCCGCCACGGCCAGCCCGGCCCAAGTCTAAGCCCCTTCAGCAAAGGAAAGCCTCGTGCACGAACACCTTTCTCGGCGTGGCCTTCTGGGCGCCGGCGCGGCCCTCCTGGCCGCGACCCTGGCTGGCGGCGCCAGCGCGGCGGCGACGCCGTTCTTCCAGCGCCACAAGCTGCCGGTCGGCATTCAGCTCTACAGCCTGGGTCCGGACCTGGCCAAGGAGCTGGACGCCCAGCTGGCCACGGTCGCCAAGATCGGCTTCAAGTCGGTCGAGCTGGCCGGCTACCTCGGCCGCACCCCGGCCGAACTGCGCGCCGCTTTCGACAAGGCGGGCCTGGTCTGTCCCAGCGCCCACATCGCGCCCAAGGGGCCAGGCGGTTTCAGTGGGGATCTCTCCAAGCTGGCCGACGAGATGCACGTGATCGGCGTGACGTCGGTGATGATGCCGATCTTCTACATCCCCGACCGCCTGGGCGCCGACCTGCGCCAGGCCGGCGTGCAGATGACGGCCGACGACTGGAAGTGGAACGCCGACTTCCTCAACGAGAAGGCCGCCGTGCTGAAGAAGTCCGGCATCACCGCCGGCTATCACAACCACAATTTCGAGTTCGCGCCCCTCAAGGACGCTAAGGGTGTCGACACCAACGGCATGGAAATCCTGCTGAACGGCACGGATCCTAGCGTGGTGACCTTCGAAATGGACGCCGGCTGGGTCACGGCCGCCGGCCACGATCCACTGGCCCTGCTGAAGGCTCATCCGGGCCGCTTCACCCAGATGCACGTCAAGGACGTCAAGGCGACGACCAAGACCAACTTCGAACTGAAGCAGGACCCGACCGAGGTCGGGAGCGGCATGATCGACTGGAAGAACCTGCTGCCCGCCGCCTACGCCGCCGGCGTCCGCGGCTTCTACTACGAGCAGGAGCCGCCGTTCGCCCATGCTCGCCTCGAGTCGGCCAAGATCAGCTACGACTACCTGGCCAAGGTCGTCGCCTGATGAGCTTGCGGATGGCCCCCTTGCGAATGGCCATGGTCGGCGGCGGTCCGGGCTCGTTCATCGGGCCGGTGCACCGCATGGCCGCCGAGCTGGACGGCCGCATCCGGCTGGTCGCCGGGGTGTTCAGCCGCGACCCGGCCAAGAGCGCCAAGGCCGCCGCCGCCTGGGGCGTCGCGCCCGACCGGGTCTATCCGGACCATCGCGCGATGATAGCGGCCGAGCGGGCGCGCGAGGACGGCGTCGACCTCGTTTCGGTCGTCACGCCCAACCACCTGCACTTCGACGTCTCCGCCGCCGCGCTGAAGGGCGGGCTGCACGTGATCAGCGACAAACCCGCCACCCTGAACCTGGCCGAGGCCCAGGATCTGGCGGGCATCGTCGCGGCGTCGGGCAAGCTCTACGGCCTGACCTATACCTATACGGGCTATCCGATGGTCCGCGAGGCGCGCGAGATCGTGGCGCGCGGCGATCTGGGCGCGGTGCGCAAGGTCGTGGTCGAATATTCCCAAGGCTGGCTGTCAAGGCCGCTTGAGCGCGACGGCGACAACAAGCAGGCCAGCTGGCGCGCCGATCCCAAGCAGTCCGGCGTCGGCGGCTGCATCGGCGACATCGGCGTCCACGCCTTCAACATCGCCGAGTTCGTGACCGGCCACCGGGTCGAGCGCCTGTGCGCGGACGTTTCGACCGTCGTGCCTGGGCGCGGCCTGGACGACGACTGCAATGTGCTGCTGCGGTTCGAAGGCGGCGCGCGCGGCGTGCTGATCGCCTCGCAGATTTCAGCCGGGGCCCGCAACGGCCTGCGGCTCAGCGTCTATGGCGAGAAGGGCGGCCTGACCTGGTCGCACGAGGATCCCAACGTGCTGACGATCGACTGGCTGGACGGCCCCAGCCAGGTGCTGCATGCCGGCTCGGGCTATCTAGGCCCCGCCGCGCGCGCGGTCACCCGGCTCCCCACGGGCCATCCGGAAGGCTTCATCGAGGCCTTCGCCAATATCTATCGCGACTTCGCCGACGCCATCGAAGGGCGGGGCGGCGGGTTCGTGCCGGATATCCAAGCGGGCGTGCGCGGCATGGCCTTCGTCGAACGCGCCGTGGCCGCCAGCCGCGACGACGCCGGTTGGGTCGCCTTGGAAGGAGACGCGCGATGAAGACGCTCAAGGGACCAGCCATCTTCCTGGCTCAGTTCATCGGTGACAAGCCGCCGTTCGACAAGCTCGAGACCATGGCCAAATGGGTTGCCGACCTTGGCTATGTCGGCGTGCAGATGCCGACGGGCGGGGCGGACTCGTTCTTCGACCTGGCCCTGGCCGCCGAGAGCCAGACCTATTGCGACGACATCGCGGGGCTCCTAGCCGAGCATGGCCTGGAGATCACCGAGCTCTCGACCCACCTGCAGGGTCAACTGGTCGCCGTGCATCCGGCCTATGACGCGCTGTTCGACGGCTTCGCGCCGCCCGAACTGCGCGGCAAGCCCAAGGAGCGCCAGGCCTGGGCCGTGGGCCAGGTCAAGGCCGCCGCCGTCGCCAGCCGCCGTCTGGGCCTCAAGGCTCACGCCACCTTCTCGGGCGCGCTGGCCTGGCCGTACTTCTATCCCTGGCCGCAGCGCCCGGCGGGCCTGATCGAGGAAGCGTTCGCCGAACTGGGCCGTCGCTGGAAGCCGATCCTGGACGTCTTCGAAGAGAACGGCGTCGATGTCGCCTACGAGATCCATCCGGGCGAGGACCTGCACGACGGCGCCACCTTCGAGCGGTTCCTGGACGAGGTCGGCGGCCATCCGCGCGCCAATATCCTGTATGATCCCAGTCACTTCGTGCTGCAGCAACTGGACTATCTGGGCTACATCGACCGCTACCACGCGCGGATCAAGGCCTTCCACGTCAAGGACGCCGAGTTCCGGCCGACGGCCCAGTCGGGGGTCTATGGCGGCTATCAGGGCTGGGTCGACCGACCTGGCCGCTTCCGTTCGCTGGGTGACGGTCAGGTCGACTTCAAGGCGATCTTCTCCAAGCTGGCCCAGTACGATTTCGACGGCTGGGCGGTGCTGGAGTGGGAGTGCGCGCTGAAACACCCGGAGCAGGGCGGCCGCGAAGGCGCGCCGTTCATCCGTGACCACATCATCCAGGTGACCGACAAGGCGTTCGACGATTTCGCCGGCAGCGCGCCGGACGCTGGCCGCAATCGCCGGCTATTGGGTCTGTAAGGCCGCCGCCAAATTCCGACGGAGAGTTTTCTCGATGAAGTATCCGCTCATGCTCGCCGCCGTTCTGGCGGGGATGGCGACCAGCGCCGTCGCCGCGCCCACGGGGCAGCAGGTGTTCGAGCAGCGCTGCACGGTCTGCCATTCGCTGCGGCCCGCCCCAGGCAAGATGGGGCCGCCCTTGGCCGGTGTCGCGGGCCGCAAGGCCGGGACCGCTCCGGGCTTCGCCTACAGCGCCGCCATGAAGGCCTCGGGCATCACCTGGACGCCGGCGGAGTTGGACGCCTTCATCAAGGCGCCGGGCAAGAAGGTCCCAGGCACCAAGATGCTGCTGGGCGCGCCGGATGACGCGCAGCGCGCGGCGGTGATTGAGTACCTGACGTCGGTGAAGAAGTAGGCCTGGCGAGGGAGAGGCGCGGTGAAGACAATAGCTCGGACCTTCACGATCTGCGCGACGTCGTTGCTGCTGGCCGCACCGGGCATCGCCGGCGCTCAAGCCGCCGACCCAACCGGCTTCGCGAGCGGCGCGGATGTCCAGGCCCAGCTGCGCGACATGCTCGCCACGATGAAACCCGACCAAGGGTTCATGTGGCGCCCCCTGGTCCGCGACGGCGCGACCGTGGCGGCGATCGAGATATGGAAGAAGCCCGGTCGCCCCGCCGTCCACCCCGCCGAAGCCGAATACGCCATCGTTCTGGACGGCGCCGGCACGCTGGTTTCTGGCGGAACCATGACCGACCCGAAGGTCAAGAACGCCAACCTGACCGAGGGCGGCCAGATCGAAGGCGGCGTCACCCGGACACTGGGCCCCGGCGACGTCATCCTGGTGCCGGCGGGCGTGCCTCATTGGTTCGGGATCACCGGCGAGCGGCTCGTCCTGCTGGGCGTCAAACTGCCCGGCGCGAAATGACAGCGCGCCTTACCGCGCCGTCAGCTCTTGAATTTGAATGTCCTTGAACTCGATTGGGTGGCCCTCGCTCTGCAGGGCGATGTAGCCTTCCGTGACCGGCTGGGCGCCGCGCGCGAGGATGTAGGGTTTGGCCCCGCCCGCGACGGTGTCGTCGGGATCGAGGGTCACCCCCGCGTAGTGGTGGACGGCCACGCCGTTGATCTTCTGGGTGATTTCGCCATTGGGCAGGACTTCCAACTCGGCCTGGACCCAGGTCCCGTCTGGGATGGTCGGAGCCTTGGCGGGCGGGGTGCAGTGCTCCTTCACCTTCGCGCCGTCGATGGTGATGGTCAGGCCGGGCGTGCAGACCGCCCCGGTGGGGCGGGGCGCGTCACCATCCTTGCCCAGCAGCTGAAACTCGACCGAGACCGGGAAGGGCTGCTCGACGGTCATGCTCTCGGGGCTTTGGCTGAGGAACATGACGCCGCTATTGCTGCGCGCCCACGCTGGCGTGTCGGCCAGGCCGCCTTCGGTCAGGAAACGATAGGTCAGCTTCAGGCGATAGGCCTTGAACGGCGTGTTGTAGAACAGGTGCCCGAACTGACCGTCCAGCTTGTCATAGCCGGCGTAGGACACGCGGATCACGCCGTGGTCAGCGACGAAGGTTTGGCGGTAGTTCTCGCCGGTCGGATGCTTGGCGACCTTCGCCGTCCAGCCGGTCAGGGTCTTGCCGTCGAATAGCGGCCGCCAGGGCCCGGCCTTGACGTCCTGGGCGTTCGCCGCGCCCGCGCACAGCGCCAGCAGCAGACCCGCCGCCATCCGGTGCGCACGCCTCATCGAACTCGTCATCATATCCCTCCCAGGCGCTCGGCGATTTTGACGTGAAACGCTGAGCTTTCTTGCAATGTAACCCATTTCATGGAAGCCTCCAGGCAAGAATGAGGGGTTCGCCGAGGTCGGGGCGTCGCGTGGCTTACAGCTTCCGACGTGGTCCATCGAGCGACCGCGAAGGGAGTGAACATGGCCAATCTGAACGGCCGCGCGCGGCGTAAGAACACTTACGACGCGATCGTTGTTGGTAGCGGTATCACGGGCGGCTGGGCGGCCAAGGAGCTGACCCAGAAGGGCCTTAAGGTCCTTGTGCTGGAACGGGGGCGCATGGTCCGCCACCTCGAGGACTATCCGACCGCCGTCCTCGATCCCTGGCAGACCAAGTACCCGCAGGGACAGCTGCCGAAAGCCGAGCTGGACGCGCACTACCCGGTGCAGCGCCGCACCGGCTACACGATGACGGAGTACAGCCAGCACTTCTTCGTCAGGGACGACGAGAACCCCTATACCGAGGAAAACCGCTTCGACTGGATCCGCGGCTATCACGTCGGCGGTCGCTCGCTGACCTGGGGCCGCCAGAGCTATCGCCACAGCCCGATCGACTTCGAGGCCAACGCCAAGGAGGGCATCGGCGTCGACTGGCCGATTCGTTATGAAGAACTGGCCCCCTGGTACGAGCATGTCGAGCGCTTCATCGGCGTCTCGGGCCAGCCCGAGGGCCTGCCGCATTTCCCCGACGGCCACTACCAGCCGCCGATGGAGATGAACTGCGTCGAGAAGGCCTTCAAGAGCCGCTCGGAGGCCCGCTTCCCGGAACGCCGCGTCAGCATCGGCCGCGCGGCCCACCTGACGGAGCCGACCGAGGAACAGCTCAGCCTGGGCCGCACCAAGTGCCAGTACCGCAACCAGTGCATTCGGGGCTGTCCGTTCGGCGCCTACTACAGCTCCAACTCCGGCGGTCTGGTCGCGGCCGAGCGCACCGGCAACCTGGTGATCCGCCCGAACTCGATCGTCACCGAGCTGATCTATGACGAGAAGGCCGGCAAGGCGACCGGGGTGCGGATCCTGGACGCCGTGACCCGGCGGGACGAGGAATTCCACGCCGACGTCATCTTCCTGTGCGCCTCGGCCCTGAACTCGGCCTGGATCATGATGAACTCGACCAGTTCGCGGTTCCCGAACGGCTTTGGCAACGGCAGCGACCAGCTGGGCCGCAACGTCATGGACCACCATCTGGGCGTGGGCGCGTCGGGCGAGGCGCCCGAGTTCGCCGACATGTACTATTCGGGGCGGCGTCCGAACGGGATCTACGTGCCGCGCTTCCGAAACCTGGGTGACGCGGCCACCAAGCGGACCGACTATCTGCGCGGCTTCGGCTACCAGGGCGGCGCCTCGCGTCCGATCTGGGATCGCGACCTCGGCGAGCGCGGGCAGGGCGCCAAGGGCTTCGGCGCGGCGCGCAAAGCCGCGCTCAGCCAGCCGGGCCCCTGGAGCATGGGTCTGGGCGGCTTCGGCGAGATCCTGCCCTACGAGGACAACCGCATCACCCTGAACCGCGACGTGAAGGACCAGTTCGGCCTGCCGACGCTGTCGTTCAATGTCACCATGCGCGAGAACGAAATGGCCATGCGCCGCGACATGCAGCAGGCGGCGGTCGAGATGCTGGAGGCCGCCGGCTTCAAGAACGTCAAGGGCCACGACGGCGGCTACGCCCCGGGTCTGGGCATCCACGAGATGGGCACCGCCCGCATGGGGCGCGACCCGAAGACCTCGGTGCTGAACGCCCATAACCAGGTCCACGAGTGCAAGAACGTCTACGTCACCGACGGGGCCGCCATGACATCGGCCTCGTGCGTGAACCCGTCCCTGACCTACATGGCCCTGACCGCCCGCGCCGCCGACCACGCGGTGAAGGCTCGCAAGCGGGGAGACCTGTGATGCTGAACCGACGCGACACGCTTCGCGGCCTGGCCCTGGCGGTCGGCGTCGCCTCGACGGGCTGGGCCGAGCGCGCCCTGGCCGCCGCGGCGCCCGCGCCGGCCCTGACCTGGACCCCGACGGCCCTGACGGCGGACCAGGCCCGGTTGCTCGACGTGGTGGCCGAGCTGATCATCCCGGCGACCGACACGCCCGGCGCCCGCGAGGCTGGCGTCCCCCAGTTTATCGATCGCGCCGTGGGCGACTTCTACGACAAGGGTCAGATCGATCAACTGCTGGGCGGACTGGCCCGCATGGACGCCGACGCCCGCGCCGCGCACGGCGATGTCTTCGTGGCGCTAACGCCTGAGCAGCAGGTCGCGCTGCTGACGGCCTACGACCAGGAAGCCGGTGTCGCGCGAGGGCAGGGGCAGTCCCACTTCTTCCCGGCGCTGGAGGACATGGTCACGGTTGGCTACTTCACCTCCGAGCCCGGCGCGACGGTGGCCCTGAAGTACGAACCCGTGCCTGGCGCCTATCACGGCTGCGTGCCGCTATCCGAGATCGGCCGCGCCTGGGCGACGCGCTAGCGTCGCCATCATCCTGGCGGGAGCGTCAATCCCCGTCCGCCTCGTCGCCATCGGGCGGCATGACCGCCACGCCTTTGCGGCCGGCCAGCGCGCCGCCGTGACAGGGCAGGGCGGGAGCGTCGCGACGGTCATCGCCGGACGGCGCCGGGCGTGGCCCCTTGGCCGTACAGATCATCATGCCGACGGGCGCGGCGCAGGCCATGGGCGCGAGGACAAGGTTCAGCGCGCCCAGCAGGGCCGCGCCCGCGCTGAGCGACGGATGGGTCATGACCTCTGCTCCCTCCCGATAACGAGCGCCCATTCCGGCCTGTTATGCGAGTATATATTGTATTCTTCAGAAATCCTACCTTGACGTGTATTTAACGCCATGGCTCTCTTCCCGACAGGGAGAGCGCGATGGTTGGACAGCCACGACCCGAGGCGACGTTTCCGACGTGGCGCACGGACATCGCCGACCTCTTCGCCGCGCCCTTCTGGATGGCGCCGTCGCGGCGCGCCGACGTGGCGGCCTCTCGGACTATGACAGCGTCAAGGCCTGAGAATTCCATTATTTCCGATAATATATCTTAGACGATCTTACCTGCGTCATCCTGGGTACTTGTGTTGTCACTGACTCCAAATTCTGCGACTGGCGCGTTCTTCGACACCAGTTCTACCGATGTTCCGGCTTTCTGGCGCTTCTGACTCAATTCTCTGCAACTGGCTGACTCTTTTCGCTGCGACCGTAACGACCGAGCGCTGCTCCGGCCACGGCGTACCTCCAGCGCTGTTCTAGCGAGTACGGCCATCTGCAAGCGCGAAAGCTGAGCTGTGAAATGGCATCGCCGGGCAACTCCATGGTCAGCAGAATTAGCGGATCTGGAACCTGGCTTTAAGCCCCACCCTATCTCTCGCCTCCTCCAGAACCTCGCCACTGGCCGATCAGGGCCTCGGCGTCCCGACGTGGAGAGCGACCAAATAGCCGGGCGTATTCGCGATTGAACTGAGACGGACTTTCGTAGCCAACTCGGTCGGAAGCCGCCGCCGCGCCTAGGCCCTCGGTCACCATGAGACTTCGCGCCCGGATCAGGCGAATTGTCTTATGGAACTGCAGGGGTGTCATGCTGGTCACGGCCTTGAAGCGTCGATGGAACGCTGAGACGCTCATGGCGGCCAGGCTAGCCAGGTCGTCAATCGACGCCGGCTGATCGAAGTGCTCCCGCATCCATCGGGCGGCCGCATGAACGCCAGACAGCGCCGCGCCCGGCGTGGCGATGTCGCGGAGCATCCAGCCTTGAGGCCCTTGGAGCACGCGATAGAGAACTTCACGCTCATAAACTGGCGCGAGGACGGGAATGTCTTCGGGCCGCTCCATTAGCCGCATGAGCCGGACCCAGGCGTCGAGCAGTTCGGGCGTTGTCGCGGCGACGGAATAGCCGTCCCCCTCGCCCGCCGAAAGCGGAGTCTGCTCCAGAAGCGATGCGATCACCGCGCGGTCCAGCGTCAAGCTGACGGCGAGATAAGGCTCTCCGGTTGGCTCCGCGTGGACCGTTCCTATGGCCGGCAAGTCGACTGACATGACGAAATAGGTCGACGGATCATACCGCAGCGTCTTGCCGCCGATGGTCATGGACTTTGATCCACGCAGGATCAGATTGATCATCGGCTCATAGACCGCGGCCAGCTCGTGCTCGGGGATGACGCCCTGCGCCATCGCCAAGCGCGGGATGCCAGTCTCGGTCCGCCGGCTTTCGGCGCGAGCCGCAAGACGGCGCAGCGCGTCCAAGGGCTGTTCCATCCGTACTGCTTGCGCGGCGGCTCGGCTGCGCGCAAGCACAAAGCAGGATCAGGCAAGGATAAGGCAGGATCTCCCAGCGCCGAAAAGATCCCGCTGGCCTATTTCCCGCGCCTCAATCAGCGCGGAGAGCGGGCATGTCAGTCGTTATCATCACGGGGGGAAGCCGCGGCCTGGGTCGTAGCGCCGCCCTGCAGTGCGCCCAGCGCGGCATGGGTGTGATCGTCACCTATAACAGTCATCCCGAGGGCGCCGAGGCGGTCGTCGCCAGCATTGAGACGATGGGTGGTAAGGCCAAGGCCTTGGCGCTCGACGTCGCCCAGGTCTCGAGCTTCACGGCGTTTCGTGACGCTGTGAGCGCGGCGCTCGAGAGCCAATGGGGGCGCGAGCGCTTCGACTTCCTCGTCAACAATGCCGGCCATGGCCTCTTCGAGCCCATCTCAAGCGTCACCGAAGCCCAGTTCGACGGGCTCCTGAACGTGCATCTGAAGGGGCCGTTTTTCCTGACGCAGACCCTGCTTCCGCTGATGAACGACGGCGGCGCCATCGTGAACATCACCAGCGCCACGACCCGCGCGGCCACCGCCGGCGTCGCCCCCTATGCGGCGTTCAAAGGCGGCCTCGAGGTCCTGACCCGCTACATGGCCAAGGAGTTCGGCGATCGGCGCATCCGCGCCAACGCCGTCTCCCCGGGCGCGATCCGCACCGAGCTCGGCGGCGGCCTGACGACGGATTTCGAAGCGTTGCTCGCGGGGCAGACCGCCTTGGGCCGTATCGGCGAGCCGGACGACGTCGGCCGGGTCGTGGCCGCCCTGCTCTCCGAGGAGAGCGCTTGGATCAACGCCCAGTCGATCGAGGTGGCGGGCGGTTACCTGATCTGACCGAGGATCGGGACGAGATAATCCAAGAGCGCGCGGCGTGGCTTCAAGCCGCGCCGGAGGCGGCGGCCGACCATGCGGGGCCGCTTATGCCCCCCGCCTCCGACGGCGCCGCGCCCCTTTTCGAAGGTTCCTTTCATGACCAAGTCCGCCCCGGCCCAGGCTATTGAAATCACTCGCTTCCATCTCATCGACGGGCTGACGATCGGTGACTTCATCCGCGCCAACGCCGACGTCGATCCCTGGCTCCAGCGCCAACCCGGCTTCATATCGCGGCGTATCGCCCAGGACGCGGACGGCGAGGTCATCGACATGCTGGTCTGGGAAAGCGCGGCGCAAGGTCGGGCGGCCGCCAGTCGTCTGATGTCCGAACTGGCCGACTCGCCCGTTCACGACGCCATCGACCAAGGGACAGTCTCGTGGACGGTGGCGCCGGTGGTCCACCGCCTGGACGCCACCCAGGCTGGATGAGGAGGCTGAAGGCGGTATTCAGCCAAATGCGTGCGGCCCGGCTTCAAGCCCACTGGTGAGGCAAGGCGCAGATTCCGGGGACGCGACAGTTGCTGCGCGCCGAATTCCCAAGGAAAAGCCATGAGCGATCCCCAGTTCCTCTCGCGCCAAGGCGCGGTCCTCGCCATCTTCGTCGCCGCTCTGCTCGGCGCCCAGCCCGGACCCGCGGCCGCCCAGACGCCCTACGCCAATATCAACAAGGCGGCGGCCGCGGCAGACATCACCCTCACGCCGCTGCGTGGCGGCGTCTATCTGGTCGAGGGCTCCGGCGGGAACATGGCCGCCATCGGCGGTCCCGATGGCCTGCTGTTAATCGACGACGGCATCGCGCTGTCGAAGACCAAGATGCGGACCGCGCTCACGCGCGTGGGCAAGGGTCCGCTGCGCTATGTGATCAACACCCACTGGCATTGGGACCACACCGATGGCAACGGCTGGGCGCGCCAGGACGGCGCGGTCGTGGTGGCCCACGCCAACACCGCCCGCCACCTGGAGGAGACCATCCGCGTCGAGGAATGGGGTCACACCTTCACACCAGTCGCGGCCAGCGAGCGCGCCGACGTGCGCATCACGGCGTCGACGACGATCGCCTTCGCCGGCGACCAACTCGTCCTGCGCCCGTACGTCCCGTCCCACACCGATGGCGACCTGTCGGCCTACTTCGCCCAGGCCGACATTCTGCTCACGGGCGACACTTGGTGGAACGGCCTCTATCCGTTCATCGACTACGTCGCCGGCGGCGGCATCGACGGAATGATCGCGGCCGCAGACGCCAGCATCGCTCAGGCCGGGCCGCGTACGATCGTTGTTCCGGGCCATGGGCCGGTCGGCAGCCGCGACGACCTGA
Organism: Caulobacter sp. GW821-FHT05F04; assembly: GCF_059419665.1. Lineage (NCBI taxonomy): Bacteria > Pseudomonadati > Pseudomonadota > Alphaproteobacteria > Caulobacterales > Caulobacteraceae > Caulobacter > Caulobacter sp. GW821-FHT05F04. Next base: position 136,648 of record NZ_JBWKSF010000005.1, read on the forward strand.
TCGCCTATCGCGCCATGCTCGCGACCATTCGCGACAACGTCGCCAAGCTCAAGGCCCGGGGCCTGAGCGTCGATCAGGTGATCGCCGCCCGTCCCACGGTCGCCTTCGACGACGTCTGGGGCAAGGCGATCATCAGCCCCGAGCTCTTCACGCGCCTCGTCTATCGCGGCGTGTAACCGGATCCGAAGCTCCCAGTTCGAGCTTCGGTAGGCTCGTCGCCCTCACCCTCCCCCAGAAGGGGGCGACGAGCCGCTCATGCGACGGGGTCGCCGAGCGCGTGGCGCATGGCCTCGAGCGTGGCGATCATCGCCCGCATGGCGGCGGGGTTGTATTCCCCCTGCCCCGGCGCGCCGTGATGGATCTCCACGGAACGCCCACCGCCCAGGTCCATGTGGAACGTGTCCGGGGTCCTAAACCGCTGACCGGCCGGGGCGCCGTCCGGCGCTGGCTCGCGGGCTCCGGCGTCGGTGTCGACGGCGCCAAGCTGCTCCAATTGGCCGTTCAGCAGCGCCTTAAGCGCGGGGTCCAGGCTGCCGCCGGAAGGTCCCAGCAACGTCAATGAAAAGCCGTTGGCGGTGTCGGAGTCGAACAGGCTCGTCGGGCTTTGCAGCGAGGCCGTCTTGGGAAGCGAGATGGGATCGGCTGGCGAAGGCGAAGCGGTTGGCGCGGCGCCCTTCCGAGACAGGCTCGCGATAGACTGCCCGGCCGTCAGGCCCATGATGCTCATGATGAAACCCTCCTCGGTCTATGACTGGGGAGGGCTTCGCAACAACCGCGCCACGGATCAGACGTACAAGCCGCGGCCAACCCGTTCCCAAAATGGTCGCGTGGGCGGCGGTACATGCCTAGGTCGGCGACGAACCTGCCCAGCGTGTTACGCCGATCAACCGAGCGAGCGCCCAAACTCGGCGAAGGCTTCCGCCAAGGCGACAGGGTCTGACAGAAACGGCGAGTGATCCGCGTCGAGCACCGCCAGTCCGGCCAGGGTCAGACGCGCGCACATGGCCGCCTGGGTTTCCAAAGGAATGGCCTCGTCGCGGGCGCATTGGACATAGAAGCGCGCGATGCTGGCTGGCGGATCGCCCGGTATCGTATCGGCCGCCGGCCCCAGGGCCTGCCAGGTCGCGCAACGGTCGGCGGCCCAGGCGGCCAGGTCATCGGGGCAACGCGTATAGAAGGCCGCGATACGGTCCTGCCGGCTCAGCGCCGCCACGCCGCGTTCGGCGTCGACAATCATCCTCGGAACCGCTGCGCCCGCGGGGCCGAGGCCAAGCGCCTGAAGATGCGACTCGCCGGCAAGCGGCGCGCTGGCGGCGACATAGACCAATGCCTTGACGCCTTCGGGGCGCATCGCCGCTGCGGCGGTGATCGCCGCGCCCCCGAGGGAGTGACCGACCAGCCAAACCGGATCGTCGCCGATGGCGGCGGCGATCGCCCGCGCACAGTCATCGAGGCCGACTCCACCGAGCGCGTCCAGCGCCCCGCCGACGCCTGGAAGATCTATCGTCTCCACTGCATGCCCCTGCCGTTGGAGCCGCTGTTCAAGGCGCGACCAGCACCATGCGCCGTGCCAGGCGCCGTGGACCAGAAGGAAACGGGCCATGGATCGCTATTCCGAGCTGGTAAGGACCTGAAGGCGCGAGAATGGATCCTCGCGATCGCGTGCGACCGCCGCGAGGTCGGCGACCAGCGCCTTGGGATTCAGGGCGACGTGCGGGGCCTGGAGACGGGTGGCGACCGCCAGGGCGATCTCCGGTTCCTCGGACCAGACGACCGCGCTCGGCCGGCCTGGCAGAGCATTGGCGATCGTGATCGCTTCGTCGAGATCGCCATAGGGGATCACCGTCGCCACCGGCGCCCAGGGCTCATCGCGAACGAGGCTCATCGTCGGCGAGACATTGGCCGCTAGGGCCGGGCCCATGACTGCGCCCATGACCGCGCCTTGCCTTGGCGAAATGTCGTCACCCCGCAGAACGATTTCGGCGCCGGAGACCGCCGCATCGTCGAGCAGCAATGCTGCCCGCGCCCGCGCCGACTCTGAAATGAGGGGCCCGATTATCGTACGGGCGTCTCGCGGATCGCCGACCGGCAACGTGCGGGCCAAGCTGGACAGGGACGCGACCAATTCCGCCTGCCTGTGCCGCGGCGCCAGCAAGCGGCTGGGATTGGAGGGTCCCTGGCCGCTGGCCAGAAACAGACGTGGTCCAAGCGCCGAGATCACCGCGCCGAGGTCCGCGTCCGGCAGTAGGATGCCCGTCGTGCGGCTCTGCACGCCGTGGACAAGTGACTTCCCCGCCGCTGCGCGCGCGCGGGCCAGATCCGTGGCCAGCGCGGCGGGGCCGGAGTAGGCCAGCCAATCGATCTCGGAATGCGCCGCCATCCCCAGGCAAGCGGCCTCGTCGGCGACCAAGATGTTGAACACCCCGTCAGGAAGACCCGCTTCGGCCAGCAATTCGCCCAGCCACTGGCCGTCCAGCGGGCAGGCCGGCGGGAGCGCCAAGATCATCGAGCAGCCGGCAAGCAAGCTCGGCATCAACCAGGACAAGGCGCTGGGCTGGGTTGCGTTCCAGGCCGCGATGGCCGCTACAACCCCGGCGGGGCGGCGCGGGGCGGCGTCCGCCCCGCCAACACTCCCGCGCGCATGGGTCAGCCGAGCCTCGCCAGCCTCAAGGGCCTGCGCCATCAGCTCGCGCGCCGCCGTCACGGGCAGAGCCGTCTGGCGGGCGCTTAGGAGGACGAGTTCATCGACCCGTGCGAGATAGAGACGCCAGAAGCGATCGAGAACAGCCAGGCGCGCCTGATGGCTCAATCCCGACCAACTCCGCCGCTGGAACGCCTGACGCGCGACCTGGATCGCCAGTTCGATGTCGGCCTGGCCGGCCAGGGGCGCCTGACCAAGCCAAGCGTCGTCATAAGGGGAACGGACCTCAACGCGCAGGCGGCCAAGCGGCGCTTGTCGCCGGCCGCCTATGAAATTCCGCCGATAGGAGAGCATGTCGGTATGAGCTCTTTCGCGATCATCGCACGGCCAGGCAACGCGCTCCGGACGGCTTCTCAAGCCTGGGGCGCCGCCAGAGCGGCCGCCAGTTCAAAGGCGTGAATCGGTGTGAAAGCGTCGAACTCTAGGTCGGAGCTGACACCATATCGGCCGCTCGCCGCGCCAAGGGACCGTCTTGGTCGGGCATCGCGGCCAGCAGCTGTTGGACGCGCTCACGCGCTTCGCCGCGCGCCGCCTCCGGAGCGCCGCAGGCCAGCAACGCCATGGCCGCCGCGAGTTCCAGGCTAAGCGCCGAACCCGCCCGCGCGGCCTCCAGCGCCTGGAGCACATGGCCACGCGAGACCTCTTCGCCATCGCCCGCCATTACCTCGCTGGCGATCAGGTAGAGCCTTGGCAGGTCATAGTGCTGGCCGATCGCCTTGGCGTCTTCCAACGCCGCGAGGATCCGCCGTCGCGCTTTAGCCTGGTCGCCCAGGGCGTGGAGCCCCCAGGCGAGCGTCCCGGAAAACGCTGGCGAAAGAAGCCGGTGGGCTTCCCGGTCAAGTCGCTCGAGCGCCAGATCCAGCCCCTCGACGCCTTCGGCGTATCGCCCCCGACCGATATCCAGTTCTCCTGCCAGGGCCAAGCCAACGCCGTGATAGGGACCGATGCCGTGTCTAGCCGCATGCTCGATCAAACGCGATATCAAGCGCTCGGCCGTTTCCCAGTCCTCGTCCCATAGCGCGACCGTCGCGGTGTAGATCAGCGCGATGCACAGGCTGACCGGACGGCCGCCGCGCTCGGCTTCGGCCACGGCGGCCTCGCACACCTCGATCGACCGCGCGCGCTCGCCGCGGAGCCAGAGCGCGCGGCACAACACGATCAGCGCGCGCACCTTGTGGTCGTAGCCAAAGACATCCGCGCCGTCGGCGTCGGCGCCAGCCCAGTAGGCAAAGCCGCGGTCGATCGCTTCCTGGGCAAGGCGCTGGTCCGAGACCAGATGGAGCGAGGTGCCCAGCATCCATTGCGCCAGCGCCGCCCCACCCGGATCACGCACGGGGTCGCATAGCTCCGCGCATTGGCGCCCGCAGTCGAGCGCCGCTGAGAACTCGCCGATCCGCGTGAGGAAGATGTGCTGGCCCGCCAGTAGCTGCACCTGGTCGGCGCGCGCGCCCAAACGCTCGGCGAGCGCCAGGCCGCGCTCGATCGTTTCGCGGACGGCGTCGTGGTTGCCCCGACCGAACATGCGAGCGATCGCGACGGCTTCCAGCAGCCTCAGTTCGTCGACCCCGCCACGCCGCGCCTCGGTGAGGCCGTTCAAAGCCCTCAGGCACCAGGTCTCGCACTCCTCTAATTGGGCGCGCGACAGCAGCAGAGGCGCCGCGCCAACGGCGAGGCTGGGGAAAAGGTCTTGGGGACGGGCGACCTGCGCCCATCGCAGCGCCGCCAACACGTCGCCGATGGCAGGCGCCGCCGAAGGGGCGTACTTTTGGAAGAGTGACGCGCCAGGACGAGCGCCGTCCGCGAGACGCGCGAGCATCTGCAGGGCGTGTCGCTCGGCGGTGATCTCCGCCTCCCCGCTGCGCGTCAGCTTGGCGAGGGCGTAGGCCCTGGTCGTGTCCAACAGCCGGAACTGCACAGGCCCCACGCCGCCGTGAGACGTCCAGATCAGTGACTTGTCGACGAGGCTCGTCAGGGCGTTGGCCACCTCGAGCGCGTCATCGCCCACGTCCCCGGCCACCGCATGGGCGTCCTTCAAGCTGAAGGGGCCGGTGAACACCGCCAGGCGCCGCAGCACGCGCCGATCGCGTTCGCCCAGGAGGTCGTGGCTCCAGTCGAGCAGCGCCTGCAGCGTCTGGTGGCGCGGGGCGGCGTCGCGGCGTCCTGGCCATTGCAGGCCCAGGCTCTCGTCCAGGAGGTCCGCGACACCCTTGAGGCCAAGGGCGCCGACGCGGCTGGCCACGAGTTCGATCGCCAGCGCCACGCCATCCAGGCGTCGGCAAATGTCCCCGGCAAGGCGCGTCTCCTCATCCGTCCAAGGCCCGCGTCGACCACTGACCTCCGCCCGCTCGATAAAGAGCTGCACCGCCGAATAGCTGAGCGGCTGGCGTGCGACGGCGGCGTCATCGGCGGGTGGGAAGGCCAGGGGCTCAAGCAGATGGACGGTCTCGGCCTCCACGCGCAGGGCTTCGCGGCTGGTGACAAGGATGAGATAGGCGTCGAGGCGGCGGGTGAGCCGATCGCAGAACGCAGCGACTGCTTCGACCAGATGTTCGCAGCCGTCGAGGACCAGCAGCAGGCGATGGCTAGCCAGGGCGGTGAGCACCGTCTCCTCAAGTTCGCGACCCGATCCGTCCAGGCCCAACGCGGCCGCCACCGTCTTGACCAGACTGGCTTCATCATCGGCCGCGCTGAGGTCAACGAACACCGGCTCGATCGCCGCCCGCGCCTTCAGGGCCTGGGCGACAAGCGCCGCGACGGTGGTCTTGCCCAGACCACCGGCGCCGACCAGGGAGGTCAGACACCGCTCCCCCATCGCAGCGACGAGGCAATCGACGACGACGTCGCGACCGATCACGCGCGCGGCAGGCAGCGGTAGGCGGGTTGAAAGGCTGTGAGCCGGAGGCGGTGCAACGGAGGGCGGCGGCTCTTCAGATGCAAGGTCGAGCCACCGCACCGGCGCGACGAAGCAATAGCCTCGCCCAACCACATTCTCGATGTAGCGCGCGCCCTCCTCGCCTTCGCGCAGGGTCTTGCGCAGTCCCGACACGGCGACCCGCAGGTTGGATTCCTCGACCGTTAGGCCCGCCCAGGCGCGCTCGATCAATTGCCGGTGGGTCAGCACTCGGCCATGCTCGCTGACCAGAGCGATCAGGACCTCAAGCGCGCGCGCCCCGACGGCGACGGGAACGCCCTGCCGCGTCAGCAACCGCTGCTCCGGCGCGAGCATGTAGGGCCCGAACAGCGCCTGGCGTGTGCCAGCGGCCTCGCCGGAGTCGATGGCGCGTGCGTCCCCCAAACGGACTGTCCTCTATAAGGCTCCGATAGAACCGCCGCGGCCACAGCCTTCAGCGCCGCGCGGTCCCACAGCTTAGCCACAGTCAGGGTTCGTGGGCTTGTCCGTAAGCGCGTTCGTTCAAGTCCCCTTCGCGTGCTTGGCTTTCGACGGTTTGCGCCTGCAAGCCCTGGAGGCGTCCGAAGATCACGCCGGCCTCGCCGCGAGCGAGGACGGCGGTCAGGTCCGCCCAGGTTTCCGAGCGGATCGCCCGGTAGGGCCGGACGCGTGGCGGGGGCGGCGGCCTCAAGCGACCGCCTCCGCCACCGTCCACGAGGCCTGGGCGGTTCGACGCTCGCCCCGGTGATCACGGCGCCAGGCCGCCGGAGGACAACCGTAGTGCTTGCGGAAGGCGCGGGTCAGGTGGGCCTGGTCGCATAGCCCGCAGGCGTAGGCGATCTGGGCCAGGCCTTCATCGCTGTTCAGCATAATGTGCCGGGCCCGCTCTAGCCGCTGGCGCATGATGTAGTCCGACGGCGTCAGGCCGAAGGTGACATTGAAGCAGCGGCCCAGCTGGCTGGTGCTGATGCGGACTACGCCGGCCAGCTCGCCGACCTTGATGGTCCGCTCGATGTTCGCCTCGATGAATTCCGCCAGGCGGCGCACCCGCCAGCCGGTGAGACGCGCGCCCTTGGAGCGGGGCGGCGTGTTTTCGGGAGCGATCGGCGCGACATCCAGTTCGCGATCGATGATCCGATGCGCCTGGCCCAGATAGGTGCGCGCCGCATGCCGATCGCGGTCCAGCGACTTGAGCGCGTCGTCGATCAGAGCACGGACCATGTCTTGGCCGGGCGTCGCCCAGGTGGGGCGGTCTGTCAGGGCGATGCTGTGCATGAGAGCCTCCTTGTCGTGATGACAGGAGCATCGACCCGGATCGCGCCGAGTGCGCGTTAAGCGCCGTGACCGGGCGTGAGGCCTCGCGAAGGTTTTCGCCGCTCCTCGCACAACAGCGTTCGCCGGGAGGCTTCACAAGGCTTCACGTCGCCTGACTCGTGGCTCGGCAAGGTCCGTGCGCAGATCAAAGGGCGAAGGGCGTCGGCGTCTCTCGCCCCCTCCAACAGACTGCAAAGAGGCCGTCATGCGTCCCCCACTCCCCCCGTTCACCCTCGAGACCGCCCGGCAGAAGGTGCAGGCGGCCGAGAATGGCTGGAACAGCCGAGATCCCGTCGCCGTGGCCCAGGCCTATACGCCGGACAGCGTCTGGCGGAACCGCAGCGACTTCTTTACGGGCCGCGAGGCGATCGTCGCCTTCCTCACCCGCAAGTGGGAGAAGGAGCTCGACTATCGGCTGATCAAGGAGCTGTGGGCTTTCACCGAGAACCGCATCGCCGTTCGCTTCGCCTATGAATGGCGCGACACGACGGGCGCCTGGTTCCGCTCTTACGGCAACGAGAACTGGCAGTTTGGCGCCGACGGCCTGATGGAATGGCGCCTGGCCAGCATCAACGACCTCCCGATCAGCGAGTCCGAGCGCCTGTTCTTCTGGCCGCTCGGCGCGCGGCCGGCCGACCATCCCTCGCTGTCCGATTTGGGTCTCTGATCCCCCCCATTCTCCCTTCGACCTTAGGAAAAGGAGCCCCTGATGACCATGCTCAACTGGAATGACTATCGCGACCAACTGATGAAAGGCGTCGGCGATCTCAGCAAGCTGTCGCCCGACACCGTGCGCGGCTACGCCACGCTCAGCGGCGCCGGCGCCAAGACCGGCCATCTCGACGCCAAGACTCGCGAGTTGATCGCCCTGGCGACGTCCGTCAGCCTGCGGTGCGATGGCTGCATCAGCGTCCACACCGAGGCGGCGCATCGACTGGGGGCCACGCGGGAGGAGATCGCCGAAGCCCTTGGCGTGGCCATCGCCATCAACGCGGGCGCGGCCCTGGTCTATTCGACGCGGACGCTGGACGCGTTGGACGCGTTGCCAACGGTCTAGGTCATCACGTTTATGGCGCGCGCGGGGCCTAGCTCCGCGCGCCGCGACGCCAAGCGGCCGGCGTCTGGCCATAGGCCTTGCGAAAGGCGCGGCTAAGATGGGCTTGGTCGCAGAGGCCGCAAAGCTGAGCGATCTGCGCCAGGGCGTCGTCGGTTTCCAGCATCAGGCGCTGGGCCATCAGCAGTCGCCTTTGCATGATGAATTCAGACGGCGACAGACCAAACGTCGCCTTCAAGGCCCGGCCAAGCCGCCCCGTGCTCATCTTGGCGGCGCCGGCCAGTTCGGCGCTATAGAGCGTGCGCCCGATATTGCCGTCGACAAAGGCGGCGATCTGGCGCGCGCGCCAAGCCGGCAGCACACAACTGGCCGATCCTCCCAATGCACGGCGCTCGTCGCGCGGCGGCGGCTCTAGAAGTTCCCGCGCCCGACCGATCAGCACCTGGGCCGCGATGGGGTCGGCCGGAAGCGCGCCGAGCGCCTGATCCAGCAGGACGGCGACCCTCAACTGCAGCGGCCGCGGCGCGCGGGCTTCGGGCGCGGCTAGCGCCATGGCGGTCCACCCGCTTGCGAGGCTTCACAGCGCGCAACACCGCACAACATCCAAGGCGGGCACGAGCGACCTAGTCTGCTCACCAGGTTCGACGAAAGCCGTCGAGTCCCAAGGAGTTCTCCCCCATGAAAACCTGGTTCATCACCGGCGCGGCGCGCGGTCTCGGCGCCCAGATCGCCGAAGCCGCCCTGCAAGCCGGTGACAACGTCGTGGCCACAGCGCGCGATCCGAACGCCGTCGCCGCTCGATTTGGCGAGCGCGCGAACCTCCTGGCTGTGCGGCTGGACGTGACCCAACCGACAGAGGCCAAGGTCGCCGTGCAGAAGGCCCTCGACCGGTTCGGCGCGATCGATGTTCTGGTGAACAACGCCGGCTATGGCCTGGTGGGCGCGGTCGAGGAGGCCAGCGCCAGCGAGATCGAGCAGCTCTTCGCCGTCAATGTCTTTGGCCTGCTGGCGGTGACGCGCGCGGTCCTGCCGTCGCTGCGCGCGCAGCGTCGCGGCCACGTGATCAACATGTCGTCTATCGGCGGTTACCGGGGCGCGGCGGGCTTTGGCGTCTATTGCGCCACAAAGTTCGCGGTCGAGGGGTTGTCTGAAGCGATGCAGGCGGAACTGGCGCCGCTGGGTGTCCACGTCACGGCGGTCGAACCGGGATACTTCCGCACCGACTTCCTGGACCCAGCTTCGCTGAAGATCAGCCAGCCGCCGATCGCCGACTATGCCGAGACGGCTGGCGCTGTTCGTACGCGGGTGGGCGGACTCAATCACCAGCAGCCGGGCGATCCGGCGAGACTGGCCGACGCGATCCTGCGGCTGGCCAATATGCCCACGCCCCCGGTGCGCCTGCCTCTCGGCGGCGATACGGTCGCCGCGATTGTCGCCAAGCACGCCCGCGATAGCGAGATCCTCGCCACCTGGGGCGGCTTGGCGGCCGACACCGACCATCGGGCCGACTAAACGCGGAGAGCGGCCGTCGGCGGCCCTTTGCGGGCCGCCGACGCGGGCGTCAGGGATGCGCGACATCGACAACGACCTTGCCGCCAGCGCGACCACGCGCCAGCGTCTCGTAGGCCGCGTCCAGGGTGTCCAGGCCAAACCGGCCTTCGTGCAGGCGCGGCTTCAACGCCCCCAGGTCCGCCAGAGCCGCCACCTCGGCCAGGATCTCGCCGAAGTGGCGGCGCCCCTCGCCGCTCAAAAGCGGCTGCAGCGTGAACACGCCCGAATAGGTCGCCTGCTTGAACGAGAGCGGCGCCAGCGCGTGCACGCCCCAGCCCAGGCAGCTGACAACGTGGCCAAACCTTTTGACGGCCTGGAACGAGGCGTCCAGGAGCGCTCCGCCGCCGGTGTCGTAGACGATCTCGAAACCTGCGCCTGCGGTATGCTCGGCGACATAGTCCTCGACCGCGCGCGCGCCGTCGATGGCGACCGCGCCCAGGTCGCGCAAGTAGTTCTGATCCGCCTCGCCCAGGGCGGTGGCGTAGACCCGGGCGCCCTTGGTCAGGGCGATCTGAACGGCCAGATGGCCAACGCCGCCCGCGCCCCCTTGGACAAGCACCGTCTGTCCAGGCTGGACCTTCGCGCGATCGACAAGACCTTCCCAGGCGGTGATCGCCACCAGCGGCAGAGCGGCGGCCTCACGCGCGGCGAGGCTCGTCGGCCGTTTGGCGAGAAGGCTCGCATCTACGGAGACATAATGGGCGTGGGCGCCTTGCAGTCCCCCAACACCGCCGACAAGGCCGAAGACGCGATCGCCCGGCGTGAAACCCGCCACGTCGGCGCCGACGGCCTCCACCTCGCCGGCCAGGTCCATGCCCAGCACCGCCGGCAGTGGATTGCGCGCGTGCGCCGCCTGCTCGGCGCGGATCTTCAGGTCGAGCGGATTGAGGCCGCTGGCCTCGACGCGGACCAGCACTTCGGCCGGACCGGGTGTCGGGCGCGCCACGGGCTGGAGGGCGAAGGGGCCGTCGCGAGACGTGACGACGGCGGCGGTCATGGTTTGGATCGAGCTCATCGGAGCAACTCCAGTTGGATGAGCTCAAGAAACCACCCAAACAGGATTGACTGGAATAGAAGACTTGACACGATAATCATTCAGTTTTGAATGGGTGAGGCGTGGCGGCGTTCGAGTGGAGCGACCTTCCGATTTTCCTGGCGATCGCGCGGGAGGGCACGCTCGGCGCGGCCGGCCGTCGGGTTGGTCATTCGCAGCCGACCATGGGACGGCGACTGAAAGTGCTCGAAGCGGCGATCGGCGCGGCGCTCTTCCAACGCACCGCGGACGGCTTTGTCCTGACCGATGAGGGCCAGACACTGCTGGCTCATGCTGAACGGATGGAGACGGAGTCGCTCGCCTTGCTGCGTGCCTTGTCAGGCAGCGACGCGGCTCTGGCAGGCGAGCTCCGCGTCTCCTGTTCGGACTGGTTCGCCCGCGTGCTGCTCGCGCCAGTCCTGGCCGAGCTGGCTGACCTCCATCCTGCCGTGGTGGTCGAGACGTTGACCGATCCGCGCATCTACAGCTTGGCGCGCCGCGAAGCCGACCTCGTCGTGCGCATGGTGCCGTTCAGCGAAGCCGAGGTGATCGCCCGCCGGCTCGTGACCATCTCTTACGGCCTATACGGTCGCCCCGGGACTTGCGTTGAGCCGATCGGAGACGGCGAAGGCCACGCCTTGGTGGTCATGGACACCGCGTTCGGCGGCATGCCTGACGTGGGCTGGATCACGCGACGTCTACCGGGGGCCAGGATCGCCTCGCGCAGCAACAGTCGCGAGGTGCAGGCCCAGCTTTGCGCTCTGGGCGCCGGTCTGGCGGTGCTGCCGCGTCCGCTGGGCGACTCCGCCCCTGGCATTCAGCGGATCGAATTGGATGAGGACCCGCCGAGCCGGACGCAATGGCTGGGCTATCACCGGGACCTGCGGCGCCTGCCGCGATTGCGGGCTCTTGCCGGCCTTCTGATCGCGCGAATCCCCGCCCTCGCCTCTTAACGCCGCCCAGCTCTACGGATCCAAGAAGGGCCCGATACGCTCAAGCCCTTCTCCAGCGTCTGGATCAGCCTCCTCCCATAGCCGACCGCGTCGGTCATCAGAGGAGGTTTGAAATGAGCGAGCGTTCAACCAACGACCAAACCGCGTCACGACGCGCGGTGATGACGTCCGGCCTAGGCCTGGCGGCCATCGCGACGGCGCCAACGCTATCGCCGTCCAAAACCCAGGCCGCGACCACGTTCACGCCGTCCCGCCCGAGCAGCGGGTTGGTCAAGACCAAGGACGGCGTCGAGCTGTTCTACAAGGACTGGGGCCCGGCCGGCGGCCAGCCGATCGTCTTCCATCACGGCTGGCCGCTGACCGCCGACGAGTGGGACAACCAGATGCTGTTCTTCGGCGCCCAAGGCTTTCGCGTCGTCGCCTTCGACCGGCGCGGCCATGGCCGCTCGACCCAGACGGACGACGGCAACGAGATGAACGCCTACGCCGCCGACACCCACGCCGTGGTCCAAGCCCTGGGCCTGGCGAACGCGGTGCAGGTCGGCCATTCGACGGGCGGCGGTGTCGTCACGCGCTACGTGGCGCGCTTCGGGCGCGGCGACCATGTCGCCAAGGCTGTCCTGATCGGCGCCATCCCGCCTATCATGCTGAAGACTCCGGCCAATCCTGGCGGCCTGCCCATGGACGTCTTCGACGGTTTCCGCGCGGCGCTACAAGCCAATCGCGCCCAGTTCTACCGGGATGTCCCCGAAGGGCCGTTCTACGGCTTCAATCGTCCAGGCGCGAAGGTCAGCCAGGGCTTGATCAACAACTGGTGGCGCCAGAGCATGGCCGGCGGCGCCAAGGCCCAGTACGACTGCATCGCGGCCTTTTCCGAGACCGACTTCACCGAAGACCTGAAGACCATCGACGCGCCCGTGCTGATCATGCACGGCGAGGACGACCAGATCGTCCCGATCGGCGACAGCGCCCGCTTGGCCATCAAGCTGGTCAAGAACGGCGTGCTCAAGACCTATCCAGGCTTTCCGCACGGGATGGCGACGACCCAGGCTGATACAATCAATCAGGATCTGCTCGCCTTCATCCGCGGCTAAAGCGCCACCGATCCGCGACAGACGGCGGACCCTCGTCTTGCTCCTCACTGACGGCCGGACGAGGGCGCGCCGACACATCCATTTTGAAGCTTGATCAGAGAAGTCGCCGGTATGCACCACCTCGGCATTGATGCGACGCGGGTCGCTGAACTCGTTCGCAAGAACGCGCTCCAACTCACCTCAATCGGTGAGTGGCCGGGGCCCGATCAACCGATCCAAGCCGTGATTGACTGGATCAGGTGCCTCAGCGCCCGCCAGGGATCGTCGTAAGACGCTCGCGATCGACTATCCCGAAATCAGCTGGGCGGACGAAGAGCACGTCAACGAGCAGGATGGACATCCTTACTAGCTCTATGACCCCATCGATGGGGCCTATCACTTCCTTCAGGGCCCGCCCCTCTGGTCGAGCTCACTGGCTCTGATCATCGGTGGCGAGCCCGTCTTTTCCGTCGTGCATGATCCGTCGCTGCGAGACTCGCCGGAGGTCTGCTCGTCACCGAAGCCTGCGGGCATCATCGCAAATGCGTTGCATCCAGGCGCGATCGCGACGGGCTTGCAGAAACACACCGGAGGGCTGAGGGCCCCTGTGGAGCGCCGAAAGACCGTCGAACAGGGCGCGGCGACCTCGGTCCTTCTGGCGGCCTCGCCGTTGCTGGAGGGTGTCGGTGGTCGCTATTTCGAGGACTGCAACGAGTCCCGGCCGATCGCGAAACGCCCGGCCGACCTGGTCAGCGGCTATGCGCCCTACGCCCTCGATCCCGAAAACGCCGAGCGGCTGTGGACGGTGTCTCACGCCCTGGTCGGCGAGGCCCTCGCCTAGCGAAGCCGAACGTGTTTCGGCGCCGCTAAGCGAGGGCGCTGGCCTAGGCGGAAGGCGGCAACGGCGCGGCCTCCGCCCACTCGGCGCGCGTCGTCGGGCGTCCTTTGATGGTCGCGGCGATGGCGGCGGACTTGTCGAGGGTTTCCTGCAGGGACTTGGGCCCCTGGAACGGCCGTCCACCGATATGCCAGCCGTCGGGATGCAGCTCCTCGATCAGCACCCAGACAACTTCTCGGAAGGCCTCCGAGCCCTCGAACCTGACCATGACCTCGGTCAGGGCCTTGGCCATTTCGTGCTTCTGATCCGGCGTGAAGACGCCTTCGACGAGCTTTACGTTCACAAAGGGCATGGTCGCGTTCCTTTCAGGGTTGGGAAAGGGCTGCACTTTGCGGGCGGAGCGTTCCTGCGACTTGGACGCATGCGTCCCCGAGGCTTGTCAGCGCATTAGTTGCTCGCGCCGTGGGGCCGAGCTGAACGGGTGCAACAGGGAGGCGAGCGCCCAAGGCGCGGCAAGGTCGTTCACCTTGAAGCGACCTCAGACACGCAGAGCCGCCACGGTGGGGTCGTGGACGATCAACCGTATGCCGCCGTACCCAGCCGATCGTCGCCGCCGCCAACAACATGGGCTACGACAATCGGGGAGACCTACGCGGCTCCCGACGAAGGCGATGAGCCGAAACGCGCCAAAAGTCAGTCGCGCATTTTGGAGTCTGATCGCGCGATATCGGAGTCAGTCGCGGCTTATCGAGTCAGGCCTCACACCGAAATCGTTCGGCCGACAGTCGCGACTTAAAGAGTCAGTGACAACCGAGCTTGATCGGCGCGTGCGCAAACCCGCCCGCGCCGATCAGGTCCGCCGGCGCTTCATGGGCGTGCCGGCGTGGGCGAGATCACCGCCCTCTGTTTCAAAGCCGCCGTCGACGCCCCTGCCCGCTTCAAGAGCTCGCGCACCGGCGGCCCCACTTTGGCCTGACACCCAGACGGTTCTGAGGTCGGCCCATCCATGATGGGTTCGATCGTCATCGCGCCCGGCTACGGACACGTCTGGGACGGGCCGACCAGAACCGGCGAGACCAGGCCCACGTTCCAGTTCCAGGGCTGGTCGCCGGCGGCCTTGCGGCGACAGACGGCGCGTTCGTGGAAGGCGAACATGCCGGGCATCAGGTTGGTGTCGGCCACCGGCTTGTCGCGGAAGGCCATGTAGGCGCCGTCGGGCGTATAGGCCTTCCAGGTCGACGCGCCGCTGGCCCGCGGCCGAGCGGTCCGCGCGAAGCTGGTCCAGTAGCCGATCATGGCGTCCGACAGCGCCCTCTCCTCCGCCGTCTCCGGCGCCTTGGGCCAGCGGGCCGGGACGCGATCCAGCGACCCGAACATGTAGGGGATCTCGCTGGCGTGGAAGGCGTGCAGCCCGGCCTGATCCATGGCCGGATAACCGTGATCGAACAGATAGAGGAAGGCGGGCTGCCCCGCCTTGACCTGCGAACGGACGAGGCGCTCGGAGGTCCAGCCGTAGAGGGCGTCCCGGGTGGTCGCCAGAACGCTCTCCTCCAGGTTCGTCGCCGGATAGAGCTTCAGGAAATCGTCGGCGAGATCGCCATAGCGCTCGCGGATCATCTTCTCATATTCGGCGGCGGTCTTCGGGGCGGGCGGAGCCAGGAAGCGCAGGGAGCGGATCTCGCCGCTGTTGAAGCCCGTCAGGATCGGGACCTTGGCCTGCTCGCCGCGATCGAACGTGTCGACCAGCTGCCGCGTCAGGACGACGCCGTCGATGGCGCCGAAGGGCAGGAAGCCGGCCTGGGCCGCCTTGTCGGTCAGCGCCTGCGGGTCCATCGCCCGCAGCGCCGCCAGGTCTGGCGCCTTCACCACGCCGGCCACATAGGCGCCGGCGGCCTCGCCCGACGGCGCGCCATGGCTGGCCGCCTTCAGCTCCGGCGTGGAGATCATGTAGGCGCTCTGGGCGATGGCCTTGGCGAACAGCCCCTTCGCGGGCGGCGAGACTATCAGGTACATGACGCTGAGCGCGCCGGCGGACTCCCCGGCGATGGTGACATTGGCCGGGTCGCCGCCGAACACGGCGATGTTCTCGCGCACCCATCGCAGGGCCGCGATCTGGTCGAGCAGGCCGTAGTTGCCGGAGACGCCCTCCGGCGTCTCCTGGCTCAGCTCGGGATGGGCCATGTAGCCCAGCACGCCCAGGCGGTAATTGATCGTGACCAGCACCGTCCCGGCCTTCGCGTACCGGGCGCCGTTCTGCAGGGACGACTTGCCCGAGCCGGAAGTCAGGGAGCCACCGTGGATCCAGACGATCACGGGCGCCTTGCCCTGGGTGGACGGCGTCCAGATGTTCAGGGTCAGGCAGTCCTCGCTGGTTGTCCCGATCTCGGCGGAATAGACCGACGGCGGTCCGGGCGTGGGCTGGACGCAGGCGGCGCCGAACTGGCTGGCGTCACGCACCCCGCTCCAGCGTGGGGCTGGCGCGGGCGCCCGCCAGCGCCTCTCCCCGACCGGCGGCGCGGCATAGGGCAGGCCCTTGAAGGCGAGCGCTCCGGCGTCGACGACGCCCTTCACGGCGCCGGCGGGCGCTGAGATCACGGGCCGCTTGTCCGCGGCCTGGGCGGGAGCGGCGACTAGCAGCGCCGCGGCGAAGGCGGCCTTCCAGAGGTTCATCGAGCGGCTCCGGTCTTCGGGGCCTTGCCAAGGGTCCGCGCCAGCAGAAGGAAGAGCGTGATGGCCACGCCGTAGAACGGGACCAGGGTGAACAACGCCACCTGGAGCGAGTTGTGCGGATACGCGGCCCGGAAGAAGTCGCTGGCCGCGCCGACATAGGTCGGGCCCAAGCCCAGGCCGATGAAGTTCATGACCAGCAGCAGCAAGGCGCCCGACATCACCCGCTGGTTGGGGCGGACCGTGTTCTGAACCAGGGTCACGGCCGACGACAGATAGACATGGTTCAGGCACATGGCCGGAAGCAGGCAGGCCAGGGCCGTCGGCCAGTGCGGGGCGGCCACGAACCCCAGATAGCAGGGCACGGCCAGGATGAGGGCGCAGGCGGGCGCCAGGCCATAGGCGCGTTTGGACTCGCGGGTGAAGCGGTCGATCAGCCAGCCGGAGCCGAAGATCCCCACGCTCATCCCGACGCCGACCACGATCGCGTACCAGACGGCGACTTCGCCGAGCGTCATCCCCTTTTCGCGCATCAGGAACAGCGTGGCGAAATTGCCCAGGCCGTAGGTGACGAACTGCGTCGCGCCGCTGCCCAGCGAAGCCAGCAGCAGCACCGGATGCGAGAAGAACATCTTCAGGGTCTCGCCGAAGCCCGCGCGCGTCTGCACTGCATGGGCTGTCGGATGGTCCAGTCCGCCGCGTCTGGGCTCGCGCACCGTGAACTTCAGCACCAGGGCGGCGACGACGCCGACCGCGCCGGTGATCACGAAGGCGTCGCGCCAGCTGAACGCAGCCGCCACCGAGGCGCCGAACGCGATCCCCAGGGCCGCGCCGACCGGCGGGCCCAGGTTGTAGAGGCCCAGCGCCGTGCCCCGGCGTCCGGGCGGGAAATAGTCGGTGATGATCGCATAGGACGGGGGCACGCCTCCCGCCTCCCCGAAGCCGACGGTCATCCGCGCGACCGCGAAGCCGCCATAGGTCCTGGTCAGGCCGCAGGCCATGGTCGCCGCGCTCCACACGCCGCAGGCGACGGCCAGCACGGTCACGCGGTTGGTCCGGTCAGCCAGCCAGCCGACCGGGATGGCGATGAAGCAGTAGAAGGCCGCGAAATAGAGACCGCCCAGCAGTCCCAGCTGGCTGTCGGTGATCTGCAGCGTGTCCTGGATGGGCTTGGCCAGGATCGACAGCAACTGCCGGTCCAGGAAGTTCAGGACATAGATGAACCACAGGCAGGCCAGGGCGACCCAGGCCCGACGGTCGGGTTCCTGGACGGCGGGCGCGGCCATCGGTGCGGCATCCTCGATCGGGCGCATCATCGTTCCTCCCTGTTCAGGGCGGCGTAGACGCCCCGCTGGTGCTCGGGCAGAGCACGGCGTCCGGCGGCCCCGCGCCCGGTAGCGATGGTCGCTCCAGACTTGGCCGACACCGGCACCTGGTGCTGGATCAGATAGATCATCACCAGATCATTGACCGGATCGGCCTGCCACCAGGTGCCGAAGATGCCAGGCCAGGTCATCGCGCCGGGCGCGCCGCAGGCATACGGGTTATCGAGCGGGTCTTCGGCGATCGAGACGCCGAGGCCGAAGCCGTTTGTTCGCCACAGCGGCATGCCGGCGAACGGGATCTGGCGCTGGACGTCGGTCAGCCGGTTGGTCCGCATCAGGCGAACCGTCTCCGGACGGAGCAGGCGCACGCCGTCCAGGGCCCCCTCGCCCAGCAGCATTCGCGCGAACCGGTGATAGTCCGGAGCCGAGGAAATCAGCCCGCCGCCGCCCGGCGTATAGCTCGGCGGTTCATCGTACATCTCGGGTTCGACCTTCGCGAGCCCGCCCGCGGCCTCGTCATAGCCGTAGAGGCTGGCCAAGCGGTGACGCTTGTCGCGCGGCAGCCAGAAGTCGGTGTCGATCATGCCGAGCGGCTCGAAGACCCGCGCCTTCAACACCTCACGCAACGGCTTGCCCTCGACCCGACCGATCAGGAAGCCCAGGACGTCGGTCGAATGGCCGTAGTGGAAGCGCTCGCCCGGCTGGTAGGCGAGCGGCAGACCGCCCAGCGCGATCAGCCACTCGTCCGGCATCATGCGGGTCATGGCCGGATCCCCCAGGGCGCGCTCATAGGCCAGCTTCAGCGGCCCTTCCGAGAAGAAGCCGTAGGCGATCCCCGAGCGATGGGTCAGCAGGTCCTCGATGGTGATCGGGCGGCGCGCGGGCTCGGTCTCGCGCAGGGATCCGGCCGCGTCGCGCAGCACCAGGGGCTCGGCCAGTTCCGGGATCCAGCGCGCGATCGGGTCATCGAGGGCGAACCTCCCCTCCTCCATCAGGATCAGGGCCGCCACCGAGGTGATGGGCTTGGTCATGGAGGCGATGCGGAACAGCGTGTCGGGCCGCATCGGATCGCCGGCCTCGAGGTCGCGCCAGCCGATCGCGTCGGCCTGCACGATCTGGCCGCCGCGCGAGGTCAGGGTCACCGCGCCCGAGAGCTCGCCCCGATCAACGAAACCCTGGAGGACCGCCCCGGCCTCGGCGAGCTTGGCGGGGTCGAAGCCCTGGGCGCGGCAGGCGTCGTCATCGATCATAAAAAAGGGCGCTCCGGCCTGGGTACTGGAAGAAAGACCGCGGGGGCCGGCGGCAAGGCCAGGCTACCCCGCGGTGGGTCGGACGGCCGAGGCCGAGGCCGCCTCCCGAAGGACTTTTTGGGATCGGTCAGAAGGTCTTGCGCAGGTTCACCGCGACGAAGCGCCCGATGGGGTTGTAGGTCCCGCCGATGCCGTCGGTCGCCGGGAAGAACGGCGGCGTCTTGTCGAACAGGTCGTTGATCTGCAGGGCTAGTTCCGAACCCTTGGTCGGGCCCGTATCCGGCAAGGTCATCGCGATCCGCAGATCGACGGTCGTGTAGGCCTTGGCGTCGTACGTGCTTGTCCCCGTCGGGGTGGCGTAGCTGTTGGTGACGCCATCGCGATAGTTGACGAAGCCGACGAGGCGGAACGCGCCGGCCGCCAGGCCCGCCGTCGTGCGGACGGTCGCCTTGGGCACGCCCAGCTTCAGGGCGTCCGACACGGGCGCCGTTGGCGACAGCTGGGTGTCGAACTTGAAGATGTAGTTGCCAGCGACGCCGCCGAACACGCTGCCGAAGCTGGTGGCGCGCCTGTAGTTGACGTCGAAATCCAGGCCACGGGTCTTGCGCACCCCGAAATTGCCGCGACGCAGGTCCAGGGCGTTGCCGATCGCCGGCAACGGCGTCGGCAGGGTGACCGGCACGCCCAATGCCAGCAGGCTGGACAGCTGGGCCGCCGACGGATTGCGATAGACGACCGAGGCGAAGGTCGGGTCGGTGAAGACCAGGCTGGTCGGCGGCGTGCCGATCACGTCGGTGAAGTTGATGTCGTAGACGGTGGCGCTGGCCCGGAAGCCCGGCAGGGACGGCGGCGCTACATCGACCCCGAACGAATAGGTCCGCGCCTTTTCCGGCTGCAGGGTCTTGTTGCCGCCCAGCAGGAAGATCGTGTTGACCTGGGCCGCGCCCCGCGTTGGATCGCGGGCCAGCACACCGGCCGTCGTGGCGTCGTAGTAATAGGCGCCGACGGTGGCGCCGACGTCCCGCAAACCCGGCGCGCGGAACGAGCGGCCGTA
Source organism: Caulobacter sp. GW821-FHT05F04 (assembly GCF_059419665.1). Taxonomy (NCBI): domain Bacteria; kingdom Pseudomonadati; phylum Pseudomonadota; class Alphaproteobacteria; order Caulobacterales; family Caulobacteraceae; genus Caulobacter; species Caulobacter sp. GW821-FHT05F04. Next base: position 156,351 of record NZ_JBWKSF010000005.1, read on the forward strand.
GGTCCCTCGCAGCGTCAGGCCCTCCACCGGGTCCCAGTTGACGCCGACCTTCGGATTGCTGGTCGAGCCGAAGTCGCTGTACTTGTCGTAGCGCCCCGACACAGACAGCGACAGGCGGTGCATGAGCCGCGTCGCATTGCCGTCGCCGAAGATCGGCACGAACAGTTCGCCATAGATGGACTTGATATTGCGGCCCAGGTTCTCGGGAACCTGCGTGACGCCCACGAAGCCGCGCTGCCGGAACGTCTCGCGCCGATACTCGGCGCCCGCCGCGAACTTCAGCTCGCCGCCGGGTAACGCGAGCAGCGGGCCATCCAACTTGACCGCGGCCAGCTTGGTGCGCTGCTGGATCGTGACGCTGGTCGAGTAGTTGGTGATGTTGGAGACGACCGAGGGGCTCGTGCCCTGGCCGAAAGGATCGAGCGCCGTCGCCGTGGTCGTTCCGGCCGCCGCCGCGGCCAGGGCCGCCGGATTGATCATCGGCTGATGGGCGACGTGCTCGGCCCAGTCATAGGTGCCGTAGGCGCTGAGCTTGAAGTCGTTCGGCAGGCTGAAGTCCGCGCCCGCCGACGAGTTGCCGGCCTTGACGCGATAGGTCTGGTCGAAGTGGTCGGCGCCGACCAGGTTGTCGGGCCGGAAGAAGATGGTCGCGGCCGTCGCCGCTGTTCCCGGCGGGGCCTTGAAGAACGGGTTGGCCGCCGTCATCGTCACGGTCTGGGCCGGGATCGCCGCCCGGACCTCGTCCTTGCGGTCCGAATAGAGCAGGTCGCCCCACAGGGTGACGCGCTCGCCGATCTCCTGCCGCGCGCTCACGAAGCCGCTGTGCAGGCGCGAGGCCGGGACGAGATCGACCGGGCCGCCGACGTCGCAATAGTTCGTCGAGTTGGGCGTCAGGCCGGGCGCGCCGTAAACGACGCCGCCGACCACCACGTTCGGCGCGGGACAGCTGGTTCCCCGCGTGTCGACGCCGCCGAAGTTACGGAAATCCACCTTGCGGTAATCGCGATCCGCGCCGGTGACGTTGCCGTTCTCGGAATACTGGTAGGCGGCCAGGATCGAGCCGCTGCCCCAGTCGCGACCGGCCAGGCCGCTGATGCTGGCCGTATGGTAGTCGTCGGCCGTCCCGTAACGGGCCGACATCTCCAGGCCGGAATAGCGCTTGCGGGTGATGAAGTTGACGACCCCGGCGATGGCGTCCGAGCCGTAGATCGACGAGGCGCCGTCCGCCACGATCTCCACGCGCTCGATCGCCAGGTCCGGCAGGAACGGGAAGTCGGGATTGGTCTCGTTGGCGCCGCCCGCCACCACCCGATGGCCGTTCAGCAGCGGCAGGGTCGCCGTCGCCGGTAGGCTGCGCAGACCCGGCGCGAAAGACCCGGCCCCGGCGTTGTTGGCGCGCGGCGCGGTGTTGAAGCTGTTGAGCTGCGGCACGCTGGCCAGCAGGTCCGGCGTCGTGGTCGCGCCAATGGTCTTGATGTCGTCGCGCGAGACGCCGATCAGGTTCGAGCCGACCGGCGGCACGCCCCGAATACTGGATCCGGTGACGACGACGGCTTCAAGCGTATTGTCGGATGTCTCGTCCGTCGCCTGCGCCAAGGCCTGCCCAGCGAAAAGCATGGCAACCAGCGACGCGCCGGACAGCGCCATGTGGCGCGCGGTGTTCCAGGTTTTCATTCAACCCTCCCCTTTTGTTTTTTGCTTGCTCAAGGCGTAGCCGAGGGTCGCCGCCTCGTCAATTTCATTTATTTAGCGCTAAATGAAATTTGTTGAGACGTTTGCTTGACCCCTTGGGGTCGCCGCCTCATCGTCCCATCCTGAATCGTTGGAGAGCGTCATCACCGGACGGATCCGATCAGGAAGACAGGGAGCCATGCCAGCAGCGCCGAAAGCCGAGGGACGTCGCACGCGCGCCGAACAGCGGGCCACGACAGTGAAGACGATCCTGGACACGGCCGAGGATCTGTTCGCTCAGCTCGGCTATTTCGGGGTGACCATCAAGGACGTCGCCGACCGCATGGGCATCCATCCCGCGCTGATCCACTACTATTTCGAGGGCAAGAAGGCCCTGTTCGACGCCGTCTTCGAACGTCGTGTCGAATATGCCGTGACCTCGCGGACGGCGGGCCTGGACGCCTATGAGGCCGAGGTCGGCGACCATCCGACCGTCGAGGGCGCGTTGCGCGCCTATTACGACCAGGCGTTCGACGTCTACATCAACGGCGACGAGGGGTGGCGCAACTTCGGCCGCATCTTCGCCCAGGTGAACAACGCCCCCGGCTACGGGGCGGAGAAAATGGACACCTATTTCGATCCCATGGTGCTGCGCCTGATCGGCCTCCTGCAGAAGTCGCTGCCCGACGCCGCGCCCGAGGACCTGTTCTGGAGCTTCCAGTTCACCTCGGGGGCCTATTCGCTCCTTCTATCGCGCACTGGCCGCATCGATCGCCTTTCGAACAACCTCTGCGCCTCTGACGACTTCGAGGCGATCCGCGAGCGGTTCGTGACCTTCATGGCCGGCGGCTTCGACGCCCTGTACAGGCGCCGCAAGCCGGCCTGACCGCCATCCCTCAAGTGGCGACCTTCTCAAGTCGCGCGTCCCGCAGCGCCGCCCGCCGCACCTTGCCGGCCTCGTCGCGCAGGGGCTCGGTCGTGAACTCGATGCTCCTGGGCAGCTTGTAGCGGGTCAGCCGGTCGGCGGCGAAGTCGAGCAGTTCGTCTGGTTCCAGGCCGCTGTCCTCGACGGCCTGGACAATCGCGTGGACGCGCGCGCCCCAATCCTCGTCGGGCAGGCCGATCACCGCGCTGCCGCGCACCGCCGGGTGGGCGTCGAGCACGGCCTCGACCTCGGCCGGATAGATATTGGCCCCACCCGAAATGATCAGGTCGTTGCGACGATCGGACAGATAGAGATAGCCGTCGGCGTCCACTGACCCCAGATCCCCGGGCGCTTCCCACTCGCCGCGCCGGCGGGCCTCGCTGCCCAGGTAGTGATAGGTCGATCCGGCCCCGCCCTGGGGCAGGAAGAACACCTCGCCCACCTCGCCCGGCGGCAGTTCACGCCCCTCCCCGTCCAGGATCTTCAGGGCGTAACCGTCGCGAACACGGCCGACCGAGCCGCGGTGGGTCAGCCATTCGGATCCCGAGATCATGGTCGAGCCCGTGCCCTCGGTCGTCCCATAATATTCCCAGACCCGCTCGCTGCCGAGCCAGTCGATCCAGGCCTCCTTGAGCCAAGGCGCGCAGGGGGCGGCCATATGAAGCATCATGCGCAGGCTGGGCAGGGAGAAGCCGGACAGGACGTCGGGACCCAGCCGCCAGATACGGTTCATCATGGTCGGCACCAGGGTCACCCAGTTGACGCCGTGCGCCTCGATCAGCCGCAGCGCGCGTAGCGGATCGAACTTGCCCATCTCGACGATCGTCGCGCCGGTGAACATCCCCATGGTGATGCAGTGGAACGGGGCGTTGTGATAGAGCGGTCCCGGATTGAGGATGACGTCGCCAGGCCGCTGGCCCAGAAAGCCCTCCTCCGGGTTCCAGGCCCCGGGCATGGCGTCGACGATCACCTTCGGCCGCCCGGTGGAACCGCCGCTGGTCATGGCCTTCCAATGCGGCGAGATGACCTCGGGGAGCGCCTCGGCCGAGTACCGATCGAGCTCGCTCCGATCCCCCGTCATCACCGGAACGCCAGGTCTCGGCGGCGCGCCGATGAACAGTCGAGGACGAACGATGTCGAGGATCGCTTCCATCTCGGGGCGCGCCAGCTTGGCGGCGACGATGTTGGGGACCGCGCCCAGCTTCCACAAGGCGAACACCGTCTCATAGAACTCCAGTCCGTTGGGCAGGGCCACGGTGACGAAGTCGCCCTGTTCCACGCCGTACGCCGCCAGCATCCGCGCGCGCCGGTTCGTGCGGACATCCAGTTCGCCATAGGTGACGGCCCCGCCTTCCAAGATCAGCGCGTTTCGGGACGGCGACTGGCCCGCGTGGTGGGCGAGGATGGAGCTGAGCGCGACGCGATCGGTCGACATGGTGGGTACGCCTCCCTGACGGCGCCCCTGCAGCCCTCTACCGGGACGATCACAGCGGGCGCTTGATATCCGCTTCATTAATTTAGTCATGAATAAATGAAAAGGCAGAATCGCGACACTCACCGCTGTGCAATCCGGTCCGGCCAATCACCAGAATTGGCATGACCAATAATTGACAAGTCGCGCGACTGGCCAGATATCTTTCCCAAACCGTAAAAGCTTGGGAGGCTCCTATGAAGACCGCATGGCTTGCCGCGTGCGCCCTGATGGCCATGGCGTCCGCCGCGCACGCCGCCGACTACGGCCTGCTGGGCCCGACCTTCGGCAAGGGCGCGGTGTCGCCCGCGCTGAAGGCGGCGATCGTCTCGCGCGCCGACGCGACGCTGGATCGTCCGCCCGGCGCCATCCCCCACGCGCACACCGAAGGCACCCTGCCCGGCAAGGGGATCCGCGAGATCAGCATCAAGGCCCGCGAGGACCAGCCGATCGTGCTGAACTTCGCGCTGGCCTACCGCCTGACCGGCGACCGCAGGTTCCTGGAGGCCACGGGCCGCTATCTGGAGAACTGGGCCGACATCTACCAGATCTCGTTCAACCCGATAGATGAGACGGGCTTCGACACCCTGGTCATGGCCACCGACCTGACGGAGAGCGACCTCCTCGCCCCGATCCGCGCCAAGGTCGACGCCTTCTGGCGCAGGATGGCGGTCGGCTATCTCGACGCCATGGACGCGGGGCCGACGAACGCCCACACCAACTGGCAGAGCCACCGGATCAAGATGGCGACTCTGGCCGCCTACCAGACCGGCGACGCCAAGCTGATCGCCCGCGCCCGCGACGCCTTCCGCAAGCAGATCGGCGTCAACCTCTATGCGGACGGCTCGACCTTCGACTTCCACGAACGCGACGCCCTGCACTACGTCACCTACAATCTCGACCCGCTGATGATGGCCGCCCTGTCCGCCCAGGCGCATGGCGAGGACTGGTTCATCTGGAAGAGCCCGACGGGGTCCAGCCTGCCCCATTCGCTGGACTGGCTGGCGGCGTTCGCGCGCGGGGAAAAGACCCACAGCGAGTTCGTCAATTCCAAGATCCAATTCGACCGCGACCGCGCCAATTCGGGCCAGAAGGAGTATGCGCCGCACGACTGGGACGTCTCCAACGGCGTAAGCACCTACACCTTGGCCAGCCTGCTGGACGCCCGATACCTGCCCCTTCGCGACGACCTGGTGAAGCGCACAGGCAAGAAGCCGGCGCCGTGGACCGATATTCTGCGCGCCTCGCGGCCATGAGTTGACCCGGGTTCTCCCGCCTGCCTTGATCCTCGCGGGAGAACCTGATGACTCGCTCGAACCGCATCTTGACTGGCGTCGGCCTGGGCGTCTTGGCCGCGCTGGTGATCGCCGGCTATTTCGCCTCGCCGATCCTGGCGCTGCAGGGGCTGACGGCGGCGGCCAAGGCGGGTGACAAGGCCCGGCTGGAGAGCGCCGTCGACTTCCCGGCCGTGCGCGAGGGCCTGAAGAGCCAGCTCAAGGCCAGCATGACGCGCAAGTTGGAGGAAGACCCCAAGCTGCGCGACAACCCGTTCGCCGCCTTCGGCCAGATGCTGCTGGTCGGCGTGGTCGACAAGGCGGTCGAGACCTATGCGACGCCTGACGCGATCGCCAACATGGTCGCCACCAACGAGCCGCCGAAGAACATCGGCGCCACGCCAGGCGGTCCGGTCGTCGAGCAGCCCCAGCCCGAGGTAAAGAAGGCGAAGTCTGATACCGAGGTCCATTACGGCTACGTGGACCTTGATCACTTCCGCGCCACCTATCGCGACCGCAAGGATGGCGACCAGGAGCCGTTCGGCCTGGTGCTGGAGCGTCGCGGGCTCTTCAAGTGGAAGCTGGTGAAGATCGAACTGCCGGGCCTGGGTTAGGCTAGTCCAGCCGCCAGTCGATCACCGTCCCTTCATAGGCGTCGATCCCGCGCCCGATCCCGGCGACGGCGCGGATCATGGCCCCGCCGCGACCCAGGATCGTATCGGCCAGGGCGATCATCAGCGCATTGGGCGTGGCCTCCGGGCAGAGCGAACGGAGTTGAGCGGCCAGGGCCCACTCCTCGCCCGCCGGCCGCTTCGCACAGGCCAGGACATAGGCCGCCGCCGTCGAGCGGCTGACGCCAGCGAAGCAGTGGATCAGCAGAGTGGGCGTCTCGCGCAGCGCCAGGATCGTCTCGATCATCGCCGCCGAGGGGGCGATAAGGCCTTCATGTTGTTCGACTATATCATTGAAATATAACGTCGTTACAGGTTGCGTTAAGGTCGGCGGCGCGGCGTTCGGCGAGATCAGCGACAGCACGTGATCGGCCTGGCCCGCCAACCGCGCGACCGCCGTGATCGGACCGACCAGCAGCCTCATGCCAGCGCCGCCGCGCCGAGCAGGAAGCCGAGCTCGAACACCTGCTCGACCGCGCCGAGCGCGTCGCCGGTGTGGCCGCCGATCAGCCGCCTGGCCGTCAGGGTCAGCAAGCCGGCCAGCAGCGCGCCGCCCGCGAGGCCGACCAGGACCGCGCTCGGTGGCAGCAGGATCAGCGGCCAGCCGGCGATCAGCAGGGCGACGATCACCTCGCCAGTCCGCACGCCTTTAGGAACGGGCTTCCACTTCCCCGCCTCGCCGCTGGGCGCGTAGGGCGTCAGGCGCATGACCGCCACGGCGGCGGCGCGGCCCAGGCCGTGGGCGGCCAGCAGCAAAACGGCGGCGGCCGGCGTTCCAGCCAGCACGGCGACCTTCAGCGCCAGCACGCCGACCAGGGCGCAGACGCCATAGGTCCCGATGCGGCTGTCCTTCATGATCTCCAGCCGCCGCGCCGGCGTCTGGCCGCCCCCCAGGCCGTCGGCGGTGTCGGCCAGGCCGTCCTCGTGGAAGGCGCCGGTGATCAGAAGGCCCGCGCCGAGGGCCAGGATGACGCCGACCGGCGCGCTCCAAACCCGCTCGCCGACCAGTAGCACCCCGGCGCAGACCGCCCCGACGCCCTGCCCGACCAGCGGGAAATAGCGGGCCGAGCGGGTGATCCAGTCGGGCTCGAAGGTCTTCAGCGCCGGGGTCGGGACGCGCGTCAGGAACTGGACCGCGCAGAGCAGCAGCCGGACCTGATGCGCGAGCCAGCCCATGCTCAGAGCCGTCCGCTCAGGACGTCGTCCAGGCTGGCGACGTCGCTCATCAGCCGTGAGGCGGCGCGCACGAGCGGCAGGGCCAGCAGCGCGCCGGTGCCCTCGCCGAGACGCAGACCCAGGTCCAGCAGCGGCTCGGCCTCAAGCGCCGCCAGCATCCGCTGATGCCCTCGCTCGGCCGAGCAATGGCAGAACACGCAGTAGTCCCGGACCGCCGGGACCATTCGGATCGCCGCGAGCGCCGCCGCCGAGGCGATGAAGCCGTCGACCAGCACCGGGATGCGCGCCGACGCCGCGCCGATCACCGCCCCGGTCATCATGGCGATCTCCAGCCCGCCGAACTTGGCGAGGACGGCGGCGGGCTCGGTGGCGTCCGATCGCGCCGCCGCGCGCTCCAGCACGGCCAGCTTGTGGGCCAGGCCCGCGTCGTCATGACCGGTCCCCCGCCCGACGCACTCGGCCAACGGCGCGGGCGTCAGGCGGTGCATGACCAGCGCCGCCGAAGCGGTGTTGCCGATGCCCATCTCGCCCAGCGCCAGGATCTCGAAACCCTCGGTGGCCGCGTCGCGGGCGATGCGCGCGCCGGTCTCCAGGGCCTGGGCGACCTCCTCGACGGTCAGGGCCGACTCGACGGCGGCGTTGCGCGTCCCGCGCCGCACCTTCTGCGCCAGCAGGTTCGGATGGGGCGGCAGCTGGGCGTCGACCCCGGCGTCCACGACGCGCAGCTCGGCGCCGACCGCGCGGGCGAAGGCGTTGGCGCTGGCCTTGCCAGCCAGGAAGGTCGCGACCATGGCCTGGGTGACGCTGGACGGATAGGCAGACACCCCTTCGGCGGTCAGCCCGTGGTCGCCTGCGAAGACCAGCAGGAGCGCCTTGTCCAAGCTGCGCTCACCGGCGATCAGCGCCAGCCGAACGGCCAGGTCCTCGATCCGCCCCAGCGCGCCCGGCGGCTTGGCCTTGCCGTCAATCAGGGCGCGTAGCCGCCCCGTCTGGGCATGGTCGACGGCGGTGACGGGCGGCAAATTCATCGGAAATTCTCCAGGCGATCGCGGCGAGGGTGGGAATGTCGAAGGCCTGCTCCAGCGCCGCGGCGATCTCGTCCAGCGCCTGGTCGACGCGGACGGCCTGGTCGATCGTATCGGACACCGCGCCCAGCTCTGCCAGCAGGGCCGCCCGCGCCTCGCCTCGGTCGAACAGGCCGTGGACATAGGCGCCGCGCACCTGACCGCTGGTCGAAACCGCGCCGTCCGTGACGCCGTCGTCGAAGGTCAGCATCGGCGAGAGCGCGCCGGTGGTGCGGCCGACATGCATCTCGTAGCCCTCGAAGCGCGCGCCGCCGGTCAGTCGGCCCGCGATCGGCCGCAGGGTCTTGTCGCCGGTCATCACCGTCTCGACGTCGAGCAGGCCCAGACCCTCGACCGAGTCCGGCGGGCCCTCGACGCCATCCGGATCCGACACCCGCCGGCCCAGCATCTGGTAGCCGCCACAGACGCCCAGCACACGGCCGCCGCGCCGGACGTGGGCGGCCAGATCGATGTCCCAGCCCTGGGCGCGCAGGAAGGCCAGATCGGCCAGGGTCGCCTTGGTCCCCGGCAGGATCACCAGGTCAGCGTCGCCCGGAAGCGGCGCACCCGGCGGGATGAAGGCGAACTCGACTTCGGGCTCGGTGCGCAGGGCGTCGAACTCGTCGAAATTGGCGATCCGCGACAGCATCGGCACGACGATCCGCACCTTGCGGCCGTCAGCGGTCGCGGCGCGGTCCAGCACCACGGCGTCTTCGGCCGGCAGGCGACGCGCCGCCGCCAGCCACGGGGCCATGCCGAGGTCGGCCCAGCCCGTGCGACGGACGATCTCGGCCCGGCCGTCCTGGAACAGGCTGGGATCGCCCCGGAACTTGTTGATCAGGAAGCCCTTGATCATGGCGCGGTCGGCGGCGTCCAGCACCACGTGGGCCCCGACCAGGGCGGCGATGACATGGCCGCGATCGATGTCGCCGACCAGCACCACCGGCACGTCGGCCGCGATCGCGAAGCCCATATTGGCGATGTCGCCGGCCCGCAGGTTGATCTCGGCGGGGCTGCCGGCGCCTTCGACGATGACGAGGTCGCTCTGCGCCTGCAGCGTGCGGAAACTCTCCAGCACCGTGTCCAGCAGCGCGCCCTTGCGTTCCTGATAGCCGCGCGCCTTCCAGGTCCCGGCCATCCGGCCGCGCACGATCAGCTGGGCGCCGACGTCGCTCTGGGGCTTCAAGAGCACCGGATTCATGTCGACGGTCGGGGCGACGCGGCAGGCGATGGCCTGCAGGGCCTGGGCGCGGCCAATCTCGCCGCCGTCGGCGGTCACGGCGGCGTTGTTGGACATGTTCTGCGGCTTGAACGGCCGCACCCTCAGGCCGCGATTGGCGAACAGGCGGCACAGGCCGGCGACCAGCACCGACTTGCCGACATCCGAGCCGCAGCCCTGGATCATCAACGCGGCCATGCGAATCCTCCCCAGACGAACCCGGCGACCGCCAGCATCAACCAGAGCAGCCCGCAGGCGAGAAGATAGATCCGCAGGGCGCGGGTCAGATCCGCGGGTGTCGCCGCCCTGCCCTCGCCCAGAACCGGACGCTGGGACAGCGCGCCGTCGTACCAGGCCGGACCGCCCAGGCGTACGCCGAGGGCTCCGCCCATCGCCGCCTCGGGCCAGCCGGCGTTGGGCGAGGCGTGCTTGCCGGCGTCGCGCAGCATGATCCGCCAGCCGCCCCCCTTCAAAGCAAACATGCCGGCGAGGGCGATCACCCCGCCCGCCAGGCGCGCCGGGATCAGGTTCATCAGATCGTCGAAGCGCGCCGAGGCCCATCCGAACGCGCGCCAGCGTGGCTCGCGGTGGCCGATCAGGCTGTCGGCCGTGTTGACGGCCTTGTAGACGAACAGGCCCGGCAGGCCGGCGATCACGAACCAGAACAGCGGCGCGACGATCCCGTCGCAGAAGCTCTCGGCCAGGCTCTCGATGGCGGCGGTGGCGATGTCGCTCTCACTCAGTCGGGCGACGTCGCGGCCGACGATGTGGCCGACCGTGATGCGCGCACTGTCCAGGTCGCCCGCCGCCAAGGGCTTGGCGACGGCGCGGACATGGTCGAACAGGCTGCGCTGGGCCAGGCCCACGGTCCCGACCAGCACGATCGCCACCGGTCCGCCGAGGTCCGCGACTATCCAGCCGGCCAGGGCGCTGGCCCCGACGATGAGCGCCAGGGTCACCACGCCCAGCAGGCGGCGCGCGATCTCGCCGAACCCCGGCAGGTTGAGGCCCGCCTCCAGCGCAGATATTAGCCCGCCGATCCACACGACCGGATGCGGCGCGCGCCTGTGCAGAGCGTCTGGATAGCCGACGGCGGCCTCCACGACCGCCGCCGCCAGGACGATCCAGGGGCTGGTGGGTAAGAGCCTAGCCGGCACGGCCTAGCACCTCGATCAGCGGCCCGCCCTCGCCCCCGTGAAGGCGGACGACGACGCCATAGACGGCTGACAGGGTTTCTTGTGTCAGGGCCGTGTCGGGCGCGCCGTCGACGACCAGACGGCCTTCGCTCAGCACCAGCACCCGATCGGCGAAGCGCGCGGCCAGGTTCAGGTCGTGCAGGGTGACGATCACGCCCTTGCCCTGGTCGTGGGCCAGGCGGCGGAACAGGGCCAGGGCGTCCAGGGCGTGGCCGGGGTCAAGGCCCGTCAGCGGCTCGTCGGCCAGCAGCCAGTCGGTCTGGCCGGCCAGACCGCGTGCGATCAAGGCGCGGGCCCGCTCGCCGCCCGACAGCCGGGTGACGGCGCGGTCGACGAAGCGCTCCAGGCTGGCGGCGGCGATGGCGGCGTCGATCGCCGCGCGGTCCTCGGCGCTGGGACCGAATGCCCCGAGATGCGGCGTGCGACCCAGGCCCACGAAGGCGCGGACGTCGACGTCCCAGGCGATCTCGGGCGTCTGGGCCAGGAAGGCGATGCGGCCCGCGCGTTGGCGGCCGGGCAGAGTCGCGACCGCCGCGCCGTCCAGGGTGACCGCGCCGCTGTCCGGACGCCGCAGGCCGGCCAGGCACGCCAGCAAGGTCGACTTGCCCGCCCCGTTGGGACCGACGATGGCGATCACGCCGCCCTTGGCGAAGTCGGCGGTGACGCCGTCCAGCACCGCTTGTCCGCCCAGGGCCAGGGTCACGTTCCGGGCGGAAATCATGCCAGCCTCCGGCGCATCGAGATCAGCATGGCCAGGAAGAACGGGCCGCCCAGCATGGCCATGGCGACGCTGAGCTTGACCTCGCTGGCGGCCGGGGTCATGCGCACCAGGATGTCGGCGGCCAGGGTCAGGGCCGCGCCGCCTAGGAACGATGGCAAAAGCACCGCGCTCGGCCTGGCGCCCAGCAGCGGCCGCAGCAGGTGCGGGGTGATCAGGCCGACAAAGCTGATGACGCCGGTCACCGCCACGCTGGACCCGACCGCCACGGCGACGCCGATGGCCATCAGCAGGCGCGTGCGCGACAGGTCGACACCGAGGGAGCGCGCGCCCTGCTCGCCCAGGGTCAGGGCGTCCAGCGAGCGGCCGAGGGTCAGCAGCAGGACGCCACCGGCGACGATCCCCGGCGCGGCCAGCTTGACCTCGTCGACGCTGCGGTCGGCCAGCGAGCCCAGCGTCCAGTTGACGATCTCGTTCACCGCCCAGGGGTTTGGCGCGAGGTTCAGGGCTAGGGCGATGGCCGAGCCGCAGACCGTCTGGATGACGAAGCCGGCCAGGATGAAGGTGACGATGCTGGAGGTGACGCCCGCCAGGCCCAGCAGGGCCGCGACGCCCAGGCCCGCCCCGACCATGGCGGCGGCCGGCAGGATCCAGATCGCCTCGCCCGCCGCGCCCAGATAGAGGGTCAGCACCGCGCCCAGCGCCGCCGCCGCCGAGACGCCCAGGGCTCCGGGATCGGCCAACGGATTGCGGGTGTAGCCCTGCAACGCCGCGCCGGAGAGGCCCAAGGCTCCGCCGACCAGGATGGCGAGGATGGTGCGTGGCAGGCGCAGGCCGAAGACGATGGCCCAGCGCGGATCGGCGCCGCCCGAGGTCCAGGCGCTCCACGGCGCCCAGACGCGCCCGGCGCACAGGCTGACGCCGAACAGTACGACCAGCAGCGCCAGCAGAACGCCGCAGATCGCCCATGGCGCCATGGGGGGAGACCGGGGCTTCATGCGCCCTCCTTCAAGGCTTGCACCCGCGCGTGGGCCATGGCGGCGGCGGTCTCGATCAGCACCGGGCCGCCGCAATAGAGAAGCTTCTCGGGCACCGGCGCCTGGCGCATCCGGCCGGACACGGCCTTGAGGGCCGGGTGGGTCATGATCCGGTCGGCCCAGCTGCGCGCGCCTGGCGCGGAAACGCCGACCAGCAGCACCTGCGGCGGATCGGCCAGCAGGCGCTCCAGCCCGACATTGCCCCAGGTCTTCAGGCCGAAGCGGCGGGCGACATTGTCGAAGCCGGCATGGTCCATCATCTCGTCGACCAGGGTGCCGGGCCCGGCCGCGAAGCCATTGGGCTGATAGATCAGCGCCGTCAGCCGTCGCGCGCCGGGCGTGGGCTTGGCGGCCGCGATCGCCGCCTCGATGCGGGCGACCAGGGCCTCGCCGCGATCGGTATGGCCGATCAGCCTGGCCAGCTCGCGGACCTGGCCCAGGCTCTCGTCGATCGACCTGGGAACCTTGAAACGCTGGACCGGCACGTGCAGGCGCTTGAGCGCGTTGCGCGTCGCCAGAGCCGAGTGCTGGCTGGCCAGGACCAGATCGGGCATCAGGTCGATGACCTCCTCGGCGCTCTCCCAAGTGTAGGGCAGCGTCCGGGCCTGGGCCGCGACGGTGGAGGCCTGCGCGTCTCGGGCATAGTGGCTGAGGGCGGCGATCTGGCCCCGGTCGGCCAGGTGGACCAGCATGGCGTCCAGACAGCTGTTCAGCGACACGATGCGCCTTGGGAGCGGCGGCGGACCGCCCGCCGTCATCGCCAGGGCCCCGGCCATAGCCTCGCGGCGGTTCATGACGTCACCGCGCGAAATGCTTGCTCAAAGCGATTGAATTCATTGCGCGAAGGCAAGCCAATCCGAAGTCGATCCAGCCGGTCCGCGAAGGGGCGCGTCAGCACGCCCTGAGCGCAGAGCCGGCTGAACAGGCCACACGCGTCGGGCGCTTCGGCCCAACGGAAGAGATCGCAGCCGCCAAGCGGCTTGAGGCCCGCCTTGGTTAGAACAGCGTCGACCGCGCCCGCCTGGGTCTCCAGCCACGTCCGAGTTTGCGCCCTCCAGGCGTCATCGGCGTAGGCCTCCAACCCCATCGTTAGGGCGTCGGCCCCGACCGGCCAGTCGCCCAGAAGCGCGCGAAATTCCCGCGCGAAAACCTTGTTTCCAATCAGGAAACCCAGTCGAACCCCAGGCAATCCGTAGAACTTGCCGAACGAGCGCAGGGTCACCAGTCGGTCGATCTCGAGGTCGGCGACGCTGAGCTCGGGCGCGACCTCGCCGAAGGACTCGTCGACGACCGTCCAGCGTCCCGCGTCAGACCGCTCCGCCGCCAGGGCGGCCAAGGCGGTCCGTTCGATCCGCCGGCCGTCGGGATTATTCGGATTGACCAGCACCAGCACGTCGGCGCGGACGGCGCTCGGATCGTCCAGCGACGCGATGAAGTTCGGAGGCGACGACGCCCAGCTCTCGGCATGGCCGCCATAGATCGGGGCCAGCAGCGCGACCTGCCCGCCGCCGATCAGACCGGGCAGCAGCCGCAGCGCCGCCTCCGCGCCGGAGGTGGCGACCACGCGGCCGGGGTCGGCGACGCCGAACGCGCGCGCGGCGACCGCCTCCAGTTCGGCCAGCTCAAGCGGATCCGGCAGCCGGCGCAAGGCGTCGGCCGGCGCCCGCTGGCCGGACCAAGGCTCGGGATTGATCCCGGTCGACAGGTCCAGCCAGGGACGCGGCGCGTCCGGAAAAGCGGCCATCGCCTCGCGGAGACGGCCGCCATGCCGGAAGGCGCCGATGGTGGAAATCGACGCCTTCATGGGCCTAGAAGCGCGCCCGCAAGCCGACGAAGGCTCCGCGTCCCGGCGTCCCGTAGTTCAGGATGGTCTGGTAGTCCTTGTCGAAGGCGTTCTCGACCCGGCCGAAGACCTCGAGGGTCTCGTTGATCGGATAGGCCGCGCGCAGATCGACCAGGGTATAGTCCTTCACCACCTGGGTGTTGGCGTCGTTGTTGTAGGTCTTGCCGACGTAACGCACCGCCACCGTCGTGGTCAGACCGACCGGCCAACGATAGGCGGCCGACAGGTTGCCCATGTTTTTCGGGCGACGGGTCAGCTGCTTGCCCTTGCTGGCGCCCGAGTCGGACTCGGCTTCGGTATAGGTGTAGTTGCCGGTGATGGTCAGGGCCGGGACCGGCTTGACCTCGCCGATCAGTTCCACCCCTTGCGCCTTGGTCTTCTGGACGTTGTCGTAGTAGCCGAAGCGGAACGCGCCGTTCGGATTGCACAGGGCCGTGGTCGAGCCCGAGGCGCACGAGAAGAAGCGGATCTCGTTGTCGGCCTCGCGGTGGAACCAGGTGGCCGAGGCGCGGGCCTTGCCGCCGAAGAAGCGCTGCTCGATCCCGGCGTCCCAGCTGTCGAAATCTTCCGGCGACAGGCTGAGGTTGCCGTACTCGCTGTAGAGCTCGTAGAGGCCCGGGGCGCGGAAGCCCTGGCCGAAGCTGGCGCGCACGACCGTATTGCCTTCGTTCAGCGCCCAGGCGGCCGCGACTTGCCCGAGGGTGTGCGAACCATAGGTGTCGTGGTCCTCGTAGCGCAGGCCGCCGGTCAAGGTCAGGCCCTTCACCGGCTCGACCTGCAGCTGGCCGTAGAGGCTGTCGACGCCGACGCGGCCGGTGCTGAATGCGGGGTTCGGCTTGGCGACCGTGGGCGAGCGCGTGCGCATGCGGGCCCTCTCGGTCTCGGCGCCGAAGGTGGCCGTCCAGATGTCCGAGATCGCGAACACGCCCTGATATTCGAAGCGCTTGTTCTTGCCGGCGGCGTCGAAGGTCAGCGGCGCGGCCGGGCGGGCCGGGTTGATGTTCTCGCGGTCGGTGTCGGTATAGGCGTAGCCGAGGCGGTTGTTCCAGCGACCGTCCAGCAGAGTGAAGTTCAGGCCCGTATAGACGACCAGTTCCTCGGTGCGGCCGAACTCGGCGCTGTCGACGTTGAAGCCGTCGAAGTCGTTCTTGCCCTTCGAATAGACCGAGCGGACCTCGGCCGAGACGTTTTCGGCCAGCGCCACACGGACACGGCCCGACAGGCCGGTGTTCTGGTAGCCGTCCTTCTCCTTGCCGAGCTTGTAGGTCGAGAAGCCGTCGGTGGTGTAGTAGCCGCCGGCCAGGCGCCAGGTGATCTTGTCCGAAGCGCCGCCAACGCCGGCCCGCAGGTAGCCGGTCTTGCGCGCGCCGCCTTCGGCCTCGATCGAGCTGGTGAACGGAACGGTGGGATCGGCGGTGACGATATTGACCACGCCGCCGACGGCCTGGCTGCCCCACAGGGTCGACTGGGCGCCGCGTAGCACCTCGATACGCGCGATGTCGCCGATCAGCAGGTTGCCGCTGTTGAAGCCGCCCTGAGTCGAGGACGGGTCATTCAGCTTGACGCCGTCGATCAGCACCACGGTGTGCTGGGTCTCGGCGCCGCGGATGTTGAGGCTGGTGGCCGTGCCCGGCCCGCCGTTGCGGGTGAAGCTGACACCCGGCGTCTGGGCCAGCAGCTCCGTCACCGAAATGGCCTGGCTGGCCTCGATGGCGGCCTGCGTCAGGACGGTGACCGACGCGCCGACCTTCTCGATCGGCTGGGCGGTGCGGGTGGCGGTGACGATCAGCTCGGCGACGCCGTTGGCGCCGACAGCGCCGGCGACATCGGCCTCGGGGGCCTTCTGCTCTTCCGCCATGGCCGAACCGGCGACAAGGAGGGTTGCGAGCGCGGTGGAGCTCAAAAACGTTCGGATCATGTTTCAATCTTCCCAGTTGAACGACCCGCACGGCTGACCGCGACGCACCCGCGAGCTGGAAAGCCACACGTACGCCCCGGACCGTCGCGCGGCCCTTTGACTGTCGTTTCGCGGGAGATCCCGTTCGTTCGGCGCACCCCGGCCGAGCGATGAACGACTGCGCCGGGCAGGTCTCCTGGCTCACGGGTCGTCGCTCTTGGCATCGCCTTCCCAGGGTCCGGAGACCCCAGTGGCATGTGACGCTAGAACTCGCCGCTTACAGTTGCGGGGGCAGCCGAGGTCTTGAACCTCGTTCCCTTTTAATCCTCTTTCGAGGAGCCTGGTGCGGGGGCAGCCCTATAGACTGCGCCGCTTACGGTCAATGTGGAGCTTCCATGACGTCGATCCTGGTGCTGGGCGGAGCCCGTTCCGGCAAGAGCGCCTTCGCCCAGAAAGCGGCGGAAATCGCCGCTGGAGCGGTGCGTCCGGTGCTGATCGCCACCGGCCAGGCCTTCGACGACGAGATGGCCGAGCGCATCGCCCGCCACCAGGCCGACCGGGGCGAATCATGGACCACGGTGGAGGCGCCGCTGGCCCTGGCGGAGGCGATCGCCGCCCTCCCCGCCGACGCGGTGGCGGTCGTCGACTGCCTGACGCTGTGGCTGTCGAACCTGATGCTGGACGAGCGCGACATCGCGACGGAGGCGACCGCTCTGGTCGAAGTCGTCGCCGCCTGCCCCGCCCGCCTCTGGCTGGTCAGCAACGAGGTCGGTCTGGGCCTCGTGCCCGAGACGCCGCTTGGTCGACGGTTTCGGGATGAGGCCGGACGGCTGCACCAGCGGCTCGCGCAGGCGGTCGACGAGGTCTATTTCGTGGCGGCCGGGCTGCCGTTGAAGCTGAAGCCGCAGGGGTGAATTCCCGTCGGCGTGCGGGCGCTTTTCCTTCTCCCCCTGCGGGAGAAGGTGGCGCGCGGCGCCGGATGAGGGGGTGATAAGCCTGTCGGATTAGCTTTACGGCGCGAGCGGTTAGCCCCGTGTGACCCCTCATCCGACCGCCCTCGGCGGCCACCTTCTCCCGTAGGGGGAGAGCAGGTAAGCTTACGTATTTGATTTTGCTCACCTTTGACTCACCGTAGGGCCATGCACCGGTCCTACCCAGCCACGCAAAATCAAGGACTTAGGCGCGCAACAGACACAGAACCTGCACAGGTGTCCTGCCATGGCCTTCCTCCTCGAACCCCAGGAATTGAAAGACGGGCTGATCATTTTCCGGCGCGGCGACGTCAAGCACCGCAAGTGGTACTGCCGCATCAAGCTGCCCAACGCCGACCGCTACAAGACGGTCTGCCTCAAGACGACCGACGTGGACGCCGCCAAGGAGCGCGCGTTCGACGAGGACGCGGACCTTCGCTTTCGCATCAAGCATGACGTGCCGATCTTCAATCGGCCGTTCAGCGCCGTCGCCAAAGATTTCCTTGCCGAGCAGAAGGTCCGCGTGAAGATCGGAGACATCACGGCCAAGCGGCTGGAGACGGTGGATTCGGCGATCTACTGCCAGCTCAACACCTACGTCGGGTCGGTCCAGATCAACCAGCTCGGCAAGGACCGCTGGACCGGCTATCCGACCTGGCGGCGCCTCGACGCGCTGGAACGGAAGGCGGTCGAGGATGAGCGCCAAACCCGTCTGCGCGAAGCCGAGCAGGCCAACGACAAGCGGGAGCTGGCGAGGCTTCGCGCGGCCGCGCCGAGAGACCGGAAGGGCCGCATCCGCTTACCGACGGGCGTCGTCAGCGACGCGAGCATCCGCACCGAGATGTCGATCTTTCGCGCGATCATGGCCTACGCCGCCGGCAAGAAGCTGATCAACGAAGGCCAGGTCTTCGACGGCCGGTTGCCGCTGGCCAAGGTGCGGCGAGAGGAGTTCACGCCGGAGGAGTACCGCCGTCTCCACACCTTTGCCCGCAAATGGGTGAAGGCGGCGCCCAATGCGCGGTCAAGGTGGGCGCGGACGGTCGCCTACAACTTCACCCTGATCATGTGCAACACGGGCATGCGTCCGCCCGAAGCCAAGAACCTGCGCTGGCGGGATGTCGCCTTTCGGACCAATGACCAGGGCCGCGCCTTCGTGGTGCTGCATGTCCGGGGTAAGGACAAGTTTCGTGACCTCGTGGCCGCAAGCAATGTCGCCACCTACCTGGAGCGGGTTCGCGAGACGAGCGCAGCCACCGGCCCGGACGACGCGGTCTTCACCACGGAGAACGGCGAGCCGGCCAGCACGCTCTATGAGAGCCTGATCGAGACCCTGCTGGAGAAGTCCGAGCTGCGCGTCAGCTCGTCCGGCAAGCTGCGGTCGACCTACTGCTTCCGCCACACCTACGCGACCTTCCGCCTGACCGAGGGCGTGGACGTCTATTTCCTAGCCAAGCAGATGGGCACCTCGGTGAAGATGATCGAGGATCACTACGGGCACATCACGCCGGTGAGGAATGCCGCGCGCATTCTTCAAGGATTGCCCGGTTGGGAGCCTATCGCAGACGCGCCCGCGGTCGAGGCCAAGAGCGGATCCGTGAACGGAGACGCGGCCGAGGCCCCTGCGCAGGCCGTCAGGCCGAAGGCGCGAAAAGCCGCTTGATGCGGGGCGGAGCGCCGGGATCACGCATCGAGTTCGATGCGCCGACGCTCCCGCTCCGTGCCGTCCCCGTGCGCCCGAGGGCGCTCTTGAGGGGACGGTTCCGCCGCTCTTCGTTCGATGTTGAAGGCCCGTCAGTCGTCGTCGAGCAGATCGTCCAGCCATCCCATGTCCCGCCAATGCTGCTCGTCGCCGTCCCAGGGCTCGTCGTCGACTGGATCGGGAGCGAGGATTTCCGCGTTGCGGCGGAGGTCCGTGAGACCCTGAGCCGACAAGGGATCAAGTGCGGTGACATGGGCCTCCGCCCATTCCAGCCAGGCTATCATCGTCGCCGAGCGCGACTCCGGGGGCAGTCGCCGACGAAGCTCGGCGAGGAAACGGCGCATCTGCGCCGCCTCCGCCCACCGCGCTGCCATCGACTGGAGAAAATCGTCCTGGGCCTCCGCGATCCGTTCCCGGTGGAGGCGCAATGCCGCGCGCCGCATCGCGACTTCCAGTTCATTCACGACCGCCGACCAGTCATCTTCAACCTACCGATGGCGCTCCCGCCGTCGATCCACTGCCCGCTCCTGGGCCGGGGCCGGCTCGAACCGCGCGCCGCGCATCAGCCAGTTGGCGATCCGCTCTCGCGCCGCGCCGATGATCCGCTCGGCGGCCGCCGGCTCGGCGCGGCTGCGCACCACGGTCTCGATCGCGGCCATCCGGCTTTGCGCGCCGCGCAGCTGCGGGTCACGCGCCGCTTGCTCCGGCGTGGCCCCGCGGAACCGCTCCGCCACGACCTCCCACTGGTTGCGGGGCACGGTCCGCCGCTGGACCTCGACCTTGCCGGTTTCCCGGTCGGTCTCGCGCACGGCCTTCAGCACCTGCTCGACGCCGGTGCGCCGCACCGTGACGGTTTCGCCGATCTGGACGCCGGCCTTCTCAAGGGCGCTGGGAAGGCCCACGCCCCACAGGGTCTGCACGCGGCCGGTCTGCGGCTTCAGCTTGATGAACGGCGAGTTCTCGGCGTCGGGCCGATGCTTGTAGGGCGCGGTCCCGACCTCGATCAGCTTTCCGGTGAGGCCGCGATCCTGATCCTGCGCGGACTTGGCCGCCGGTGCCGCCGGAACGTCCCGCGCCGGTGTCCCCGTGCGGCGCTCCAGCGCCTGCTGGTCACGGCCGGTCGGACGATAGCCGCTCACCTCGATCCCCCGGGCTTGCGCCAGCAGCCACGCCTCGCGTCGAAACTCGACGCTGCCGCGGACCTGAACCTGCGACCAACCGCGATGCTCGGCGATGGCCAGCATGTCCTTGATGACCGCCGGACTGGCGCGGTCGGCCATGAGCCGCCGGCCGACGTCGTGGAAGGCCGGCTGCTTGACGGTGCGGTCGGTGAAGTAGGCGAGCTGAGCGCCTCGCCCTTCGGTGAAGTAGCGCCTTCGCACGGCGTCGGGCACGTCGCCTTGCGCCAGGGACGGCGCCGCGCCGGTCGGCATGATGACGCCTTCAGGGTTCTCGGCCATGGTCGGCTCCTTTCGCGGTCAGTTCATCCGGGGCCGTCACGCCGGCCTCGCGATCGATGAAGCGGTTCACCCACGCCTCGATCTCGGCTTCGGTCGCGCCCTCGGGCGGCAGCGGTTCGAGGTCGCCGGCGTCCAGCACCGGCAGCGCGAGCGTCAAATCATCCATGCGCCTTGTCCTTGCCGAGGCCTGGCTGTTGGGCTTGGCGGGCGCCGCCGGCCGCGCCGTGGGCGTGGGGTTGGCGACGGCGGGATGGGCGGGAACGGCGGGCGGCGGCAGGACGCGCTTGGCGAACGCCCGCTCGCGCCAGTAGACGATCTTGCGCCCGCGAACGGGCGGCATCCCGGCGCGCAGGACAATCAGCCGGTCGGCCGGCATCTGGATCAGTTCCTGCGGCAACATCAGCGCACGGCGCTGATCGGACTCGCTGACACTGCGATGGCCGCCGGACAGGCCGCTGGGCCGACTGTGCGACCGGCCCTGATAGGTCCAGTAGCCGAGCCGTTCGGAGAGATCCTGGGCGACCTTCAGCTCCTTCGGTGCGAAGGCGATCTCCACACCGCAGTTGGCCATGATCTCTTCAGCCAGGTCCGCCCCGTACTCAGCGCGAAGCTGGGCCGGGCTTTGCAGCACCGGCAGGAGCCGCAGGCCGTAACCGGCCACGTAGGAGAAGCCGCGGGCGATCACCGCGGCGTGGCCGAGCCTGGCGAACTCGTCCATCAGCATCAGCACCGGGATCATGTGCTTGCCGTCGCCCGGCAACTCGCGCGTATTGAGGTCCACGAGCTGCTGCAGGAGCAGATTGTACAGCGGCGCCACCCTGGCCAGGTTGTCGGGCGAGACGGCCAGATAGAGCGAGATTCGGCGCTCGCGCAGATCGCGCAGATCAAAATCGCTGGCCTCGGTGGCCGCACAGACGCGCGGGTTGATCCAGAGGCCCAGCCGGCTGGTGACCGTCTGCTTGACCCCGGCGAAGGTGTTTTCCGAGGCCGAGCAGAAGTCGGTGAGCGCCTTGGCGCAGCCGGCCGAGAGCGGTCGTCCCGCTTCGGCGCGGGCGGCCATGACCGCCGGCAGGCGGGTGCGGGGATCGCCGTCGGTCAGCTCGGCATAGAGAGCGCCAAAACTGAACGGAAGCTCCGGCGTCTCGGCGACATAGGCGCCGATCCCGATCAGACCCACCCGCGCCGCCTCGGTCCAGAACGGGTCGGTGTTGGGCGGGACAGGGAAGAGCATCACCGCCAGCTTCTGGAGTTCATCCAGCACCGCGACGGGATCGGCCCGGTCGAAGTGGCCGAGCGGGTTGAACCGGGCCGTGCGGCCCTCCGGGCCGAGGGGATCGAACAGGATCACCTGTTGGCCATGGGCGGCGCGAAAGCCGGCCGAGGCCGTCCAGTTCTCGCGCTTGATGTCCAGCACGACGACCGAGTCCGGCCAGGTCAGCAGGTTGGGGATCACCACCCCTACGCCCTTGCCGGTGCGGGTCGGCGCATAGAGCACCACGTGCTCGGGGCCGCCGAACACCAGCGGTCGTCCGCCCTTACGGCCAAGGACGATACCCTGCTTGGCGCGCCACCCTTCGCGCACCAACTCGGCCTCGCTAGCCCAGCGCGCGGCGCCGTACAGCGGTGGCCGCAGATTGCGGACAACGCCCAATGCGATGGCCCCGGCCAGTCCGAAGGCCGACAGCAGGCCGACGCCGGACCAGCGCCGCACTTCGGGATCGGCGCGAAAGTACCAGAACCAGCCCGGGATCGCGGCCAGGTCGATGTCGGCCGAAAGTCGCTTCAGGCCAGCCAAGGCGATCACGGCCGCCAAGCCGAGCAGCAGAGCGGCGGCGCCGGCGATCAGGACGCCGACATAGACGGCCTTAAGCGGCCAGGGCGCGCTTGCGAAGCGGGTCATACCAGACCTCGGTCATGCGGAACCGGCCGTCGACCCGACGCATCTGCACCACGACGTCGACCAGCAGATGAAGCAGGGCGCGGATGTCGTCGCGGGCGAGATCGCGGCCGCCTTCGGATTCCTTCACCAGCAGGGTCAGTTGCTCGAAGGCCAGAACGGCGCTGTCGGCGTGGATGGTGGTGATCGAGCCGGGATGGCCGGTGTTGACGTTGCGCAGGTAGAAGAACGCCGTGCCGTCGCGCAGCTCCTGCAACAGGATGCGGTCGGGACGCATCCGAAGCGCGCTCTCCAGAAGTTGCTTCGGCCCGACCTTCGCCAGGCCCTGACCATCCTTAGCGTAGAGCAGATGGACGGCGTTGCGGTGCGGGACCACCAGTTCGCGGGCGTCCTCGATGGTCAGCAGCCGTTCCTCCGGTGGGATCAACTGCACCAGCCCCTTGGCGAAGGTGGTCTTGCCAGAACCGGTCGCCCCGGAGATCAGCACGTTGCGGCGGCTCCGCACCGCCAGGCGGAAGAAGCCTGGCCAGTCGCCCGCATCGCGAAGCGCCATCAAGGCCGTCTCATCGGCGGAGAGGTCGTTGGTCGCGACCGCCACGGCGTCGAACAGCCCGCCGCGCGCGAAGGCGTCGAGATCGAAGGTGGCGGCCGAGGGCTTGCGCAGGGTCAAGGACAGCCGTTCGGCGGCAGGCGGCAGGACGATCTGACAGCGCTCGCCTTGCGGTAAGACGGTCGAGCAGATCGGCGCCTCGTCGGTGACGTCCTGGGTCGTGAAGGCGGCGGCGGCCTTGGCCAGGGTCGCCAGCCAAGTCTCGGTCAGGTCGGGCGCGTCGCGCCATTCCCAGCCGCCGGCCCGCTCGATCGCCAGTTCGCCGGGTCGATTGACCACCAGCTCGGTGACGTCGTCGGGCACCAGGCAGCGCTGGAGCGGCGCGAGATAGTGCAGCAGGACGGAGGTATCCTGGGCCATGGCGTCACCGCGCCTTCAGCCCATAGACGCTTGAGAAGTCGAAATCCTGGGCCACGAAGATCGAGACCTCCGAGCCCTGCGGCTTGCGCAGGCTGGGCGGGATGTTGATCGAGTTCTGCAAGGCGATGCCGGCGGCGTCCGAGGGCAGCCGCGCCGTGGCCGAGCCCCCAGAGCCGACCGAGTCGCGACCGGCCAACGCATAGGCCCCGTCGTCGACGATGGAGAGCAGCAGCGCCCCGCCGAACCGGTCCCAGAAGTGGGTGTCGAGATCGCCGTCGAAGCCGGCCCGGCCCAACGGATCGGCTGCGGGCGAGGCCAGGCTGATCGCCACCCCGGCCGGCGTCACGGCCCGCGTCCACAGGACGAAGAGGCGTTGCTGTCCCTGGCGCAGCGAGGAGCGATATTCGCCGAGCACCTTGGTGCCCTTCTCCATCAGCACCACGGCGCCGTTGTCGGAGAGTACGTCGCGCGGGATCAGGCAGCTCACATAGCCCGGCGTGGCGGTGTCCATCGCCGTCTGCAGGATGCAGGGGATGGCTGCCCCAGCGACGATCAGGAAGTTGCGGTCCGGTAGTCGCGTGGCGCGAGCCCGGCCGATGGCCGAGCCGCGTCGCAGCTGATCCAGCTCCGTCTGGCCTTCAGCCGCCACGGTTTGCAGCGCCGGAACGGCCGGGGCGACGGCCTCAAGCGTCGCCCCTGGCCCGCCGCTGCGGCTATAGGCCAGCAACGGCGCGCCCCGGATCGCGGTCAGCTCCGCGCGGCGCTGGGCCGCTGGATCGGAGGTCGTGGACGCAGCGCCGGGCTGGAGGGCCGGAACCTGTGTCCCATCGGCCGCTGGCCCGAGACTCGGCGCGTCAACGCCGGGCGCGGCCAGCGTCGGGGCCTTGGGACCATACAGCGGCTCGAACGGCACGACCTGACGGGCTGGCTGCACCGGCGCGCGATCGGTCCTGGGTTTGTCGTGCCCCCAGGTTGCGGCGACGAACACGCCACAGCCGGCGACCAGCGCCGCCAACACCACCGCCTTGCCGGCCCGGCCGGAGCCCAGCCGCCCGGCGATCGGCGAGATCGCGCGCTCGACGGCGGGCGGCACGACCGCTTCGGCGGTTGGACCGGGGTCTCGCTCTTCGCGCGGATCGGGAGCGTCGGTCATGGGCGGGGACCTTCCTTGTCGGTGCGCTCGACGTCACCCGCCGCGGTGCCGGTGCCCGGGTTGGTCCCGTAGGGTTCGAAGGCCTGGTTGTAGATGCAGAGCACCTCGCGGCCGCGACGCAGGCGCAGTTCGCGGACCACCGCGTGGACCACCACGAACTCGCCACGCACGTCGAACGGGACTAGGCTTTCGGTCCCGCCGGCTTCCACCTGATAGAGCGCAGGAACCTGCTGGTTGGCCGGAAAGCGCAGAACGGTGAAGCGGCCGTTGTCCGAGACTTCGGAGGGCTGCAAGCCACTCGCGCCCTGGACAGCGTAGTTCATGTTGCGCCGGCCTTCGACGACGGCGCGGTCGAGTTTCAGTTCCAGAATGCGGCGCTCCAGCGCGGCGGTCTCAGCCGACAAGACCGCGGCGGCGCGTGCGGTCTCATCGGTGGGATAGCGGAAGCGCAGCACGAAGACCGTGTCGGACGTCGCCCGGCTCGATGAGCCGCCACGCGTCGAAAGTTCGAAGGTGTAGTTGCGCGTTCCAGCGCCCCGGCTGGTGGTGACGATCAGGTTGGTCGGACCGCGCGGCGCCTTGGGTTTGACGAACAGGATGTTCTTCTCGGCCGCCACGTCCCAGCCGGTCGCGTCGCCGACCGCCACATGCAGGATCGTCTCGTCCTCGCCGAACTGGATCTGGGTGGCCGTGCGGAAGACGCCCACGACCTTCACGACCGCCCAGGGGTCGTAGTCGATGACCTTTATCCTGGGATCGGACGGCCCGGCCTTGGGCGCGTCCAAGGCCAGGGCGGCGGTCGGCGCGAGCAGCACGGCGGCGGCCATGAGGGCGACGAGCCGGCTCACCGCACCACCTCCGGATCGGCGCGGTAGCTGGTCACCTGGAACCCCAGCGGATTGCGCCAGCGGTCGGCCTCGGCCATCGGCGCCTTGGTGTAGGTGAAGGCCAGGGTCGCGATCCAGTCGCTTTCGGTGACCTGCTGCGACATCCGCACGATCCGGTGGAAGCGGACGTTGGCGACGCCGTCGCTGACGAAGCTGATCGCCCGGACATCGACCTGAGCTTCGCCGGCCGAACCGTAGACGACCTGCGGGCTCAACGGATTGGCCGGCCGGAAGAAGTCGCCCCAACGCTGCTGCTCGGCCGGGGTCGACATGATCGAGACCTGCCGAAAGTTGGCCTCAGCCGCCGGCGCGAGCCAGCCTTCGCGGGCCCGGACGTACTGGGCCAGGAAGTGCTTGGTGACCGCCTCGTCGTAGCTAAGCGGCTTCTCCGACTTCAGGGCCGACATGACGTCCACCGCGCCGGTGGTCCTGTCGACGCGAACCACGAACGGCTCGACGGTCTTCAGCGGCGCCAGCGCCGCGACGGCCCCGACCGCGACGGTGGCGACCAAGCCGGCGAAGGCGGCGACGCTCCAGGCCAGCCGCCGCGACCGCTCAGCCGCGCGCAACTGGTCGGCGTTCCAGGTCTTGGCCTCGTCGAAGTATCCCTTGAGGTCGCGCGCGCCGGTCATATGCAACTCGGATAGCTGGTCGATGGGACGGCGGAGAGCTTGTCGGGCTTGGCCGGCGCCGCGGCGGGCTGAGCTGCCGGGTCCAGCACCGAGCCATAGAGGTTCGCCGGTCGCCGGTGCTTGCCGTCGCACACGGGGGCCTTCTCCCTGCCCATCGTTGAACAGCCGCCGAGCGCCAGCACCACGATGACAATGATCAACTTTCCCATCACCGTGCTCCCGCCGGCCGGATGCTGCCGCCGCCACGCGGCGCGCTTCGCTGCGCTTCCTGCGGTCCCTGCGGCGCGCCCGACCGGGGCGCACCGCTAAGCGACGCGGCATTGGCGAAGTCGGCGAGGCCGGCGCTGGCGCCGCCCGCGATCCCGGCCGCGATGGCCGGAGTTTGCAGGAAGAAGATCGCGCCTAGCAGACAGAGCGCGATGAACAGCAGGCCGCCGGCCATCGGGTCCTGGCCGTCGATCTGGCCCCACTGCTGATCGACCAGCGACAGGATGAGCTGGAAGATGGTGATGATCAGGGCGAACAGAACCAGGTAGTTCACGGCCTGCGACAGCCAGCCGAAGAAGAACCGGCGGCTCCCGTCGAAAAGCGCGCAGGCGATGAAGATCGGCCCCAGCGCCACCAGCAGGGCCAGGGCGACCTTGGCGATCAGGACCACGCCGAAGCCCAGCGCGGCCGCCAGGGCGCCGATGATGTAGACCACGGCCGCCAGGATCCAGGGCCCGAAGTCGACGGGGCTGGCCTCCTTGGCGATCTTCTCGGCGAGATAGGCCGCGCGGCTGAAGAATTGGTCGAAGGCCGCGCCGACGTCTGGCACGCCGCCGCCGCTGATCGCTTGCGCCAGGGTGTCGGGCAGGACGTGGAACAACGGATCGGTGACGTAGGTGGAGTAAGCCACTGTGGTCGCCAGCATGTAGATGAAGGCGAGCTTGATGCTGCGGACCACGAAATCCATCACCGGCTCGCTGATCGAGCCGCGCAGGATCGCGAAGCCGTAGAGCAGGACGTAGAGCACCAGGGCCACGCGCAGCGGCCCGGACACCTCGGCGATCACCGAGCTGGCGCGCTGGTTCAGGAAGACATCGAGCTTGGCGTCGATGAACTGGTAGGCCGGTTGGAAGATCGCGAACGGTTCCACGGGCGCGCCTCAGAAGTTCTGCTTGTAGCGGTCCATCCGCGCCTTGCGCCGGATGGCCGCGGCGCCGGCCTTGGCGTTCACGCACTCTTCCCCGCGATGGGCGCCGGACGCGCAGTCGACGACGATCTTGGCCGCCTCTTCGGGATGGGCCTCGAAGTAGGAAGCGCTGCGCGGCTGCGGCGAACAGGCCGCCAGCCCCAAGAGCGCTAGGAGGCCGGCGACCCGCGCGGTCATTGGAAGCCCTGACGGTAGAGCGCCATGCGCGCCTCCCGAGCCGCCGCCATGCGCTCGCGCTGGCGCTGGGCCTCCAATCGATCCTCCGCCGCCTGCGCCATGGCCAGGCCCTGAAGTCGCATCTGGTCGTTGGCGATCATCGCCTGCTCGGTGGTCGCGCGGGCCTGGATGTCGAGAACGGCGCGGGCGTTGGGGGCGGCGTCGATGGCCTGCTGCAGGGTCTGCAGGCCGGCAAGTCGCTGGCTGCCGGCTGTCGAGACGGCCTCGCCCAGCGCCAGGTCGCGCGCCGCCCGCATGCCGGCGGCGTCCAGATCGGCGCCGAGCGGATCGCCGGCCGGCGGGGTGTAGAGCCGATTGGCGTCGCGGATGGCGCCGGCGCGCGCGCCGATCGAGCCGAGACCCGATAGATCGCCCTTGGTCGCTGCAGCCAGCGCCGAGACGTCGGGCAGCATCTCCCGCAGCAACGGCAGGCCAAGTTGGCTGGCGATCTGACCGACGCCTGAAGCCTGGTTGAGGCTGTCGAACAGCTTCTCACCCTGCTTCACCTGGGTCTTCAGCTCGTTCAACTGATCCAGGGCGGTCTTGGCCTGCTCGATCAGTTTGAAGTAGGCGGCGGGGTCGTAGACGACCATCCCCGTGGCGTGGGCCGTGGTTGCGGCCAGGCCGAGGGCGAGCGCGGCTGTGGCCGCCCCAACGCGATGTCTGACGAGGCGGGTTTTCATCGGAGGAGCCTCCGTTCCTGATTAAAGGGTTCGAGCCACTGGGCGGGGTCGTCGCCATGGTTGGCGCGGATGCGGTCGAGCAGGTCGACCGTCTCGGTCCGGCCCGAGAGCACCGCCAATTCGTCATCCAGTCCGTCCAGCCGCAGTTCGGCGACGACGGAGTTGAGGCCCTGCTTGATCAGGAACTGGCGCGACTCAGGCGCCAGCTCCTCGCGGACCAGGGCGAACTCCCGACGTGTTAGGCCAAAGCCCTCGACATAGTCGCGCTCGGCGGCGTGGGCGTTGGGCAGGAAGATTTTGGTCGCGCACTGCTCCAGGATCGTGTGGGCGATGGGCGAGCGCAGGACGTCGGCGGGCGACTGAGTGCCGAAGACCATGAAGGCGTTCTGCTTGCGATAGGTCTTGAGGCCGTCCTGGGCCAGGCCGCGGAAGGCCTCGTCGCCCAGCGTCTTCCAGAACTCGTCGATGTCGATGACCAGCCGGCGGCCGTCCACCAGGGCGGCCAGCCGGTGGAACAGGTACATCATCATCGGCGTGCGGACCTCGGCGTTGTCCAGCACATGGGTCATGTCGAAGCCGAGGAAGCGGGCGTCGAGGCCGATCGCGTCGGCCTCGTTGTCCAGCACCCAGCCGAAGGCGCCGCCCCGGCACCACTTCTCCAGCCGGGCGCCGACGCCGCCGGCGTCGCGCTGGCCGAGCAAGGTCCGTAAAGCCGAAAGCGAGCGCTGCTCGGCCGGCAGCGGCCATAGCGCCAGGACAGCATCGTCGATGGCGCGCTCTTCCTGCACCGACAGCGGCCGGTCGCTGGCGCCCACGAGCTGGCGGACCAGCGCGCCGAGGAAGGCGCAATTGCTGGCGGACAACGTCAGCGCCTTGAATGGCGCGAAGCCGGATGGCTCGCCATTGCGCAGGGTCAGGTAGGTCCCGCCGCAGGCTCGGACGAAGATTTCCGCGCCCCTGTCCTTGTCGATGAACACCATCTGCGGCCCCAGCTTCTCGAGCTGGGCGAGCATGAAGTTCTGGACCACCGTCTTGCCCGAGCCCGACGGGCCGCAGATGAAGGTGTGACCGAGGTCCCCGACGTGGAAGTTGAAGTGATAGGGCGAGCCGGCCGAGGTGCGCAGTACCGCCACCGCCGCGCCCCAATGGTTGCCGTCCGCGCGGCCGGCCGGATGGGTGTGGAACGGCGCCAGGGCAGCGAAATTGCGCGAGGTGATCGCCGCCGGCCGGACACGGCGGCTGAAGTTCCCCGGAAACTGCGCCCAGAAGGCGGCCTCCAGCGCCAAGTCCTCGCGGGCGGTGACCAGGCCGGAGTCGGCCAGCATGGCGCGGGCCGCCGAGAGGTTGTTGGCCAGCGCGGGCGGATCGTCTCCGTAGACCAGGACCGAGGCCTGGTGGTCGCCCATGGCGAAGCGGCCGGACATCAGGTCGTCGAGGGCATCGCCGAGGCCGACGATCTGTGAGGCGGCCCGGTCCCGGGCCGACAGCATCTGGTTTTGTTTGCGCTCCATCACCGCTCGCGCGGCGGCCTTCGACAGGAAGCTGAACGACTGGCTGGCGACGAACGGAAAACGGGCCGAGAGCAGGCCGTTCCAGAGCCCAGGCCGGGTGACGGCCGGATATTCCTTGATCCCGAAGATTCCGGCGAACCGGGCGTCGGCGGCATCGCGGATCTCCAGCGCTTCACGGCCGAAGATCACCCGGGCGGTGTAGATCGCCGAGCCGAGATGGCCACGCACGAGCGGCACGCGCTCGCGCCGGCCGGTCAGCACCAGGCGCAGCACTTCCATGGGTTCGGAGAACCACAGGCCGTCGCGCTCATAGAGGCCCAGCGGCCGGACGCCGTAGCGGCCGAGGTATTGGGAAAGGTCGCGGCCGGCGTCTTCCAGCCGTTTGACCGCCTCGTCCTCGGCGTCGAGCATCGGCGTCTTGCGCGTGCGGGCGAACCAAGCCCCGGCGCGATCGGCGGCCTCGCGGCCGGGATGCAGCACCAGGGTCACGAACAGCTCGTTGACGAACATCCGCGTGGCGCCGAGGCGGGCGCGGTAGCAGCTGTCGAGATCGGCGGCGAAGGCCGAGCGGAAGCGGCCTTCGGGATAGCCATGGTGTTCGCGCCGGACCAGGTGATGCCAGACCGCCAGCCGGTCGTCGGCGAGGTTGCGCCAAGCGCCGTTCAGCTTAGCGTGCCAGTCGTTGAGGTCGCGAATGTCGGCGGTCTCGAAGCTGGCGCCGTCGAGTTGGAACGACAGCATCAGCGCCTGGGTGTCGAGTCCGATGATCCGGCCAGTGACATGCCGCGCATAGGGTAGCGCGGCGCGCGGATCGAGTTCGCGCAACAGGGCTGACGAGGCCGGCCGGGGTTGGAGGGCCAGGTTAGCCACGCAGCACCTCCTGCGCGGTGAAGCGTCGGCGAAGGGGCAGCGGCGTCAAGGAACTTCCGCCCCAGGCCGATCCGTTTCGGGCCCGACCCTTGGTGTCGATGAACATCCACAGCACCCGGAAGGCGTTGTGGTCGTGCTTGCAGACAGCCCGGAACACGACGTGCAGCACCGGGGCGATCAGCAGATAGAACGGCGAGTGCGCCGCCAGGAAGATGGTCGCCGAGACCATGAGGTTGAGACCCATGGCCTCCATCGGCACGCCGGCCACCATCGCCGGCCGCGTGCAGGCCAGGAACAGCGTGTCTTCGACCAGGCGCTCCTCGGGTTCGGTGGTCATGGCGTCAGCCTCCGCCCCCACCGCCGACAATCAGGTCGACGATGGCCGCCGCACTGAAGATCACGATGATCCCGACCACCACCGTGCCGGCCCGGCGCATGTCGAGATGCCCGAACATCCACGCGATGCCGGTGATGATGATCGCGATCACCGCCAGGCCGCGGATGACGTTGTTGTTGAGCAGGTCGATGATGTTCTGGATGAAGGTGCCGATGTTGCCGCCCACGGCCTGCGCATAGGCGGGCTCGGCGCTCGCCACGGCGAGCAGGGTCAGGCAGGCTAGCAGGCGGGCGCGGCGCGCGATCACTTCGGGTCTCCGTCAGGCGTGGGCGCAGGCGTCGAGATGAGGATGACGAAGCCGCCGCCGGTCGATTGGCCGAAGACATCCCAGGCGGGACGTGGAGGCGGGGGTTCGGTCGCTTCCGTCGACATCACCGGACCCGACTGGATCGCGGGCACGACGCGCGCCGCGGCGCTGACCACCTTGGCGACGTAACCGTTGTTGAATCCGCGCGCGGCGTCGCCGGTGTTGTACCGAGACAGCGCCACACGCAGCGCCTGCTGCTCGCCGACGACGGAAGCCTGGTCGGCGTCGTACCCGCCGCGCAGGATGCGCGCCGCCGCGGCGAGGTTGCGGCAGGGGTCGAAAGCGTCTTCGACGGTGAGGCCGAGCCAGGTGAGATTCTTGCTGTTGATCTGAGCGAGGCCGAGATCGACGCTGCGGCCGGCGGCGATCAGAGCCGAGGACTTCGCGACGGCTTCCGCCGGCGTCCTGGCTGTCACTACAACGCGCGGCTTGCCGTTCACGCCGATCGCCAACGGGTTCAACCCGCTCTCGACCTGGACGATCGACAACAACGTTTCCGGTGCGATTGCCGGCGCGCATTGCGCGGCGAGCGTCAGGGCGTCGGGCAGGTCCATCGGCATGAGCAGATCTCCAGACCGCAGGTTCGCGCAGCGGGGCCGTAGCGCCGACGCGTAAGCCTACGTGCCTGGACCACGTAAGTTTACGGCGTGGGGGATCGGAGAAGGCCGAGGTCGCGCGCCTTCAGGACGGCCTGGATGCGCGTCTTGACGCCGAGGTGCTCGCACACCTTGGCGATGTGGCCCTCGACTGTGCGGCCGGAGATGCCGAGGATTCCGCCGATGTCGCTAGCGCTCTTGCCCTCCTGAACCCAGGCCAGGCACACCAGCTGTCGCTCAGTGACCTGGCGGGGCGCAAACGATCTGACTTCGGAGGGCGCGGGATCGGGCGGGTCGGACTTGGTTTCCCAATTGGTTTCCCAAGACCGCGGCGGGCAGACACCAGTAGAGGACACGATACGCTTCCACCTTCAGATCGGCCGCTTCCAGCAGGCCGGAATGAACGTTCACAGCGTCGGGCCCCACATGCGATGCCGCGGCGACTCGCCAAAGACGCCGCGTCACGGGCGATTGCGCGCCAGAAGTGTTGCGGATGGCCCAGTTGTCCACAATCCGCAGGAATGCCGTCCGTCAACTTACGGAGTGCTAGAAGACTTCGATCAGCTTTAATTGGACAGCCCGCGCGACCGCATGGATCCGGGTGCGGACGCCAAGCCGCTCGCACGCTTCGCCGATGTGCTGATTGACGGTGCGAGGCGAGATGCCCAGACGCACCCCGATCTCCGGCGCACTTAACCCCGAGGCGGCCAGTTGCAAGCACACGAGCTGACGAGGGCTGAGCGCGTTACGAAAAACATCCTCAGACAACAGGACGGCTCGGATTTGGATCGCGAAGCGCTGGGCTCGACTTCGCCCTCATCCGTGCTCGTCCGCCGCGATCTGGTCCAGAATTTCATCGGCGATAATCTGGCCATTGCTCAACGTGATCTCGTGACCCATGTGCCGCGGCGCGACAATGCGGCTTCCCGAAATGCGCGCGGCGGTGTCGAAGCCATGAGCCAGAGGCAGCAAGGGGTCCTCCTCTCCGTGGATGACGAGGCACCGAGCGCGAATCCTGGAGAGCAGACGGTGTCGATCCCGATCGGCGAGGATCGCCGCGTACTGTCGCGCCGCGCCGCTGCCTAGCGGCCAGCCGTATGCCGTCGACTGCCCGACCCGGCGCTCAAGTTCCACAAGGTCGCCGTCTGTCAATGTCCCTGCGATGAGGCGGCGGAATCGCTTGGCTCTCTCCTCCGCGCTCGCCAAGCCATCAGGCCCCGCGTCGCGCGTGAAAGCAGCCAGGACGTCCTTGCGGGGACCGGGCAGGCCGGGCGCGCCCGAGGAAGACATGATCGATGTGAGCGAGAGAACCCGCTTCGGATGGGTGACGGCGATCCGCTGCGCGATCATTCCGCCCATGGAAGCGCCAATGAAGTGGGCCGACCCAATGTCCAAGGCATCCAACAGCGCCACGACATCCGCCGCCATGTCGACGAGGTCGTAGGGCGGCTTGGCTGGCGCCGGCAAACGCAGGGCTGCGCTGAGCCAAAGGCTTAGCAATGGCGGAGCGCCCAAATGATCCATTCGCGATGACCGACCGACATCGCGGTTGTCCAACCTGAGGAGGCGACAGCCGGCCCCGGCCAGTCTGTCGATGAAGTCCTCTGGCCAATCGACCAAGGTTTGTCCCAGGCCGTGGATCAGCACCACCGGCGCGCCGCAGGCCGGGCCATCATATCGATAGGCGAGGCGCATGCCGTTCGCCATTGCTTCCGATGTTGCGACGGCTTCGCTTCGGATAACTGCGCTCACGCCGCGACACCGAGCGGCCGAGTGATTTCAAGATCCGGCCGAACGTCGCAAGACCCCGTGCGAGAGGTCGCGTCGGGCGCCCGAATGTCGTCCAGGATCGCGGCAAGCCCTCGCAGGGCCGACTGATGTTCGTGGAGACTACGCGACTTCGTGTCGGCCTTTTCGACGAAACGCAGACCCTGCCATCGCTGGGCAAACCGCATAACGCCGTGCTTGCCGAGTTTGGCCATGACGCCTTCGGCATCACGCGCCTCGAACGCGGCCATCCGGGCCGACAGGTAGCCTGCACTCTCGAAGAGCGGCCCACCCCCGGTGCGTGCCTGCCCAAGTCCAGCAATGAACAGGCCCCTCCGCTTAGGACTCATCATCATGAGGAAGAGAACGGGAAGCCCATCCTCCCAATCGATAAGCCGATCTTCCGGCCACAGCATGGGAAGGGTGATCCGATAGCCGATGGCCCAGAGGATCAGATCATAAGCCTTGCGGGAGCCGTCGGCGAAGATCACCGAGTTCCCGTCGAAGCTGGCGATCTCGGGACGTACGCCAATCTCGCCGAGCCGAACTCGACGCAGAAGTTCCGTGTTGATGACGGGATGCGTCTCAAGGATGCCTTGACTCGGACGCGGCATCCCCCACCGTCGCAGGTCCCCGACCGCGGTGGCGTTGATGACGCGGGCGATGATCTTGTCGATCCAATCCCCGCGGATCGGCGACGCCTGCAGAAGGGTGTCGATCGGTCGGCCGGCAAAGGTCCTCGGGAAGAAATGGACCCCTTCGCGGATTGAGATGTCGGAGGTCACCCCGTGGTGCGAGGCATCCACGGCGGCGTCACAAGCCGTGTTGCCTGAGCCCACCACCAGCACACGCTTGCCCGCGAACTGATGGGGACTCCGGTAATGGCTCGACGGCATCGACTCGCCTGTCCATTCTCCGGGGTACGACGCGACCTTGGGCTCGGAATGGTGGCCGCAGGCGATGGTGACCGTGCGGCATCGGTAGGTCTCCCCGGCGGCCGTCTCGATACGCCAGCGCGCGCCATCCGCGTCCGACCCAATTGGGGAAACCCGCGTCACGGCGACATTGAAGCGGATGTTCGGCAGCAGATCGAAGGCTTCCGCATAGCTCCGGAAATAGCGCTGCATCTCAGATTTCGAGGGAAAATCCGGATAGCCGGCGGGCATCGGAAAATCGGGGAATCCGGTCGAATACTTCGACGAGATGATGTGAGCGGTCTCATAGGCGCCGGTGTGCCAAATTCCTCCGACGTCCGAGTTGCGATCAAGGCAGATCACTTCCTCGCCAAGCTCCATCAGCTTCTTGACGATTGGTAGCCCCTGGAACCCGGCCCCGATCACACAATGCGCGACGTACTCACCAATCATGGCGACCTCTAAATCAATTGCTTTAATCGTCACTAAAGCAGTTGATTTAGGCCGGCAAGCCGTGTCTTTGGCCCATATGGAAAAATCTGTTCAGAAGCAGACGGAAGGCGGAGGCGACGGTCGCGATCGGATCCTTGAGACCGCCATCGTTTTCTTCGCCGAGCATGGCATTCAAGGCGCGTCGCTACGGGCGCTTGGCCAGGCGGCGGGCCAGCGCAACACCGGGGCGATCCACTACCACTTCGGTGATCGAGACGCTCTGGTGACGGCTGTGTTGGCGCGCATTGTCGACGCCCTCAACGAGTCGCCGTCCGAAGCTCAGGTGCGAGCCCTGCAGCTGTCGCCGGCCGATGCAATGTCCGAACCGCTGCTGGGAATCGTCCAGTGGGCGTTCGTTCCGACGCTCACCCTGCCGCTACGCTACGAGTGGGGAGCCGCGGCCATAAAGCTTCTCGCTCGGATACTGTTGGGCGAGGCGCCGGCCGCAGCCAGAATTGTCGATGACATGCTGGCCGATGGCGCCGCCGAATTTGTTAAACAGCTCCGTCAGCATCTGGCCGATCTACCCGAGATGGTCCTGCTGGAGCGCATCGAGTATGCCTTCGTGAACGTGGTGTTCGGCATGGCCGCCGTGCCGTATCTGAAGATCAACCGCCGGACGGATAGCCCCGGCTGGCACGGAACGGCGGTGAACAACCTCCTTGCCTATGTGGCCGCAGGCTTGGCGGCGCCAGCGCCAAGACGATTGGCCGGTTGAAGGGTCTGCCATGGAACCCGAACGCCAGCATGTGCGCCCCAAGCTGGTCCTGAGCCTCAAGTTGGCCGCGACCGCAGTGGTCGCCTATCTGTTGGCTATTCCGTTTCTGCAGCCCCAGGCGGGCGATGGTGTCCTCGGCGAAGTGAACGCGCTGGGCCGAGGACCAGCGGCAGCTGTGGTGCTCGCTTTCCTTTGCCTTGTGGCCCTCTACTGCCGATCCCTCGAACGCTGCCTTGCGCTGGTCAGGCCGTCGTGCCGCGCCGCCGCGCCCCGGTCCGTCTGGCTGATGTTCCTGCTGCCCTACAACTTCATCGAGGACTTTTTCATCATCCATCATGTGGCGCGGTCGATCCGCGCCGAGGCGGCGCTCAACATTCGCTTGAGCCACTTGAGGGGATATGGCGCCATCAGCGGGTTCGGTTGGTGCGCCGCGCAGATTGTCTCGCTCTGGCCGAGCCAGGTCGGCGCAGCGGCCGGCTTCGTCGCGCTGCCGCTGTGGCTCTGGCACTGGCTCTTCGTGGTCCGGGTCAATCGCCGACTAGCTCGCCAATTCTAGTTTGCACGCAGCAGGGGCCCGATCGTCTCGGCGACGCGTTCGCCGGAACGGATTGCGCCATCGATATAGCCGATCCAACGATCTGATGTTTCGGTGCCTGCCCAGTGTATGCGGCCGACCGGCGCCGTCAGAGCGGGGCCGAACGCCGTGAGCACGCCGGGACCGGCGACGGAGACATAGCCCCCGCGTTGCCACTGCGCGTTGGGCCATACCTGCTCGGCGTAGTCGATCGGATGGCGGGCCCGATCTCCAAGATAGGTCGCCAGATCGTCCAAGACCTGGGCGCGCCGCTCCGCAGCGGGCCGATCCGCCCAGGCCTGGGCCGGCCCCCCGTCGAAGAAGCCGACCAGTCCGCCCAACTGTGAGCCCGGGAAGCTCTTGTCCAACCAGGGGCCGGTGGGGATCTTGTCGGAGGTGATCAGGCCGCTCAGGCCTTCCTCGCGCCAGAAGGGCGTTTCGTAGGCCAGCAGAATCTTGATCACGGACCCCAGCGGCATGCGCTGACTGAGACTGTCTCGCAGGGCCGGCATCGGCGGCTCATAGGCGATGCGGGCGGCCATGGCAGGCGGGGCCGTCACGACCACGTACCTGGCGGTCCAGGTCGCGGAACCGCTGCTGACCTGGACGGTGTCGGAATCCTGGCGGATCGCATTCACCGGGCTGTTGAGCAGGATCCGGTCGCCTAGCCCCTCGGCCAGCTTCGCAGCGAGTTGCCAGACCCCGCCGTCGAAGACGCTGTCCTGGGCCCCGCCGCGCGTGCCGATCAGGGGGGCAAACCCGCCGGCCGACGCCGCATAGTTGGCGAAATAGAGCATCGAGATCTGGCCCGGCTCCACCGAATAGACCGCCCGGGTCAGGAACCGAAAGAGCGCTCGAGTCGGCTCGGACTGCGTGGCGACGCCAAGCCAGGTTTCGACCGTCTGGGCATCCAGTTGTGCGGCCAACGGCGAAGTCCACGGAGCGGTCGGGTCGAGCCCTTGGGTCAGATCGTCGATCATGCCGGTCACGCGCCCGAACTCCGCGAGATCGTCGGGTTCGAGCATCGGGATTTCGCCGGCGTATCGGACCTGCTGTCCCGCCACATCCATGATGTTCTGACCGTCGACGTACTGCAGCGAGGTCTTGACCTGAAACTCTTCGGCCAGCTTGAGCAGATCGAGCTGGGTTGGTCCGACCCACTGACCGCCCAGATCGACGGTGTGCCCGGCGATCGTGCCAGGCATCGTCCGGCCACCCACCCGATCGTCGGCTTCGAGCACCACGACAGCCGCGCCCGCCTCGACCAAACGACGCGCGGCAGTGAGGCCGGAGAAACCCGCCCCAACGATGACGACATCCACTCGTTTGGCGGTGCTTCCATCGACTCCAGACGGGCGGGCAATGTCCACCTGCTGTTCCATCGCCCTGTTCCCTTCGCGTCTTGCGCTCCCTCGCCAAGCAGCCCTGGAGCCTTTACGGTACGCGTACTATAATCGGGTGAGGATGTGGCGCGGTCAAGCGGGGACCACCCCTTGGTCCGCCGGACGCGCGCCACGATCCACCTCCGGGCGCGCGGACTAAAAGCGAAAGGGTGAGCCGTGAAGGATCAGGTCAGGATAGATTGGTCGTACGCGGGAAGAGCGGACTACAGCGCCGGCACGGGCGCTACGCCCGCAGAACGGTTCCTACCGATCGCGGCCGGCCTGGCCTTGGCGCTCTGGCTCGGGCTCGACCTTTGGCGACCGCAGACTCCATGGGGTTGGGGTGCCTGGGCCCTGGGGCTCATCATCGCGTTCGACGTTGGTGGCGGCGCCGTGGCCAACAGCCTGAACTCCTGCAAGCGGTTCTACGGCACGCCGCCGGAACCCGATGCAGGCTTGGCTTCTCGCCTCCTGAAGAACCATCTCCTGTTCGCCATGCTTCATGTCCACGCGCTGGCCGCATGGATGGTCTGGGCGCCGGCCAGCTGGATCGTCGGGCTGGGCTGGTATGTGCTCTTGATCCTCGCGACGTCGATCACCCTGGCGACGCCGCTCTATCTTCGACGGCCCGTGGCCCTGGCGCTGGTCGGCGTCGCCGTCGTCTTGAACGGCCTGCCGTCGGCGAGCTTGCCTCACCTGGCCTGGCTGCAGCCGCTTCTGTTCCTCAAGATCGTCCTCGGCCACGCCGTTCGTGAAGAGCCCTATCGGCCCTAGCGCCTACAGCTGCGAGAGTAGCGGCGCCGCCGAGCGCGCGGCGGTGACGGCGTCAGCCTGCCAGGGTGTAAGCGCCTGGCCGGGTATCCCGTCAAAGATCTGAGCGAAGACGTCGGCGCATCCGCTGGACACTCCCGACATCTCCTCAATGACGGCCAGGCCGCAGAAGGGCGTGTATTCAGCCGAGTACCCTCCCTCGTGAATGGCGACGAGCCGCCCTCCGCAGAGCCGTTCGGCCAAGTCCATCATCCGCACGGTCATGGCTCTGAAATGGGTCGAGGTCAGCATCATGTGGGCGAGCGGATCCATCAGCGACGCATCGAACCCGCACGCAATGATGATCAGCTCCGGGCGAAACGCCTCCAGGGCGGGAACCACGATCTGGTCGAGGGCGTGGAGATAGGCCCCGCCCCCGGAGCCCGGGGGCAACGGGCAGTTGATGTTGTAGCCCAGACCGGCCTCCCGACCACGGTCGGCAGCTGCGCCGCGGCCCATCGGATAGAGTCCGTCCTGGTGGAGGGATATCGTCAAGACCGAAGGGTCGTCCGCGAAGATGGTCTCGGTTCCATTGCCGTGATGGACATCCCAATCGACGACCGCGACGCGGCGCAGACCCAGGCGGGCCTGTGCGTCGCGGACGGCGATGGCGATATTCCCGAAGATGCAAAAGCCCATTCCTCGATCGGGTTCGGCATGATGCCCCGGTGGCCTGACAAGGGCGTAGGCATTGCGCGCGCCCCCTTGCAGGACGGTCTCGACCGCGGCGATCGCCCCGCCTGCTGCGAGTTGGGCGGCCTCGAACGACCCGGGGCCGACCAGGGCGACCTCTCCGGCGTCACCGCCCTCTGCGTTCGATAGAGCCTGGACTTTGTCGACATAGGCGGGCGTATGGACGCGCTCAAGCGCCGCACGGCCGGCCGGCGCGGGGGTCAGACGCATGAGTTCATCGGTCACGGCGTAGCCGTCCAACAGGTTCTTAAGCCGTCGCTTCGTTTCGGGGTTCTCAAAATGCACGCCGGGCTGCCAGCGCGTGCGGCTTGGAAGGATGGCGGTCGATGGCCCGACATCGTGCCAGAGGCAGCGTTCATGGAAGACGAAGCAAGTGGTCACGTCAGACCCTCCAATATCGTACGCGCACGATATTTTGAGCCTGTTCCTCGCGCAACGGGACATAAGGGCGGCAGTCGCCGTCCGCACACGGCGTTGCCGGACCGTATGGATGGGTTTTCTGGTGCGCGTACGAAATGTATGCGCTGCGTTCCAAGCCCGCGGCGTCAATGAGGGCGGAATGGGAGTTTGCGCCGCCAGGCGCAGGCCTTACGAGTGGTTCGGACAGGAACTTGAGGGACGAATCCTTGGCGTCCGAAACGGTGGGGAAGCGCGTAAGGCGAGGCCGCGACGAAGGCGAGCGACTGCGCCAGCGTCTGCTGGATGCGGCCCGCACGCTCTTCGCCACGAACGGCTACGAGAGCGTCTCCATCCGTAAGATCGCCGAGCGGGCGGGCTGCCCGACCATGACCTTCTACGGCTATTTCAAGAGCAAACGCGCGCTCCTACGTCACCTCTGGGATGACGTCTTCGCTGAACTTGAAGCCTACGCCGTCGCGGCGGCGAACACTGAGCAGGCCGCCCCGAAGCGCCTGGCTGCGATCGTTCGCGGAATGATCGACTTCTGGCTTGAGCAGCCCGACAGCTACAGAATCGTCTTCATGAACCAGGACGTCGCGGAGGCGGACGACGACCAGTTCTACGTGGTTCAATTCGACGTCAGGAAGCGGTTCGCCCTGATGGAAAGCGTGATCGAGATGGGCAAGGCGGACCTGTCCTTCAGGGACATCGACACCGAAGTGCTTTCCCAGGTCCTAGTGACCACCACGATCGGCGTCGTTCACGCCCTGATCACCATCCCCGAGTTGCCTTGGCGGCGCGAGGAGCTCATCACCACCAACATTGAGCTGCTCCTTCGCGGCCTGAGCCGATAGGCCGCCGCAACGACGCGACGCGTTCCTGCCCTACCTCCTATCGACGCCCGGGTACTCGACCTGGGTGGCTACCCACCTTGCCGTCTTCTCGCCGTATCGGGCGGAGATGTCGGCCAACGCGTGATCGAGGGCGGCAAAGCCGCCGTAGTTCGCCGAGGTCGCCAGGGTGTGCGAAACCTCCGCCTTCGCCGGCAGGTCGGGAAGGAGCTCAACGCCGTGGTTCGTCCTGACCGGCGCGTCCGCGAGCGTCAGCGCTTGGGATCGATAGGTCCGGGAGTAGGCATCCGCCCTCAAGGCGAGGGCGACGTCGTCGACCCCGCTGGAGACCGGAATGCCCAGCTTCTCGTGCTTCCAGAACGCAAGCTTGTTCCCCGTAATCGTCGGCAGGTTGGGCTGCAGGGAGAACATGCCGCTCTGGTAGGTGGGGCTCCAGTCGGGCACGTTCAGGGCCGCGGCCACCTCGCGAGCGCGATCCCGCCCCGCAATGGCCTCCACCAGGGCCAGGGAGATCGGGGCCGATGCGGTCACGCCGGTCGTCGTCACAACGCCTCGGTCGACGACATAGCGGCGATGAGGAACCCAGCGCATGGTCGGGTTCTGCTTCTGCAGGCCCTCGACGTCGAACCAGTGTCCGGTCGCGGCGCGATCTTTCAGCAGGCCGGCGTTCGAGATTACCTGCGCGCCGCTGCAGATGGCGACGATCGTCGCGCCTTTTGCCGACTGCTTCTGGATCCAAGCGACCACCGCAGGATCGTCCGCGCGGTGCATCGCCGGCACGATAACGTAATCGGCGCCATCCGGATAATGCGCGTCGAAATCGGCGATGCTCTGATCGACGCGGATCTTCAGCGCAGGCATCAGGGTCAGCGTTCCACGGGACACGCCAACGGCGAAAACATCCGCCGCCTTGGACTCCCTCAGCACCGCGAGCGGCAGCAGGAAGTCC
Organism: Caulobacter sp. GW821-FHT05F04; assembly: GCF_059419665.1. Lineage (NCBI taxonomy): Bacteria > Pseudomonadati > Pseudomonadota > Alphaproteobacteria > Caulobacterales > Caulobacteraceae > Caulobacter > Caulobacter sp. GW821-FHT05F04. The sequence goes on from NZ_JBWKSF010000005.1 coordinate 197,506, forward strand.
GTCGTTTCGCTGCCGTCGTTCGCGCCGAGGACCGCGACGACCGGGCGCTGGCGTTTGGGCGGGCGGAGTCCGGCGAGGGTGACGGCGTACTCGCTCTCCGAGACCGCGGCCGGAGGGGTCTTCGGCTCGCCAGCGTCCGAGGCGGCGGCAGCAACGCAGCCTGATGCGAACAAGGCGGCCACGACGGCGGCAAGGGCGAGGGTGCGTGACAACGGAGATGCTCCTGTTTCTTCAGGAGAGTCTCGCGGCTCTCGCCCTTGGCGGAAACGCCGAATGCCTCTCACATTCCGCCAAGCCTTGCACGGCCGTGCGGCGATCAGGCCGCGTATGGTCCCGCGCCCCGCCGGCCGAAGCGCTGGCGATACTCGCCGGGCGTGATCTTCAGCCGGCTCGAGAACACCCGGTGGAGGGCGGCGACACTTCCGAAACCCGCGCGCTCCGCGACCCGGGCCAGAGGCCAATCAGAGGTTTCGAGGATTGCCTTTGCCCGATCGATCCGTGCTTGTTCGACGAAGGCCGCCGGCGTGACGCCTGTCTCCTGGCGGAATGTCCGGGCAAAGGTGCGTTCGGACATGCCCGCCCGTGCGGCCAACTCCGGCACGCGCAGATCCTGGGCGGGCTGCTCTACGATCTCGGCGACGAGCTGTCGAAGCTTCGGCGCCGCTGCCGCTAGCGCTTTGAGCCCCGCGCTGAACTGCGTCTGCCCCCCGGGCCGGCGCATGAAGAGCACCAGGTTGCGAGCGACGGCCAAGGCGAGTTCCGGGCCGCAATCCGCTTCCACTAGCGCGAGCGCAAGATCCAAGCCGGAGGTGACGCCGGCAGATGTGTAGATGGGCGGGTCGGCCACGAAGATTGCGTCAGGCTCGAGCTTGATCGAGGGTCGAAACGTCTTGAGATTCTCGCAAGCGGCCCAGTGAGTGGTCGCACGCCGATCGTCGAGTAGCCCGGCGCCCGCGAGCACGAAGGCACCGCTGCACACGCTTGCCATGCGCGGCGTTCGTCTTGCCCGGTCGCGCACCCAGTCCACGAGCCAGGTTGATTGAAGGGCGCGCAGCGTCGCCTCTTCGCCTCCCCCGACGATGATGGTGTCGACCTCCGCCGGCAGGTCCTTCAACGCCGTTGCGCCGGCCAGCACGATCCCGGAACTGCAGACCAGGTCGCCACCGTCAGGTGAGGCCAGGATGACCTCATAGCGAGGTCGGGAAGAGAACCTGTTGGCCATGGAGAACACCTCCATCGGCCCGACGACATCGAGAGCCTGCACGCCCCGGAAGCCGACAAACACGACCGTCTTCACCCGTCCTCCGACCATTGCGGCTCTCACGACCTTCACCGCAGGGCGGCAGAATGCTGGCAGATATAACACATTCTGCCATCCGCGACCGACCATGCTTCGGCGGGACGCCTCTTGGTGAGGGCATACTCGCCCCAGGGCGCCTTCTCCATCAGGTCATCGCCGTGCCAAGGCGCGAGGTCCGCGGGCAGCGGTGGACTGGCGATGGCCGAAATTGCGAGCCCTTTGTCCGCGCGCTCGCCGCCCGTCGCTGGAATGCTGGAAGACTTGGAGGGCTTCATGCGACGTCTCGTTCTCATCGCCGGCGTAGGCGTGGTGGCAATCGTCGCCGCCGTGTCCGGGGCCGTGCTCGTCCTGATCCCGCCGCGCCTTCCGGCGCCGCCGCGCACCGACATCGTCATCAGTGACGTGACGGTGCTGAATCCGGGCGTCGATCGAGCCGAGCACCAGACGATCACCGTCCGCGCGGGGCGCATCCAGTCGATCCGCGCCACGGCGCCGGGCGATCCCTCGCCAGTCTGTCCCGGCTGCATTGCAATCCCGGGGCTGATCGATGCCCATGTCCACACGCCAACGCCGATTCTGGTCGGCATCCAGCAACTGTTCGGTCTTCAATATCTGGCCCATGGCGTGACCAGCGTGCGCGACATGGGGGCGGCCGACGACAGTGTCCGGACATGGGCTGAACGCCTGAATGCGGGGCGCGAAGGCGGGCCGCGCGTCTCCCGGTGCGGTCCGGTGCTGGACGGCGAGGATCGCCTGTGGCCGTTCGCCTTGGCGGTCGGCAATCCGAACGAAGGCCGCGAGGCGGTCCGCAGAATTACGGCCGAGCCCAGCGATTGCGTGAAGGTTTACAGCCACCTGGACGCGGCGACGTTTGGGGCGATCGCCGAGGCGGCGGCAGAGGCACGGCTTCCGCCGGTGGGCTACTTTCCGCACGGGGTTGGATTGGCGAGCGTCAGAGAGATGGAGGTCCAGCATCTGACGGGCTTCCCGTACCTGCACCGCAAGCCGCTCTGGAGCAGCGACATAAACCCGGCGGACCTGCCCGAGATGCCCAGCGAGGAGATCGCCGAGGCGGTGAATATGGCGAAGGCTCAGCACTTGAGCATCGCGCCGACGATTTCGACCTATCGGGCGAGGCTGACCGCCAGCGACCGGGTACGTTTTCCGCCAACCGCGGCCGCGGGGATGCTTCCAGACATCTGGGCCCAGGCTTGGCCCGGCCTTGTGCCCCACCCGGAAGGCCAGCAGGCCATTCATAAGCATCTGGCCTCGGTCGGAGCCGTCCAGAGGATCAGCGACGTTGCCAGGCGCCAAGGCATCGAGGTCCTAGCCGGCAGCGACACATTGATGCCCTGGGCTGTCCCTGGGGATGCGCTGTTGAACGAGGTCGACGAGTTGGCGACGGCGTTCGGAAGCCCGGAAGCCGCGTTGCATTCTGCCACCGTCGTGAACGGCCGCCACATGAAGGCCCATGAGACCGGGATCCTGCAGCCGGGATTGCGCGCGGACATCCTGCTTCTGGGCGAGGACCCGACCAAGGACCTGGGCGCGCTGCGGCGTTGGCGGATCGTGATCGCCGACGGCCGGCGATACGATCGGGCCCTCGTCGATCGATGGCTGGCCAGCTATCGCCGCCACTTTCGATCACCGGCCTACAACGCCTTGTTCAGGCCCGTCGGCTGGTTCGTGGAACGGCAATACAAGTCCGACCTCGCGACCAAATCATAGGACCGGACGACGGGGGGCGAGGACCGCTTCCCGCCAAAAGCACGGGCTGGCGGCACCTCATGCGGAGTTCCGGGAAGTCTACCGCCTCATCAAGGGATCTAGCGCCATGAACGCCGACGAGGAATTCGACATCATCGTCTATGGGGCCACCGGCTTCACCGGCCGGCTGGTCGCGGAGTACCTGAACGCCACCTACGGGGTAGGCGCCGAGGTCAAGTGGGCCATGGCCGGGCGCAGCGCCGAAAAGCTCGCCCGCGTACGGGACGAGATCGGCGCACCGGAGCAGACGCCCCTGGTGGTAGCCGACGCCTCCGATCCGGCCTCGCTTAACGCCATGGTCGGCCGGGCCCGGGCGATCCTGACCACGGTGGGTCCCTACCAGCTCTATGGTTCGGATCTGGTGGCGGCCTGCGCGGCGGCGGGGACCGACTACCTGGATCTCTCGGGCGAGCCCAACTGGATGGCCCAGACGATCGCCGCCCATGACGGGACGGCGAAACGGACCGGCGCGCGGATTCTACATTCCTGCGGCTTTGACTCGGTCCCCTTCGAGCTGGGGGTCTATTTCGTCGAGAAGTTGGCCCGGACGAACTTCGGGCATCCGGTGGCGCGGGTGAAGGGGCGCGTGCGCTCCATGCTCGGCGGCATGTCCGGCGGCACCGCCGCGACCGGCAGGGCCACAATGGAGGCCATCGGGAAGGATCCCGGGCTGATGATGCTGATGTTCAGCCCCTTCGCCCTCACGCCTGGATTCCAGGGGCCGGAGCAGCCCGGCGGCGATCAACCTGTCTACGACGACGACCTGGGCGCCAATGTCGGGCCGTTCATGATGGCGATGATCAACACCAAGAACGTCCACCGGTCCAACCTGCTGCAGGACCACGCCTACGGAGCCGACTTCGTCTACGACGAGATGATCGCGCTGACCCCGGATACGCCGGTCGAGTTCCCGGATCTCGAAGGCGCCGCCGGGCCGCAACCGGGCGAAGGGCCTTCGAAGGAAGAGCGGGAGGCCGGCTTCTACGACCTGCTGTTCATCGGCATCGACAAGGACGGCCGTCAGGTGCGTGGCAGTGTCCATGGCGACAGGGACCCAGGCTACGGTTCGACCTCGAAGATCATCGCCGAGACGGCGGTCTGTCTGGTGAAGGAAGGTGCGTCCGCGCCTGCCGGCGTCTCGGTGCCCGGCGCAGCGCTCGGGCAGAAGCTCATCGACCGACTCCAGAGGAACGCCGGTCTAGCGTTCAAGGACGAGACGGCCTGACGCTTTGGGCGGGCCGAGGCGGCCTGCATCGCCTGGCTGGCGGAGCGCCTTCTAGGGCGATCAGGAAGCTGGAAGGCTGGCGCCTCTGGCGGTCCGCCAGTTGATGATCGCCCGAATGCGGTGCTGCGCTCGCGCGTCGATCGGATAAATCCAGATCAGCGGCACGGTGCATAGGGCCAGAACCATCGGGGCGAGAACGCCGACTGATACGAGCGCGGCTTGAGCCGGCACCGACATCGCCTGTTCAGGCGTGAAACCCAGGACCTTCAGCGCCGGTAGGGCGATTCCGACGCCCACCGCCTCCGAGAGCTTCTGACCCACCCCCCAGACGGCGATGAACAGCGCCCCACGTTGGCTGCCGCTTTTCAGCCAGTCGAGGTCTATGACGTCGGCCGCCATCGACGCACCCAGGATGAGCGGGCCGGAATAGGCGAACCCGGTCGCGACCTGGAGACAGGTGTAGCTGACGACGTCGCCTGGCGGAATGAACGGCATCAACGCCAGGAACGCCGCATTCCAAACCGCCGCCACGGCGAGCGCGCGGTGCTTTCCCAGCTTCGCGCCTAGCCAGACCCAAAATGGCGCGCCCACCAGCGCGGCCACGAAGAACACGAAGATCATGACGTCGGCTTCCGCGGGCAACCGCGCGCGGTAGGTGTAGAAGGCGATGGTCGTGGTCTGGTTGATGCCGTTGCCGAGGGCGGACACCACTCCGGCCGCGAGCAGTACGAGAAAGGGCTTGTTGGCCAAGAGCGCCGCATTGTGGCGATGGCCGGGAGACGCCTGTGCCGCTGGACGTTCGCCAACCCGCCAGATCAGGATCAGGGCAGCGATCGGCAGCAAGGCCACGGTCAGCCAGGTGAAGGCCGTGACATCGGCTTTCATGGTCGCGACGCGATCCAGTGGGGTATCAGCGCCGAAGAATAGCGGCGCCGTCACCGCCAACAGCAAACCGACAACGCTCATCGATTCCCGATAGCCGACGATGCGCGATCGCTCGTGGTAGTCTTCGGACATCTCGGCCCCCCACGCGCCGTACGGCACCGTGATCAGCGACCAGCCGACGTAGAAGACCAGGGCCCAGACAAAGAGGTAGCTCAGGGTCGCGTCGTCCGGGGGCATGAAGAGCCGCCAAGTCCCCAGCATCATGACCGGGGTTCCCATCGCGATCCAAGGTTTGCGCCGAAATCCGAGCACGCCGTCGCGGTCGCTGAGCCAGCCGACCAGGACGTCGACGACGACGTTGACGATACGCGCGGCCATCAGGGCCAGCCCCACCCCGACGAGGTCCAATCGCACATGGTCCGTGTATAGGGGCGCCAGGTAGAGCGCGATGGGCAGTCCGGCACAGGCGAGCGGCAGGGTTATGAGGCTGTAAGCGATCAGCGAGACCAGAGGCAATCGCTCGCCACGACTAGACGAATGGGACAATGCTCACCTGATTTTCTGGAAGAACCGCGCCGGGAGGCGCGACGGGACGCGCCTCCCGGCGGGATCATTTCGTCGTCAGAATCTGAAGCCGACCGCGACCGAGACTTCACGGGGTCGCAGGGTGAAGACGTTGGTGGCCAGTCCGTTGGCCGGATCGGTGAGGTAGTGGCCGGTGATGTTGTCGGCGTCCAAAAGGTTGCTGACCGCGGCCCGGAGGTAGAGTTCGCTGGATGTCGGACGCACTTCGACAAAGGCGTTGAGGACCTGCCAGCCCTTGATCCGGTCGATGGGGTCGTTGAAGATTCGTCCCCAGAACGCCGAGCGCGCGCTGTAGTCGATGCGCGCCAGATAGGTCAGGCGGCCGGCGGAACCGCTTTTCTGGATACCGAGATTGAGGTTCCAGTCCGGCGAGTTCGCCAACTCGCGGCCCTTCAGGCTCACCGGGTTCCCCGGAGATAGATTGAGCGCGCGGCTCGAGCAGCTTCCGAACGGCTGCCCGCCCAGAAGATTCGCCAGCTGGGCGGTGGTGGCGATGCAGTTACCACCGACGGTCGCCGAGAACGGACTGTTGTCCTTGACCGTAACGAACCCCGGCAGACCGCCCGTCGGGTCCCGGGGGTTGATGCTCATCGTATCGCCGACTTCCGTGTTCAGGTGAGACACCGAGAAGTCGATCTGGAAGCCATGCTCCAGCTTGAGAACGCCCTCGGCCTCAAGGCCCCAGATCTTGGCGTCCACATTCTCGTTGAGGATCGTCTGGTTGAGGCTCTTGGAGATCTGGAGCCCGTTGTAGTCGTAGTGGAACGCCGTTGCGTTGAGCCAAAGCCGTTCGCCGATCCGGGTCTTCACGCCGGCTTCGAATGCGTCGATGAACTCGGGTTCGAACCATGCCGGCACGCCTACGTCCGGCCCGTCGGGATTGAAGCCGCCGCCCTTGTAGCCCCGCGAATAAAAGCCGTAGACCAGGGTCTCGCCGTCCCGATCGAACGCCGGCTTCCAGTCGAAGCCGGCGCGCCCGGTCCAGGCCTCGGTCTTCGCCGTGTTGGAGACGAACGGCGTCTCTTCGAGCAACATGCTGCGGTTCACCTGTGCCTTACGGTCCTGCGTCCAACGCAGGCCACCGGTGAGCTTCAGGTTGTCGGCCAGCTTGAAGTAGACCTCCCCGAACGCGGCGTAGGACGAGAGATCGCTGACCGGCGTCTCAAGCCGGAAGAACGGCGGCGTCGCCCCGCCAAAGACCGCTGATGCCGAATCGAGCACGTTGGATATCGAGTAGAAGTCCTCCTCGCTCTTGTAGTTGAGGTAGAAGAGCCCGGCAGTGAAGTTGAACCTCCCGTCGAAGTCCGACGTCATCCGGGCTTCCTGAAGCCACTGCGAGCTCTTCGAAGTTCCGCGTTCGAGCGTGTAGGGCCTGCCGAAAGCGCCGATCGTGTTGCCGCCGACACTGCCCAGATTGGTCGGGTCGGGTGCGCTGGTCGGGATCACGCCGGTCGGAAAGATCGGAACGGGCGTGAACTGTCCGGAGGCAACGAGGAAATCGTCGTCCGTCGTGTACTCCCCGCGCGCTTCGCGGAAATTCGTCAGCAGATCGAAGGTCAACGACCCGAGTTGTTGCTGGATACCCAGCGTGACGTTGACCGTCCGGTTGTCCACGCTGGGGTCGAAATCCATCGCGACTTCCCGGTAGCTGGCCGGCGTCAGGCTGTCCTTGAACGGGTCCGTCCCAACGGGAACGATCGCCTGGACGCCGCGGACGGCCCGCGAAGTGTCCAGCGATGCCAAGGCTCCGGCCAGCGTTCCGCGGAAGTTCGGCGCCTCGAATGCCAGACGGTCTGATAGACACCCCAGATTGCCGACCGGATCCCTGTGGCAGAGCCGCTTGGTCGCCGTCATGCCGCTACCACGCGCCCTCGAATAGCTGCCGATGAGGTCGATGTGGGTGGAGGCGGTTGGATCGAAAGACCAGCTGCTACGCACCGCGACCAGTTCGCCGCCGTTGATCCGGGAACCGGTGTAGAGATTGCGTACCCAACCGTCTTCGCGCGCCGCCCGAAATGCCAGGCGCGTGGCGGCGTTGTCGCCGAGCGGCAGGTTGAGCATCCCTTCCCCTGACCAGCCGTCGAACGAAGCGGCTCCCACCTCGAAGGCCCCCTCCAGGTCGGGACCAGGCTTTGCCGAGACGATATTGATGGCGCCGCCGGTGGCGTTTCGCCCAAACAGCGTGCCCTGCGGTCCGCGCAGGACTTCGACGCGATCCAGGTCGAAGAACTCTCCGCCGGTAGTGTCGCCCTGGATGAAGGCGCCGTTTGAATGAAGGGCGACCCCGGAGTCGGCGCCGTCGCCGATCACCGACCGGCCGATGCCCCGTATAGAGAAGTTCGCGCCGCCGAAATTCGTGTCCGTGTAGCTGAGGTTGGGCACCATCAGTTGCAGGTCCGTGGCGGAGGTCATCTGCCTGGCGTCCAGTTGGTCCTGGCTCAGAGCGGTCACCGCGATGGGAACCTCGCTCAGGCGTTCCTCCTTGCGCTGCGCGGTCACCACGATCTCATCGACGGCGAAGACGCTTCCGGGATCCGCCTGGGCCCAGCATGCGGCGGGAACCGCCAATCCGAAGCCGACGGTCGATATCGCCAGCGTGCGCAGGCTTGCGCCCCATAGTCCGTGCATTTTTCTCTCCCCACTTTTTCTGTTGTTCTTGCAGTCTCAGGCGACGCCGAGCGCGCGCTCCCACTCCGACAAAGTGCGATCCAGCCGTTCGGCCAGATCGTCGATTTCGGTCTCGGTGATGACGAAGGGCGGGCTGATCCACATCGGCAGTCCGCGCTCGAAGCGAGCGGTGCGACGGGGCCCGTAGAGGGAGCTGTACAGCACCAGGCCGTTGTCCAGCCCCTTGCGCTGGAACAGGCGCTCGGCGCCCTGGCCGCGATCGAAGAACCCGCCTCCGGCCGGATCGACCAATTCGAGCACCATGAAGAGGCCCCAACCGCGCACCGCCGCCACGGTAGGATGAGCAAGCAGACGCTCGGCGTGAGAGAAGAGCCGTCGCCCCATGGCCGCCGACCGTTCTACCAGGTGGTCGTCATGAAGGATGCGGATCACGGCGGAGCCCGCCGCGCACGCCGCGGCATGGCCGCCGTGCGTGAAGCCGTGGATGAAGTGGGTCTTCGTCTCGAAGGGCTCGGCGACCCTGGCGTTCACGGCGACCGCCCCGAGCGGGAGGTAGCAGGCCGACAGACCCTTGGCGAAGGTCATCAGGTCGGGGACGACCCCGAAGTGATCCATGCCGAACCAGCGGCCCGTCCGTCCGAAGCCGGTGACGACCTCGTCGGCGATGAACAGGACATCGTGCTCGTCGCAGATCCGGCGGATCTCATGCCAATAGCTGGCCGGCGCGACTTGCCCGTAGTCCGCGCCCGATCCATGCGGCGTGGCGATGAAGGCGGCTATGCTGGCCGCGCCTTCATAGTGGATCAGGGTCTCGAGTTCCCGGGCGCAGACCAGCGCCCACGCCTCCCGGTCGAGGTACTCGGGCTTGCGGGCGTCACTGTACTGCTGGACGTGGGGCCACCGAGGCATCATCGGCTCGAAAGGTCCCGCCGAACCTGGCGATCCCGACAGCGCCTGGGTGGCGAGCGTCATGCCGTGATAGCTGTCGTAGCAGCTGACGATCTTGTGCTTGCCGCTCGCCCCACGCGCCAAATGGTACTGACGGGCCAGCTTGATGGCGGTCTCGACGGCTTCCGAACCACCTGACACCAGATAGACCTTGTCCAAGCCTTCGGGGGTGACCTCCGCAATGTCGCGGCACAGATCGGCCCGTGGACCATTCGCAAGCGCGGGGTGGCAGTAGCTGAAGCGTTGCATCTGCTCGGTCACCGCCCGGATGACCCGCGCATCGCCATGACCGAGATTGACCGCCATCGGCCCGCCGGAGGCGTCGAAGTAGCGGCGGCCCGCAGTATCGAAGACATAGACCCCCTCCGCCTTGGCGATCTCCACCTCCAGGGCGTGATGCGCGAGCACATGACCCCAGCGATCGGCTCCAGTCGTCGCATGCAAGACGGTTTGATCGACCGACATATCGTCCACCCCCGATGTCATAAAAATAACATCTGTTATTATTAAATGAAGGCGAGCGAGGCCACTGTCAAGCTGCGACGCCGACCGCTCGCGCCTACTCGACGCCGCTGTGCAGGGTGAACGCCATCGGCAGCCGGCGTGCGTCCCGGACCTCGAAGGCCTTGGTCACGTGACGTCGAGCTAAGTCGATCAGACCGGAGTTGAGCCGCGTCAGGGCCGGGCCCAGCGGGTCTCTCTCCAGGATTTCGTTCAACCGCCGGACCGCGTCGCTTCGCCGTCCCAGGCAATCAAGCGCGATAGCCGCCAGGTAGGCCGCTTCCGCCTGTTCGTTCACTGATTGTGCGACCGCGGCCGGCATTTCGAGCGCGTCGAGCGCCGCTTCAAATCGCTCCAGGCGGATGAGGAGCCGCGCGTGGAGTCGACGATGCGTCGAGTCGGTTGGGTCCAAGTCTATCGCCTGCCTGAGAGCATCGTGCGCGCGCTCCGGATCGTCCGCTTCAGCCGTCTCAAGGGCGCTCCGAGCGGCCATGCTGGCGCGGAGCGCGACACGGCGCTTGCTGGCTGCGAACAAGCCTGGCGCCAAAGGCTCGGTCAGCCGGATGGGGCCGCCATCGAACGCCTCGGCCAGGTCAAAGCCGATATAGGGGCCATCACAGGTCGGCGCGTCGCCCTCACTGACCCACAATCGCCGGGACGCAGGTTCGGCTATCGCCGACATCACAGTCAGGGGACCAGCGATGGTCTGCCCCAAGGAGCGCACAGCCTCGCAGCATGGATCAAAGCGGTCGGCGAGTATGTCCGCCACCCGCGCCGGGGTCAGGTCGCCTTCTCCCGCAGCCGTCCGTGCACGGTGGCAACGGGCCAGAGAATTTCGCCCGGCCCCCTCGGCCAGCAGCAGATCGCGAGCCGCCGGATCGTCGGGCGCGACGTAGTGGTTGGCGCAAGCCAGCAGTCCGTCGCGCGGGGTTCTGGCGAAGACCTCTTGACTGTCGCATTCGAACACTCGGGCGCTATCGCGGTCGGCGACCGCGAAGGCGAAGGCGCCCCATCGCGCCTGGCCGGCGAGGATGGCTTCCGCCGTGGCTAGACTGTCCGCGCGCTTGAGCAGGGCATGTTCGAACGCGGTGAAGCCTGTTCCAGCCGGCTGAGCGAATCTTGAGAACAGCAGGTGCCCGCCCACGGTGACGCCGGCCGCGTTCATGCCGAAGCTGGCCTTCAGCAAGCCGGCAGTCCCGACGCGAACGTGGGGCAACGCACCCGGCGTCCGCACGACGGCGACCGTCGGTACGAGATCCCACAGGCCGGCTCCGTCGTAGTCCTGGTTCTTTCCGTGAAGCAGCCGCCGGTCCTGCGTACGGTCCGGCGTGGCGATCAGCGCCGTGCATTCGCCCGGCGGACGGCTCAGACGCGAAGCGGCGTCCATGGCGGCCAGGATCTGCAGGATTTCCGATCGAAAGCTCGCCCGCAGCAGGACGTGAAACGGAACATCGGCGCCTTGCCCGATGCCGGCCAGTTCAGCCTTCAACCCGTCATCGAGGCCTAGCTCCAACTCCGCATAGAGCCCGTCGACCAATCGGGCAGCCAAGGCCGCGTCGGCCTGCGGCAGGTTCGAGAAGAGGTCATCAAACCCGCGCTCGCCGCCGAACACCGGCGCGCATCCAGCGGCGATCTCCGTTTTTAACAAGGCCCCTTGCTGAAGGCCGACCTCGAACGGTTCTCCTTCCAGTGCGAGGACGTTCAGTCGCCCCACCTTGGAGTGCGTGCCGGACCCGCTACGGCCGACAACTGTCAACGCGGCCTGCTCGATCATCTCGCCGCCTCGGCGGTGACCTGGCCGTGCTCGATGAGATCCGCTCCAGTGGCGAAGTCACCGACACACCATGGGGCCAGCAGATTGAAGAACCAATCAGGTGCGATGGCCTCCTCGGGGGTCAGCACACCCGAGCGCGGACGGGTTTCGCCGGCAAACAGATGAAGCGCGAGGCCAAGCGGAACGCCCGTGGTTCCGCCCATGCCTCCAGCGGGCAATCCCCGGAGCCAGGCCGCCGAGACGACAGGGCGGCCATCCTTGAGACCTTCCGCCCATCCGAAGAGGCCGGGCAGGTTCTTGAAGGGTTTGCGCTTTGCGGCGCCGCCCTTTGCGTCGGATCGCTCCAACTCCCGCGCGGCCTCCCGGATCGAGAACACCCCGGTGTCGACCAGCCCCTGCAGAAGCTTGAGCCCCCGGAAGGTCTTTTCATCCGAACAGGTCATGACGTTGACGCACGAGCGCAGGCCAACGACCGTCCGCGGCAGGGTCACGGCCTCCGGATGCCCGACCGTCCAGGCGGCGATCCGACCCAGCCCCGGAAAGGCGATTTCCCTCCGCTGGAGCGGCTTGACGAGTTTGGGCTCGCCATCCTTCTGGACGCGAATCTTCCCTGAGAGTTGTTGCATCCAGTGGATGGTTGCCGCCGACGGCTCGGTCCGTTGCGCCATCTTCGCGGTCTCTTCGCCGGAGAGGTCGTCGATGCACCAGCCGGTCAGGAGCTCGTGGGTGACATCCAGGGCGCTCGCGGCCTTCACGGCCAGCAGATTGGTGAGACCGGGGCTAGCGCCGATCCCCAACACAGCGGTGACGCCGCGTTCCCTGGCCCGGCCATCCAAGGCGAGCATGTCGAGCGTAGGTTCCCAGTCGTCGCAGATGTCGAGATAGTTCGCGCCGGCCTCTATGACGGCCTCGAGCACCGGGACGCCCAGTTCGAAGAACGGGCCCGAAGCGTTTATCACCACGTCCACGCTCGCGAGGACGGCGGCCAACCCGTCGCGATCACGCAAATCGACCGGGACGGCCCGCGCGTTTCGGGATTGCGCCGCGACGACCTCAGCCCCCGCAAGATTTCGGTCGGCGACGACGATCTCGCCAACGAAGGGCAACTCCGCGGCGGTTCTAACGGAGATCTGGCCCATCTCGCCCGCCCCACCCAACACCACAATTCGCATCGCCAACTCCTCGGACAGCGCGGGCAACCTGCCGGGCCGCGCCGAGGCGTGCAAGAGAATTCGATAACAGTTGTTATTTTTCACAGGAAAGCTTGGTCGTTGAGCGACGCGCGCTTAGAGATCAACACGACGGATCTTCAGGAGCAGATTCTTCCGTGGCCAAGCCCGCCGAAAAACAGGTCGCTAGACGAAACGACGTGGTCCAAGCCGCCCTGCGTGTGATCGCCCGCAACGGTCTCGAGAACGCATCCTTTCGCGCCATCGCGGCGGAGCTGGGTTGCACGGTGGGAGTGCTGACCCACTATTTCCCGAGCCGGGAAGCGCTGATGCACTTGGTTCTCGAAACCGTCAGCGACAGCATCAGCCAGACCTTCGAGGCCCACTCCAGGGTCCGCACGATCCGTGAGTTCGAAGCTCTTATCGCGGAGTTGCTTCCCCTCGACGTCCAGAGCCGCACGCTATGGAGGATTTGGCTGTCGTTCGCCGTTGCGGCCAACGGCGTCCCGGCGTTGGTACAGAACCATTCGGAGCGGTACGCGCAGATGATCGCCGATATCGCCAAGTTGCTTGGCGCTTTGCGGGACGACGGGCTCCTAGCTCCTGACCTGGACGTCGAGAACGAGGCCGAGGTCCTTGTGTGCCTGATGGACGGCGTTGGCGTGCATGGGGCCCTAATGCCCGCCCGCATGACCGCTACCCGCCAACGCTCGATCCTGAAGGGGTACATCGACGGACTTTCGGCGCGGCGATGAGGTCCGTCGAGGCAAGCGGCCGCAATTTGCTGTCCCTACGCTTGCCAGATTAAATCATTCGCTTTAGATAAAGCGAATGATTTAGCCGGCTGTCCGGCAGCACCGGGCAGGGAGTACGCATGCTGAGCACAGCGTTGGCCTTGGCGGCGTCGTTGATCGCTGCAGGGCCCTCAGGACCTTCGCTCCCGACCGGGCGCTGGATCACAACGGACCGGAGCGCCGTCCTACAGTTCAGCAATTGCGCGGGCCGCTCCTGCGCAACATTGGTGTGGGCGCGCGAAGGCTTGGCCGGGCGTGACGAGCGGAACGACGACAGGCGACTTCGTCAGCGCCCCCTGTGCAACCTTCCCATCATCGGCGCCCTGTCGTCGGACGGCGGCGGCAAATGGGCTGGCGGATGGCTGTATGACCCGGAGTCGGGCGTGACGTTTGGGCTTCGTTTGATCGAGGAAAGGACTGCTCTGAAGCTGTTCCTCACGGACGAGCGGGGGCGCGTAGTCGCAACGGAAACGCTGCGTCCTGCCCCCAAGCACGAGGCTTGTGCGGGCGTCAGGTGAGATCGGCTCCGTCACTAGCTCGAGGGCGTTGGGCAGCGGCTGACCGGCTCGCTTCTTTCAAGGGAACCCGTCTATGACTCGCCTTCTTCGCTGCATCGGCCTGTTGCTTTCACCCTTCCTCGCCGTTGGGGCAGCGGTAGCCCAAGCGCCTCAACCGAAGGACCTCACCGCCACGCGACCGACGGTCGTCTTCCAGTCCGGGCTTGGCGACGGCGGCGCCGTCTGGAAGAAGGCCGAGCGCGCCTTGCAAAGCCGGTATCCGGTCTTCAGCTACGATCGGCCCGGCTATGCGGGAGTCCCTCAGGCGGAAGGTGGGCGCGACCCATGCTCGATCGCGCGGGAACTCCACGAACTGCTTGCGGCGCGCGGCCTCAAACCACCGTATCTCCTGGTGGGCCATTCCTTGGGTGGCCTGTACCAGTACGTGTATGCGCGCCTCTATCCGGGTGAGGTCGCCGGGCTGGTGCTCGTCGATCCGACCCACCCGCAACACTGGGCTACGATGCAGCGGGAGGCCCCGGACACGGCGCTTTTGATCAAGTCGATCGGCTGGTCGATGGGCGCCGCCGGCAAGCGGGAATTTGCTGATCAGGCGATCTGCACCGATGCCTTGGACACTCGACCTTTGGCGTTGCCGGCCCGCATCCTGGTGAGGACGCGCCCCCAGCCCATGGAGACCCCGCGTTTTCGAGACATGGAAAAGAGACTGCAGCGGGACTGGCTGCGTCTCACGGGCGTTGAAGCCAATTTGCCGGTCAAGGATGCCGGTCACTACATCCAGAAGGATCGTCCTGAGGCCGTCGCCGCCGCGGTTGATGCCGTTGCCGCACAAGCCGCTGGACCGTAGCCGCGTTGGCTAGCGCTCGGTCGTGGGCGCTGCTCGCCGCCGAGCCAGACATGGAGCGCTGTCATGGCCGTAGGCAGACCGACTACGGGTGAAGTTCGTCTGGTCCGATCGTACTCGCCGATTGCGAGGGTCGCCTTTGGGGCCTTGGGCATCGCCATCGTCGTCGTCGTCCTGAAGGAGCTCTGGCCGGCCCTGCGGCCGATCGGGTGGCAATCGCTTGTTGTCGTGCCCATCGTGGTAGGCGGCGTGGCGATTGGAAGTCTCCTACTCGTCACGGCGGCTCTTGGAGAACACACCACGTGGGTCGTGAAGGACGCCTCCGTCGAGATATCCCGGCGCTCGGCATGGGAGAAGCGACGGGACGTCGTCCCGATCAGTGCAATTGCGGGTGTCGATCTAAACGAGCGCGATTGGGAAACGCTGACCCCGACCTTCGGCATCACCATTAGGCTTGCCAACGGCAAGCGGCTGATCTCGCCCGACTGCGCGAGCAAGGAAGAGGCTGAACGGCTCCGCGACAGGTTGCTCGCACGCCGCGGTAGCGCGCATCGACGCCCCGGAGATTGACCTCGGAACTGGACTACCCATGCGTCTTGGGTCGCCACTATCGTCGACGCGCCGAGCCTCGACGGTAGGAGGGGAAGGCCTTCCCCTGCGGCCGAGCCTGGAGTCTCGTCCGACCCCTTCGAGCGGGGGAGCCCCGCAACGCCCCTGAAGACGGAGAGCAGCCGGCGGGCGTGCTCGGTCCCGCCGCGTGCCGCGGCTCCTACGGGTCCGCCCCTTCGGGCGCCTGCGGCGCCGCCGGCCGCTCGACGGCGCTTCCCGCCATGCAGCGCCTTCGGCGCGCAGGCTCCTTGCAGCCTTCTCTTTCGCGCCGCGCTAGGCGCGGCCGTGGCTTGGGGCTCCGCCCCCGGCGCACTTCGGATCGGCTCCCGCCCAGCTTCGGGCTGGGCAAGGATCGCAAGGATGCAGGGCCTCAAGCCCTGCAGCCGGTTCCCCGCGAAGCCGCCCCTCCGTTTGCACCCCCGGTCTCGCCGACGGGCAAGCCTGCAGGCGCGCCTTGCGCCTGCAAGCCATGCCCCAAGGAGCAGGACCATGACCGAACAGACCCGTGTGACCCATGAGAGCTTCGACATCGTCGATGTGCCGCTCAACAAGTTGAAGAAGTCGCCGCGCAATGCGCGGCGTACGCCCCATGCCGAAGCCGACATCGAGGCCCTGGCCGCGAGCATCGCGGTCAAGGGCGTCCTGCAGGCGCCGGTGGTGGAACCGGAGGTGGATAAGGCTGGCGCGCCGACCGGCTTCTATCTGACCACCATCGGAGAAGGCCGCCGCTTGGCCTTGCTGCTGCTCGCCAAGCGGAAGGTGGTCAAGAAGGCCGAGCCGGTGCGCTGCGTGGTGGACCTGACCAACGATCCCCACGAGATCAGCCTGGACGAGAACGTCACCCGCTTCCGCATGCACCCCGCCGACGAGTTCGAGGCGTTTCGCGAGCAGGCTGAGCGGCGGGGTCTCGGCGCCGAGGAGATCGGCGCCCGGTTCGGCGTTTCGGCCCAGGTGGTGAAGCAGCGGCTTCGGCTTGGCGCGGTCAGCGGGAAGCTGATGGAGTGCTACCGCGCGGGCGACCTGACCCTCGACCAGATGATGGCCTATGCGGTCAGCGAAGATCACGACCGCCAGGAGCAGGTGCTTGAGCAGTTGGGGACGGAGCGTCCGCCCTACCTGATCCGCCGCGCCATGACCGAGTCCAAGGTCACGGCCACGGATCGGCGGGCGGTCTTCATCGGCGTGGAGGCCTATGGCGAAGCGGGCGGGACCATCCTGCGCGACCTCTTCACCGAGGACGGCGGCGGCTGGTTCGAGGACCCGGCCCTGCTGGACCGACTGGCCGCCGAGAAGCTGGCCGGGATCGCCCAGGACGTGCGGGAAAAGGAGGGGTGGAAGTGGGCCGAGGCCCATATCGACTACCCGCGCGCGCTCGGCCTCGCCCGTGTCTACCCACATCCGGTGGAGCGCTCGGAAGACGAGGCGGCCCGCATGTCGGCGCTCGGCGAGGAGTACGACGCCCTGGTCAGCGAGTGGGACGCGGTCGAGGAACTCCCGCCCGAGATCGAGGCGCGGTTCGCCGAGATCGATGCGACGCTTGAGGCCTTCGGCGACGGAACGGCCTTCGACCCGGATGAGATCGCGCGTGGCGGCGTGTTCGTCATCCTCGGCCAGGACGGTATCGCCCGCATCGAGCGAGGTCTGATCAGGCCCGAGGACATCCCGACGCCCGAGCCCGAGGTGGAGCCGGGGAGTGAAAACGCGGGCGATGCGGCGGGCGGCGAGGACGACGCTTCGGCCGATCGTGAGGAAGCCGAGGAGGATGCGGGCGCCCCGTTGTCGGAGCGTCTGGTGCTGGACCTCACAGCCCATCGGACCCTGGCCCTGCGCGACGCCTTGGGCGTCAACCCCACGGTCGCCCTGTCGGCGGTGGTCCACAGTCTGGCGCTGTTCGCCTTCTATCCGCCCTACGACCGCGCCTCCTGCCTGGAGATCAAGGGCGTCTCGGCCTACCTCGACGGCCACGCGCCGGGCATCGACGACACCCGCGCCGGGCGCAGCATCGCCGAACGGCATGAGCGCTGGGCGGTGCGCCTGCCCAAGGAGGCGGCGGACCTCTGGCCGTTCGTCGAAGGGCTGGCGGCGACGGACCTCCTGGACCTTCTGGCCCATTGCGCGAGCCTGACGGTCAATGCGGTGCGCGCGCCGTTCGACCGCAAGCCGGGGGCGTGGGCGCATGCCGACCGACTGGTTCAGGCCGTGAACCTCGACATGACCGGCTATTGGGCGCCCACCGTGGCGAGCTACCTGGGTCGCGTCACCAAGGCCAGGATCGGCGAGGCCGTGCGGGAAGCAGTGTCGGACGACGCGGCCGAGCGGATCGGCAGCCTGAAGAAGCCCGACATGGCATCGGAGGCGGAGGCGTTGCTGGCCGGAAAAGGCTGGTTGCCGAGCCTGCTTCGGGCGCCGCCCCCGGCGGAGTCTGAGGGTCAATCCGAGGCGCCGCGCCTGGACGAAGAAGCCGCCTAGAGGCGAGGCCACCAATTGCGGCCTCCATCTCTCTGACTTGGGGCCGTGCGCCGATGAGGCGTGCGGCCTTTCCTTCCGTGCGGAGTGTGAGGCGACGCCACATGGGTGCGGTCCCGGTCACCTGGCCGATCTCCTCAACCTTCGCAACCGGCCCATGCCGCCTCTCTGGCCTGATAGGGCCGAGGGGTACGAGCCGTTCCGGCTCCGCTGATCGCCGCAACGCCGGCTCCTCGACTTCTTTCCCCTTCGGCTGCGCCGAATTCCTCGCGGGCCAAACAAGTCGTCGCCGGCGTCCTCCGCTGCGCTGCGGGCCTGCGGCTGCGGCGCTCAGCGCCCCTCGTCCTGGAAATCGCCATCGAGGCCGCGATGGGCGCGGTCCGAGGAACCAGGAGACTTCACCATGGCGACCATCGGCACCTTCACCAAGGACGACGCCGGCAACTACAACGGCGCGATCAAGACCCTCACGCTCAACGTCAAGTCCGCCGTCCTGCGCAAGGTCGAGAAGGACAACGACAAGGCCCCCGACTTCCGCATCTTCTCCGGCCAAACCGAATTCGGCGCTGCCTGGAAGAAGACCTCCCGCGAGGACCGGGCCTACCTCTCGGTCAAGTTGGACGACCCGAGCTTCCCGGCTCCGATCTACGCCAGCCTGGTCGACGCCGACGAGGGCTACAGCCTGATCTGGTCGCGCAGCACCAGCTCGAACTGACCCATCGCAGAGCGCCTCGCCGAACTGGCGGGGCGCCGCTTCCCCCAGAACCGAAACCACAGGAGGCCGCCATGGCGCGCCCTCACGAGACCTCACGCCCCGATCTCTACAGCCGGGTCACCAACGCCATCATCGCCGAACTGGAAAACGGCGTCCGCCCCTGGACCAAGCCCTGGTCCGCAGAACATCTGGCAGGCCGGATTACCCGGCCGCTGCGCTCCACCGGAGAGCCCTACAGTGGGATCAACGTCGTCCTGCTCTGGGCCGAGGCGATCGCCCGCGGCTACACGGCGCCGATCTGGATCACCTTCCGTCAGGCGCTGGCGCTCGGTGGCCATGTGCGCAAGGGCGAGCACGGTTCGGCGGTGGTCTACGCCAACCGGATCACCAGTACCGAGTCTGGCGACGACGGCCAGGACGTCGAGCGCCAGATTCCGTTCCTGAAGGCCTACACCGTCTTCAACGTCGATCAGGTCGAGGGCCTACCCGACCACTTCTACGCGGTGGCCGAGCCCAGACTCGACGCCGCCCAACGGATTGATCACGCCGACGCCTTCTTCGCGGCACCCGGCGCCGACATCCGCCACGGCGGCAACCAAGCCTACTATGCCCAGCAGCCCGACTACGTGCAGATGCCGCCCTTCGAGTGCTTTGGGGATCCGGAGGCCTACTACGCGACCCTGGCCCACGAATGCATCCATTGGACCCGGCACTCGACCCGGCTCGACCGGGACTTCGGCGGTAAGCGCAGGGGCGACGATGGCTATGCTCGCGAAGAGCTGGTCGCCGAACTGGGCGCGGCGTTCCTCTGCGCCGACCTTGGGCTCGAGCTTGAGCCCAGGCCCGATCATGCCAGCTACATCGAGAGCTGGCTGAAGGTGTTGAAGGACGACCGGCGGTTCGTCTTCACCGCTGCGGCCCACGCCCAGCGGGCCTGCGATTTCCTGCGAGGGTTTCAACCCGACTCCTCATAGGAGGCGGTCCCGTCGCGGTGTAGCCTGAGCCATGATTGACGAGATTGCTCGCGAAATGGCCATCAGGCGGCACGGATTGGCCGAATGTCTGCACGTGCCGATCGCTGCCGTCGATGAAGAGGCCATCACAACCTATGTCGGCGACGTTCAGCGGGTCCTGGGCCGGGGATCGGCGCGCCGGGCGCTGCTGGTGCAAGTCCGGCCGCCACCGCCGCGCGACCCCCGCTTTCCGATCTGGGACGTCGAGGGCTGTCACATCCTGCATCAGTCGCTTCAGGTCTGGGTGGACGTGACCTACAGCCGGTATCGCCCGGCCTACCGCGTAGCCTTTCCCGACGAAGATCTCGGCGACCGTATTCTCAGCCACACGATGAACCGGCGGGTAGCTGCGCTGAAGGGTTTCCGGTTCGTCCGGCTGACGCCCACTTCCCGCGCCGCCAATTCCAGCAGCGCCTTCTCGGAGGGCTGGGGTGTAGCGCTGCACAGCGACCCCGCGCAGATGGTGGCCAACCGGCGGCGCGGCGCCTTCATCCAGTTCGCCGACCTCACCGAGCTGATGCTGATGCTCGACATGCGGTTGGGTGGCGGAGTGATGGAGGCGGTCAACGCAGGCCAGAGCCTGATCCGACCGAGAACACTATAAACGCGACGCATCGCGTCACCGTCTCGACAGGCCCGGCTGGGGCGCGCCGCAGGTGCGGCGGGTGGCGGGCGCGATGCGTAGACTTACGCGTCGCGCCCGCCGAGGGGAGGAGCCAGTCTGTCCTCGTCGCGGTCTATGGCAGGATAGCCTTGGCGGCGGCGGGTCTTTACGCAGACGGCGGCCGATGGCGAACTTCAACGTGCGCGTTCCCGACGACCTGGCGACCAGCTTCGACGGCTGGGCGGCCGAGCGCGGCGGTCGCTCGGCGGCGCTGCGTCATCTGATCGAACAGGCCTGCGCATCCCCCGCGCCATCGTGCGCCACGCCCGGCCGGTTGGCCGCCCGGCCCGTGAAACTGACCGTGCGCCTGGCGGCGGCCGACGGCCGAGGTCTGGACGCCGCCGCGGCCGAAATGGGCCTGACCCGCAACGGCTGGGCCGCAGCGCTCGTCCGTCGCCGGCTTCATGCACGACCGACATTCCGCCGCCCGGACGAGCTGTCGCTGCTGGCCATGCAGACCGAGTTGCGGCGCATCGGCGTCAACGTGAACCAGATCGCGCGCGCCCTGAACACGGCCGTCATGGAGGGCAAGGTGCTCGACCTGGAGCTGGCCTATCTCGACGATCTGCGGGCCGAGATCCGCGCCCACATGCTGGCGCTGCACGAAGCCTTCGCAGGCAATCTCGCATATTGGCAGGTCGAACCATGAGCGACTTCCGGACCGTTCGTGGGTTCGAGGACGCCTGGCGTCCGCCAGTGCTGCCGCGCCGGACACCGCGCGCGATCCTGGCGCCACGCGGATCGGGAACCGGAGACGCCGCCCGCGCGCGGCTGGCCCGCGTCGCTGGCCGAGCGCCGGAGGTGATGGTCAAGGTCACAGGTCGCACCCACGACCCTGGCCACCTCCGTGCCCATCTCGACTACATCTCGCGCAACGGCGAGCTGGAGGTGGAGGACCGCGACGGCGCCGTGATCACCGGTCGGTCCGCCGTCAGGGAAGTGGCCGACGACTGGAGCGCCATCGCCCTGGCCGACAGCCGGCGCCGCGTCACCACGCCGTTCAGCGTGTCGGTCGTGCTTTCCATGCCGGCCAATACAGACCCGGGGACTGTTTGCGACGCCGCCCGCGCCTTCGCTCGTGAGGTCTTTGCCGACCGGTTCGACTACGTCTTCGCCCTGCATACCGACGCCGAGCACCCGCACGTTCATCTCGCCGTCCGCGCGCTCGGCGACCAGGGCGAACGCCTCAATCCAAAGAAGGCCGATCTGGAGACCTGGCGCCAGGTCTTCGCCCAGGCGCTGCGGGATCGCGGCGTGGAAGCCGAGGCAACGCCGCGACGAGCGCGGGGGATCACCCGAAAGCCCGAACGCACGTCATTGCGCAAAATCCGCGAACGGCACGAAGCCGGCCAGGGTGAGCCGGCGAAGGTCCGGCGCGCCGCTTATAATGACGCCGCCAAGGCGGCGTTCAAAGGCGAGACGGCGCCCACGCCCTGGGAGGCCCAGATGCTGGAGCGCCAAGCAAAGGTGCGGGGTCTCTACCTGGCGCAGGCGAAGCTGCTCGGCCGCTCGGTTGACCCCACCGACCAGGCGCTCGGCGCCAAGGTCGAGGCGTTCGTTCGATCCATGCCTCGGCCGGATAGCCAGCGGTTGGCGCTGGCGCGCGAGTTGCGCGCCGCCAATCACGCCCTGATCCGCCAGTCGCCTGACGACGGAAAGGAGCGCGGCCGATGATCCCGACCGCTCAGGGGCCGGCAATCGCTTCACCATTGCTGGGCATACAAAATCTTGTATAGAAGGGATCAGTGATGACTGAGACTCCGAAGCCGGTGGCGTTTCGGGGAAGCGCGCTTGAGGACCTTCGGCGTTTCCCGGACGCGGCACGGCGGCAGGCGGGTTTTCAGCTCGATCTGGTGCAGAACGGCCGCGATCCCGACGGCTGGAAACCGATGACGACCATCGGCCAAGGGGTCCGGGAGATACGGGTCCGCGACAAGGCCGGCGCGTTCCGCGTCATCTACGTCGCCAAGTTCGCCGAGGCGGTTTTCGTCCTGCACTGCTTCGAGAAGACGTCGCAACGGACCAGCCGCCAGGACATCGAACTGGCGGCGCACCGTTACCGGGAGTTGGTCAAGGAGTTGAAGGCATGAGCGACAACCGTTTCGCCAGCGTCTGGGACGCCATCGAGAGCGACCCCGGCCAGGCCGAAAACATGAAGCTACGCTCCCGGCTGATGATAGCGCTCAGGGACCACATCGCCCAGGAGGCTCTGAGCCAGGCCGCTGCGGCGAAGCTGTTCGGCGTGACCCAGCCGCGTGTCTCCGACCTCGTGCGGGGCAAGATCGATCTGTTCAGCCTCGACACGCTGGTCAACATGCTGGCGGCGGCCGGCCTTCATGTCGAATTGCAGGTGGCCAGCGCGGCGTGATGCGTCCTGGCGTTCTCGTCTGGTCGAAGATGGTGATGTCCCGCTCGATGGGCACCACGGGAAGACGACCTCAACCTCGGTGAAAGCGTGACGGCCAAGCTGCATGACACGCCTGGAATCTCCGAGGGGTTGCATGTCGGAATATTCGACATTACATTGGTCGAATGTAGTCAACGGGCAGATCGACATGACATCGGACCTCGACGACAAACTGCACACCAAGGCCTTCCCGCTGGCGGCGGTTCAGTCCTGCCTGCTGGCTGAGCTGACCTTACTCGCCGAAGCGGAAGCCCAAGTCCGAGGGCTAGAGCCACCCAAGGAGCGCCCGGCGCTTCTCAAGATGGCGATCCCGCTCGACTCGCTTTCGGTCGTTGACGTCCTCTGCGCGGTTGAGCCTGTCATCGGCTTTGAGCTGAAGGACAGTCTGGTCCGCACCGGCGGCTATGGAACTATTGAGGCCGCGATGGACCACCTACTTCCGCGGCTCGAAGCAGTGTGGACGAAGAAGTACGGGGCAAAGTCGTGACCGCGCAGGACGATGACGACGTTGCACGGCGACGCCTTGGCGAGCGGCTGCGCGATGCACGGAAGTACCTGGGCCTGAAGCAGGAAGAAGTCGCCACTTACCTGAAGCTCCCCCGGACGGCGCTGACTGATATTGAAAACGGTCAGCGCCGCGTCGAGGCCATCGAGCTTACGCGGCTGGCGAGGCTCTACCGTCAGTCCGTAGCCTATCTCACGGGTGAAGATGAGGTCTCGTCGGCCTTGCCCGCCGATGTGGCACACCTCGCCCGGCAGGCCGCCACCCTATCGGAAGAGGATCGCCTGGAGCTTGGCCGGTTCGCAGAATACCTGCGGGCGCGATCGAAGCCCGGAAAGGCCTGACCCGATGGCGCGTGATTATGCGGGTGCCGTGAGAGCAGGAGCGATGGCTGCCAGCCGGCTGCACCGTGACCTGGGCCTTCGCGAGTCCGACGATGGCACCGGGGCGGCAATCGACGTTTTCGGCGCGATCAACACGCTTGAACTGCCCCTGATGCTGCGACCGCTCAAAGGGCTGATGGGCGCTTTTTTGAACGAACCTTGTCCGGGGATCCTGATCGGCACGGGGTGGCGCATGAACATCCAGCGCTTCACTGCTGCCCACGAACTTGGCCACTGCATCCTCAAGCACCAGCCCAGCTTGGACGATGAAGATCAGATCCTTAGGCGTGTCCCGTTGGATGCCGACGCCCGCAATGGCTACCAAGAGACCGAGGCCGACGCCTTCGCGGTCGGCTTCATGATGCCGAAGTGGCTGATCGTCGGACACTGCGCGCGTCAGGGGTGGAGAACCACGGATCTCCTCCGGCCGGACGTGGTCTACCAATTGTCCCTGCGACTTGGCGCCAGCTATGAGGCCACCTGCCGGACGCTGGAGCGGTACAGGCTCGTGGCTCTAGATGATCGCGACGCGCTCCTGAAGGTGAAGCCGCGACCCTTGAAGGTCGATCTGCTGCGCGATTATCGACCCGCCGACTACAAGGGCGACGTCTGGCTACTGACCGATCGCGATCAAGGCGCCCGCATCGACGGAAGCCGCGACGATCTATTCGTGGTCCGGCTCGAGGAACGCAGCTCTGCCGGCTATGTCTGGAATTTCGAACAGCTGGAGGCCAGCGGGTTTGCCGTTCTCCGTGACGTGCGGGAATCCAGTGACGCCGAAGGCATTGGGAGCCCAGTGATCCGGCGGGTTACTGCGGCGCCGCAGGATGGGCCAAGAGGACGGCTTGAGCTGAAGGAGAGCCGGCCCTGGCAGGCAACGGACCCGATTGCCGGCTTCGCGGTCGACTTCGACCTCTCGGGTCCCGAACAGCTCGGCTATTCCAGAGCTGAACGTCGCCATATGTTGGAGGCGGCGTGACACACGAGATCAAGGTTACCGATGATCTGCGGTCGCTGTTTGGTCCGGTCCGCGATCAAGGGTCCCGTCCAACCTGTTTGGCCTTCGCCGCGAGCGACGTCCATGCCGGCGCGCGCGCGGACTGGGCGCCATTGTCATGCGAATTCGTCTTCTATCGCGCGCAGCAGCGAGCCATGCGGCCGCCGTCTGCAGGCGCGACCCTCCCGCATATGCTCGACGCGCTTCGCTACGATGGGCAGCCCGAGGAGGCTGGGTGGCCCTATCTTTCCACGACCCCGACCGATGCGGCGGCCTGGCGCCCGCCCGCTTCGCCGGGGCCGCTGTTCGGACGCGACGGCCAGCAGAGCCCGGCCTCCTTCGCTGCCGCGTGCGGTCATCTGGTGGCTGGCCGTCCGGTCATGTTGTTAATGGCGCTCTCTGCCAGCTTCTTTTCTCCGGCGGCAACAGGCGTAGTCGTGCCCGGCCCCGGCGAGGTCCCTCAGCCATCACTCCGGCACGCAGTGATCGGCGTCGCGCGGGGCCTGGTTGACGGCGAGGAGGCTATTCTCGTGCGCAATAGTTGGGGCTCAGGTTGGGGGCTCAATGGCCACGCTTGGGTGACGGAGGCGTTTGTCTCGCCGCGGCTGTTCGCGCTCGCCATACTTGGAGGGGACGTCGATGTACCACCCTATTCCGTCGCAGCCTGACTGCGTCTCGGCTTGGCGTGAGGCAGTGCGTCTGGCCGACAGCCAGCCGCATCATGAAGCGCATAATGTGGTGATCGACGTGCTCGATCCCGTCGGTCGTAGCACGATGGAGGACCCGGTCGTGCGCGAGGTTGACGCATTCCTGCTGGCGAAGGGGACGAAGGCGGTTGAAACCGTCGCCAACACAATTTTCCCCGCCGCTCTCTATCGCCGATACGGCGCGCCAGCGTTCTTCAACCGGTTCACCGACAACGTGTTGCCGAAAGTGCGGCGCAGCGGCGACCGTTGGTCAGGCTATTACTTCGAGCGGATGATCGCCCTGCCGCGAGAGGGCGGCGGCGAGCCGATCAACCAACTCACCGATATCATCGCCAGACTGCGCGATCCTGCGGTTCTAGCGCGCAACAAATTTGAACTCAGCGTGTTCGATCCCACCCGCGACGTCGACAAGTCCCCCTACGGTGGGCAATGCCTCAGCTTCGGCAGCTTCAAACTGCGCACGGAGGCGGGTCAGGATCGGCTGGATCTGACGGTTCTGTACCGCAATCACTTCTATATCGAGAAGCTGCTCGGCAACCTGATCGGACTCGGGCGGTTGATGCAGTTCGTCGCGACAGAGGCCGGGTTGGCCACCGGCGCGCTTACGGTGGTGTCCACCCATGCGCAGGTTGATCTGCCGGGTAAGGCGCCGACGAGCTCAACCCGCAAAGACATCACTGGTCTGCTGGCGCGGTGCGACCTGCTTGGTTGATCGCCATCCGGCGTCGTGGTCCGCAAACGGCAATTGCTGTTCGACTGACTCCTCCGGTGCGACGCCGTATAGCTCGTACATGCTGGCGATGAATTCGGTTTGACCACCATAGCTCGGGTGACGCACCGCGCTCGTCTCAAGACCAAGTTCAGAGAGCGCAAGGCTCGCATCTCGTCCGATCGCGATGATACGGCTGGGCTGGACCATTTCCACGAGAGCTTCCAGCAGGGGCCAGGTGTCGTCTCGCTCGCCCCGTGTGTGACAGCGGTTAGACATAGGGTCGCCGTCGGCGTGAGGATGGAAGGGGAAGACGTTCCAGAGGATAACAGGGGTGCCGATCCGAGCCAGGACGCGCCAGATGACCGCGGCGGTGCGTTCGGCGACCGGCGGTCCCCCGGTCGCGCGGCTCAAGGCAATACCGCCCAGGAGCGCCGCTGCCGAATCGAGGTGGACCTCGTCGGTTAAGGGGAGGCCCGTCCGCCGGCCCCCGCGATAACCCAGGTCGCGCGCGATCCACATGGTCCGTACATCAGCGCTGACCGCGGCCTCAAGGTACTCCTGCAGATTCTTCCGTCTCCGCTCAGGTGCGTTCTCAACATCATGGATCGGGCAATGATCTCGCCATGGATTGAAAACGGACGGGAGACTGGCGGCTTCCAGCGCCGAGACGAATTGGCTCGGGTTCATGGCTGAAGCTCCTCAATATGCAGTCGCCGGTTGGCGAAATCGATCGTGATGCGAGCGCGGCGGTGCGCTTGCAGAAAGCGAAAAGCTTCGTAGCCTTGGAGGATCGCCTCCTCCCAAAGCCAGAGGGGACAGGCCTCGGCCTCGTAGCCGGTGACGAACTCGCGCACATGCTTCAGCATGTCCAGCGGAAGGTCGCCGGCCTTTAGGTCCTTGAAGAACTCCAGCTGCTGGGCCTGTCCGAAAATCCAAGTGGTCACACCCTCTTCGATCAGGTTGGCCCGCGCGCCATCCTGAGCTTCATCGACCGCCGGCTCGCTCTTTCGCTTCAGTTTCAGGAGGGCGCGGATCACAGGGGACCAGCCGAGGACGGCGACATGCGCGAAGTGGAAGACATCGTGGAAGCGGTAGTCATCCGGTTCGACGGCGTTGTCCGTCAGCCGATCGCCAATGAAAATCCCGCTACAGCGTTGGAAGACGAAAGCCTGGCCCCGCACTTCTTTTTCGAAGATGTCGATAGTGAGGTTTCGCGGCAACTGTTCATCGACGTCAGACTGATCGTCAAAAGGAACGGGGTAGACTCGCTCCTTCGGCCAGCGGTCGAAGATCTTGTTGAGGTTCTTGATCGCTGCGGCTTCAAGCGTCACACCGGCCTCGTTGGCCGCCTGGATCAAACGACGCAATACCGTGACGAGGTGACCGGCGAGCGCGGCTTGGTTGTTTTCGAGCTTGCCGGCATGCTGGTCGTTGAGCAGGGCGCCTACCTCGCCCGCGAGCTGGAGCAGGGTGGCCTCAAATGCGGGTGTCGGCGTGCCGTCTCGCGAGATAAGGTCGGGCTGCAGCGCCTCGAAGGTCAGCGTGGCGTCGTCGTGCGCCCAGTCGGCGTAGCCCCGGTTCACATTCGCCGCGATGGCGCTGAGGCGGATGCCCCCTCGGCGGGCCACGGCTGAGAGGTACCAAAGGACATCGCCGAATTCCTCCACGACTGCCATGGCGTAGCCGAGGTAGGAGGCGCGATCGCGTTGCTTCTTCTTGACGACGCTGAGGAGGCTACCGGTTTCGCCAAACAGACCAAGGAGCGGAAAGCTCAGGGAGCTGGCGTCGGAGCCTTGATCCGTGGTGGCGGCTTCCTGCGCGTATAGCGCGACGGTGAGCGGTTCAAAGTCCTCTTCCGTCATGCGCGGTTCCTGCGGCGATCTTGAATCGCTCCCGACGGGACCTCGACGCCGTAGGCGTCGAGGGCTCGCAGAACGACCATCCGAATGGGCTCACGCGCCTTGGCGGCTTTTACTGCCAGGTCCAGCTTCGTCGCGGACGGCACCTGAACCTGCAGGTGTTCGTCATCGCCCTCGGCACGGTCAGAAGTCGCTTTCATATTTTCATGAAATCATGCTTTCATGAAAATAACAATGACCATGCCCGCTCGGGGCTCAGCGTCACTTGCCAGTCCGTCGCCGGTAGACTGCGGCCACCAGAGGAGGGCATGGCTTGACGGCCGACGAGATGTCATCTGGATGACTTGGTCGGAAGCGGGCGTGGCCAGATGCGGATAGACATTCCAGCCGATCTCACCGTGCTGCAGGCGTATCTGCCGCGCTTCCTCGCGTTGGTGGGCGAAGACGCCTGGTTCAAGCGCGCCGATCATCTGGAGCGGGAGGCGCAGGCATCTCCCTTCCGCTGGAAGATCGTAGCCGACTATCATTGGCTTGAGATGGCGATCAGCCATCAGAGCGACGTGCTCGCCAAACGCGGCAGCCTTGATCCACAGCTAATGGATGGCCGCGCACGGGCAGCGTTGCTGTTCGCGGCGGGGGTCGTGGAGTGCCACGACTATCTCTCGCCCCAAGGGCGGCGAACTTTGCTCGGTCGCCTGCGAGATGGTCTGAACGCTGAAACGGGCTATGCGGCGCTTTATCTAGAAATCGACTTGGCGCTGCGCCTGATGGCCGACGGGCTCGATGTAGCCTTCCCAGACATGGAGGGCGCCGGCCAGTTCGATCTCGCTTTCTCGCGGGGAGGCTTCACCGGGGAAGTGGAGTGCAAGAGCGTCTCGGAGGACGCAGGCCGGCAAATCCATCGCAAGGACTTCTACAGGCTGATGGAGCTGCTGCGACCGGCCCTCGACGCACAGGCCGAAAAGGCCGCCGCCGAGGTCTTAGTGGTAACGCTGCCCGGACGGCTTTCTCCAAATACGCTCAGCCAGCGAGATCTCGCCCGGGCGCTATCCGGCATGCTGCGAGAGGGAGGGCCGTCCCGCCTAGTGCATGCCGGCGCCGAACTCGTGCGCCAGCCCTATTCCGAGTGTCTGGGCGACGTCTCGATGGACGATAGCGTGGCCTACTACGCCGCCTGCACCGAGGTCTTTGGCGCGAACTGCCATGTTGCGGGTCAGCTTGGCGAGGGTCGCGGGTGTCTCGTGGTGTTGCGTAGCCAACGCGTCGATGATCCGTCGAAACCTGTTCTTGAGGCGCTACGCAAAGCGGCGACACAATTCAGTCGGCAACGGCCTGGGTTCATTGCGGTTCAATTTCACGGCATTGAGCCCGCCGACCTGATGCTTCCGAACTTGCGGTGGCGCATGGGCGTGCTGAGCTATGCGCTCTACGGGCACTATGGGGCCGCTCACGTCGCGGCGACCTATTTCACAGGCTTTGGCGCGGTCGTAGCGCGGGATGGCGATATCGGGACCCCAGCATTCTCCATCCCCAATCCACGCCCCACCTTTCCGGTCAGCGCCTCGGATGCTGGGCCGTTCCTGAGCCACATTCCAGACGGGGACTATGCGGCCGCTATTGGAGCCCCACTTCCTGCCGAGAATATTTCGCACCTCCCCTTGTAGCGGCATGCAGAGAGGGAGTGCGACGGCAGCCTACACAGCCACTGCACAGTGAGTTTTAGCTTGAATTTATCTAGCGAAAACAGTTAGATAATTAAGCCTGATCTCCCGCAAGGGGAGAAGGGTGACTCACGAGCATTCGCCGCCCTCCATCCCCGGCCTCAAAACCTGCCGTACTCTCTCTCCACCTCGTCGCGAGGAAAGGGCGCATGGCCAGCGACCGATTGCGGCGGCGGGGGGTGATCGAGCGGGGCTGGGTCCGAGGGGGATACTCGGACGGTCCGGGGATGGGCTTGCTGGGCTCACCCGCCCGCCGTCGGCGTGGTGGGAGGCAAAGGGGCGTGTCAGGCTGTAAGCCCGTCCTCTTCTACCGCTGGGGTCTTCCGGAAACGGAAGAGTCCGGGTCCCGGTAAGGCCTGAACAGGGCCACCCGACGGGACGCTGGCGGATAACGGTCGCGCGGAGCGTTGGGCTTCGTCGAAACGGTATTTCTATTTCCAAACTCCGGACGCTGTCCGGCGCTCCGCCTCCCTTTCCACACCTTCAGCGAGCGATCGCGTGAAGCGGCGGACGCGCATCCCCCATCCCAAGGAAGAGGCTGGCGCTCGGCGAACAATGCTCGCACACTCATTCAAACGGCCGTTCATCGGCCTTCCAGTGTCCGAGCGCGACCAACAGCGCGGGGAGGAGTACAGAAATGTCCGAGCGCCCATCAACTCAACGACGATCTTCGTGGGCCCTGGCGGCCTTCGCCTCGCCCAATATTCCGATCGCGGCGCTCGGCCTGCCGCTCGTTGTCTACCTGCCCGAATTCTACGTCAGCACGATCGGGCTCTCGCTGGCGGCGGTCGGCGCGGCCTTCCTGTTCGTGCGGCTGATCGACATCTCGCTGGACCCGTTCCTGGGCGGGATCATGGACCGCACCCGCACCAAGCTCGGACGCTTCAGGCCCTGGCTGCTGGGCGGCATGCCGATGGTGGGAATCGGGGCGCTGGCCCTGTTCATGGGCCAGCCTGGCGCGAGCGCCTTCTATCTCTGGGCCTGGCTGCTGGTCACCTATGCCGGCTATTCGATGGTCGTCCTGTCGCACACCGCCTGGGGCGGGGTGCTCTCCAGCGACTATCAGCAGCGCTCGCGGATCTATGGCTGGTGGCAGGCTGGCAACATGGTCGGCATGATCCTGGTGCTGTGCCTGCCGCCGCTGCTGGTGGGCGTCTTCAAAACGGGTCACGCCGAGGGCGTGCGCGCCATGGGCTGGTTCATCGTCGCCCTGCTGCCGATCACCATCCTGATGGCCGTCCGCGTCGTGGGCGAGCCGGCCGCGCCGGTCGCGCGGCATGCGGCCGGCATCAAGCAGTACCTGGCCTTGCTGGGCCGTCCGTCGGTGCGCATGCTGCTGTTCGCCGACCTTTTGATGGGTCTGGCGCCAGGCATCGCCGGGGCGCTGTTCCTGTTCTTCTTCGAGCGGGTGAAGCACTTCGACAAGACGCAGTCGGGCGTGCTGCTGCTGATCTATTTCCTGGCCGGCCTGCTCAGCGCGCCGCTGTGGCCCCTGCTGGCCAAGCGAATCGGCAAGCACCGGGCCCTGTCCGTCGCGGCCGTGATCTACGCCATCGTCCAGGTCGCCACCGTGTTCACGCCGGTCGGCAATTCCGGCATCGGCACGCTCGTCCTGATCTTGGCGGGGATCCCCTACACCGCCGCGCCGGTGCTGGTGCGCTCCATGATGGCCGACATCGGCGACGAGGAGCGGCTCACCAGCGGCGTCGACCGCACCGGCCTGCTCTACGCCATCCTGACCGGCACGGTGAAGCTGGGCTACGCCCTGGCGATCGGGGCCTTCCCTGTCCTGCAATGGATGGGTTTCGACCCCAAGGTTCCGACCGTCTCCGGCGACAACGCGCTGATCGCCATGTACGCCGTCGTCCCGGCGACGATGGGACTGGTGGTCGCCGCCGTCATGTTGCGCTATCCGCTGGATGCGACCCGGGTCGCCGAGATTCAGCGCCAGCTCGGGGCGCGGGACGCGGCCGAGGGGGACGCCCCCACAGCGGAGCCGCCACCGAATGTCCTCCCCCAGCAAATCCCCGCCCCTGGCCCCGCCGAATGAAGGCTCTCAAGGCGAGGATGGCCACCCCATCTTCCGCCTGGTGGAGATCATGGCCAAGCTGCGCGATCCGGACGGCGGCTGCCCCTGGGACCTGGAGCAGACCTTCGCGACGATCGCGCCCTACACGGTCGAGGAAGCCTACGAGGTCGCCGACGCCATCGAGCGCAACGACCTGCCGGAGCTGCGCGACGAGTTGGGCGACCTGCTGCTGCAGGTGGTGTTCCATTCGCGGATGGCCGAGGAACAGGGCGCGTTCGACCTGAAGGACGTGGCGGCCGCCATCTCCGACAAGATGATCCGCCGGCATCCACATGTGTTCGGCGATCACGCCTATGAAGACCTCTCGGCCCAGGTCGCTGGCTGGGAAGAGCTGAAGGCCCAGGAGCGCAAGGCCAAGGCCAAGACCGGCGTGCTGGACGACGTGCCAGCGGGGCTCCCCGCCCTCACCCGCGCCGTCAAGCTGACCAAGCGCGCCGCCCGCGTCGGCTTCGACTGGCCCTCGGCCCGCGAGGTGCTGGACAAGCTGCGCGAGGAGACCGCCGAGATCGAGGTCGAGATCGAGGCCGGCGACATGGCCAAGGCCCGCGAGGAACTGGGCGACATCCTGTTCGTCTGCGCCAACCTGGCCCGCAAGCTGGACGTCGACCCCGAGGACGCCCTGCGCGCCACCAACGCCAAGTTCGCCCGCCGCTTCGCCTTCGTCGAGGCGGGCCTGGCCGAGCGCGGCAGGACGCCCGACCAGTCCGATCTGGCGGAAATGGACGCCCTGTGGAACGACGCCAAGGCGGCGGAAAAGAAGGGCTAGCCGCCCCCTCTCGTCGCGCTTTCTAGTCGATCGTCCCCACGAGGGCGCCGGGGTACTGTCGCTCGAACCGCCCCTGCGCCTGGCTGTCGAGCCGGGTGACGATCGTGACGTCGCCGTCCGGACCGTCGTAGCGGTTCAGCACCCGGCCGTTGCGGTAGATCCAGGCGATGGCCTGACCATCCTGGGCCTTCAGCTGAATCTCGACCGGCGGGGAGTCGTCGATCAGCCCGCTGATCCGGCGCAGCAGGGCCTCACAACCCTCGCCGGTGACGGCCGAGACCGTCGAGGCCTCCTTGCGACGGGCCTGGCCCTCGATGACCTCGCGATCCTCTTCGGACAGCAGGTCGATCTTGTTCCAGACCTCGACGACGGTCTTGCCCTCGTCGAACGTCACGCCCAGTTCGGCCAGCACGCTCTGGACGTCGCGGGCCTGGGCCTCGCTGTCGGGATTGGCCACGTCGCGGACGTGCAGAACCACGTCGGCCTCCTGAACCTCCTCGAGGGTGGCGCGGAAGGCCTCGACCAACTCGTGCGGCAGGTCGGAGATGAAGCCGACGGTGTCGGACATGATCGCCGGCCGCCCGTCGGGCAGCTTCACGGTGCGCAAGGTCGGGTCCAGCGTCGCGAACAGCATGTCCTTGGCCAGGACTTCCGCTTCGGTCAGGCGGTTGAACAGCGTGGACTTGCCGGCGTTGGTGTAACCGACAAGGGCGACGGTCGGGTACGGGACTTTCTTGCGGGCGCTGCGGTGCAGGGTCCGCGTCCGGCGCACCTCCTCCAGCTCCTTCTTGAGCTTGAGGATGTTGTCGCGGATCAGGCGGCGGTCCAGTTCGATCTGGGTTTCGCCAGGACCGCCGGTATTGCCGGTGCCGCCGCGCTGGCGCTCAAGGTGGGTCCAGGTGCGGACGAGGCGCGAGCGTTCGTATTCGAGCCTGGCCAGCTCGACCTGCAGGCGGCCTTCCCGGGTCCGGGCCCTGCGGGCGAAGATCTCGAGGATCAGCCCGGTGCGGTCCACGACCTTCACCCCCAGCGCCTTCTCGAGATTGCGCTGTTGGATAGGCGTGAGCTGATCGTCGAAGACGGCGACGTCGATGTGCTCGACCTCGCAGATCGCCGCGAACTCCTCGACCTTGCCCTTGCCGAACAAGGTGGCGGGCGTGACGGCGCGCAGTGGCGCGATCATCGTCTCGACGACGTCGAGATCGAGCGCGGTGGCGAGACCGACGGCTTCCTCGAGCCGGGCATTGGGATCCCGGGCCTCAAGGGCCGCCTGGCCGCGCAGCTGCCGCGCCGGATGGATGACGAGCGCCTTCAGGATCGGCGCGGCGTGGTCAATCGACCTGGATGTGGATTTGGACAAGCGTCTCTAAATTCAGTCGTCGGAGTCGGCGCTGGGCTCATAGAGCTGAACAGGCTGAGCCGGCATGATGGTGGAAATGGCGTGCTTGTAGACCAGTTGCGACTGACCGTCGCGACGCAGCAGGACGCAGAAATTGTCGAACCAGCTGACCACGCCCTGCAGCTTCACGCCGTTGACGAGGAAAATGGTGAGCGGCGTCTTCGACTTGCGCACGCTGTTCAGGAAGGTGTCCTGAAGGTTTTGCTTCTTCTCGGCAGACATCGGGGGTTCCCCTCTCGTTGTTATCGGAGGGCAACACGCCCCCCACACAAACAAGGCCATGCTAGAGGATTTTTCGCTGAAAGCGACAAGCGCGCAGGGAAAATTTCCGCAAGGCCGTACGCCATCAAAACGTTTGGATCGAATATTGCTCCGATCTCAGACGGATTTCAGGCGCGCTCGCTCCATATAGGAACGCCGCAGGCCGATCGCCACCGGCCCCGGTTGTCCGTCGCCCAGCTTGACGCCGTCGATCTGGGTGATCGGGGTGACCAGCGAGCCGGCGCTGGTGATGAACGCTTCCTTGGCGGCTTGGGCCTCGGCGATGGTGAACGGCTTCTCGCTGAAGGGCAGGCCGGTTTCGCGGATCACTTCCAGCAGGGTCGAACGGGTTACGCCGCGCAGGATGTTGGCGTTGGTGTCGCGGGTCCGCAGGGCGCCCTCGGCGTCGATGATCCAGGCGTTGGACGATGCGCCCTCGGTCACCAGGCCCATGTCGTCGACGAACCAGGCCTCCAGCGCGCCGCGCTCACGCGCCGCCTGCTTGGCCAGGACGTTGGGCAGCAGGCCGATCGACTTGATGTCGCAGCGGGCCCAGCGGTTCTCGGGGACCGAGATCACCGAAGCGCCCTTGGCGGCCTTGGCCTCGGTAGCCGCGCGATCCAGCGACTTGGCGGTGACGACGATCGCCGGCGGCACGGCCGGGTTCGGGAAGGCATGGTCGCGCTTGGCGACGCCGCGGGTGATCTGCAGATAGCAGAGCCCCTCCTTGACCTTGTTGCGACGCACGGCCTCGCGCAGGACCATGGTCAGCGCCGCTTGGCTCATGGGATGGGCGATGCGCAGCGCGTCGAGACTGCGCCACAGGCGAGCGAAGTGCCCCTCGGCGTCGGCTAGCTTGCCGTCGAACACGGCCCAGACCTCGTACACGCCGTCGGCCAGCTGATAGCCGCGATCCTCGATATGCACGGCGGCCTCGCCGTGACGCACGAAGCGGCCGTTCACATAGGCGAAACGCGACATCTACTCTTCCTCTTCCGCCCGGGCGCCGGCCACGCCCAGGGACTTGAGCTTCCTGTGCAGCGCCGAGCGCTCCATGCCGATGAAATTGGCGGTGCGCGAGATGTTGCCGCCAAACCGCAGGATCTGGGCGTTCAGGTACTCGCGTTCGAACAGCTCGCGGGCCTCGCGCAGCGGCAGGGCGATGATCCGCTCGGCCCCGATCGCTCCGGCGTTGCCAGCGCTGGGTTGATCGGCCCCCGCCAGCATCTCGGCGGTGATCACCTCGCCGGGCTCGCCCGAGGCCAGGATCAGCATGCGCTCCACGTTGTTGCGCAACTGGCGGACATTGCCGGGCCAGGTCTGCACTTGCAGCGTGGCCAGGGCGTCCTCGCCCAGCTTGCGGCGCGCCAGGCCGGTGGCCTCGCTGATCTTGTCGACGAAATAGGCGATCAGTTCGGGGATGTCCTCGCGGCGCTCGGCCAGGCCCGGCACGCGCACCGGCACCACGTTCAGGCGGTGGAACAGATCCTCGCGGAAGCGACCACTGGTGATCTCGTCGCGCAGGTCCCGCGAGCTGGACGAGATCACCCGCACGTCGACCTGGACGTCGTTGTCGCCGCCGACCCGACGGAAGCGCTGCTCGACCAGCACGCGTAGGATGCGACCTTGCGTCTCGCGCGGCATGTCGGCGACTTCGTCGAGATAGAGCGTGCCGCTATGAGCGCGTTCGAACACGCCGATCTTGCGCGGGCGACCGCCCTCGCCTTCCTCGCCGAACAGCTCGACATCGAGCCGCTCGGGGGCCATGCCCGCGGCGCTGACGGCGACGAACTCCTGCTTGGCGCGGGCGCTGGCGCCGTGGATCAGGCGCGCCACCAGTTCCTTGCCCGAGCCGGGTGGGCCGGAGACCAGAATGCGGCTATTGGCCGGCGCGACCTTGAGGATCAGCTGCCGCAGGGCCTGGGCCGGCGCCGACTTGCCGATCAGGCCGTCCGGCGTCAGGGTCTGGGTCCGCAGCCGGCGGTTCTCGCGGCGCAGGCCCGCCGCCTCCAGCGCCCGCTCGACGATCATCAGCAGCCGGTCGGACTTGAACGGCTTTTCCAGAAACTCGTAGGCGCCGCGCTTGATGGCGCTGACCGCGGTCTCGATATTGCCGTGCCCCGAGATCATGATCACCGGCAGGTCGGCGTCCAGTCCCTTGACCATGTCCAGCAATTCCAGGCCGTCCATGCCGCCGCCCTGCATCCAGATGTCCAGGACCAGCAGGGCCGGCTTGCGGGCCCGGATCGCGGCCAGGGCCTGGTCGGAGTCGGCGGCCGTACGCACGGCATAGCCCTCATCCTCGAGGATGCCGGCCACCAGCTCGCGGATATCGGCTTCGTCATCGACCACAAGAACGTCGGCGCTCATATCATCTCCTCGGCGCCACTCTGGTCCGCATAATTGGGGGCCGTGGCGTGCAGTCGTACGGTCGTCGGGAATTTCAGGATCACGCGGGCTCCGGGAAGCTCGCGGGCGTCGGTCAGGGCCAGGCCGCCGCCGTGGTCCTCCATGATCCGCTTGACGATGGCCAGGCCCAGGCCCGTCCCCTTCTCGCGGGTAGTCACATAGGGTTCGGTGAGGCGATCGCGGTCCTTGGCGGGCAGGCCGACGCCGTTGTCCTCGATCGTCACGCACAGCTCGTCGGCGTCAGAGCTGAGGATCGCGGTGATCCGGCCCTTCAGGTTGGGATCGGCCAGCCGGCGCGCGCCGACCGCCTCGCCGGCGTTCTTCAGGATATTGGTCAGAACCTGGCCGATCATCCGTTCGTCGCAGGTGATCCAGACATCCTCGCCGCCCGGCTCCCGCAGCTTGACCTCGATCTCGGCGTCCTGGAACCGCTGCGCGAAGACGGCCTGACGCAGCATCTCGGTCAAGTTGGCCGGCTCGAAGCGCGGCGCCGGCATCCGGGCGAAGGCCGAGAACTCGTCGACCATCCGGCCGATATCGCCGACCTGGCGGATGATCGTCTCGGTGCAGCGGTCGAAGGTCTCCAGGTCGCTGGCGATCTCCTTGCGGTACTTGCGCCTCAGGCGCTCGGCCGACAGCTGGATCGGGGTCAGCGGGTTCTTGATCTCGTGGGCGATGCGGCGCGCCACATCCTTCCAGGCGGCGTTGCGCTGGGCGGCCATCAGGCGCGTGATGTCGTCGAAGGTCAGAACGAGCCCCTCGGCCACGTGGCCGGCGGCGCGCACCCGCAGGCGGCGGGTCTCGCCCTCGCGCTGAATATCGACCTCGACGTCGGTGTCGGGGCGGCTCTCCTGCAGCGCCTGCATCACCGTCTCGAACTCGGGCGCCAGTTGAATGAGATCGGTTCCAAGGGCGCCCTCCGGCAAGCCGAGCAGGGTCACGGCGCGACGGTTCACCGCCGAGACCTTGCCGTGCTCGTTCAGGCTGACGACGCCGGCGCTGACGCCCGACAGCACCGTTTCGATGAACAGGCGGCGGCTCTCGGCGTCGAGGCTGGCGGCCTTCAGCGCGGCCTGCTGCAACTGCAGCTCGCTGGTCATCATGTTGAAGGCGTTGGACAGCGCCCGGATTTCCTCGGGGCCGGTGTCGGCCTCAACCCGGGCGTCGAGGTCGCCGCCCGAGACGCGGCCCGCCGCCTCGACCAGGCCCGCCACCGGGCCGGCGATCGAGTTGGCGGCGGCGATCCCCACCCAGATGGCGGCCACGAGGACCAGCAGCGCCGTCTCCAGATAACTGAGGCCGAAGATCGCCTGGATCCGGCCGCGGCTGCGTTCGGCGTCGCGGTACGAGACCAGGGCGTCCTGAGTCTCGATCAGGTGGGTCAGGATGCCCTTTTCGATCGGCCGGACGACATAGAGATAGGCGTCCGGGAAGCCGTTCAGCTTGTAGAGCGCCCGGAAAAGATCGGTCGAGACGAAGCGCTGGGCGGTGACCTCGCCGCTGTCGGTGGCCTGGTAGCTGGACGGTGGCGGCGCCAGGAATGGCGGCGCGTCGCGCAGTTCGGCCCGGGCCAGGACGCGGCCGTCACGGTCGAGGATGTAGGCGGCGGCGAAGCCGTTGTTCCTGGTCTCGTCCGCCAGGAAGTGCCCGAACGCCACCGGCGAATGGGCCAGGGCCGGCGCGGCCTCATTCAGGTTGGCCGCCATCGGGCCGATGTGCTCGGAGATATAGTTCTTCTGCTGCTCGACATACGAGATGGCGACCTTGGCCGAGTTGCCGACCACGGTTTGGACTCGCTGGCTGAACCAGCCATCCACGCCGCGGTTGACCAGCACCCCGAAGAACAGCGCCACGATCACCGCCGGGGCCACCGCCGCCAACGAGAACAGGCCGACGAAGCGTAGGTGCAGACGGGCGCCGGCGTCGCTGGCCCGGGCGTCGATCAGGTCGTAGAGGCGCAGGCCCACCACGGTGGCCACGCCCAGGATCAGCACCAGATTGAAGCCCAGCACCACCAGGATGACCGTCGAGGCCGTGCTGATCGAATCGGTCTTGGGCGGCGACGAGGCCAGGGCGACGCTGGCGACGGTCAGGATCACCGCCAAGGCGTAGGCCCCGCCGGTCAGGTAGCGCGACCGCAGAAGCTCTCGCCACCAGGCCCGGCTGAACCGGGTCGGCGGGGCTTCCGATCCCGTCGCGTAAGCCACTGAAGACATCGGCGGGGAGTTTAGGAGCGTGTGTCCTAAATTCAACAGCTATGTGCCGAGAAAGCTTCAGCGCCACGGAGCGCGCCCGGCGCGCTCCGCTCCTTTTCGAGACTAGGGCCTGCTCAAGCAGGCCCTACCGGCGACCGCGCGTCATCTCCACGCCCAGGTCCTGAATCTTCTTGCGCAGGGTGTTGCGGTTCAGGCCTAGGATCTCGGCGGCCCGCACCTGGTTGCCACGCGTGGCCGACAGGGTCAGCTGGATCAGAGGACGCTCCACCTCCTCCAGGATCCGGTCGTAGAGGCCGGGCGGCGGCACGCCGTCGGGCTGGTCGGCGAAGTGCGAGGCCAGGTGGCGCTCGACCAGCATGGACAGGGTGAGCGGCCCCTCCTCCGAGCGGACGGCCGGGGTGTGATCCTGCAGCTCGCGGTCGACGATGCGGGCGGTGATCAGCTCCTCGGCATAGAGGGCGCACATCCGGCGCATCAGGTTCTCAAGCTCACGGACGTTGCCCGGCCACGGATGGGTCTTCAGGCGGTCCAGGGCGCTCTGATCGATCGTCTTGGCCGGCAGGCCTTCTCGGGCGGCGCGCAGCAGGAAGGTGCGGGCCAGGTCCGGGATGTCTTCCACGCGATCGCGCAGCGGCGGCAGGCGCACCGGCGCGACGTTCAGGCGGAAGAACAGATCCTCGCGGAACAAGCCCTGCTGGATCAGGCCGCGCAGGTCCCGGTTGGTGGCGGCGATGATCCGCACGTTGGGACGACGACCGGTCTTGGGATTGATCACCGGCTCCGTGCCGTCGATCACGCGCAGCAGGCGGGTCTGGGCGTCCAACGGCATGTCGCCGATCTCGTCCAGGAACAGGGTGCCGCCATCAGCCTCTATCAGGCGCCCATTGTCGCCCTCCCCGCGTCCGAACAGCTCGGTTTCGACCCGCTCGCGCGGCACGGCGGCAAGGTTGATGACCACGAACTTGCCGTCGCGGCGGCGACCCAGCTCGTGCAGAGCGCGGGCGACCAGCTCCTTGCCGGTGCCGCTTTCGCCCAGGATCAGGACCGTCAGGTCGGCTCCGACCAGTCGGGCGATGGTGCGATAGACCTCCTGCATCGGCGCCGAGCGGCCGATCAGCGGCAGGCGCTCATCGCGCATGGCGCGGGCTTGGGCCTTGGAGGCCTCGGCGTCGGCCGGCCGCGACAGGGCCCGGCGCGCCGCGGCGGTGATGTCGTCGAGGTCGAAGGGTTTGGAGACATATTCGAACGCCCCGGCGTCGGCGGCGTTGACCGCCGTCAGCAGGGTGTTCTGCGCGCTCATCACGATGATCGGCAGCTTGGGCCGCTCCTTGCGGATGCGCGGCAGCACATCGAACACGTTCTCGTCCGGCATCATCACGTCGGTGACGACCAGGTCGCCCTCCCCGTCCGTGACCCACTTGAGCAGGGTGGTGGCGTTGCCCGTGGCGCGGACCTGATAGCCGAGGCGGGTGAAGGCCTGGCTGAGCACCAGACGCACCGAGCTGTCGTCGTCGGCGATCAGAATCTTCTTGCTCGCGGCGTTCATGCTCAGGCGTCTCCGAAGGCAGTTTCAGTGTTCGAGATTTCTGGGGCGACCGGCAGCAGCACGCGGAAGATGGTGCGGCCGGGCTCGGACTCGAAATCGATCAGACCGCCGTGGGCGGTGACGAGCTTGGTGACCAGGGCCAGGCCCAGGCCCGTGCCATTGGCCTTGGTGGTCACGAAGGGCTGGAACAGGTGGTCGCGCAGGCTGGCCGGCACGCCCGGTCCGTTGTCGATCACCTTCACCTCGATCGGGGCGCCGCTGGCGGTCTTGCCGTCGGCGCC
Source organism: Caulobacter sp. GW821-FHT05F04 (assembly GCF_059419665.1). NCBI lineage: Bacteria > Pseudomonadati > Pseudomonadota > Alphaproteobacteria > Caulobacterales > Caulobacteraceae > Caulobacter > Caulobacter sp. GW821-FHT05F04. The sequence goes on from NZ_JBWKSF010000005.1 coordinate 238,166, forward strand.
CCGCACGCGGACGCCGGGGCGCCAGGCGGTGTGGATCGAGATCTGGCCGCGATCGTCACCCCGCATGTGGGCGGCCTCGGCCGCGTTCTTGGTCAGGTTCAGGAAGACCTGGATCAGGTGATCCTCATCGCCCCACACAGGCGGCAGCGAGGGGTCGTAGCTTTCCTTCAGCGTCAGGCCGTCGGCCACGCCGTTGGCGACCAGCGCCCGGACACGGTCCAGCACCTGGTGGATGTTGACCGGCTCGCGCGGCGTCGGCGCGGCTTCGGAGAAAGCCTCCATGCGGTCGACCAGGCGGCGGATGCGGTCTGTCTCATCGACGATCAGCTGGGCCAGCGGCTGGTCGACGGCGCTGGCGCCGGTCTTCAGCAACTGGGCGGCGCCGCGAATACCGGCCAGCGGGTTCTTGATCTCGTGAGCCAACATCTTGCCCAGGCCCACGACCGAGCGCAGGCCGGCCGCATCGGCGGCCTTGTCGACACCCAGGACGCCCTTGACGTGCAGGGTTAGCAGCACCGAACCATCGCCCAGCGGGACGGCGGCGCCGTCGGCCTCGAACGGCGGCTGGCCGAACAGGTTGACCTCGACGCCGTGCTCACGGACCAGCGCGCCTTCGAAGATCGCACGGTCCAACAGCGAGACCAGCACCGAACCCGGCGGCAGGGCGGCGCGGAAGCGGCCGCGCGCCAACAGCGACAGGCCGTGTCCGAACAGAGCCTCGGCGGCCTCGTTCACCGCCACCAGCCCACCGTCGCGGTCCACCACCAGGGCGGGCTCGGGGCTGAGATCGAAGGCGGCGGCCTTAAGGGCCTCGGGCGTGAGGCCGCCGAATACGCGGGCGTGGTCGGTCATGCGGCTAATCTCCCGCCCGCCAGCCAGAGGTCGCGCAAGGCGATCTCAACGGCGGCGGGGTCTTCCAAGCGGCACAGGGTCGCGCGAGCGGCCCGGCGCGCCTCGGCCGTTTCCGGCCAGGGCGCGGCCTCGATGTATGAGGCCAGGTGCTTGCGAAACATCTTCAAGCCCAGTTTCTCGCCGTAGAACTCTAGGCTGCGGCGGAAATGAGTGAGGGCGATGGACAGGCGCTCTTCGGCTTCCGGCTCGGCGAAGCCCCTGCCTTCGAGCGCGGCCTCGATCGCGCAGGCTATCCAGGGGCGGCCATAGACGCCCCGGCCGATCATCACGCCATCGGCGCCGGACTGTTCAAGCGCCATGCGGGCGCTGTCGCCGTCGATGATGTCGCCATTGACCAGCACCGGCACCGAGACGGCCTTCTTGACCGCCGCGATGGCGGTCCAGTCGGCGACGCCCTTGTAGAATTGGTTGCGGGTGCGGCCGTGAACCGTGATCGCCTTGGCCCCGGCGGCTTCGGCCCGGCGGGCGATATCGGGTGCGTTCAGGCAATCGACGTCCCAACCCAGGCGCATCTTCACCGTCACGGGAACGTCGACGGCCTTGACGGCGGCGGCGACCAGAGCCTCGGCAAGGTCAGGCTCGCGCATCAGGGCCGAGCCGCAGGCGACGCCCTTGGTGACTTCCTTGGCCGGGCAACCGAAGTTCAGATCGATGATCTCGGCCCCGGCCTCCTGCGCCATGCGGGCGCCCTGGGCCATGAAGGCGATGTCGCGGCCGACCAGTTGGATCACGGTCAGCGGCAGGCCATCGCCGACCGCCGCGCGGCGCACGACATCCGGCCGCCCCCGCGCGAGCTCCGCGCTGGCCACCATCTCCGTCGCCACGTAAGGCGCGCCGAGCGCCGTGGCCGTTTCTCTAAAAGGCAGATCCGAAACCCCGGTCATGGGCGCGATCCACACCCGACCGGGAACTTCGACCCCGCCGACCTCGAGCGTGTTGCTCATTTTATGATCATCCCCGCAGCATTCTTTTTAGGCACATTGTGCAGCGCAGTAAAGCCCAGATCGACTAGACTTCGGCGGCCACCGGACTAAACAGCCGCCATGACCTTTTCCGCCGTGATCGTCGCCGCCGGTTCGGGAAGCCGAGCCGGTCCGGGCCAGGCCAAGCAGTGGCGTCCCGTGGCGGGTAAAGCCGTTCTGCGCTGGTCGGTCGAGGCCTTCCTGGCGGCCGGGGCTGCCGAAATCGTCATCGTAACGACCGAAGACGGCGAAAACGCGCTCCCAGAGGTGCTGAATGGCCTCCCTGGCTGGCGTGTGGCCCGTGGCGGCGCGACGCGGGCGCTGTCGGTGCGGTCGGGCCTCGCGGCGCTCTCCGATCGTCCCGACGACGAGGCGGTCCTGATCCACGACGCCGCCCGTCCCTTCCTGACCGGCGCGATCATCGACGGCGTGCTGAAGGCGCTCGAGAGCGCCGACGCCGTCCTGCCCGCCCTGCCCGTCGCCGACACGCTCAAGCGCGGCGAGCCCGGCCAGAACCTGATGACGATCTCGCGCGAGCACCTCTGGCGCGCACAGACGCCGCAGGCCGCGCGCCGCGACACTCTGCTCGCCGCCTATGCCGCCTGGGCCGGGGACGAGCCGACCGACGACGCCCAGGTGGTGGAAGCCGCGGGGGGGCGCGTGGCTATCGCGCCGGGCGGCCCGCTTCTGATGAAACTCACCTATCCCGAGGACTTCGCCATGGCTGAAAGGCTCGCCGGCGCGGCGCGCATCACTCGAGTCGGCCAGGGCTTCGACGCCCACCGCTGGGGTCCGGGCGAAGAGGTCTGGCTTTGCGGCGTGGCCATCAAGCACGACGAGACGCTGATCGGACATTCGGACGCCGACGCTGGCCTGCACGCCCTGACCGACGCGATCCTGGGCGCGATCGGCGAAGGCGACATCGGCGACCACTTCCCGCCGACCGACCCGAAGTGGAAGGGCGCGGCCTCGGACCAGTTCCTCAGGCGCGCCGCCGAGCTGGTCGCGGCCAAGGGCGGGGCGATCGTCAATGTCGACGTGACCCTGATCTGCGAGCGGCCGAAGATCAAACCGCATCGGTTGGCCATGCGTGAGAGGCTGGCCGAGATCCTCGACCTCCCGCTCGACCGGGTCAGCGTCAAGGCGACCACGACCGAGAAGATGGGCTTCACCGGTCGTGGCGAGGGTTTGGCCGCGTCCGCCGTCGTGGCGGTCGAGACGCCGGCCTGAACGGTCTAAGCTAAGGCCTACGAATCCGGAGACGCCGATGTTCCCGCTGGAAATCGAGACCCTGGCCCGGCTGCTGATCGACGAGGCGCGCGCCAAGTCGCTTCGCCTCGTGTCGGCCGAGAGTTGCACCGGCGGCCTGGTGGCCGGGGCGATCTGCTCGATCTCCGGCGCGTCCGACGTCTTCGAGCGCGGGTTCGTGACCTACACCAACCGCGCCAAGTCCGAGATGCTGGGCGTGCCGGGCGACCTGATCGCCGACCACGGCGCGGTGTCCGAGCCGGTGGCGCGGATGATGGCCGAGGGCGCTCTGCGCGAGAGCAATGGCCATGTCGCTGTATCGATCACCGGCATCGCCGGTCCTGGCGGCGGCACGCCGATGAAGCCGGTTGGCACGGTCCACTTCGCCGTGGCTCGCGCCAATCGCTCCGTGGTCCATAGGCGCGAGCACTTCGCCGGCGAGACCCGCGAGGCCGTGCAGTTGGCGGCGGTGCGAACCGCGCTGGAAATGCTCCGCGAGGCGGTGGCCTAGTGCCCGAAACCGCGCCCAGCGACTGGCGGCGCTTCGCGGGCGCCGGCCTCTCGCAGAAGGCGCTGAAGGCCGCGGCGGCCCGCAAGACCGAAATCCGGCACGCGATCCGAGTGTCGGCCGCGGTCGGCGCGGCCTTCGCCCTGGCCACCCTGCTGCGCCTGCCGCAAGGGTATTGGGCGGTGTTCACCGCCGTGATCGTGGTGCAGTCCAGCCTGGGGGCGACCATCACCGCCTCGATGGAGCGCTTCATGGGCACGGTCGTCGGCGCCCTGGCCGGCGCCGTGGCGGCCTATTTCCATGCCAAGTGGCCGGAGTTCGGCGGCGTGATCCTTTGCGTGACGGTGGCGCTGCTGTCGTTCGTGGTCTCGATGCGGCCGGCGCTGAAGGTCGCGCCGGTCACCGCCGTGATCATGCTGATCGGCCAGACGACCCATATGGACCCGCTGATCGCCGCCAGCCTGCGGGTCGCCGAGATCACGGTAGGCAGCCTGGTGGGCGTCGCCGCCACCCTGCTGATCTTCCCGGCCCGCGCCCACGCCTCGGTGGTGACCAGCGTCCAGAAGATCGCCGGCCTGCAGGCGCACATCCTCGACAGCTATATTCTCATGCTGCGCGGCGCGCCGGGACCAACCGACTATCTCAAGGCCCAGGACGATCTGCGCGCGGCGCTGGCCAAGCTGCAGACGTCGATGACCGAGGCCGATCGTGAGAACGCCAGCAAGCTCAGCGAGCGATCGGTGTCAGACGCCCTTCCACGCACGCTCTGGCGGCTGCGCAACGACACGGTGATGGTCGGCCGCACCTTGCGCGAGCCCTTGCCGGCCGAGGGGCTGGCGCCGGCCGCCGCCGACATGCTGGAGGCCAGCGCCAAGTTCCTGCGCGGCGCGGCCGACCTGCTGGCCGGCGGCCCGCGTCCGGACCGCGTGGCCTTCGCCGAAGTCCACCAGACCTTCCAGGCTTGCGTCGAGGGTTTGCGCCAGAAGGGTCTCACCCGCGGGCTTGAGTTCGACGACGCCGCGCGGGTGTTCGGCCTGGTCTTCGCGATCGAGAACCTGTTCGGCAACCTCGGCGACTTCGAGGAGCGGATCGAGGAAGCCGTGGCCAAGAAGGACTAAGCTAGGAACGATCGGGCTTCGCGCCGTAAATCTGCCTCGCCCGATCCTCGAAGCAGGCGATCAGCTTGTTGGCGGCCTTGTCGATATTGGCGGCCAGCATGGCGTCCAGCAGCGCCGCCTTGAAGGCGAAGTCGATCACGAACTCGACGCGGGTCGCGTCGCCCTCGGGCGCGAAGCGCCAGCCATTGGTCAGGCGCTTGAAGGGGCCGTAGAGCAGGCTGACGTCGATGCTCAGCGCGTCGCGATCGCGGCGGACGCGGGTGGCGAACTTCTCGCGCAGGAACGAGAAGCCGACCTGGGCCTCGGCGTCGACCGTGCTGATGGGGCCGTCGACGCGGCCGTTCCAGGTGCGCATGCCGGTGATCCACGGCACGAACTTCGGATAGGCCTCGACGTCGCCAACCAGTTCGAACAGTTGCTCGGGCGCGTACGGAAGCACCCGCGTGACCACGTGACGATGCACGGCTTTTTACGCGGTGCGGGCGTCGAGCGCGCGACGAGCGGCCTGCAGCTTGGCGAAGTCGTCGCCCGCGTGGTGCGACGAGCGGGTCAACGGGCTGGACGACACCATCAGGAAGCCCTTGGCCCGGGCGATCGCCTCATAGGCCTTGAATTCTTCCGGCGTCACGAACCGGTCGATGGCCGCGTGCTTGCGGGTGGGCTGCAGGTACTGGCCGATGGTGATGAAGTCGACGCCGGCCGAGCGCATGTCGTCCATGACCTGCATGACCTCCTCCTTGGTTTCGCCCAGACCGACCATCAGGCCGGACTTGGTGAACTGGGAGGGATCGCGCTGCTTCACGCGGTCCAGCAGGCGCAGCGAGTTGTAGTAGCGAGCGCCGGGGCGGATCTTCAGGTAGAGCCGCGGCACGGTCTCGAGGTTGTGATTGAAGACGTCCGGCCTGGAGTCGATCACCACGTTCTCGGCGTTGTCCTTGCGCAGGAAGTCCGGCGTCAGGATCTCGATGGTGGTGCTCGGCGCGGCCGCGCGAATGGCGGTGACCACTTCCGCGAAGTGGCGAGCGCCGCCGTCCAGCAGGTCATCGCGGTCCACCGAGGTGATGACCACGTGCTTGAGGCCCATCTTGGCGACAGCCTCGGCCACGCGGCGCGGCTCGTCGGGATCCAGCTGGGTCGGCAAGCCGGTGGTGACGTTGCAGAAGGCGCAGGCGCGCGTGCAGATCTCGCCCATGATCATCATGGTCGCGTGCTTCTGGCTCCAGCACTCGCCGATGTTCGGACAGGCCGCTTCCTCGCAGACCGTGGTCAGCTTGTGCTCGCGCACGATGCCCTTGGTCTCGTTGTATTGACCCGTGCCGGGCGCGCGGACTCGCAGCCACTCGGGCTTGCGAAGCACCGGCGTGTCCGGGCGGTTCTGCTTTTCGGGGTGGCGCGCCGCCCGGTCATCCGAGCCGCGAGCCTTGAGGGTGTCGATCACCGTGGCCATGGCGCCTAAATCGGTCTTCTTGGCTCGCGGATCAAGCGCTTGATCTTGCTTAAGTCAGCAACGCGCGAAATGACTGTGCCGGTATGCGTCGCCGCCTCCTCGCTATCGCCCTAGCCTTGACCGTTTCCGCCTGCGGCGACGGGGGCTCGCGCGCGCCGTTCGCCGAGAGCCGGACGCCGCCGTCACTGAGCGCGCGGTTCTACCCGCCCCAGGGCTGGGCCTGGGGCTACGTGCGCAGCGGCGAGGGCCTGGTGCAGCGCTACGGCGTCACCGCGCCGCCCGTCGCGCCCAGGGCGACGATCCTGATTCTGACCGGCTACGGCGAAAGCGCCGAGAAATGGTTCGAGACCGTCACGGACCTGACGGCGCAAGGCTTCTCGGTGTGGGTGCTGGAGCGTCAGGGCCAGGGCGGATCCGAGCGCGAGACACCCTGGCGCGACCTCGGCCATGTCGACAGCTTCGATCCCGACGTCGACGCCGTACGCGCCCTGGTGAAAGGTGTGATCCGGCCTGGACCCGACATGCCGCTTGTGGTGCTGGGCCATTCCGAGGGCGGGCTCGTGGCCCTGCGCGCCGCTCAGCAAGGCCTGGCCATGGACGGACTCGTCCTCTCTTCCCCCGCCTTCGGCCTGACCGCCCTGCCCCGGCCGCGCTCGGACTTCGCCAGGTTCACCCCCGCGATGCGGTTCCTTCGCTTGGGCTGGATCAAGACCCCGGACCAGCCCGGCTGGCGGCGGGACGCGCCAGATGACGGCCTTACCCACGACCCGGTTCGCGGCAGGGTGCAGGCGGCCTGGATGCTGGCCAATCCCGACCTGCGTATGGGGGGGCGGAGCCTGGGTTGGTTCGCGGCGTTCTTCGACGCCTCCGAAGCCGCCGCCCACGACATCCGTAGAACGAACGTTCCAACGCTGATGCTGACCGCCGACCACGACAAGGCCGTTTCGGCCACGCCGCAGACCCGGCTTTGCGCGGCGATGGCCACCTGTCAGGAGACCCGTTACCCGATGTCGGGACATGACCTGCACATGGAATCGGACGCGGTTCGCCAGGCCTGGCTGGCCGCGATCGTAGATTTCACCCGAACCCGGACAGCCGCCAAGGCCCTGCCTCGCAAGGGGTGACCCTCACGGTTTGTGACTCTTTCTTGCAAAACCGGACCTTCCCCGGCAGACTCGACGTTTAAGAACGGGAGCGCGCTTTCGCTCTTCGGGGAGGTTTCGCCGGGATGCCGGTAGCTTACGACGCGCAAGCTGGCCACAAGGCCATCTTCGACGCCCTCATCGACGCCCGCGACAAGTATGGCGCCAAGAAGCCGATCCTGGAGGACCAGGACCGCAATCCTCTGTCCTATACGGATCTGATCCGCGCCAGCTTCGCACTGGGCCGCAAGATCGCGGCCATGACGAAGCCGGGTGAGAACGTCGGCATTCTATTGCCGTCGGGCTCGGGTTCGGTGGTGACGTTTTTCGCCCTGCACGCCTTCGGCCGCGTGCCGACCATGCTGAACTTCACGGCGGGTTTGCGGAACATCAAGGCCGCCTGCAAGCTGGCCAAGATCAAGCGCGTGCTGACCGCCCACAAGTTCATCGAACTGGGCAAGCTGCACGACATCGTCGACGCGATCGGCGAGCACGCCGAGGTCACCTATCTGGAAGACGTGCGCGGGACGATCGGCTTCGGCGACAAGCTGTTCGCCGCCGCCGCGGGCCTCTTCCCACGGCGGTTCCGCGCCCCGGCCAAGCCGTCGGACAAGGGCGTCGTGCTGTTCACCTCGGGCAGCTTCGGCGCGCCGCGCGGCGTGGTGCTGACCCAGGCCAACCTAGTGTCGAACGCCCAGCAGATCGCCGCCCACATCGCGCTGGATCCGGCCTGGGTGTTCTTCAATCCGCTGCCGGTCTTCCATTGCTTCGGTCTGACCGCTGGAGTGATCCTGCCGCTGATGACCGGCATGAAGGCGTTCCAGTACCCCTCGCCGCTGCACACCAAGCAGATCCCGCCGCTGATGAAGGACGTCGGAGCCTCGGTGCTTCTGGCGACGGACACCTTCGTCAACCAGTACGCCCGCTCCGCCGAACCCGACGAGATGTCGGGCCTGAAATTCATCGTCTGTGGCGCCGAGAAGGTTCGCGACGAGACGCATAACCTCATCGCCGAAAAGTTCGGCGGCGTGCCGGTGCTGGAAGGCTATGGCGCGACCGAGGCGTCGCCGGTGATCGCGGTCAACAAGCCCGATGACAATCGACGGGGCACCGTCGGCGGCCTGTTGCCGGGCCAGGAGTGGAAAATCGAGCCCGTCGAAGGCATCCCTGAGGGCGGCAAGCTGCTGGTGCGCGGCCCGAACATCATGGCGGGCTATCTTCGCGAGGATGGCGGCGTCGACGCGCCCCAAGGCGGCTGGCATGATACGGGCGACGTGGTCACCATGACCGACGACCTGTGGATCACGATCAAGGGCCGCGTGAAACGCTTCGCCAAGATCGGCGGCGAGATGGTCTCGCTGACAGCCGCCGAGGACCTGGCCTCGGCCGTGTGGCCCGACGGCCGTCACGCCGTGATCTCGATGCCCGACAAGAAGAAGGGCGAGAAACTGATCCTGGTCACCGACCGTCCCGACGCCGCCGTGGCCTCGCTGGTCGCCCACGCCCAGACGATCGGCGCGCCCGAACTGGCCGTGCCGCGCAAGATTCTCAAGGTGCAGGAAGTGCCCGTTCTGGGCAGCGGCAAGACCGACTATGTCGCCATCCAGCGGATGGCGGAAACCGACGCGCGCGCCGCCTAGGTCGAAATCCGGCGAAGCTGATCAAGCTTCGCCGGAACGTTCCTGTCCCAAGGACTTTGGGCGCTGCCTAGAGCACGCTTCCAAGGGCTTCGAGCTCCGCCCGAAAGCCCTGCTTGCGGCCATGCATGGCGCGCAGGTCGGCCACGAAGGCCTGATGATCGGGATACTCGCCGTAGTCGCCGATCATGACCGACAGCGACTCCGCCTCCAGCAGCTGACGGGCGGCCTCCGCGTAGCGCGCCGCGACGCCGTAGGTCAGCACGTACTGGATCGAGGCGCGCAGCAGCAGCGTCGCGGCCATGGGATAGGCGCCCTCCAGCCGGCGCGCGGCTTCGGCTATCAGGGTGTCGTCGGCGCCGCTGATCTCGCCGGCGCGGGCCAGCACCAGCCGTGAGGCGGCCATCAGGTCCGGCCACGAGACCAGGAACGCCAGCGCCCTGTCGAACTGCGGGAAACGCTTGGCGACCGCCTTGGCCTGATCCTCGGCCTCGACATCGTCGAAGTCCGGCAGGCCTTTCAGATAGGTCCTCAGACGCGGGATCGACAGCGTGCGCTCGAATTCCGCCCAGCGGCGTTTCTGGGCCTCCTCGTGGTGACCGGTGGCCTCCAGGGCGTCGAGCATCGCCTCTTCCCAGGCGTCGCGCTCCTCCAGAGAGCTCTGGTGACGGCCGCGCTGGTCACCGGGCGCGCCGGCATGCAGGGTCGCCAAGGCGTCCTCGGCGCGCCCGGCCTCCAGCAAGCGGCGCGCGATCTCGGCCGAGACCAGGGGCGTACGGCGCAGCTCCGGCGCGAAGGTCGCCTCGAAGGCGTCGACATCGCCGCTGGCGTCGGCCAACCGGCGCAGGGCGTCCCTGTAGATCCCGCTGCGAGCGTCGCGGATGGTGCGCGCGGCCAGCAGCTTTTCCAAGGTCTCGCGGAGGTGGGCCTGCCCCTTCTCGCCAAGCAAGGGTCCCAACGCGTTCACCACGGGTCCGAACTGGGCGTAGTCGTCGCGACGCAGCAGGTTGGCGATCCGGTCGGCGAGGACAATCGGATCCGGCATGGCCCCGGCGGCGATCGCGCCGACCCCGTCGCGAGCGGCCAGGAACACGTCGCCGATGGGCCCCTCGGCCTGGCTGAGGCGATCCAGGGTCGGCGTCGCCAGATCCAGCAGGTCCAGCATCAAATCGAGCGCCGCGGTGGCGTCGTCCTGCGCCAACCGCTCGATCATCCCCCGATGCAGGTCGAGGTCTCTGGCGAAGGCCGCGCGCTTGCGCCAGTTGATGCGAGACGACGACTTGCCGATCGCCGTCAGGCGCTTGGAGATCTCCAGCGCCAAGCCTTCGGTGTTCGACTCGGCGAACAGTTCCAGCCGCAACACGCGCTTGACGTGGCTGTCGCTGGACAGGTCGAGGAGGATGGCGGCCAGGCGCTCAGGACCGAGGTCGACCAGATTGGCCTCGGAAAGGGTCGTCTTCGATCCTTTCCGGGCCTTGGCCGGCTTCACCTTGTCCGAAGCATCATCCGTCGTCGTCGCGGCCTTGCGCGCCATCCAGTCTCCTAGGTCGCCCTAGATGTGCAGGACTCGGCCGTAAGCGTCCAGAGCGGCTTCGTGCATCGCCTCCGACATGGTCGGGTGGGCGTAGACGATGCCGTGCAGATCTTCCTCGGTCGCTTCCAGGGTGATGGCCGTGACGAAGCCCTGGATCATTTCGGTCACTTCGTGGCCGATCATGTGGGCGCCGATCAGGGCGCCGGTCTTGGCGTCGAATACGGTTTTCACGAAGCCTTCGGTCTCGCCCGCGGCCACGGCCTTGCCATTGACCTTGAACGGGAAGCGCCCCGCCTTGACCTCGATACCGGCCGCCTTGGCGCCGGCCTCGGTGTAGCCGACCGAGGCGACCTGCGGATTGGCGTAGGTGCAGCCCGGAATCGGCGAGTGAACGTTCGGGGTCTTGTAGCCGGCGATCGCCTCCGCGGCGTGGATGCCTTCGTGACTGGCCTTGTGGGCCAGCCAGGGCGCGCCGGCGATGTCGCCAATGGCGTAGAGGCCCGGGACATTGGTCTTGCCGTGCTTGTCGGTGACGGCGTGACCACGATCCAGGTTCAGGCCGACGGCGTCCAGACCCTCGCTGTTCGGCGCGATGCCGACGGCGACGATGCACTTCTCGGCCGTCAGCTGTTCGATCTTACCGCCGACGTCGACGGTGACCGAGACGCCGTCCTTGGTCTTCTCGACCTTGCTGACCTTGGCGCCGATGCGGAACTTGATGCCGCGCTTCTCGAACGCCTTCTGGGCGGCCTTGGAGACCTCGGCGTCCTCGACCGGCATGATCCGGTCCAGGGCTTCGACGACGGTCACCTCGGCGCCCAGGGCGCGGTAGAAGCTGGCGAACTCGATACCGATGGCGCCCGAGCCGATCACGACCAGCGACTTGGGCATGGTCTTGGGCGCCAGGGCGTCGCGATAGGTCCAGATCTTGTCGCCGTCCGAGACCGCGCCGATCGCCGGAATCTCGCGAGCGCGGGCGCCGCTGGCCAGGATGACGTTCTTGGCCTGGACCGTACGGCTGCCGCCGGCCTTCAGGGCGATGACGAGCTTGGGCGCGGGATCGCCTTTCTCCAGCTTGGCCTCGCCCTCGATGACCTCGATCTTGTGCTTCTTCATCAGGAAGGCGATGCCGCCCGACATGGTCTTGGCCACGCCGCGCGAACGCTCGATGATCTTGGTGAAGTCGAAGGCCGGCTTTTCGACCGACAGACCGTAGCTGTCCAGGTGCGACAGCTGTTCGAAGATCTCGCCCGACTTCAGCAGGGCCTTGGTGGGAATGCAGCCCCAGTTCAGGCAGATGCCGCCCAGGTTCTCACGCTCGACGATCGCCGTCTTCAGACCCAATTGGCTGGCGCGGATCGCGGCCACATAGCCGCCAGGACCGGCGCCGATGACGACGACATCGAATTCCGTGGACATGTTCATCTAACCCTAGCTTGGACGTCGTCCGTGGGAAGCCGGACGGCCTAGATCGATCGGCCCGCGAGCCGATCCGGGAGAAACTAAAGCAGCGCCTCGACCGCGACCTTGAGGTCTTCGGGCTTCACGGTCGGCGCGAAACGTTCGACGACCTCGCCGTCCTTGCCGATCAGGAACTTGGTGAAGTTCCATTTGATCGCCTCGGTGCCCAGCAGGCCCTTCTGCTCCTTCTTGAGGTAGCGGTAGAGCGGGTGGGCGTCGGCGCCGTTGACGTCGATCTTGCTCATCACCGGGAAGGTCACGTCGTAGGTCAGCGAGCAGAAGTTCGCGATCTCCTCGGCGTTTCCCGGCTCCTGAGCGCCGAACTGGTTGCAGGGGAAGGCAAGGACTGTGAAGCTGCGATCCTTGTAGGCCTTGTAGAGCGTCTCGAGGCCCTCGTACTGAGGCGTGAACCCGCACTTGCTGGCGGTGTTCACGATCAGCAGCACCTGGCCGCGATAGTCGGCCAGGCTCACGTCCTGGCCGTCCAGCGTCTTGGCCGAATAATCGTAGACCGACATGCTCGCCTCCAGCCCTGAACCAGATCAAACGATCAGGGTCAGCGGCTCTTCGATCAGCGGCTTGAAGGCCGCCAGGAACTTGGCGCCGATAGCCCCGTCGACCACGCGGTGATCGCAGGTGAGGGTCACGGTCATCACGGTGGCCACGGCCAGTTGGCCGTCCTTGACCACCGGACGCTGCTCGCCGGCCCCGACGCTCATGATCGCGCCCTGCGGCTCGTTGATGATCGAGGCGAACGCCTTGATGCCGAACATGCCGAGGTTGCTGACCGAGAAGGTGCCGCCCTGGAATTCCTCGGGCTTCAGCTTCTTGGACTTGGCGCGAGCGGCCAGATCCTTCACCTCGGCCGAGATCTGGGCCAGGCCCTTGGTCTCGGCGGCGCGGACGATCGGGGTGATCAGGCCGCCGTCGATGGCCACGGCCACGGCGATGTCGGCATGCTTGTGCATGGCGATGCCTTCCGGCGTGTAGGAGGCGTTGGCCTCCGGCACGCGCTTCAGGGCCACGGCCACGGCCTTGATGATGATGTCGTTGACCGACACCTTCACGCCCTGGTCGCTCAGCAGGCTGTTGATCTTGGCGCGCGCGGCCAGCAGGGCGTCGATCTCCAGATCGATCGTCAGCGGGAAGTGCGGCACGTCGCGGAAGCTGTCCGTCAGGCGGCGCGCGATCGTCTTGCGCATGCCGTCCAGCGGAATGAGGTCGTAGGAGCCGGCGGGGATGCCCATCTGCTCCAGCGACTGGACCTTGCGCGGCTCGGCGGCGGCCGGAGCGGCGGCGGCGGGCGCCGCAGCTGGCGCAGCCTTGGCGGCCGGAGCGCCCGACTTGGCGGCTTCCACGTCGGTCTTGACCACGCGGCCGTGCGGACCCGTGCCCTTGATGCCCTTCAGGTCCAGGCCGGCGGCCGAAGCCAGGCGGCGGGCCAGCGGCGAGGCGAAGACACGCGAACCGTCGGCGGCGACCGGCGCCGGCGCGGCGGGAGCCGGGGCCGCTGCGGGCGCGGCGGCAGGCGTCGGAGCGGCGGCGGCCTTGGGCGCTTCAGCCTTCGGAGCCGGCGCGGGGCTTTCGCCCTCGCCCGCCAGCTTGGCGATCAGGGCGTTGACCTTGACGTTCTCGGTCCCGGCGTCGACCAGGATGGCTTCGACGACGCCTTCATCGACGGCTTCGACTTCCATCGTCGCCTTGTCGGTCTCGATCTCGGCGATCACGTCGCCGGCCTTGACGGTGTCGCCGACCTTGACGTGCCACTTGGCGAGGGTTCCCTCCTCCATGGTGGGCGACAGGGCGGGCATCAGGATGTCGATCGACATTGAGCTTTTTCCTCAATCGTTCGGGACTGTGTCGGCCCATGGTGTGCTGGGGCGCCGTCCGCGATACCCCGCTTGAAACGGGATGAATTCATTGGCCGAGACGATGCGGCCCCTGCCCGTCTGGAGCAAGGGCCGCGCCGGTCTTAGCGGTAGCTGACCGCCTTGGCCGCCTTGACGATCTTCTCGACCGAAGGCAGCGACAGGGCTTCCAGGTTGGCCGCGTACGGGAGCGGTACGTCTTCCTGGTGAACCCGCAGCGGCGGGGCGTCCAGGTAGTCGAAGCCGAACTCCGTGATCCGGGCGACGATCTCGGCGCCGACGCCCATCGGGCCCCAACCTTCCTCGACCGTGACCAGGCGATTGGTCTTCTTGACGCTTTCCAGGACGGTGGCGTGGTCCATCGGGCGGATCGTGCGCAGGTCGACGACCTCGGCCGAAATGCCTTCCTTCTCCAGCTCCTCGGCCGCCTTAAGCGCGAAGCCGACCATGCGGCTGTAGGCCACCAGCGTCACGTCCGAGCCTTCGCGACGGACCTTGGCCTTGCCGATCGGCACGACCCAGTCCTCGACGTCCGGAATGTCGAATTCGTGGCCGTACATCATCTCGTGTTCGAGGAAGACGACCGGATTCGGATCGCGGATCGCGGCCTTCAGCAGGCCCTTGGCGTCGGCCGCGTCGTACGGCGCGATGACCTTCAGACCCGGGACGTTGCCGTACCAGGCGGCGTAGTCCTGGCTGTGCTGGGCGCCGACGCGCGAGGCCGCGCCGTTGGGGCCGCGGAACACGATCGACGACTTGATCTGGCCGCCCGACATGTAGAGGGTCTTGGCGGCCGAGTTGATGATGTGGTCGATCGCCTGCATGGCGAAATTCCAGGTCATGAACTCGACGATCGGCTTCAGCCCGGCCATCGCCGCGCCGACGCCCATGCCGGCGAAGCCGTGCTCAGTAATCGGGGTGTCGATGACGCGCTTGTCGCCGAACTCCTGCAGCAGTTCACGGCTGACCTTGTAGGCGCCCTGGTACTGGGCGACTTCCTCGCCCATCAGGAAGACGCGGTCGTCCTTGCGCATTTCCTCGGCCATGGCGTCGCGCAGGGCGTCGCGGACCGTGATCTTCTTCATCGGCGTACCCGCCGGGATTTCCGGGTCGGCGAAGGTCGAGGCGGCCGAGATCGGGCCGGCGGCGGCAGGAGCAGCGGCGACCGGAGCCGGGGCGGCTTCAGCGGCGGGGGCGGCGGCCGGAGCGGCCGGAGCCGCGGCTTCGCCCTCGCCCTTCAGGCGCGCGATCAGGGTGTTGACCTTGACGTTCTCGCTGCCGGCCGGAACCAGGATGGCTTCCACCACGCCTTCATCGACGGCTTCGACTTCCATCGTCGCCTTGTCGGTCTCGATCTCGGCGATCACGTCGCCAGCCTTGATGGTGTCGCCTTCCTTGACGAGCCACTTGGCCAGGGTGCCTTCCTCCATCGTGGGGGAAAGCGCGGGCATCAGGATGTCCGTCACTCGGCGGCCTCCAGGTAGACGTCAGTATACAGTTCCGAGGGATCAGGCTCGGGGCTCGTGCGAGCGAACTCGGCGGCCTCGGCGACAATGCGCTTCACGTCCGCGTCGACGCCCTTCAGGTCGTCCTCGGTCACGCCGGCCGCGGCCAGGCGTTCCTTGATGTGGTCGATCGGGTCGCGGGTCGTCTTGACCTCGTCAACCTCTTCCTTGGTGCGGTACTTGGCCGGGTCCGACATCGAGTGGCCGCGATAGCGATAGGTCTTCATCTCGAGGATGTACGGACCCTGGCCGCTGCGGGCGTGCTCCGTGGCGCGGGCGCCGGCTTCACGGACGGCGACGACGTCCATGCCGTCGACTTCCTCGCCCGGAATGCGGAACGACGTGCCGCGCTTGTGGAACGCGGTTTCCGAGGCGGCGCGCTCGACGCTGGTGCCCATGGCGTACTGGTTGTTCTCGATCACGTACACGACCGGCAGCTTCCACAGCTGGGCCATGTTGAAGCTCTCGTAGACCTGGCCCTGGTTGGCCGCGCCATCGCCCATATAGGCGTACGAGACCTTGCCGTTGCCCTTGTAGTGGTTGGCCAGCGCAAGGCCGGTGCCGAGCGCGACCTGGGCGCCGACGATGCCGTGCCCGCCGTAGAAGCCAGCGGCGACGTCGAACATGTGCATCGACCCGCCCTTGCCCTTGGACGAACCGCCGGCGCGGCCGGTCAGCTCGGCCATGACTTCTCGGGGATCCATGCCCGCGGCCAGCATGTGACCGTGATCACGGTAGCCCGTGATGATCTGGTCGCCCTCCTGCGAAATCGACTGCATGCCGACCGCGATGGCTTCCTGACCGATGTAGAGGTGGCAGAAGCCGCCGATCAGGCCCATGCCGTACAGCTGGCCGGCGCGCTCCTCGAAGCGGCGGATCAGCAGCATGTCCTGATAGAATTTCAGGAGTTCGTCTTTCCCGACGAAAGCGTTGACACCGGTGTCTACCGCCTTCCCCGCCGAGGCCTCAGCCTTGCGCGTGCGCGCCATTCAAATCTCCCTGGCCAATCTTCATCGCGGCCTTCGTCCTGAGAGCGCCACCCGCCGAAAAAACGTCGGTTCCGCGTGGGAGGCGCCCTGGTGTCTCGCCAAGATCAATCCGGGATCGGGTGATCCACGTACTGACCGACAGCCGATTCCAAGAATAGGCGACCCGTCAGCTCGGACGCTTGACCCGGATCACATAGTCCCTCGGGTCGGCATATCCTAGAAGCGAGCGCGCGCGCTCCTCCAGGAGATCAGCCGACAGACTGCCGCTGCGTAATAGACGAGCACGGGCCTCAAGGTCCATCCTCTCCGCGCGTATCTTCCTGAGTTCCTTTGTTTTTGCTGCGAGGTCCGCATTGCGCTGCGAAATGGACAGCAGACCCCGATCACCTGTCAGAGCGTGAAAGGCGAAGTAGAAAATCAGGAAAAAGATCGCCGCGGTCGGCAGGAAGGGTTGCAGTCGGGCGAACATCTCAGGGTCCCAGAGAGGGATTCGTAGGATCGCCGACCGTGCTTAACGCCTTCTAAATCCAGGTGTTGAGCGGTGTCTTTAACAGTTCGCCACTCAGGCGAACGATGCTTTCACGTGAGATCGTTTCACGCGCATCTAGATACTGCGCCGCCGAAGCCATTTCGCGACCGCGAAGGGCGCGGAAATGGTCTCGCTTGAAACCACTGCCGAGCTTTTAGAAAATTTGTGGGTTAACGGTGTCGGGGACCGCACGAACGTCTTCGTCATTCGGCCTGGCGACCAGAATCGCACCAGAAATGCAAAAGGCGCGGCCCTTTTCGGAAGCCGCGCCTTCGCGAGATCTAGCGATCTGGAGGGTCTTAGCGGCCCTTCAGCGCCGCGCGGCCGGCATAGACGCCTTGATCGTCCAGCATCTCTTCGATGCGCAGCAGCTGGTTGTACTTGGCGGTGCGGTCCGAGCGGGCCAGCGAGCCCGTCTTGATCTGACCGCAGTTCAGGGCGACGGCCAAGTCGGCGATCGTGCTGTCCTCGGTTTCGCCCGAGCGGTGGCTCATGACGCTGGTGTAGCCGTGGCGGTGCGCCAGATCGACGGCGTCGATGGTTTCCGACAGCGTGCCGATCTGGTTGACCTTCACCAGGATCGAATTGGCCAGGCCCTTGTCCAGGCCCATCTGCAGGCGCTTGGGGTTGGTCACGAACAGATCGTCGCCGACCAGTTGCACCTTCTTGCCCAGGGTGTCGGTCAGCAGCTTCCAGCCGTCGAAGTCGTCCTCGGCCATGCCGTCCTCGATCGACAGGATCGGGAACTTCGAGGCCAGGCCGGCCAGGTAGTCGACCATCTGGGCCGGGTCGAGAGACCTGCCCTCGCCTTCCAGCTCGTACTTGCCGTTCTTGAAGAACTCGGTCGAGGCGACGTCCAGGCCCAGGACGAAGTCCTCGCCAGCCTTATAGCCGGCCTTCTCGCCAGCCTTGACGATGAAGTCGAGCGCGGCTTCGGCCGAGGCCAGGTTCGGGGCGAAGCCGCCCTCGTCGCCGACGTTGGTGTTGTGGCCGGCGTCCTTCAGAGCCTTCTTCAGGCTGTGGAAGATCTCGGCGCCCATGCGCAGGGCTTCGCGGAATTCCTTGGCGCCGGTCGGCAGGATCATGAATTCCTGGATGTCGATCGGATTGTCGGCGTGGGCGCCGCCGTTGATGATGTTCATCATCGGGGTCGGCAGCACGCGGGCGTTCACGCCGCCGACGTACTTGTAGAGCGGTTGGCCGGCCGACTCGGCGGCGGCCTTGGCCGTGGCCAGCGAGACGCCGAGAATGGCGTTGGCGCCCAGGCGGGCCTTGTTCGGCGTGCCGTCCAGCTCGATCAGTAGATTGTCGACGCGGCGCTGGTCCTCGGCGTCCACGCCGGCAAGGGCGTCGAAGATCTCGCCGTTGACCGCGTCCACGGCCTGCAGGACGCCCTTGCCCAGGTAGCGGGCCTTGTCGCCATCACGCTTCTCGTTGGCTTCATGGGCGCCCGTCGAGGCGCCCGATGGCACCGCGGCGCGGCCGAAGGCGCCGTCGTCCAGGATCACGTCGACTTCGACGGTCGGGTTGCCCCGGCTGTCGAGAATTTCGCGGGCGATGATGTCGACGATCTCGGTCATGGGCTGCTCCTAGAGGCCAAAAGGCGCGCCCGCCTTTAGCCGCCAAGCGCCGCGGGCGCAACTTGACTTCCCCTGGACAGGCGCCGATCACCGGTCACAACGGCGGAAACATGCCTCAGACGTTGTAGATCGGCGTGAGGCCGTTCCTCTGGCCCAGCTTGAACAGGACCCTGTCCGAGCCGAAGTCGAGCTCGACCTTGGCGAACAGCTTCAGCACGTCCACGCCCAGCAGAACCGCCGGTCGGTCATTCAGCGACCAGACGTCGAAGATGTGCACGTCGGCGAAGGCCATGGGGATGTTGGTCAGCTGCAGATTGCCCATGGTGATCGACGGCACGACGCGGAACTCGCCCAGATAGACCTCGCCGCCGGCCGTCAGCAGGCGTGCGGGCTTGACGAAGTCCGGCACGCGCCGCCGCTTGGCGGCGACCGCCCGCTGCAGGGCCATGTTTCCAATCGATACGCCGCCGCCAGAATCGATGAAGGCCACCGAGCGCGTGCCGGCGACCCGGGCGTCGGTCAGGGTCAGGCGCCCGAAGCGGGCGTCGGCCGGCAATGAGATCTCATCGGCCTTGCGGGTCATTTCCGAGAAGAACTGGCTGCGGCGGATCAGGAGTCGCCGGTTGCGGAAGTCCATGACGACGTTGCGCCGGTCGAGGATGTCGACGCCCAGCAGGCCGTCGGCCCCGACGCGTTCGTAGGGCAGCACGGGCAGGACCGCCGCGCCCATCCGAGCTTCGCCGGCCCGCATGCTGTCGATCCGCGCCGTCGGACTGGTTATGGCGCTGGAGATGCCGTGGATGAGGATCTGCGGGCCCGCCGCCAGGTTCAGCTTCTCGGCGACCGCCGGCGTCAGCACACTGCGCCCGGCTCCGGTGTCCACCACGAAGTTGAAGGGGCCCTGCCCGTTGATCTCGACCTCGACCGTGAGGCGATCGTCAGCGTCCAGCGAGGCGTCGAGGATCAGCACCGGATCGTCCGGCGGCGGCGGCGCGGTCGCTGACGGCAGAGTCTGATTGACGGAAACGGGGGTGATGACCTCGGCCATGGCCGACGACGCGGTCCCAGAAAGCCCTAGTCCTGAAATTCCCAGTCCCGCCGTGATATTCCGGCGTGTGAGCATGGGCGTACCTCCCAGCTCGGAGGCTAACACCTTTTTTATGCGTACGACGAAAATACGACGAAAAACGCCGCCCGGGCGAACCAGGCGGCGTTTTCGAAATCGTCACTGACGAAAGGAGACCTTAGTCTTCCTTCGGCGTCAGGATCTGCTTGCCGTTGTACATGCCGGTCTTCAGATCGACATGGTGCGGACGGCGCAGTTCGCCGGTGTCCTTGTCCTCGATGAACGAGTTGGCGCCCAGGGCGTGGTGCGACCGGCGCATGTTCCGGCGAGAAGGCGAAGTTTTTCTTTTAGGAACGGCCATCGAAGTGACTCTGCTCGTTGAGCGTGAAAATCGAGAGCGGCGACTCGGGGGTGCCCAGGTCGCCGCGTGAGGGCGCGCTTATGCCCGAATCTCTTCGGAGATGCAACAGCGTGCTTCAGACCAGTCGACCGTGCTCCTTGGCCGCGGCGATGAAGCTGGCGAAAAGCGGGTGCGGAGCGAACGGACGGCTCTTCAGTTCCGGGTGATACTGCACCCCGATGAACCACGGATGGTCGTCCCGCTCGACGATCTCGGGCAGCACGCCATTGGGCGAGCGGCCGGTCAGTTTCAGGCCGGCGTCCTCCATCAGGTGGGCGTAGCCGATATTGACCTCGTAGCGGTGTCTGTGGCGCTCGCTGATCTCGGTCGCGCCGTAGATCTCGGCGACCTTCGATCCCGAGGTCAGGACGGCGTCATAGGCCCCCAGGCGCATGGTGCCGCCCAGATCGTCGTTGGCGCGGCGCTGGACCGTCTCGTTGCCCTTGATCCACTCGGTCATGATGCCGACCACGGGACGCTCGGTGGGGCCGAACTCGGACGAGCTGGCGTCCTTGATGCCGGCGACGTTCCGCAGGGTCTCGATAACCGCCATCTGCATGCCGAAGCAGATGCCGAAGTAAGGCACCTTCCGCTCCCGGGCGAACTGGGCCGCGCGGATCTTGCCTTCCGCGCCCCGCTCGCCGAAGCCGCCGGGCACCATGATGGCGTGGGCGTTCTCGAGACGGGCCGCGGCCGCGCCCTCGTCGCCCTCGAAGGTCTCGCTCTCGACCCAGTCCAGGTTGACCTTGACCCTGTTGGCCAGGCCGCCGTGGTGCAGGGCCTCGATCAGCGACTTGTAGGCGTCCTTGAGCACCGTGTACTTGCCCACGACGGCGATGGTGACCTCGCCGTCGGGGTGCTGGACGGTGTCGTCGATGGTCTTCCAGCGCGCCAGGTCTGGGGCCGGCGCATCGCTCATGCCGAAGACGTCGAGGACTTCGGCGTCCAGGCCCTGCTCGTGATAGTCGATCGGCACGGCGTAGATGGACGAGGAGTCCATGGCCTGGATGACCGCGCTGGGGCGGACATTGCAGAACTGGGCGATCTTGCGCTTTTCCTCGGCCGGGATCTCCTGCTCGCAACGGCAGAGCAGGATGTCCGGCTGGATGCCGATCGAGCGCAGTTCCTTGACCGAGTGCTGGGTCGGCTTGGTCTTCATCTCGCCGGCCGTCTTGATGAACGGCAGCAGGGTCAGGTGCAGGTAGCAGCTCTGGCCGCGCGGCAGGTCCTGGCGCAGTTGGCGGATGGCTTCGAAGAACGGCAGCCCCTCGATGTCGCCGACCGTGCCGCCGATCTCGACCAGCACGAAGTCGACGGGCTTCTTGCCCGTCTCGTCCATGGCCGGCGACAGGACGAAGTCCTTGATCTCGTTGGTGACGTGCGGAATCACCTGGACGGTCGCGCCGAGGTAGTCGCCGCGGCGCTCCTTCTCGATGATCGTCTTGTAGATCTGGCCCGTCGTGATGTTGTCGGCCTTCTTGGCCGACACGCCGGTGAAGCGCTCGTAGTGGCCCAGGTCGAGGTCGGTCTCGGCCCCGTCATCGGTCACGAAGACCTCGCCGTGCTGATACGGGCTCATCGTGCCCGGATCGACGTTGAGATAGGGGTCGAGCTTGCGAAGGCGAACCGTGTAGCCACGCGCTTGCAGCAGCGCGCCGAGCGCCGCCGAGGCCAAACCCTTGCCAAGCGAGGAAACCACGCCGCCGGTGATGAAAATGTACCGCGTCATGGGCGATCAGTTTACCCGTGATTCGACGACGCCGGAAAAAGACCTGCGTTCATCAACAAGATTAAACCCCCGAGGTCGCCCTCGGGGGTCAGTGGAAGACCGTCTTGGGACGGTTATTGTTGTTTGGGCTGTTCCGCTGGCGGGGCCGCGACCGTCGGGGTCGGGGCGGCGGCGGCCGGCTTTTCAGCCGGTTTGGCGGGCTTCTTGGCTTCGGCCTTGGGGACCGACGGGGTCGGCGCCAGAAGCGCGGGTTGCGCGGCGGCCGGGGCCGGCGTGTTGATCTGCGGGGTCGGGGCCTGGATGGCGCCCGGCTGGTTGTCCGGCGAGGCCGGCAGCGAGTTCAGCGACCCGGGCGGCGGGGTCGGCGCGGCGTTCAGCGTCTTGGCGTCCAGGCCCTTGACCTGGTCGGCCACCGATCCGCCGGTATTGGCGCGCCCCGTCAGAATGGTCAGGGTCAGGCTGATCAGCAGGAAGACCGAGAACAGGATCCAGGTGATGCGGGTCAGAAGGTCACCGGCGCCGCGGGCGGTCATGAAGCCGGAGTTGCCGCCACCCATGCCCAGCGCGCCGCCTTCGGAGCGCTGCATGAGCACTACCCCGATCAGGCAAAGGCAGACGACGATATTGATGGCCAGCAGGACGCCGATAAGCATGTGGAATGTATTCTCGATCCGGGCGCGGGCGAAATGCCGCGTTAAAAACGAAGCGGCCCCTCTACCACTAGCGAGCGCTCCGCGCCATAGCTGGGAAGCGCGCCGACAAACGCAACCCCGAAAGCCAGACCGCCCCATCGCATGATCATCGAGACCGAACGCCTGACCCTCACGCCGCTGACGGTCGACGACGCGCCCCTGATCTATCCGTTCCTCAGCGACGCCGAGGTGATGTCCAACCTCGACCAGGAGCCGATCGAGGATCCCGACGAGGTGGCCAGCCGCGTCGCCGCCCAGGTGGAGGAGATGGCCGCCGGCGACGCCGCCTACTGGAGCATCCGCCACACCCAGAGCGGCGACTACCTGGGCTATTGCGAATTCGTCGACATCGACCGGCGTCACGATCGGGCCGAGATTCGCTTCGTCATCGACCGCAAGGGCTGGGGCCAGGGCTTCGGCGCCGAGGCGGTCAGCGCCCTCCTCGCCCATGCCGCTGGCAGCGGCCTCAAGAGCCTGGTGGCCAGCATCCATGTCGGCGACAACCGCGCCGAGCGCCTTCTGGACAAGCTGGGCTTCAAGGCCGAGGGCTACCTGAAGGGCGCGGTGCACCGCGACGGCGAGCGGCGGGATCGGCGGCTGTACGGGCTGCGGCTGTAGACGCACGGCTTCGCCGCTTCACGCGATCGCTCGCTGAAGGTGTGGAAAGGGAGGCGGAGCGCCGGACAGCGTCCGGAGTTTGGAAATAGAAATACCGTTTCGACGAAGCCCAACGCTCCGCGCGATCGTTATTCGCCAGCGTCCCGTCGGGTGGCCCTGTTCAGGCCTTACCGGGACCCGGACTCTTCCGTTTCCGGAAGACCCCAGCGGTCGAAGAGGACGGGCTTACAGCCTGACACGCCCTTTTGCCTCCAACCACGCCGACGGCGGGCGGGTGAGCCCAGCAAGCCCATCCCCGGACCGTCCGAGTATCCCCCTCGAACCTGACCCCGCTCGATCACCCCCCGCCGCCGCAATCGGTCGCTGGCCATGCGCCCTTTCCTCGCGACGAGGTGGAGAGAGAATACGACAGGTTTTAAGGCCGGGGATGGAGGGCGGCGAATGCTCGTGAGTCACCCTTCTCCCCTTGAGGGAGAAGGTGGCCGCCGAGGGCGGTCGGATGAGGGGTCACACGGGGCTAACCGCTTGCGCCGTAAAGCTAATCCGACAGGCTTGTCACCCCCTCATCCGGCGCCGCGCGCCACCTTCTCCCGCAAGGGGAGAAGGAAAAACGCTCGCATGCAAACGGGATTGGCGGCCCGCCCTACTCCTTGGCCAGCCGGGCCAGCACGGTGAGTATCTTCTCCGCCGCGTCGAGGCGTTGGGCCGGGGTGTCCCACTCGCCCTTGACTACGACCTTCTGGTCCGGACGCACCTTCCAGATCAGGCTGTTCTTGCCGACGTACTGCATCAGCCCCAGCGGATTGGCGTAGGTGTCGTTGCGGAAGCTGGCGACCGCGCCCTTGGGCCCGACGTCGATCTTGGCGACATTGGCCTCGCGGCACAGGCCCTTGATGGCGACGACCTTGAGCAAGCTGTCGGTCTCGGGCGGCAGCGGGCCGAAACGGTCGATCATCTCGGCGGCCAGGGCTTCACGATCGGCGGCCTGCTCGGCGTCGGACAGGCGGCGATAGAGCGACAGGCGCACGTTCAGGTCGGGAACATACTCGTCGGGGATCATCACGGCCGCGCCGGTGTTGATCTGCGGCGACCAGCCCCGGTCTTCCAGCAAGGCCTCCTGGCCCTGCCGCTGGCGCAGCTCGGCGACGGCGTCCTCCAGCATCTGCTGATAGAGCTCGACGCCGATCTCCTTGATGTGGCCGCTCTGCTCGTCGCCCAGCAGGTTGCCGCCGCCGCGCTGGTCCAGGTCGTGGCTGGCCAGCTGGAAGCCGGCCCCCAGGCTGTCCAGCGACTGCAGCACCTGCAGGCGCTTCTCGGCCGACAGGGTCAGCGACTTCTCGACCGGCGTGGTCAGATAGGCGTAGGCGCGGGCCTTGGAGCGGCCGACGCGTCCGCGGATCTGATAGAGCTGGGCAAGGCCGAACATGTCGGCGCGGTGGACGATCAAGGTGTTGGCCGACGGGATATCGAGCCCACTTTCCACGATCGTGGTCGCAAGGAGAACGTCGTACTGGCCCTCGTAGAAGGCCGTCATCACGTCTTCCAGCTGGGTGGCCGCCATCTGGCCGTGGCCGACGACGTACTTCACCTCGGGCACCTGGGTGCGGAGGAACTTCTCGATGTCCTCCAGGTCCTTGATGCGCGGCACCACGTAGTAGGACTGGCCGCCGCGATATTTCTCGCGCAGCAGCGCCTCGCGCAGGGTCACCGGATCGAACGGGCTGATATAGGTCCGCACCGCCAGGCGATCGACCGGCGGGGTGGCGATGATCGACATCTCGCGGATGCCCGACAGCGCCATCTGCAGGGTGCGCGGGATCGGCGTGGCGGTCAGGGTCAGCATGTGCACGTCGGCGCGAAGCTCCTTGAGCTTCTCCTTGTGCTTGACCCCGAAGTGCTGCTCCTCGTCGACGATGACCAGGCCCAGGTCCTTGAACGACACCTGCTTGGACAGGATGGCGTGGGTGCCGACCACGATCTCCATCTGACCATTGGCCAAGCCCTCGCGGGTTTCGGCGGCTTCCTTGCCGGTGACCAGCCGCGACAGGCGCGTGACCTTGACCGGCCAGCCCTGGAAGCGGTCCTTGAAGGTCTTGTAGTGCTGCCGGGCCAGCAAGGTCGTCGGGCAGACGACCGCCACCTGCTTGCCGCTCATCGCCACCACGAAGGCCGCGCGCAGGGCCACTTCTGTCTTGCCGAAGCCGACGTCGCCGCAGATCAGGCGGTCCATCGGCTTGCCGGACGACAGGTCCTCCAGCACGTCGTGGATGGCGCTGAGCTGGTCGTCCGTCTCCTCGTAGGGGAAGCGGGCGCAGAACTCGTCGAACACGCCGTGTGGCGGGTCGGTCGACTCGACGGACTTGAGCTGGCGGGCCGCCGCGATCTGGATCAGGCCCTCGGCCATGACCCGCAGGCGCTCCTTGGCCTTGGCCTTGCGGCCCTGCCAGGCGGCGCCGCCCAGCTTGTCCAGCTGCACGGTCTCGGGATCCGAGGCGCCGTAGCGGGTCAGCAGATCGATGTTCTCGACCGGCAGGTACAGCTTGGCCTCGCCGCCGTAGAGCAGGTCCAGGCAATCGTGCGGCGCGCCCTGGACGTCGAGGGTCTTGAGGCCCTCGTAGCGGCCGATGCCGTGATCGATGTGGACGACCAGGTCGCCCGGCGTCAGGGCGCTGGCCTCGGCCAGGAAGTTGGCGGCGCGGCGCTTCTTGCGCGGGCGGGCCAGGCGATCGCCGAGAATGTCGGTCTCGGAGATGACGGCCAGGCTGTCGGTCTCGAAGCCGTGGTCCAGCGGCAGCACGACGCGCTGCGGGATCTTCGGATCGTTGGCCTTGGCCGCCTGCCAGTAGGCGGCATAGGGGATCTTCTTGAGGCCGTGGTCGGCCAGCATGGTCCCCAGGCGCTCGGACGAGCCCTCGGACCACGAGCCGAACAGCACCCGCTTGCCGGCGGCGGCCAGGGCCTTGGCGTGGTCGGCGGTGGCCTCGAACAGGTTGACGCTGTCCTGGGCCCGCTCGGCGGCGAAGACCCGGCCCAGCTTGGCGCCCATGTCGACGACGTCCAAGCCCTGGGGCTGGAACGGCGTGAACAGGCGGTGGGTGCGGTCGGTGAGCTCGCGGTCCCATTCGGCGGCGGTCTGGTAGAGCGCCTGCGGCGCCAGCGGGCGATAGGCCGACTTGCGGTCGGCGCTGGCGCGGGCCTCGTAGGCGTCCAGGATCATCGACAGGCGCTCGTCGCGAGCCTCGGTCGTCTGATGGTCGACGCCGATCAGCGCGCCGGCCGGCAGATAGTCGAACAGGCTGGACATCCGCTCATAGAACAGCGGCAGCCAGTGCTCGAGCCCGGCGCGGCGGCCGCCCTCGCTGACGGCGGCGTAGAGCGGATCATCGCCAGGCGCGCCAAACGCCGCGACATAGCCCTTGCGGAACCGCGAAATTCCGTCGGCGTCCAGCAGGGCCTCGCTGACCGGCAGAAGGTCGATCGCCTTCAGCTGCTTGGTCGAGCGCTGGGTCTCGGGGTCGAAGGCGCGGATGCTCTCCAGCGTGTCGCCGAACAGATCCAGGCGCACCGGCTCCTCGGCGGCCGGCGGATAGACGTCGATGACGCCCCCGCGGATCGCGAACTCGCCGCGCTCGGAGACGGTGGAGGCGCGGGCGTAGCCGTTGACCGCGAAATAGCGCTCCAGGTCCTTGATATCGACGACATTGCCGACCCTGGCGCTGTAGCTGGCGCGCAGCAGCACATCCTTGGTCGGCACGCGCTGCAGCAGGGCCGGCGCGGGCATGACGAGAATGGCGGGCTTCGTCTCGCCCAGCCCCCGGGCCAGACGCGACAGGGTCGCCATCCGCGTGGCCGAAACACCCGAGGACGGGCCGATGCGGTCGTAAGGCAGGCAGTCCCACGAGGGCAGCAGCACCGCCTCGATCTCGGGGGCGAAGAACTTCAGGGCGTCGACGAAGGCGTTGGCGCGAGCGGTGTCGCGGGCCACGAACGCGGTCAGGCCGCCGCGCGCCCGGGCGATGTCGGCCATCACCAGCGCGTCGAAGCCTTCCGGCGCGCCCGCGAGCGTCAGGCCGCCGGCGGCCTTGGCGATCTGTTTAGCGTCGTAACTCATGTTTCTAGGCGCCGTCCCCGGCCGGGCGCGAGGCGTGCGCCTGGAACCTGAACGCGCGGATCATCGCCAGGACGTCCGTCTCGAACTTTTCCGGGGTCGGCTCCTGGCCGACGATCCAGGCGTAGATCTCGCGATCCGACTCCTCGAGCAGCGTCTCGAGCGTGTCGATCTGCGCCGGGGTCAGGTTCGGGCCATGGACGTCCGCGAACGGGCCCAGAATGAGGTCCGCTTCCCGGAAGCCGCGATGCCAGGCGCGGAAACGAAGGCGCCTTAGGCGGGAGTCGTGGTCGATGGTCATGTGTCGGCCGATATAGAGCGGCGTCAGGGCTTGCGCCACTCCATGATGACCCAACCTGGTCTTCCCAATGCGCCTATCACCTTGCCTAGATTGACTTTGGCGACTTTCGGCTTATTTATCCCCAGCTTCGGAGCAGGTCTGGCGAATCCGCGCCGCCCGCTCGCCCAAGCACGGGCGGCTCCGGGTTTCAGACCAGCGTGTAAATGACCGAATTTTCCGACCTCGGGCTTTCGCCCACGACCCTGCAGGCGGTCGCCGATACCGGCTATACCACTGCGACCCCCATTCAGGCCCAGGCCATCCCAGTCGCCCTCGCGGGCCAGGACGTCCTCGGCATCGCCCAGACGGGCACCGGCAAGACCGCCGCCTTCACCTTGCCGCTGATCGACAAGCTGATGAACGGCCGCGCCAAGGCCCGCATGCCGCGCGCCCTGGTCATCGCCCCGACCCGCGAGCTGGCCGACCAGGTCGCCTCCAGCTTCGAGAAGTACGCCAAGGGCACCAAGCTCTCGTGGGCGCTGCTGATCGGCGGCGTGTCGTTCGGCGACCAGGAAAAGAAGCTGGACCGCGGCGTCGACGTCCTGATCGCCACCCCCGGCCGCCTGCTCGACCACTTCGAGCGCGGCAAGCTGCTGATGACCGGCGTGCAGTTCCTGGTCGTCGACGAAGCCGACCGCATGCTGGACATGGGCTTCATCCCCGACATCGAGCGCATCTTCAAGATGACGCCGCCCAAGAAGCAGACGCTGTTCTTCTCGGCCACCATGCCGCCGGAAATCACGCGCCTGACCAAACAGTTCCTCAAGGATCCGGTGCGGATCGAGGTGGCCAAGCCCGCCACGACCAACGCCAATATCACCCAATTGCTGGTCAAGGTCCCCTCCTCCGACCCGAAGGCCAAGCGCCTGGCGCTGCGGGCCCTGATCGAGAAGGCCCAGATCGAGACCGGCATCGTGTTCTGCAACCGCAAGACCGAGGTCGACATCGTCGCCAAGTCGCTGCGGTCGCATGGCTTCGACGCCGCCGCGATCCATGGCGACCTGGACCAGTCCCAGCGCACGAAGACCCTGGCGGACTTCCGCTCGGGCGCGCTGAAGATCCTGGTGGCCTCGGACGTCGCCGCGCGCGGCCTGGACATCCCGGCCGTCAGCCACGTCTTCAACTATGACGTCCCGCACCATGCCGACGACTACGTCCACCGCATCGGCCGCACCGGTCGGGCCGGACGCACCGGCATCACCTACATGCTGGTCACCCCGGGCGACGACAAGGGCTTCGACAAGGTCGTCAAGCTGATCGGTTCGACCCCCGAAGAAGAGAAGCTCGACCTCGACTACTCGAACGCCGTGACGGTGAAGCGCGAAGGCGATCGCGATCGCAAGCGCGGTCCCCGTGATCGCGGAGACCGCCCCGACCGCGGTGAGCGTCCGGCGCCGCGCGCCCGTGGCCGTCGCACCGAGGAAGCCGCCGCCGAGCCAGTCGAGGCCGCCGTTGTCGCCGCCGAGGCGCCGGAAGCCGCCGTCGCCGAGGAACGTCCCGCCCGCGAGCGTCGCCCGCGCCGCGAACGCGAACCCCGCGCCGCCGCCCCCACCGCAGAGACCGAGCGTCCCGAACGCGCGGAACGCCCCGCCCGCGCCGAACGTCCGGAGCGTGCTGAACGCGCCGACCGTCCGGAACGCGGCGAACGCGCCAGCGAGCGTCCCGAGCGCCCGGTGCGCGGCGTCCAGCCGATCCGTGATCGCGACGACGACGACCGTCGCGTGGTCGGCTTCGGCAACGACGTCCCCGCCTTCCTGGTGCGTCCGCCGCGCGGCAAGTAAGCCCAGGCCGATCCTCCGAAAAGCAGAAGCGCCGGGCTCTCGTCCGGCGCTTTTCTTTTTGCGCCTCCCCGCCGCGTGGGAAGGATGGCTCCATTCGCGGAACGCTGTTATCCTGATGCTCGTTTTCGGCTCGATCGCGCCGAACAGGCCGGTCGCGCCCCACAAGAATATGGGAGACGCACATGGCCGCCATCGAACCCGACACCCTGCTCGCCGATAAGGAAGCCGTCCTGATCGCGCACGAGAAGACCTATCACGGTTTCTCGGTGCTGCTGCGCTGGTGCATGCTGGGCCTGGCGTCAACGATCAGTGCACTGACGGTCATGTTCGCGACGCCGGGCGGCTTCTGGGGCGGCCTCGTCACCTTCCTTGTGGTCTGGGTCGCCGGCTACTACGGCATGGTCCACCGCGAGGAGCAGCAGTCGCTCGACCCTTGGGCGCCCGGCCGCAAGGGCATCCTCTAAAGCGCCCTGATTTCTAGAGAGCGGCGTCCACGACGCCCAGCAGGTCGTCGAGCGGCGGCCTGAAGGCGAACTTGAAGCCGCGACGCAGTCGGGCCAGAACCGGCGCCTGCCGCGACGGGGCCGGTGACGCGCAGACATAGCCGCGCCAGTCGACGCCGACCTGGCGACAGGCCGCCCGCACCCACTGGCTGGTGAAGTTCAGCGGCTGGATTTCCACGACCCGCGCGCCCTTGGGCAGGAAGACCGCGTTGGCCAGGGCCGCGCCGCTGGCGCCGACCACGACCTCGGCGTCACGCATCAGGGCGACCTGCTCGGCCGCGCCCAGGGTCTCGGGCCGAACGATCGTGAAGCCGCGCGCGGCCAACGCCGTCTCGAAGGCCGCCTCGCCGATCATCACCCGCATCGACTGGCCGCGCCGCGAGAGATAGACGCGGCGCGCGCGCCGTCCGGTCGGCGCCCGGGCCAGCACGCGGGCGGCGACATCCGCGACCAGACCGTTCGGGTGATGCAGGAAGTGGTCCATGCTGGTGGCGAACACCGCCCGCTTCACCCGCGCGACTGGCGCGGCGACCTCGCGAATCTCAAGATCCGGAAAGGCCATGCCGATCAGGTCGCGTTGCCAGGCGGTTAGCTTGGGCGCCAGGGCCGGAACGCCGTCCAGCAGACCCGCCTGCTCCAACGTCAGCAGCGACGGCAGGGCGTCGATGACGAAATGACCGTAGTTGAAGGTCGCGCCCCAGGGCAGGAACACGGCGCCGGCCTCGATCTCAGGCGCCGACGCCGGCGGGACGAAGCGCGCGGCGTTGTCCAGCACGCCCGGAAGGGCCGACAGATCCCCCGACCCATGTCGGGCCTCGCCGATCGTGGCGTTGTAGAGCGCGCCGTCCGCGCTGATCAGCCCGCCGAACCGCGGAAACCACCAGCTGTCGCCGACCGCGCAGAACGCCGGAACATTGACCGGCGGGCGCGCGGCGATGTCGTAAGGCCAGGCGGCGGCCTCCGGTCCGGCCAGCGTTCCCGGCGGCGCGCCGATGGAGGCGTCATACTCCGGCGCGAACGCCACCCCGGTCTCGCCCCGCCTGAACCGCTCGCGCAGTTCCGCCGTCAGCATGGGCGGCAGGTCGCGAGCTTCGACGATGGGGCGCAGGAACAGCGGCGCGGTCATGCGCCGCTTGGAGCATGACCCGCCGCGCTTGGCTACGTCTTGGAACCCTACTTCTTGATTTCGCCCGCCAGGTACTTGCGGATCCCCTCCCCGTAGGGCGGGCGCAGGCCCAGCATCGGCGCGATGTCCTTCTTCAACTGCTGGAACACCGCCTTGCGGTGGCTGAACTCTCGGAAGCCGTCATGGCCGTGATAGGCGCCCATGCCCGCCGGACCGACGCCGCCGAACGGCAGGTCTTCCTGGGCGACGTGGAAGATCACGTCGTTGACCGTCACGCCGCCGCTGGTGGTGCCCGCCAGCACGCGGTCCTTCTCGGCTTCGTCGGTCCCGAACCAGTAGAGGGCCAGCGGCCGGTCGTGGGCGTTCACATAGGCCACGGCCTCATCGACGGTCTTGTAGCCCTTCACCGGCAGGACGGGGCCGAAGATCTCCTCCTGCATCACCGTCATGTCGTCGGTGGGATCCAGGATCAGGGTCGGGGCGATCTTGCGGTGCTCCTGCTGGGACAGGTCCTCGCCGCCCGGATTGATCTCGATCACCCGCGCGCCCTTGGCCCGGGCGTCGTCGACATAGCCCTTGACCCGGTCGTAGTGACGCTGAGCGACCACGGCCGTGTAGTCGGGATTGTCCTTGATGGTCGGGAAGTAGCGGCCGACGGCGGCCTGGGCTTCCTTGACGAAGTTCTCGACCTCTTCCTGCGGGGCCAGGACATAGTCGGGCGCCAGGCAGATCTGGCCGGCGTTCAGGGTCTTGCCGTTCATGATCCGCGCCGCGGCCGTGGCCATGTCGGCCCCGCGCGACAGGATCACCGGGCTCTTGCCGCCCAGCTCCAGGGTCACCGGCACCAGATTCTCGGCCGCCGCCCGCATCACGTGGCGCGCCACCGAGGTCGCGCCGGTGAAGACCAGGTGGTCGAAGGCCAGTCCCGAGAAGGCCTGCCCGACCTCGGGGCCGCCGACGAACACCGCGACCTCCTCCTCAGAGAACGCCTTGGCGAACATCGCCTTCAGCAGGTCGGAGGTCGCCGGCGTGAACTCCGAGGGCTTGATCATCGCCCGGTTGCCGGCCGCGAACACTCCAGCCAGGGGCGCGAAGGTCAGGTTGACCGGGAAGTTCCATGGACTGATCACTCCGACCACGCCCTTGGGCTGCCACTGCACCGTGGCCTTGGCGCCGAACAGGCCCAGGATCGCCGGCGTGGTCTTGCGCTTCTCCGGCCTCATCCATTTGGCCAGGTTCTCGCGGGCGAACTTCAGCGGGCCGATCGAGCCGGCGACGTCGGTCAGGGCCGTGGCCTCGGGCGAGCGCGAGCCGAAATCTTCGTTAACCGCCTTGGCGATCTGCGCCTGGTGGCCGACCAGCAGGTCGATCGAACGGTTCAGCCAGTCGATCCGCTTCTCGGCGCTGGGCGCGCCATCGCGCAGATGCGCGGCCTTTTGACGCCGCAGGACGTCGCTCATGGCCGCCTTGTGGGCGTCGAACGACAGATTGACCGGTGCGTTCATGATGTTCGCCTCCCTACCTCACCCGGCGCCATGGCGGCGCGGTGCTCATCTTATCGATGATAACCATGAAGGTTGGTCGTTTCTTACGCAAGAGAACGTCGTTCTTAACGCCTCGTAAGAACTCTCCGCCTTAAGGTCGCGCTCCAAGCGTCGGCGTTTCCGCGAGGGGAACCGCTGAACGGGGGAAGAAGAGATGTCGGACGTCGAAACCACGTTGCGCGGTCCCGAGGCCTACAAGATTGCTTCGCGCGCTCTGGAGCTCATGGAGCGTCACCAGGTGTGGCCGACCGCGCTGAACTTCGAGCTGTGGACCCACTATGTGGCCGATCCCGACGGCGCCCTGGCCCGCGAACTGACGCGTCTGATTTCCCTCGGCGAGCCGATGACCGAACTGGTCAGCGAAGAGCTGGCCGCGACCTACCTGCCCAAGGCGCGCCTGAACGAACAGATCCGTGACGCCGGCGACCTTCTGTCGAAGGAACTGGAAGCGGTCTCCAAGGCCATCCACAACGCCCAGAAATCCAACGCCGCCTTCGGCAAGGAACTGGCCGGGGCGACCAAGAGCCTGGACAGGACGACCGACGTCGACGCCATCAAGACCCTGGTCGGCAGCCTGGCCGAAGCCACCCGCCGCGTGCACAAGGAAAACCAGTCGCTGGAAACGCGCCTGGCCGACTCCACCGCCGAGGTCGAGCGCCTGCGCGAGCATCTTGAACAGGTTCGCCGCGACGCCACCACCGACGGCCTGACCAACCTGGCCAACCGCAAGGCCTTCGACGAAGAGCTGGAGCGCGCCTGCGCCGAGGCCGACGAGCAGAGCGCCTGCATCTGCCTGGCCGTGCTCGACATCGACCACTTCAAGGGTTTCAACGACACCTGGGGCCACCAGACCGGCGACCAGGTCATTCGCTATGTCGCCTCGGTGATCGGCCGCGTCGCCGCCCCGCCGCGGTTCGCCGCCCGCTACGGCGGCGAGGAATTCGCCATGATCTTCCCGCGCGAGTCGGCCGCGACCGTCGGCGCCACCCTGGAAGAAATCCGCGTCGAGGTCTCCTCGCGCATGCTCAAGCGCCGCTCGACCAACGAGGACCTGGGCGCCATCACCATTTCGTCGGGCTTCGCCGAGCGCAAACCGGGCGAGAGCGGACACTCGATCATGGAACGCGCCGACGTGGCGCTCTACGCCTCCAAGCGTGGCGGCCGCAACCGGGTCACGGCGGCGGAATCCATGCCGGCCTCGGCCAACGCGGCCTAAACCTCTTCAGCAGAAGACCTACCTTGGACGCCGCCGGTCTCACGATCGGCGGCGTTTCCTTTTGAAGATTCCACTAGCCTTCCCAAGGGGCAAAGGCGCTTAGACTCCCGCCAAAGACCAAGGGAGGCCTGCCGTGGACTATCAGAAGATCCGTGTCTCGACCGAGGGCGGCGTCGCCACCGTGACCCTCGCCGATCCGTCCACGCTGAACGCCGCCAGCCTGGAGGTCGCCCGCGAACTGATCCACGCCTTCTCATCGATCGCCGCTGGCAAGATCGAGGCGCGCGCGGTGATCCTGACCGGCGAAGGCCGTGGCTTCTGCTCGGGCGCCAACCTGTCGGGCGGCGGCGCGGCCGGGCGCGAACTGGACGTTGACGGCAAACCCGACGCCGGGTCGGCGCTGGAAAGCACCTACAACCCGCTGATGACCCTGCTGAAGGACTTCCCGCTGCCGATCGTGACGGCGGTGAACGGCCCGGCGGCCGGCGTCGGCTGCTCGATCGCCCTGATGGGCGACATCATCGTGGCGGCCGAGAGCGCCTACTTCCTGCAGGCCTTCCGCCGCATCGGCCTGGCGCCCGACGGCGGCTCGACCTACCTGCTGCCGCGCCTGATCGGCAAGGCGCGGGCCATGGAAATGATGCTGCTGGGCGACAAGATCCCGGCGGCCACGGCCCTGCAATGGGGTTTGGTCAACCGCTGCGTCCCGGACGACGAGCTGATCGGCGCCGCCACGGCGATCGCCCTGGAGCTGGCGCGGGGCCCGGCGGCGCTGGGGTTGATCCGCAAGCTGGTGTGGGACAGCCTCGACGCCGACTGGACTGGCCAACTTCACGCCGAGCGCAAGGCCCAGAAGCTCGCCGGCAAGACCGAGGACTTCCTCGAAGGCGTCAGCGCCTTCCTGCAAAAGCGCGCGGCGGCGTTCAAGGGGCGGTAGCGCCTCGCCATGCTGTGAGAAATCGGCCGGCGAACCGACTACCTCTGTATCTGGGGGAAGTCGGAGCCCATGGCCGAGCGTTCACAACAGCACGAACAGTATGTCCTCGCCTCGAAGGCGTTCGGGGCGGGACTAGCTCGCCTGTCCAGGGCCTACGAGGCCGACACCGACCTATGTCGCGATCTCCTTCAGGAGATTCATGTCGCATTGTGGCGCAGCCTCGCCCGCTTCGACGGGCGTTGCAGCCTGCGGACCTGGGCCTATCGCGTGGCGCACAATGTCGGCGCATCGCACATCGTCAAGCAGCGCGCGCACCTGTCGGGTCTGGTGACCCTGGACGACATCGACCCGCCCGCGCCCGATCCCACGCCCGAGGAGGCCGTCGGCGACCGGCAGGCGCACCGTCGATTGATGACGATCGTTCAGCGCCTGAAGCCGCCCGATCGCCAGGTGATGCTGCTCTACCTGGAAGACTTTGAAGCGAGCGAGATCGCCGAAGTCACGGGCCTGTCGCCGGGCGCCGTGGCGACGCGCATCTATCGCGCCAAGGCCTTGCTGGCCGCCGCCTTCGCGGAGAGAGATCGCCATGATTGACCCGAAAACCCTCTGGCTTGAACAGTCCCTGGAAGGACAGGACATGCGCCTGGAAGGCCTCCAGGCAAAGGTCCACGCCGAACTTGCCCGCGTTCGACGCGCGCGGGTCCTGTTGGTCTTGGCCGCCCTGGCGGGCATGAGCATAGGTGTGCTTCAGGCCGTCCTGGCGTCGACCCTGCTGGTGCGACTTGGCGAGGGCCTGCTCGCGGCGGGGTTTCTGCTCTTCCTGGTCCTGGGCTGGCGTCGGCTGGCGCGGACACCGCCCGACACCGCGGAGACCTGCGTGGCCTTCCTGCGGCAGAGCCTTGTCCGGCGGCGCGAGGCGGCGCTGGGCGGATGGGTTATTTTCGTGGCGCCGCTGCTGCCAGGGCTGTGGGTGACCTTCATCGGCCTCGCCATCGCCGCTGGGCGTCATTGGGAGCGGCTCTTGCCCATTGCGGCGCTCCTGGTCGCATGGCTGGTGATCGCGATGGCGTTGCAAGCCAGGGAGGCCTTCAAGGTCGCCGTCGAGATCGCCCGTTTCGATCGCGACGCCCTAGGCCGAGGCCTGTAACGCCAGCAGCACGGCCAAGGCCTCCTCAGCCCGTTCGATCGGCACGAAGACATGGTCGTGATTGAGCGCCGCGACCATGTTGCAGGCGATCCCGGCCCGCGCCAGAGCGGTCGCCACCGCAGCGGTCAGGCCGACGCCGTCGAGGGCCGAGTAGATATTCAGGGTGATCAGGGCCATCGGCGCTTCGACCGGGAAGCCGGCCGCCCGCGCCGCGCCGTGCTCCAGGATCAGGCTGACGCCCTCGGCTTCGCGGAACATGGCCAGTGGCGCCAGCGCCGCCCAGTCGCGGTCGCCGGCGGCGCAGAAGACATAGGCGCCGGGCTTCAGGTCCGGCGTCATGCCGGCGACCATTTCCCGAGCGCCGCGAATGACTTGCGTCATCCTTTCGAGGTCGCGAGATAGGGCTTGTAGCTCTTTTCCTCGACGATCTCCGAGCCGGCGGCTTCGTTGATGGCGCGCTTGATGGCGGCGCGCTTGTCGTTGTCGATATAGACGCGGCGGGCCAGGGCCACGAAGTCCGGGCCGAAGTCCTGGCGGCGTTCGCAGTCGCGCTTGCCGTCCTCGATATCCCAGAGGGCGGCGTTGACCGTGGTCAGTTCCTCGGTCAGCCGGGCGATGTCGGGATTGTCGGGCAGGTGCTCGGCCGCCGTGGCTTCCAGCAGGGTCAGTTCCTTGCGGACATTGGCTTCCTTGGCCGGATCGCCGATGCGCTGAGCCTTGACCCGCAGGATGGTGATCTTGTCGACGAGTTCGCCCGCCGAGATCGGCGCGAGGATGGACATTCAGGCGGTTCCCGTAACCAGACGTTCGAGCGCCGCCCAGGCCGCGTCGACCGGCAGGGCGCCCATGCCGCTTCCGTAGTCCTCCGCGACCAGCATCTCAAGGCGCCGAGCGGCGGGGCGGAACTTCACCGACTTGCGGCGGTCCTGCTGCAGAGACAGCAGCGGCGCGCCGCCGGCGGCCAGCATGTGGCCGGGGCCGGCGTCGTTGGCGACACCCGCCGCCAGTCGTCCGGCCAGGGCGATGACCAGCAGCGGCCCCTTCACGGCCGTGAAGCCGTCCGTGCGGTGGCGCTCGGGCTGCAGGGCCTGAGGGATTTCTCGCGCGACCACGGCGGCGTCTTCGGCCTCGTCGGGGCCGAAGAAGAACACCGGCGTCCAGCCCTTGGCGACGATCCGGCGGGCGAGCTCAAGATAGTGCTCCAGCGGCCAGCGCTTGTCCTGACCGCCCGCGCCGGGCGCCAGGCCGACATAGGTCGGGCCGGTCGGCAGCAGGGCCTCGGCGGCGTTGAGAGCATCGACATTATTGAGCGCCAGGGGCTTCGGCGCGCCCTGCCCGTCCGTGGCCAGAGCCAGCAGTCGCGCCAGGCGGTCGGTGACGGCCGCCGGCCAGTCCTTGTCGCGCGCGTGACGGGCGGCCGAGACGAAGCGCCCGCTCACGCCGCGCCGGGCGACGCCGCTGCGGCGGAGGTTCTCCTGGGTGTCGATGACGAGGTCGAACTTGCGGCCGCCGAACGGCTTGCTCCACGGCAGGCTATCCATCGGTCGCGCGCCGTTGCGGCCCTGCAGAATCACCTCGTCGACATAGCCGGCGACCACGGCCTTCAGCGGCCCGGCATAGACCGTCTCGCCCTTGGCCGCGCACCAGCTGATGCGGGCCTCGGGAAAGGCCGCGCGCAGGCCGGCGATGAAGGGCAGCTTGATCAGGCCGTCGCCGATCACCTCGCCCATCGAATAGATCAGAACCGTCTGGACCATGCGCCGGCTTAGACCGCGGCGCGCCGATCCGCTAGCCTCCGACTCTCACGGAGGAGATCGTCGGTGCGCAGCGCGCTGTTCAACGCCTACTACTGGGTCCTGTCGATCTTCTACGGCCTGTCGGCGGCCTTCGCCGCCCTGGCGCCGGGCCGCGACGCCGTGACCTTCACGCTGCGGCTTTACAGCCGCCGGATGCTGTGGGGGCTGGACGTCCTGGCCGGGGTGAAGGTTGAGCTGAAAGGCCGCGAAAACCTGCCTGACGGTCCCTGCATCCTCGCCGCCAAACACCACAGCTGGGGCGATGGCTTCGTGATGTTCGCCCATGTCGACAACCTCAGCTTCGTGACCGGCGATCACCTGGAGAAGTTCCCGCTGGTTGGAGCGATCCTCAAGAAGTTCGGGGCTATCGTCGTCGACAGCTGCGGCGGCCCGGAAGCTCGCGCGGCCCTGTCGGAAAGCGCCGCCCAGGTCGCCGCCGAGGGCCGGCGCATCCTGATCTATCCCGAAGGCCACCTAGCCGCCCCGGGCGAACGGTTCCGCTACCGCACCGGCGTCTACTATATGAGCAAGGACTTCGGCCTGCCGGTCGTGCCGGTGGCGACCAACCTGGGCTGTTTCTGGAAGCAGCAGGAGAAGGCCAAGACGCCCGGGATCGCCACCATCGAGTTCCTGCCCGCCCTGCCCCAAGGCCTGGAGAAGGACGACTTCATGGCGCGGATGGAGGCGGCGATCGAAGGCCGCACCAACGAACTGATCGCCCAGGCGCGCGGAGAGCCGGTGAAGCCATCGGTGCTGGTCGAATGGAACGGCCGGGAGAATGTGCTGGCGACGCCGAAGGCGGTCACCGCATGAACACCCTGCTCGCCTTCTGGGCGGCTCAGCTCGCCGCTCTCGGTCTGGTCTTCTTTGCGGTTCGACACCCTAGTGGCGGTCGCAAGGGTCTTCTCCTGCTCCTGACGGCTCTACCTTTTGTCCTGTGCATGCTCTGGGGTTCGCACTTCAAGGTCACGCCGGGCGCGATAGGAGCAGACCCCAGCTCTCCAGTGGCTAAGGCGCCGCTGGGATTTGCGCTCGCCAGCGTCCCGATCTCGCTCTGGCTGGTCCTTGCACTCAAGGGCGCGCGCTGGATCGCGGCGGCTGTCGGGCTGATTGAAATCATCAGCGCCTTCCTGACAGCCATGCTGGCGACGATGCAGGTCACCGGGTCCTGGCTGTAGCTAGACCTCGACCGGGCACTCCGTGGGAATCGCCACGAAAGTCCCCTCGGCGCGGCGTTTGGCGAAGTGGGTCTGGGCGCAGGTCGAGGAGCACAGCAGGCCGGTGTCCGACCAGTACAGGGGCGCCTCGTCCTCGTGCTTGAAGCGCGGCGCGCCCCAGGCCAGGCCGCATTCGACGCAGGAAGGAGTCTTGGCGAGCATCAGTCCTGAACCTCGGCGGCGGGCTGGATCGTCACGCTTTCACCGCAGCCGCAGGCGTCGGTCTCGTTCGGATTGTGGAACACGAACTTCGAGGACAGCTTGGTGATCTCGTAGTCGATCTCGGTGCCGATCAGGAACAGCACCGCCTTGGGCTCGATCAGGATGGTGACATCCTTGTCCTCGACCACCTCGTCCATCGGGCCGCGTTCGGTGGCATATTCGAAGACGTATTCCGAACCCGCGCAGCCGCCGTTCTTCACGCCCACCCGCAGGCCGGCATAGGGCTTGTCGGCGCGCGCCATGATCTCCTTCACGCGCGCGGCCGCGGCGTCGGTCAGGGTGACGACCTTGGGGCGCGGGCGGCGGGGACGGATTGTAACGGTCGGTTCCATGGGCTCGAACACTCCCTTTTCCCGATCTCCCCGGCGGATGCCGGGGTCCAGATTCATCCGGAACGGCTCTAGGTTTCATCTGGGGCCCGGCTTTCGCCGGGAAGATCGGAAGAAAGAAAACTAGAACATATTCAACTGCAGCTTGGCCTCGTCGCTCATCCGCGAGGAATCCCACGGCGGCTCGAAGACCAGCTCGACATTGCACGACTTCAGGCCAGGGATTTCCATGACCGCGTCGCGCACCCAGCCCGGCATTTCCCCGGCCACCGGGCAGCCCGGGGCGGTCAGGGTCATGTCGATGGCCACGTCCTTGTCGTCGCTGACGTCGACCTTGTAGATCAGGCCCAGCTCGTAGATGTCGACCGGGATTTCCGGGTCGTAGACGGTCTTCAGCTTCTCGATCAGCTGATCCGTCAACCGGTTCAGTTCGTCCTTCGAAAGGGCGGTGACAGGCTCTGAAGAGGCGGCGGCGTCGGTCATCGAAAAGCTCAACTGAAGAAGCTGCGGGCCTTGGCCAGCGCGTCCACGAACGCGTCGGCTTCGGCTTCCGTATTATATAGGGCGAAGGAGGCGCGGGCGCTCGATGTGACGCCGAAACGGCGCATCAAGGGCTCGGCGCAGTGGGTCCCGGCGCGCACGGCGACGCCGTAGCGGTCCAGCACCTGGGCGATGTCGTGGGCGTGAGCGCCCTCGACCGTGAACGACAGCACCGCGCCCTTGCCGGGCGCTTCGCCCAGGATCCGCACGCCGTTGACGCCACGCAGCCGCTCGGCGACCCGCTCGTAGAGGGCGTGCTCGTGGGCGAAGGCGGCGTCGCGATCCAGGCCGTTCAGCCAGTCGATCGCCGCGCCCAGGCCGACGGCCTCCAGGATCGCCGGCGTGCCGGCCTCGAAGCGATGCGGCGGGCCGGCATAGGTGATCCGATCCATCGAGACAGAACCGATCATCTCGCCGCCGCCCTGATAAGGCGGCAGCGCGGCGAGCCGCTCGGCCTTGCCGTAGAGCACGCCGATACCGGTCGGGCCGTACAGCTTGTGGCCGGAGAAGACGTAGAAATCGACGTCCAGCGCCTTCACGTCGACCTTGGCGTGGACGATGGCCTGGCAACCGTCCAGCAGCACCGGCGCGCCGGCCGCGTGGGCCAGGCGGACGATCTCGGCCACGTCATTGACCGTGCCCAGCACGTTCGACATGTGGGTGACGGCGACCATCTTGGTCTTCGCCGACAGCAGGCCCTTGAAGGCCTCCATGTCCAGGCGCCCGTCGTCCAGCACCGGGATGAACTTCAGGACCACGCCCTTGCGCTCGCGCAGGAAGTGCCACGGCACGATGTTGGCGTGGTGCTCCATCTCGGAGATCACGATCTCGTCGCCGGCGTTCAGCGACAGGCCAAACGAGCTGGCGACCAGGTTCACCGCTTCCGTGGCGCTCTTGGTCCAGACGACTTCAGTTGGCTCGGCGTTAATGAACTTGGCGACGGTTTCTCGCGCCTTTTCATAGGCTTCCGTCGTCTCGTTGGCCAGGGTGTGCAGGCCGCGATGGACGTTGGCGTACGAGGTGCGGGCCAGGTTCATCATCGCGTCCAGCACCGCGTCCGGCTTCTGGGCGCTGGCGGCGCTGTCCAGATAGATCAACGGCTTGCCGTGAACCGTCCGTTGCAGGATCGGGAACTGGGCGCGGATCGCCTCGACATCGAAGGGGGCGTCGCCAAGAGAAGTATTGGGAGCCATTACGCGGGACTCCCCAGCTTGTGGGCGACCCAGGCGGCGGCGATGGCGCGCGCGCCCTCGTGCGTGATGCGCTCGACCACCTCGCCGACGAAGGCGACGGTCAGCATGGCCTTGGCCTCAAGCTCCGGGATGCCGCGCTGGCGGGCGTAGAAGATGGCTTCCTCGTCCAGGGCGCCGATCGTGTTGCCGTGGGCGCAGGAGACGTCGTCGGCGAAGATCAGCAGTTCGGGCTTGGCGTCGATCTCGGCCTTGTCCGATAGGATCAGGGCGTGATGGCCCATCCGCGCGTCGGTCTGGTCCGCGCCGGGCGAGACCACGATGCGGCCCTGGAAGACGCCGCGCGCCTGATCATTGACCATGCCCTTGGTCAGCTGGCTGGTGACGCCGTCGACGCCGGCGTGGGTGACGACGGTGGTCTGGTCGGCGTGGCGCTGGCCGTCCAGCAGATAGACGCCGTCCAGGCGGACCTGGGCGTGGGCGCCAGGATGGTTGACCCGCGTCTCGATCCGCTGGCGACGCGCGCCCGAGGTGATCACGGTCTGGGCGTAGGTCGCGCCGGGGGCCAGGTCGATCTCGGCGGTGACGACACTGACGGCCTCGGCGTCGTCCTCGACCAGGATGATGCGTTCGACCGAAGCGCCCTCGCCCACGGCGATGTCGAGCACGACGTCGGACACATAGCCGGCGGCGCGACCCTCGTGGCTTTCCAGCAGGACCAGGCTTTCGCCCGGCTTGACCACCAGGGCATGGCTGGCGGCTTGCGAGGCCTTGTCGGCCAGGGCGACGAAGCGTAAGGCCGTGACGCCCGAGGCGATGTCGGCGCCAGCGATCCGGCGGCCGTTGACGAACACGGTTTCGGTCGAAGCCAGGTCAGCAAACGGACCGGCCGGAACCTCGCCGGCATGCGCGGGCGCGGCGGGCGGCAGAGTCCGCAGCAGGCCGCGCAGATCCGTCCAGCGCCAGTCCTCGTCGCGCCGCGAGGGCAGCTCGGTGACGTCGCCGGTCTTCAGGGCGGAGGCGAGGCTCATGCGGCGGCCACGTACTTGTCGTAGCCCTCGGCTTCCAGCTGCAGCGCCAGTTCCGGCCCGCCCGAGGCGACGATACGGCCGGCGGCCAGCACATGAACCTTGTCGGGTTTGATATAGTCCAGCAGGCGCTGGTAGTGGGTGATCACCAGCATGCCGCGCTCGGGCGAACGCAGGGCGTTGACGCCTTCGGAGACGATCTTCAGGGCGTCGATATCCAGGCCGCTGTCGGTCTCGTCCAGGATCAGGAACTTGGGCGAAAGCATCGACATCTGGAAGATTTCCATCCGCTTCTTCTCGCCGCCCGAGAAGCCGACGTTCAGGCCGCGCTTGAGCATCTCGAAGTCGATCTTCAGCGCCGCGGCCTTCTCCTTGGCCAGCTTCAGGAAGGCCGGGGCGGCGATCTCGTCCTCGCCCCGCGCGCGGCGCTGGGCGTTGAGGGCGGTGCGGATGAAGGTCAGGGCCGGAACGCCTGGGATTTCAAGCGGATACTGGAAAGACAGGAACAGACCCTTGGCGGCCCGCTCGTTCGGGTCCAGCGCCAGCAAGTCCTCGCCGTTGAGACTGGCCGAGCCTTCGGTGACCTCATAGCCGCCCCGGCCGCTCAGCACGTAGGACAGGGTCGACTTGCCGGCCCCGTTCGGGCCCATGATCGCGTGGACCTCGCCTGCGGGCACGGTGAGCGTGACGCCCTTCAGGATCGGCTTGTCCTCGACGCGGGCGTGAAGGTTCTGGATCTTAAGCATGGGTCTCGTTGAGTTTTCTGTATTCCGCCTCGTGGCCCGCGAAGGTTCCGGCGACGGCGATCTGGCCTTGGATGGCGGCGTTTAACAGCGAAAGATCCTCGGGCGGGATCCAGTATTCCTCGTGCCCCGGCGTGCCGGAGACCTTGTTCTCGTAGGCGTCCAGGAAGGCCTTCGAGACCTCGAAACGGACGACGTAGCCGCGCCGATAGGTCGTGTGGGCGGCGTTCCAGTTCCACGCCAGCTGGGCCGCATAGGCTTCGTTGGTGACGGGGCGGAAGACCGGCTGCTCGATGTCGTGCGGCGGAAAGGCCTTCCAGTCCAAAGCCTTGATATCCCGCAGCTCTTCCAAGGCAACCGGCTGGTAGAGAGTGACGGTCTTCATCCCACCGAGCCCTCCAAGCTGATCGCCACCAGCTTCTGGGCCTCGACGGCGAATTCCATGGGCAGTTGCTGCAGCACGTCCTTGACGAAGCCGTTGACCAGCAGGGCCACGGCCTCTTCCTGGCTAAGGCCGCGCTGCTGGCAGTAGAACAGCTGGTCGTCCGACAAGCGGGTGGTGGTGGCCTCGTGCTCGAACACCGTCTGGCCGTTGCGAGCCTCGATATACGGCACGGTGTGGGCCGCGCAGGTCTTGCCGATCAGCAAGGAGTCGCACTGGGTGAAGTTGCGCGCGCCCTTGGCCTTGGGGTGGGCCGAGACCAGGCCGCGATAGGTGCTGGTCGACTTGCCGGCGCTGATGCCCTTGGCGACGATCCGCGAGCGGGTGTTGGCGCCCAGGTGGATCATCTTCGTGCCGGTGTCGGCCTGCTGATGGCCGTTGGTCACGGCGATCGAGTAGAACTCGCCCGAGCTCCCTTCGCCGCGCAGCACGCAGGACGGATATTTCCAGGTGATGGCCGAGCCGGTCTCGACCTGGGTCCACGACACCTTGGAGCGGTCGCCGCGGCAGTCGGCGCGCTTGGTGACGAAGTTGTAGATGCCGCCCTT
Organism: Caulobacter sp. GW821-FHT05F04; assembly: GCF_059419665.1. Lineage (NCBI taxonomy): Bacteria > Pseudomonadati > Pseudomonadota > Alphaproteobacteria > Caulobacterales > Caulobacteraceae > Caulobacter > Caulobacter sp. GW821-FHT05F04. The sequence continues at coordinate 281,868 of NZ_JBWKSF010000005.1, forward strand.
GCCGGTCTCCGGATCGCCCGGGTACCAGTTCTGGACGGTCGAGTACTTGATCTCGGCGTCGTCCAGCAGGACGAGCTCGACCACGGCCGCGTGCAGCTGGTTCTCGTCACGCATCGGGGCGGTGCAGCCCTCCAGGTACGAGCAGTAAGCGCCCTTGTCGGCGATGATCAAAGTCCGCTCGAACTGCCCGGAATCCTTGGCGTTTATCCGGAAATAGGTCGACAGCTCCATCGGGCAGCGCACGCCGGGCGGGATGTAGACGAAAGAGCCGTCCGAGAAGACCGCGCTGTTGAGGCACGCGAAATAGTTGTCCGAGGTCGGCACGACGCTGCCCAGGTACTGGCGCACCAGCTCCGGGTGTTCGCGGATCGCCTCGCTCATCGAGCAGAAGATGACGCCGACCGCGGCCAGCTCCTTCTTGAAGGTCGTGACGACGCTGACGCTGTCGAACACCGCGTCCACCGCATAGCGCGGCGCGCCTTCGACTCCGGCCAGAACCTCTTGTTCCTTAAGCGGAATGCCCAGCTTGGCGTAGACGGCCAGGATCTCGGGATCGACCTCGTCCAGGCTCTTGGGCCCTTCCTTGGTCGAGGGCGCGGCGTAGTAGTAGCTGTCCTGGTAGTCGATCTTGGGGAAGTTGACCTTCGCCCAGGTCGGCTCTTCCAGCTCAAGCCAGCGGCGATAGGCTTCCAGCCGCCAGTCCAGCATCCATTGCGGCTCGTCCTTCTTGGCCGAGATGAAGCGGACGATGTCCTCGGAGAGACCCTTGGGGGCGAACTCCTGCGCGATATCGCTCGTGAAGCCGTGCTCGTATTTTTCGAGCGCGGCGACGGTTTCGACAGTTTCCTTGACCGCGGCCACTACGCCACCTCCCGGCGCCGAGCGCCGATACGCTTCCAGGCGGCGAGCCAGGCGTCGCCGCACTTGATCCAATCGTCTTCCGTGCTGGCCCAGCCGCCGCTCACACGCAGGGCGAACGGAGCCAGATCGGCCCGGCCCATGGCTTCCACCACACGGCTGGCCTTGACCTTGCCCGACGAGCAGGCGCTACCGGCGCTGACCATGACTCCGGCGAGGTCCATGTTCATGACCTGGACCTCGGAGCCGAAGCCCTCGCCGGCGAAACACAGGGTTTGCGGCAACCGATCGGCGCCCTCGCCGAGCACGACCGCGCCTTGCGCCTTCAGCCGCTGGGCCAGGGCGTCGCGCCATTGAGCCTGTTCGGCCATGGAGGCAAGGCTTTCGCTTGCCATGCGGGCGGCCGCGCCGAAGCTGGCGATGCCGGCGACATTCTCGGTGCCGGCCCGGCGGCCGCGCTCCTGACCGCCGCCGTGCTGGCGCCGGGTGACGGTGGCGCGGGTTCCGGCGACAAGCGCGCCGACGCCTTGCGGGCCGCCCAGCTTGTGGGCCGATAGCGCCATGGTGTCGGCGCCGAGGGCCGAGAAGTCGACGGCGATCTTGCCGGCCGCCTGGACGGCGTCGACGTGCAGGAGGCCTTTAGCGGCGCGGACAAGGGCCGAGGCCTTGTCCACAGGCTGGATCACGCCGGTCTCGTTGTTGGCCAGCATCAGGCAAACCAGAGTCTTGCCTGGCTTTTCAAGCGCTTGCGCCAGCCAGGCGAGATTGACGATCCCCAGGCTATCCACAGGTATGACCTCTAGCGGGAGGCCGGACGCCTTGGCGGTCTCGGTCACCGCGTCGTGCTCGATGGCGCTGATGATGATGCGTTGGACGCCGGCGACCTTGGCGCTCTCGATGGCCAGGGCGTTGGCCTCGGTGCCGCCGCTGACGAAGGTCACCGAGCCGGCCGGCACGCCGACCAGGGCCCCGACCTCGGCGCGGGCGCGTTCCACCAGGTCGCGCGCGGCGCGGCCGGCGGCGTGGACCGACGAGGGATTGGCTGGGCTCTCCAGGGCGCGCAGCAGCGCTTCCCGCGCCTCCGGCCGCATCGGGGCCGTGGCGTTATAGTCGAGATAGACCGATGTGCGGGACATGCTCACTCGGCCGCGATCTCCATCGGACGGCCCACCGGGCCACCTTGGGGGCGAAGCTCGCCCTTCAGCACGTCGGCCACCGAGACCGAGGCCAGGTAGCCATGGATCTGACGGCCCATCTCTTCCCACAGGCCATGCGTCATGCAGCGCTCGCCGCCGGCCATGCAGCCCTTGGCCTGACCCTTGTTGAAATTGCAGCGGGTGGCGCGGAGCGGCTCGTCGACCGCCAGCACGATGTCGGAGATGAAGGTCTCGCCCGAGCCCTTGGCCAGGCGATAGCCGCCGCCGGGGCCGCGAGCGCTGATCACCAGGCCCTTACGGCGCAGGCGCGCGAACAACTGCTCCAGGTACGACAGCGAAATCTGCTGGCGCGCGGCGATCTCGGCCAGGGCCACGGCGCGGCCCTCGCTTTCGTCCTGGCGCTTGGCCAGGTCGGTCATCGCCATGACCGCGTATCGACCCTTGGTGCTCAGGCGCATCGCCTTACCCCTTGCAGATTCCGCGCGCATCGGCTTTTGCGTGTGCTACAAGCCGCGACTTCGCGCGCGGGCCCTATAAGCCCGCGACTGGTTGCGATCTAGGAAGACCAAGCGCAGTAGTCAAGTATTCTGGCGATCCAATCGTCGGATGACAGGCCGCTCGCGAGCTCAAGGGAACGACATGCCTGATGTGATTTTGACCGGCGCGTCCGGGCGGATCGAAGGTCGCTATTCTCCGGGCAAGACCGAGACGGCGCCGATCGCGCTGATCCTGCACCCCCACCCGAAGGCCGGCGGTCACATGAACCACCCGGTGTCGGTCCAGCTGTACCACCTGTTCATGAAGCGCGGTTTCGCGACCTTGCGCTTCAATTTCCGCGGCGTCGGCCGCAGCCAGGGCGAGTTCGACGCCGGCATCGGCGAGCTGGCCGACGCGGCCACCGCGCTCGACTGGCTGCAGACCAGCAACCCGGCCGCCAGCCAGACCTGGGTCGCCGGCTTCGACTTCGGCGCCTATATCGGCATGCAGCTCCTGATGCGCCGTCCCGAGACGGACGGCTTCATCTCGGTGTCGCCGCCGACCAACATGTACGACTTCAGCTTCCTGGCCCCCTGCCCGGCGTCCGGCCTGTTCCTGACGGGCTCGGCCGACACCATCACCCCGCCGGTCGAGGTGGAGCGCGTGGTCACCAAGCTGCGGACCCAGAAGGGCATCACGATCGACTACGAGGTCATCGACAAGGCCAGCCACTTCTGGACCGAGCACCTGCCCAGCGTCGAGAAGAGCGTCAGCGAGTATCTCGACAAGCGTCTGGCCGAAAACCCGATCTAGACGAGCCTACCGGTTCGAATTCCAGGCCTCCCTCCAGGGAGGCCTTTTTCGTTTATGCGGCGTGGCGGGGCGGCGATGGCGTAACATCGGTCACGATCCTATGTTTTCACTGATTGATGAATATCAGGGACGCGGTGATGCACTATGACATCGTCATTGTCGGCGGCGGCGCCGGCGGACTGGAACTGGCCTCGCGGCTGGGCCGCAGGCTGGGCGGCCGGCACAATACACCCCATCGGGGCAAGCGCCGGGTGCTGCTGATCGACCGCTCCAGCTTCCACATCTGGAAGCCGACCCTGCACGAGGTGGCGGCCGGCACGCTGGACGTCCACCAGGAAGGGATTTCCTATTCGATCCTGGGCCGCTCGAACGGCTTCAACTTCCTGCTCGGCGAGTTGGCCGCCTTCGACCCGGCCGCCAAGCGCCTGACCCTGAAACCCATCACCGACGCGGACGGCCAGTTGCTGGCCCCGGAGCGGACGATCACCTTCACCTTCGGCGTGCTGGCGATCGGCTCGGGCTCGAACCTCTTCGGCACGCCCGGCGCCGAACGGGCGCACCTGCTGGAGCGCACCGAGGACGCGGAGGCCTTCCACGCCCGGCTGCTGGCGGCCTTCACCAAGGCCTCGTTCTCGCCCGACAAGATCATGCGCGTGGCCATCGTCGGCGGCGGCGCCACCGGCGTGGAGCTGTCGGCCGAGCTGATCGAGGCGCATCGCGAACTGCTGGACAGCGTCGGCGACGAACAGCGTTTCCGCCTGGACATCACGGTGGTCGAGGCCGCGCCGAGGATCCTCAATGGCCTGCCGCCGAAGATCGCCGACAAGGCGACCTTGGCCCTCGAGCGCAAGGGCGTGGCGGTGAGAACGGGCGCCAAGGTGCTGGCCGTCCACGCCGACCGGCTGGAGACCAGCCAGGGCGACATCCCGGCCGACCTGATCGTCTGGGCCGCCGGCGTCAAGGCGGCCGAGGCCAATACCGGCTTCGGGCTGGAGACCAATCGCGGCAACCAGTTCGTGGTCAACGACCATCTGGAGACCTCGGCCCCCGACGTCTGGGCTCTGGGCGACTGCGCCGCCGCGCCGTGGAAGGATGGCAAGACCATCCCCGCCCGCGCCCAGGCCGCGCACCAGCAGGCCAGCTATCTGGAGCGGGCCCTGATCGCGCGACTGCACCAGGGCCGGATCAACGCGCCCTTTGTTTATCGCGACTTCGGCTCGCTGGTGTCTCTAGGCAACGACAAGGGCGTCGGCGCGCTGATGGGCGGCCTAGGCGGGCCGAACTTCTTCGTCGAGGGCCTGATCGCCAAGTGGGCCTACATGTCGCTGCACCTGGACCACCATCGGGCGATCCTGGGCGTGGGCCGCACGGCGACCCTGGCGCTGGCGCGACTGCTGCAGCAGCGGGTGTCGGGAAGACTCAAATTGCACTGAAGGGCTGCTCCCCCGCGTTGCGGGGGAGCTGTCGCGGAGCGACTGAGGGGGCTAGCTGGAGGTCGGCGGCACTCGCCCCCTCCGGCCCTCTGGGCCACCTCCCCCGCGACGCGGGGGAGGATCTAGGGCGTAACTATTCTTCCGCCCGGCATCGCCGCCTTCACGCCGGTCGTTCCCGGGAAGCTGATCGGCAGCCCCTTGGCCGTTCGCGCCGCCAGGTAGGCGAACGCCTCGGCCTCGATGCTGTCGCCGCGCCAGCCGTGGGCTTCGGCGGCCTCGACCGGCACGGGCGCGCGCTCGGCCAAGGTCCTCATGATCGCCGGATTGTGCCGGCCGCCGCCGCAGACGATCAGGGCGCTGGGCGTCTCGCCGCCTTGGCTGAAGGCGCGGAACACCCCCTCGGCGGTGAAGGCCACCAGGGTCGCGGCGGCGTCTTCGGGCGACAGGTGCGCCACGGGCTCCAGTGAGAAATCGTAGCGGTCCAGCGACTTCGGGACCGGCGCGTCGAAATACGGGCTCGACAGCAGGGCGTTCAGCGCTCGTTCGTCGACGCGCCCGACCGAGGCCAGCCTGCCGTCCTCGTCGAAGCGGGCGATGCCGCGCGCCTGCAGCATCAGGTCGATCATGCCGTTGCCCGGACCAGTGTCGAAGGCCAGCAGGGCTCCGTCCGGGCCGATCAGGGTGATGTTGGCCACCCCGCCGACGTTCAGCGCCGCCACCGGCGCGGCCAGCCCCGAGGCCCGGGCGCGGGCGGCATGGTAGATCGGCGCCAGGGGCGCGCCCTCCCCGCCAGCCGCCACGTCGGCGGTGCGGAAGTCGAAGGCCACCGGACGGCCCGTGGCCTTGGCCAGGCGCTCGGCGTCCAGCAACTGGACCGTGCGCCCGCTCCGCTCCGCGGTCGGCCGTTCGTGCAGCACCGTCTGGCCGTGGACGCCCAGCAGGTCGAACGCGCTCCATGACAGGCCGTGCTCTTCCAGGAAGCTCTCGGCGGCGTGGAAATGCTCGTCGGCGACGGCCTTGCGGGCCTCCTCGAAGATCGCCGGCTCGGGTTCGCCGCGCGGCCAGGCGCGGGCGATGTCGGTGGTCTTCAGCAGCAGATCGCGGGTCGCCTCGCGCAGCTTGCGCTCGCCCGCCGGGCCGAAGCCCTGGATGTCTTCGCCGTCGGTTTCCAGCACCGCCATGTCGACCGCGTCGAGCGAGGTGCCGGTCATAAATCCCAGGATCTTCATGGAGACGTTGACTGCCACGGGCGGCTAACGGTAGCTAGACCCATGATCGACGCTTTCGTCCTGGCCCGCCCCTATTACCGCCCGCTGCCATAGCGGGAGGCCGACCAGACATGTCGCCGCCCCGCCTCGCCGGGGTCGCTCTCATCCAGTCGATCATGCGCTCCGGCTCCCCTGCCCGGAGTTTGAAATGAAACCCTCACATTCAGGCCTCGCCGTGCTAGACGGCCCGCCATCCATTTCAGAGAGTCGAACCATGTCCGCCGCGCCGTCCTTCAAGTCGGAGTTCCTGCGAACCCTGGAGGCGCGCGGCTACATCCATCAGATCACCCATCCGGACGAGCTGGACGCCGCGGCCGCAGGCGGGATCATCACCGCTTACATCGGCTTCGACGCCACGGCCCCCAGCCTGCACGTCGGCAGCCTGATCCAGATCATGATGCTGCGCCGCCTGCAGCAGGCCGGCCACAAGCCGATCGTCCTGATGGGCGGCGGCACGACCAAGGTCGGCGACCCGACCGGCAAGGACGAGAGCCGCAAGCTGCTGTCGGACGCCGACATCGCCGCCAACATCGCCGGCATCAAGCAGGTCTTCGCCAAGTTCCTGACCTTCGGCGACGGCCCGACCGACGCCATCATGGTCGACAACGACGCCTGGCTCAGCAAGTTCGGCTACGTGCAGTTCCTGCGCGACTACGGCGTGCACTTCACGGTCAACCGGATGCTGGCCTTCGACTCGGTCAAGCTGCGGCTCGAGCGCGAGCAGCCGATGACCTTCCTCGAATTCAACTACATGCTGATGCAGGCGGTGGACTTCCTGGAGCTGAACCGCGCCCACGGCTGCGTGCTGCAGATGGGCGGCTCGGACCAGTGGGGCAACATCCTCAACGGCGTCGAGCTGACCCGCCGCGTCGACCACAAGGCCGCCTTCGGCCTGACGACGCCGCTGCTGGCCACCGCCTCGGGCGCCAAGATGGGCAAGACCATGGCCGGCGCGGTGTGGCTGAACGCCGAGCAACTGAGCCCCTACGACTACTGGCAGTTCTGGCGTAATACGGAGGACGCCGACGTCGGCCGCTTCCTGAAGCTGTTCACCGACCTGCCGCTGGAGAAGATCGCCGAGTTGGAAGCCCTCGAAGGCGTCCAGATCAACGACGCCAAGAAGGTGCTGGCCGACGAGGCCACCCGCATGGCCCACGGCGAAGAGGAGGCCCGCAAGGCCCGCGACGCCGCCGAGAAGGCCTTCGAGCAGGGCGCGCTGTCGGCCGACCTGCCGACCTTCGAGGTCCCGGCGGCCGAACTGGAAGCCGGTATCGTGCTGGCGGCCCTGTTCGCCGACGCGGGCCTGGCCGGTTCACGCGGCGAGGCCCGTCGTCTGGCCCAGGGCGGCGGCCTGAAGGTCAACGACAAGGCCGAGGCCAGCGCGGACCGGATGATTACCTCGGCCGACCTCGTCGAAGGCGTCGTCAAGCTGGCCGCCGGCAAGAAGAAGATCGTGTTGGTGAAGCCCGTTTAGTTATCGGTTGATTGTGCTCCCGGCCCTGGCGTAGCCAAGGGCCGGGGTGACCCTTTCCCCCAGGAGACGCGTTCGATGCTGCAGCCCGGCGACAAGGCCCCTGATTTCGACCTGCCGACCGACACCGGCCGCGTCAGCCTGGCCAGCCTGAAGGGCAAGAACGTCGTCCTCTACTTCTATCCGAAGGACGACACCGCCGGCTGCACGTCGGAAGCCCTGCAGTTCTCGTCGGAAGTCGAGGAGTTCCAGAAGCTGGGCGCGGTGATCGTCGGCGTGTCCAAGGACAGCGTCGCCTCGCACGCCAAGTTCCGCGCCAAGCACGACCTGACCATCGACCTGGCCGCCGACCCGCTGGGCGACGTTGTCGAGGCCTATGGCGCCTGGGTCGAAAAGAGCATGTATGGCCGCAAGTACATGGGCATCGACCGCTCGACCTTCCTGATCGACCGCGAAGGCGTCGTCCGCGAAGTCTGGCGCAAGGTGAAGGTGCCCGGCCACATCAAGGCCGTGATGACCGCCGCCAAGGCCATCAAGTAGATTTTCGTCTCGCTCTGTTCGCCTCGCCGCTTTCGTCTCGCGGGGGAACCCGTTGGTCGCCGAGGTGTTGTATCGGCGCATCCCCCTGTGGCTTTTGCGTTTGAATACAGCCTTAACGTTTGGTCCTGACGGTGAGGAAACGTTAAGGATCGAGGCGCAATGTGACTTTTCGCGAGTCGCGCTCACTTAGGGCGCGAAGAGTCTTGCGCGTTTCCGCTTTCTCGTAGCATATCGCCCAGACCTGAAACGGGGGGTTTCTTGGGCGATGGCGATCAAGCGCTTTAAGCGACTGCGGCACTCTCTCGAAGCCCTGTTTCCCGAACGGCACATCTATATCCGCTCCGGCGGCGAGATGCGCGGCTACGTCTTTTCCACCAACAAGCAGCTGCTGGGCGCGTCCGTCGTCGCCGTCACCGCGCTGTGGATGGGCGTCTGCACCGCGTCGATGGCGGTCAACGCCCTGGCGGTCAGCTCTACCGACCAGCAGGTCATCCGCCAGAAGGCCTATTACGAACGCCTGAACGCCGACCGCCAGGCTCGCCTGAACAGCGCCGTGGCCCAGCTGTCGGCCACCAATGGCTCGCTGGAAGACCTGGCCGCTTCGGTCGAGAAGCGTCACGCCGCCCTCGCCCTGCTGGTTTCCGACTTCAAGGGCGTGCCCGGCGCCGCCCAAGCCCTGACCGTCGCCAAGCCGCGCCTGCTGGCCGCCAGCCCGGTGCAGCGCATCCAGGCCACCCGGATGGATCAGGAGCGCCTGATCGACGCCGCCGAAAGCTTCGCCAAGAGCCGCGCCGAGCGCCTGCGCCTGGCCATGCGGATGGCGGGCCTGGACGCCGGCAACTTCACCGGTCGCGGCGTGTCGCTGGGCGGCCCGCTGATCGAGGCCAAGGATCCGCGCGCCCTGGCCGCGGTCCTCGACGTCGACGAGGATTTCGCCAGCCGTATCCAGCACGCGGCCAACGACATGTCGGACATGCGCAGCCTGGGCGCGGCGGCCAAGAAGCTGCCCTTCTACCGTCCGACCAGCAATCCGGCCCTGTCGTCCAGCTACGGCGTCCGCTTCGACCCGTTCACGCACCGGCCGGCCTTCCATTCTGGCCTGGACTTCCCCGGCGCCATGCGCACCCCGATCATGGCCACGGCCCCCGGCGTCATCTCATTCACAGGCGTCCGCTCCGGCTACGGCAACACGGTCGAAATCGACCACGGCGGCGGCTTCAAGACCCGCTACGCCCACCTGGCCTCCATCAGTGTCCGCGTCGGCGAGCGCGTGACCATCGGCAGCCGCGTCGGCGCCATGGGCTCGACCGGCCGTTCGACCGGGCCGCACCTCCACTACGAAGTCTGGGTCAACGGTAAGGCTCAGAATCCCAATCGCTACTTGAAGGCTGGTGAGTATGTTCAGCAAACAAGCTAAGTCGGGCTCGAAAAACCCGGCTCGCATCGAGCCCCTGCCGACCCCGATGACGGCGGCCCCCGCCGACCAGGCCCGCCGCGCGCCGCCGAAAGTGGCGTCCCTGCTGTCGGCCGACCTGACCATCGAGGGCAGCGTCACCGGCGAGGGCGAGCTGCAGATCGACGGCGTGGTCAAGGGCGATGTCCGCGTCGGCCGCCTGACCGTCGGCGAAACCGGCCACGTCGAGGGCGGCGTCTATGCCGAGGCGGTGGAAGTGCGCGGCCGCGTGGTCGGCGCGATCACCTCCAAGCAGGTCCGCCTCTATGGCACCTCATATGTCGATGGCGATATCACCCACGAGCAGCTGGCCATGGAAACCGGGGCCTTCTTCCAGGGGCGCAGCCTGAAGTTCCAGCGCCCCGCGCCGGTCGCCCAGCCGGCGCCGCCCCCGGAGCAACTGGCGATCGCCCAGGCCAAGCCCGTCGCGGGCTGAAGCTTCGGACTTTCCGAACGCAGGCTTCAGATACAAGAACGCCCCGGATCACCCGGGGCGTTTTCGTATTCCAGGGCGTGAACCTTAGCCTTCCGTCGCGTCGCGCGTGGCGCCGACGCGCTGGGCCAGCGAGGCGCCCATGAAGGCGTCGAGGTCGCCGTCCAGAACGCCTTGGGTATCGGAAGTCTCGACGTTGGTCCGCAGGTCCTTGACCATCTGGTAGGGCTGCAGGACGTAGCTGCGGATCTGGTGACCCCAGCCGATGTCGGTCTTCTGGTCCTCCAGCGCCTGCTGGGCGGCTTCACGCCGTTGCAGCTCGGCCTCGTAGAGACGGGCGCGCAGCATCTTCCACGCTTCTTCACGGTTCTGGTGCTGCGAGCGCCCGGCCTGGCAGGCCACGGCGATGCCGGTCGGGATGTGCGTCAGACGCACGGCCGAGTCGGTCTTGTTGATGTGCTGACCGCCGGCCCCGGAGGCGCGGTAGGTGTCGGTGCGCACGTCGGCCGGGTTGATCTCGATCTCGATCGTGTCGTCGACCACGGGATAGACCCAGGCCGAGGCGAACGAGGTATGGCGGCGGGCGCTGCTGTCGTAGGGGCTGATGCGCACCAGGCGGTGCACCCCGGCCTCGGTCTTCAGCCAGCCATAGGCGTTCGGGCCCTTGACCAGCAGGGTCGCGGACTTGATGCCGGCCTGGTCGCCGTCGGTCTCTTCGATCAGCTCGGTCGTCATGCCGTGGGCGTTGGCCCAGCGCGTGTACATGCGCAGCAGGATGCCTGCCCAGTCGCACGACTCAGTGCCGCCGGCCCCGGAGTTGATCTCGATATAGGCGTCGTTGCCGTCAGCCTCGCCCGAGAGCAGAGCCTCGAGTTCGGCGCGGCCGGCGCGTTCCTTGATGGCCTTCAGCTGGGCGCGGGCGTCGTTCAGGGAATCCTCGTCGGACTCCATGTCGGCCAGCTCGGCATATTCCAGCGCGTCCTTGACGTCGCGCTCGATGCCTTGCACGGCCTCGACCTTGGCGGCCAGGGCGGCGCGCTCGCGCGAGACGGCCTGGGCCTCGGTCGGACGATCCCACAGGGTCGGGTCTTCGACCCGGGCGTTCAGCTCATCGAGCTTTCGGAGGGCGACATCCCAGTCAAAGACGCCTCCTGAGCAGTCCAATGGACTGCTCGATGTCAGCCGCGGCGGCCTCGACATCCGGTCGCATCACGTTACTCCGTGACAGTGTTGAAGGGCGCGGGAAATAACGCGCGTCGCTCTCCCGCGCAATGAGAGTTCGTAGAGCCCGCCCTAATAGAGCCCACTGAGGGGATCGACCTTCTGCGGCGGCGGCTTGCCCGGCTGAGGCGCCGGCTGGACCGGTTGCGGCAGGCCCGGCGAGATCTGCTCGTACGGGATCGGTCCGGTCGGCGCGACCTCCACCTTGGGCTCGGTGCCTGGGCGGAAGGCCTCGCGGACGCCGCGCACCATGGCGAACTTGGCGTTCTTCGGCGGCTTGAAGTCGACGGCCGGCTGGCCGTCCAGCGCCACCTTCATGAAGTCCATGAACACCGGCACGGCGTCGGTCGCGCCCGTCTCGCCCTCCCCCAGCGAGCGGTTGTCGTCAAAACCGACGAAGACGCCGACCACGAGATTGGGCGAATAGCCGACGAACCAGGCGCTGCGGTACTCGTTGGTCGTGCCGGTCTTGCCGGCCAGCGGGCGACCGAGGGAGCTGACCGCGGCGGCGGTACCGCGCTGGACCACGCCCTGCAGCATGGAGGTGATCTGGTAGGCGGTGACCGGATCCATGATCTGCTCGCCTGGCGCGGCGAACCTGGGGCTTTCATCGCCGTTGAAGCCCGCGTCGCAGCGCTCGCAATCACGCTTGTCGGCCCGGAAGATGACCTTGCCCTCGCGGTCCTGCACCAGTTCGATCAGGTGCGGGTCGACGCGGCGGCCGCCGTTGACGAACGCGGCGTAGGCGGCCGTCAGCTTGAACGGCGTCGTTTCGCCCGCGCCCAGGGCCATGGCCAGGACGGGGTCCATGGTCTTGGTCACGCCGGCGCGCTGGGCGAAGTCGACGACCTTCTTCATGCCGACGCCCTGGGCCAGGCGCACGGTCATGGCGTTGATCGACTGCTCCAGGCCCTTGCGCAGCGGCTGAGCGCCGTAGAACTCCTTGTGGTAGTTCTCCGGGCTCCAGTCCTGGCCGTTCGCGCCCTTGAAGGTGATGGCGCTGTCGACGACGACACTGGCCGGCGTGTAGCCGTTCTCCAGCGCGGTGGCGTAGACGAACGGCTTGAACGACGAGCCGGGCTGGCGCATCGCCTGGGTGGCGCGGTTGAAGTTCGACAGTGAGTAGCTGTAGCCGCCGACCAGGGCGACGATCCGGCCGGTATAGGGCTCCATGGCCACCAGGGCGCCATTGACCGCCGGAACCTGGCGCAGGCGATAGCCGGCGTCGGTCTTCTCGACGAACACCAGGTCACCGGCCTTCAGGCCCTTGCCGTTCTTGGCCCAGGTGAGGTCCTCGCCGACGATCTGGCCCTCGCCCTCGTCCTTGACCAGGCGGACTCGGCCGTCGTTGGAGACGACCAGGGCCTGACGCCACTTGCCGCGCTCGGCTGGCGGGGCCTTGGCCAGGGCGGTCTTTTCCCAGGCCAGATCCGTCGATTCGACATGGCCCCAGGCTCCGCGCCAGCCGTGGCGGCGGTCGTACTTCTCCAGGCCGTCCATCAGCGCCGAGCGCGCGGCCGTCTGCAGCCGCGGATCCAGCGTGGTGCGCATGTAGTAACCGCCCTCGCTGAGGCGTGGCCCCAGCGTGGCCATACCGCGCTGGCGCACTTCCTCGACGAAATAGTCGGCGTCGCGATAGGCGGCCCGCTTGGGCGCGGCCTGGACCACCAGATCCTCGGCCATGGCCTTCTGGGCCTCGGCCTTCGACACCCAACCCTGATCGGCCATCTGGCCCAGCACCCAGTTGCGCCGGGTCATGGCTTTGGCCTTGTTGCGGATCGGATGGTAGTTGTCCGGTCCCTTCGGCAGCGAGGCCAGGAAGGCGCATTCGGCCAGGGTGAGATCCGGCAGCGACTTGCCGAAATAGTTGTAGGCAGCCGCGCCGACGCCGAACGAGCGATAGCCCAGCCAGATTTCGTTGAGGTACAGCTCGAGAATCTGCTGCTTGGTCAGCGACTGCTCGAGGCGATGGGCCAGGATCGCTTCCTTGAACTTGCGCCCGACCGTGGCGTCGCTGGTCAGCAGGACGTTCTTGGCGACCTGCTGGGTGATGGTCGAGCCGCCCTCGAGGCGTTTGCCGCGAACGACATTGCCGACGTTCTTGAGCATGGCCCGCGACAGGCCCGAGACGTCGACGCCGCCGTGCTGGAAGAAGTTGCGATCCTCGGCCGCCAGGAAGGCCTGGGCCAGCTGCGGCGGGATCTGGTCGTAGGGGATGAAGATCCGGCGCTCTTTGCTGTATTCGCCGATCAGGGTGCCGTCCCAGGCGTAGACGCGCGTCGCCGTCGGCGGACGATAGTCCTGCAGTTCACCGGCGTCGGGCATGTCATGGAACAGCCAGGCGGCGTAGATCGCGATCGCGAAACCCGCGACCGCGATGGCCGAAAGCACCGCCACGCCCGCGATGGCCATCCATCGTTCGGTGGGTTTCAGATCCACGCGACCTCCGTCGAGGCAGGCCCCCTCGCCTGCCGCACACACTTCACTAGATCGCTTGGCGCCGAACCGTAAGCGGTTTTGCGGTCGCACCTCGCGGGGCGAAGCACGAACGATCGTCCCTGTGATTAGAGGGCGACAGGCAAAAGGGGAAGCGGCTGCCCTCCCCGTTCCTTGTCGGTCGCGCGATGGCCGCCGAAATTAGCTTTCAGTTTCGGCGATCGCGATCCCGTCAGGACTTGCGCAGACCCGCCGAGAAATAGGCCTCGATCGAGTCGCCGACCGCGTCGACCAGGCGATTGCGGCTGGCCTTGGTGGTCAGGAAGGCTTCGTCTTCCGGATTGGTGATGAAGCCCATCTCCAGCAGCACGGCGGGCACGTCCGGCGCCAGCAAGACTATGAAGCCGGCGTCGCGGTGGCTGCGGCGCAGCAGCGTGGTTTCCTCGCCGACGCTGGCCAGCAGCAGCTGGGCGAAGGCGGCCGAACGGTTCTTGGTGGCGCGCTGCGACAGGTCCAGCAGGATCTGGCTGACGGCGCGATCGCGGCCCGGCAGATTGGTCTTCATCAGCCAGTCGTCCTTGTCGAGGACGAGGCCAACGCGCTCGGAGCCCTTGTCAGACACGGTGTAGACCGAAGCGCCGCGCGTGCTGACGTCGGGCCCCGAGTCGGCATGCAGGGAAATAAAGAGATCAGCGTCGGCGCGACGGGCGATCTGCACGCGGCCTTCCAGCGGGATGAAGGTGTCGGTCTCGCGAGTCAGCACGACCTGGAAGCGGCCGGTGCGCTCCAGGCGCGCCTTCAGCGCCTTGGCCGCGGCCAGGGTGACGTCCTTCTCGAAGACAGTGGCGCCCAGCGAGCCGGGATCCTTGCCGCCGTGGCCGGCGTCGATGACGATGACCTTCTTCAGGCGCAGCGGCGCGGCCTTGACCGGTCCGCTGGCGAAGGTCAGGCGTGGAGCCTGCGGGGCGGCGACCTGCGGCGCGGCCTCGACGGCCTTCAGGTCGATCACGTAGCGATAGGCGGTCGCGCCGTCGCCTGGCGGCAGCAGGAATCGGCGGCGGACCTCGGCCTTGCCCGTCAGGTCCAGGCGCAGACGGGCGCCGCCCGCGGCCTCGTCGATCACCCAGCGCTTGACCAGGCCCTGGCCGGAACCTTGCAGATCGCCGGACACCAGCACGTTCGGCAGGGCCATGACCAGGCGCTGGTCGCTCATGCCGTCGGAGATCAGCTTGCCGACCGCGGCGCGATCCAGGTCGATGACGACGCGGGTTTCGTTGCGGTCGCCGCCGAAGCGGACCTTCTGCACGCCGGCCGGCGCGGCCGGTCCCTGGGCGGTGGCCACGGCGACGCCGGCGACCGTGAGGCCCCCGACAATCAGGGCCGCCCGGACCCAGCCCATGCGGGCCAAACTGATAAGAAGCTTACGCATTCCCGCCCGCGTAATCCGAAACTGGTGAACTGAATGTCAATATCTCCCGGGCGGTAGCCAAAGGGTTAAGTCCAGATCATCCGTCGAAAGCTTTTCTTTTGTGCGTCGATGTGGCTACAGTCCCGCCGTGCGCGAATGTCGTGATCGTCACGACTCCGTGCGGGCCGTCCGAGCCCCGAAAGTGGTCTTGAACCTCTTCCGGCGCGAAGGCGGCAGACTAGATAGTGTTCGAGAGACGGCCGATCTGGCGGGCAAGACGCCGACCGAGACGCCGGATCTAGGGCTCGCGTCGGGCTCAAACGCCCTTCTGGCGACGACGCGCCATCCGATCCGCGCCATCCGGCGCGACAACACCACCTCCTCGCGCCACTCGTGACGCGACAGGCAAACCATCCAGTCCGCGCTTCATGCGCGGTAGGGAAAAACGAAACCCCCAATGGGCTGCGCCGCACCCGACCGCCTTTGGCACCCGACCCTTCGCAACCGCGCTGACGGTGCGACGGTCGGCGACGCGCGCGCCCTTCATTCAGAACGGCGACCGGGCCTCGCGCCCGCCGCGCGCCGTGGAGACTTCCTTAATGTCGAAGAAGATGCTGATCGACGCAGCACACGCCGAAGAGACGCGTGTGGTCGTCGTGGACGGAACCCGGGTTGAAGAGTTCGATTTCGAAAGCCAGACCCGCAAACAGCTTCGCGGAAATATCTACCTCGCCAAGGTGACCCGCGTTGAACCCAGCCTCCAGGCTGCGTTCATCGAGTACGGCGGTAACCGCCACGGGTTCCTGGCGTTCAACGAAATCCACCCGGACTATTACCAGATTCCGGTCGCCGACCGTGAAGCGCTGATGCGCGACGATTCGGGTGACGACGATGACGACACCCCGGTCTCGCGTCGCGCCTCGGGCGGCGACGACGAGGACGACGTCAACGGCGGCCACGCGGTCGACGACGACGATGATGACGTCGAAGAAGAGCTGGCCCGCCGCAAACGCCGGCTGATGCGCAAGTACAAGATCCAGGAGGTGATCCGCCGCCGGCAGATCATGCTGGTCCAGGTCGTCAAGGAAGAGCGTGGCAACAAGGGCGCGGCCCTGACCACCTATCTGTCGCTGGCCGGCCGCTACGGCGTCCTGATGCCCAACACCGCCCGAGGCGGCGGCATCAGCCGCAAGATCACCGCGGTGTCCGACCGCCGTCGCCTGAAGAGCGTGGTCAACAGCCTGGACGTGCCGCAGGGCATGGGCCTGATCGTCCGCACGGCCGGCGCCAAGCGCACCAAGGCCGAGGTCAAGCGCGACTACGAATATCTGCTGCGTCTGTGGGAAAACATCCGCGACAACACGCTGCACTCGGTCGCCCCGGCGCTGATCTACGAGGAAGAAGACCTCGTCAAGCGCGCCATCCGCGACATGTACGACAAGGACCTCGAGGGGATCTGGGTCGAGGGCGACGCCGGCTACAAGGAAGCGCGCGACTTCATGCGCATGCTGATGCCGAGCCAGTCCAAGAAGGTCTTCAACTACCGCGACCCGACCCCGCTGTTCGTCAAGCACAAGATCGAGGACCATCTGGCCCAGATCTATTCGCCGGTCGTGCCGCTGCGTTCCGGCGGTTATCTGGTGATCAACCAGACCGAGGCGCTGGTCGCCATCGACGTCAACTCGGGCAAGGCCACGCGCGAGCGCAACATCGAGGCCACGGCCCTCAAGACGAATATGGAAGCGGCCGAGGAAGCCGCTCGCCAGCTGCGTCTGCGCGACCTGGCCGGCCTGATCGTCATCGACTTCATCGACATGGATGAAGGCAAGAACAACCGCGCGGTCGAGAAGGTCCTCAAGGACGCGCTCAAGGACGACCGCGCCCGCATCCAGATGGGCAAGATCTCGGGCTTCGGCCTGATGGAGATCAGCCGCCAGCGTCGCCGCACCGGCGTCCTCGAAGGCACGACCCACGTCTGCGAACACTGCGAAGGCACCGGCCGCGTCCGCTCGGTCGAGTCCAGCGCCCTGGCCGCCCTGCGCGCGGTCGAGGCCGAGGCCCTCAAGGGCTCCGGCGCGGTGATCCTGAAGGTCGCCCGCTCGGTCGGCCTCTACATCCTCAACGAAAAGCGCGACTACCTGCAGCGCCTGCAGCAGACGCACGGCCTGCACGTGACCGTCGTGGTCGACGACAGCCTGCACGCCGGCGACCAGGAGATCGAGCGCACCGAGCTGGGTGAGCGCATCGCCGTCGCCCCGGCTCCGTATGTCGAGGAAGACGACGATTTCGATCCGTCGGCCTTCGAGGACGAGGAAGACGACGAAGAGATCCTCGACGACGAGGACGAAGAGAGTCTTGAGCGCGAGGACACCGACGACGACGAGGCCTCGGCCCGCAAGCAGGCCCGCGACGACGATCGCGGCGACCGCAAGGGCCGTCGGGGCCGTCGCGATCGCGGCCGTGGCCGGGGTCGTCGTGACGAACGCGAGACCGAAGGCGAGGCTCCGGCCGAAGCCGAAGTCGAAGGCGACGAAGACGAGCTCGAAGGCGACGCCGACGACCGCGCCGAATTCGGCGATGATGATGACGGCGCCCGTCGCCGTCGCCGCCGCGGTCGCCGTGGCGGCCGTCGTGGCGGTCGCGAGGACGGCGATCGTCCGACCGACGCCTTCGTCTGGATCCGTCCGCGCGTCCCGTTCGGCGAGAACGTCTTCACCTGGCACGACCCCGCCGCCCTGGTCGGCGGCAATAGCGAACCGCGCCGTCCGGCGCCGGAAGCCCGCGTCGAGCGTGAAGAGACCGCGGAGCGTCCGGAACGCGTCGAGCGCGAGGAACGTCCGGCCCGCGAACGCGGCCGTCGTGGCCGTGACCGTGGTCGCCGCAACCGCGACGACGCTCCCGTGGTCGAGACTTCGGCCGAAGCGACCGCCGTCGTCGACGCGATCAGCCCCGCTGAACCGGTGGAGCCCTACGAAACGCCGGTCCTGACGCCGCCGGTGATCTCGGGTCCGCCCGCCGACGTCTGGGTCGAACTGCCCGAGGCCGAGGAAGCGCCGAAGAAGCCCAAGCGTGTCCGCTCGCGCGGCAAGAAGGCCGTCGCCGAGGACGCCGCCCCCGAGGCGGCTGTCGAAGCTGTCGCCGAAGCCGTGACCGAGAGCGCCGCCGTGGTTGCGCCAGAACCGACCTCGGAGCCCGCTCCGGAACCGGTCGTCGAGGCCGCGCCCGCGCCGGTTGTGGAAGCGCCGCCGGAACCTGTTGTCGAAGCGGTCCCGGCCGCTCCGGCCGAGCCGGATCCGAACGAGATCACCACCCCGCCCGAAAAGCCCCGCAAGGGCTGGTGGCGCCGGTAGGCTGACCTGATGACGGCCCGCGCATCGCTGGATGCGCGGGCCGAAATCGTCTTGAGGCGGAAGCGAGACCCTTGTTCCCTCGCCTCCAGCTTCCAAGTTAGACTGGTCGGGGTTCGCGGGGGCGCGATCTGGAGATCACTCAATGACCTCGCGTAGCGGGCAAGCTGGGAAGCGACTCGGCGTGGCTTTGTCCGCGTTGGCCGTGCTCGCGTCCAGTATTCCCCAGATCGCTCTGGCCCAGGATGACGGCCCTTCCCTGATCCGGGACACCGAGATCGAGGAAATCCTGCACCACGACGCCGACCCGATCTATGCGGCGGCGGGCCTGGATCCGAGGACCGTTCGCATCCTGATCGTCGGCGACAAGTCGCTGAACGCCTTCGCCACCCAGGGCCTGCAGATGGGCCTCAATACCGGCCTGATCCTGCAGACCGAGAACCCCAACCAGCTACGCGGCGTCATCGCCCACGAAACCGGACACCTGGCCGGCGGGCACCCGATCCGGTCCGGCGAGATGACGCGCGCGGGCCTCAAGCCGATGATCCTGACCATGGGCCTGGGCGTCCTGGCGGCTCTGGCCGGGTCCGCCGACGGCGCCGCCGTCCTGCTGGGCAACGCCCAATACGCCGGGGCGCTGGGCGCGCTAGGCTACAGTCGCGAGCAGGAATCGCGCGCCGACCAGGCCGGCGCCGGCTTCCTGGAGGCCACCGGCCAGTCAGGGCGCGGCCTCGTCGAGTTCTTCGACAACTTCCGCTATCAGGAAGTCTTCGATCAGGCCCGCCGCTACGAATATTTCCGCAGCCACCCCCTGTCGTCCGAACGGATCGAGGTGCTGCGCAGCCGCGTCGAACGCCAGCCGCACTACAGCGCCGTCGACACGCCCGAGGACCTGGCCCAGCACGAGATCATGAAGGCCAAGCTGGAAGGGTTCCTGAACCCGCAGGTCGCCTTGATGAAATACAAGGAAACCGACACCGGCTTTCCGGCCCGCTACGCGCGCGCGATCGCCTACTACCAGATGAAGGAGCCCGACCGGGCCCTTCAGCTGCTGGAGCCGTTGATCGCCGACCATCCCGACAATCCCTACCTGTGGGAGCTGAAGGGCCAGATCCTGTTCGAATTCAACCGCGTGGCTCAGGCCGAGGAGCCGCAGCGCAAGTCAGTGCAGCTGAAGCCCGACGCGGCCCTGCTGCGCGTCAATCTCGGCCAGACCCTGATCAATCTCAACGATCCGAAGAAGGTCGAGGAAGGCGTCCAGGAGCTCAAGCGCAGCCTGCTGAACGATCCGGACAATTCGGTGACCTGGCGCCTGCTGGCCCAGGCCTACGACACCCAGAAGAAGGACGGCGAGGCGCGTCTGGCCACGGCCGAGCAGTACTACTCGCTCGGCGCCGTGCGCGAGGCCCGCGTCTTCGCCATGCGCGCCCGAGAGCTGCTGACCAAGAACACCCCCGACTGGCGCCGCGCCACCGACATCGTCCTGGCCTCGCGCCCCTCCAACCAGGACCTGAAGGATCTGGCCAAGGACGGCGCGGCGCAATCCAACCTTAGCCACTAGAGCCCGTCCCGTTTAGATTCCATCTAAAGCTAAAGCGCGCTAGCCGCCTCACTCTTCCACGTTCGAGATCTTCATGACCCTGCTCCGTCGCGCCGCGCCCCTCGCTGTTCCGCTAGCCATCGCCGGCTTGGCCCTCGCCGGCTGCGAACGCCCCGCGCCCAAGCCTAGCAAGGCCTTCGGAGAAAAGGTCCGCGCCTATCTGCTGGAGCACCCCGAGGTGCTGATGGAGGCCAGCCAGAAGCTGCAGGAAAAGCAGGCCTCGCAGCAGGCCGCCTCGGCCCAGAAGGCCATCGGCCAATACCGACAGGCCATCGAGCGCGACCCGCGCGACATCGTGATCAATCCGAACGGCTCGATCACCGTCACCGAGTTCTTCGACTATCGCTGCGGCTATTGCCGCCACGCCGCGCCCGAGATCGTCGACCTCGTCCAGAAGAACCCGGATGTCCGCCTGGTGCTGAAGGACTTCGTGATCTTCGGCCACGATAGCGAGGCCGCCGCCCGCCTGGCGCTGGGCGCCAAGGACCAGGGCAAGAGCCTGGAGCTCTACAAGGCGCTGATGGCCGAGAACGCCCTGGATGCAGCCGCCGCCCTGCGGATCGCGGCCGGCCTGGGCATCGACATGACCAGGGCCAAGGCCGCCGGCGAGAGCGAGGCCGTCACCCAGCACCTGGCCGACACCGACACCCTGGCCAAGACCCTGCAACTGTCGGGCACCCCAGCCTTCATCGTCGGCGACACCCTGGTTCCGGGCGCGGACATCAACGCGCTGAAGCTGGCGATCGACCAGACGCGCGCGGCCAAGGCGAAGGCGGGTTGAGGAGCCGCCCTCGTCCTTCGACAAGCTCAGGATGAGGGCGACTTCACCCGCGTATCATTTGAAAACCTCACCCTGAGCTTGTCGAAGGGCGAGGTTTTCAGCGTCCGAGGTCAGATCAGCCCGCCCAGCGGCGAGCTCGGATCGGCGTACAGGCGCTTCTGCATCCGCCCGGCCAGATACGCCTCCCGCCCGGCGATGACCGCGTGCTTCATGGCTCTGGCCATGCGGATCGGATCCTTGGCCTCGGCGATGGCGGTGTTCATCAGGATGGCGTCGCAGCCCAGCTCCATGCCGATCGCCGCGTCCGAGGCCGTGCCGACGCCGGCGTCGACCAGCACCGGGACCTTGGCGTTCTCGACGATGATCCGCAGGTTGACGCGATTCTGGATGCCCAGACCCGAGCCGATCGGCGCGCCCAGCGGCATGATCGCCACCGCGCCGGCCTCTTCCAGCTTGCGGGCATAGACCGGATCGTCCGAGCAATAGACCATCACCTGGAAACCCTCGGCGACCAGCAGCTTCAGCGAGCGCAGGGTCTCTTCCATGTCCGGGAACAGGGTCTTGGGGTCGCTGAGGACCTCCAGCTTGACCAGGTCCCAGCCGCCGGCCTCGCGGGCCAGGCGCAGGGTGCGCACGGCGTCCTCGCCGGTGAAGCAGCCGGCCGTGTTGGGCAGATAGGTGAATTCGCTGGGCTTGACGTAGTCGACCAGCAGCGGCTGGGTCGGGTCGGTCAGGTTCACGCGGCGCACGGCCACGGTGACGATCTCGGCCCCGGCCGCGCGGGCGGCGGCGGCGTTGGTCGCATAGTCCTTGTACTTGCCCGTGCCGACGATCAGGCGCGAACGGAAGGTGCGACCGGCGACGGTCCAGGTTTCATCGGCGTCCGGAGACGTGACGGAGTCGGGGGAAACGTGCGCGTTCATGGGGGTGGTTTACGCCCGGGAAGCCGGCGTTTCAAATGCGGAGGATCAACCGCCGCCGATAAACGTCACGATCTCGATGCGGTCGCCATCCGCCAATTCCGTGTCGGCGTAGGTCGAGCGCGGCGCGATCTCGAGGTTGCGCTCGACCGCCACCTTGCGGGCGTCCAGGCCCAGGGCGCCTACCAGATCGGCGATCGTGACGACGTCGGCCACGTCCCGCTCTTCCCCGTTCAGTAAAAGCCTCATCTCACCTCCGAAGCGAGCCGTGCTTGTGACCCGGCGGAACCGGCTATACAAGACCCTCGGAATCGACGGCGGAGCCGCATGGTAAAACCGATCCACGTGCTGAGCGGGCCCAACCTCAACCTGTTGGGGACCCGGGAGCCCGAGATTTACGGCAAGGACACCCTCGAGGATGTCCGTACGCGCTGTGAGGCGCGGGCGGCTTCGCGTGGCGTTTCGGTGGTCTTCCGCCAGTCCAATCATGAGGGGGTGCTGATCGACTGGGTGCAGGAGGCGCGTGAGTCGGCCTCGGCGCTGATCATCAATCCGGCCGGCTACGGCCACACCTCGATCGCGCTTCTGGATGCGCTCAAGACCTTGAGCATCCCGGTGATCGAGTGCCACCTGTCCAACCCGGCGGCGAGGGAGGAATTCCGCCGCCACACCTTCGTTTCGCTGGCCGCCACCGGGATCGTCTCGGGCTTCGGCGCGGCGAGTTATGAACTGGCGATCGAGGCCGCCTTCGGCCTGATCCGCGCTTAACAACGATAACGCCCGGCGTTTTCCGCCGCCGAGGCGCTCAAGAGAACAAGGTAAGCTTCCATGTCGAACCCCAAGGCCCCCGCCGATCCGGTCGAAGCTCCCGCGATCGACGCCCGTCTGGTCCGCAAGCTGGCGGACATCCTGAAGGACACGGGCCTGTCCGAGATCGAAGTCGAGCACGCCGGCCTGAAGATCCGCGTGGCGCGCGAACTGACCGCGGCTCCGGTCAACTACGTCCAGGCCGCCGCGCCGGCCTATGCCCCGGCTCCGGTCGCCGCCCCGGCCGCCGCGCCCGCGCCCGCCGCTGAAGCCGCTCCGGCCGCCGCCCGTGGCGACGCCGTGAAGTCGCCGATGGTCGGCACCGCCTATCTCTCGCCTCAGCCGGGCGCCGACGCCTTCATCAAGGTGGGCGACACCGTCTCGGCCGGTCAGACCCTGCTGATCGTCGAAGCCATGAAGACCATGAACCCGATCGCGGCCCCGAAGGCCGGCAAGGTCGTCGAGATCCTGGTCGCCGACGCCCAGCCCGTCGAGTTCGGCGAGCCTCTCGTCGTCATCGAGTAACGCTCATGTTCGACAAGATTCTCATCGCGAACCGGGGCGAGATCGCGCTCCGGGTTCACCGCGCCTGCAAGGAAATGGGCATCGCCACCGTGGCGGTTCACTCCGAAGCGGACCGCAATTCCATGTGGGTGCGCCTGGCGGACGAAAGCGTCTGCATCGGCCCCGCCCCGGCCGCCAAGAGCTACCTGAACATCCCGTCGATCATCGCGGCGGCCGAGATCACCGGCGCCCAGGGCATCCACCCGGGCTACGGCTTCCTGTCGGAGAACGCCCGCTTCGCCGAGATCGTCAACGCGCACGGCTTCACCTTTATCGGTCCGAAGCCCGAGCACATCCGGATGATGGGCGACAAGATCACCGCCAAGCAGGCCGTGAAGGACGCCGGCATCCCGGTCGTCCCCGGCTCGGACGGCGGCGTCTCGACCGAGGAAGAGGCCTTCGAGGCCGCCGAGAAGATCGGCTTCCCGGTGCTGATCAAGGCCGCCGCCGGCGGCGGCGGGCGGGGGATGAAGGTCGCCCATACGCGTGAGGATCTCGCCGAAGCCGTCTCGACGGCTCGCGCGGAGGCTCGCGCCGCGTTCGGCGACGACACGGTCTATATGGAGCGCTATCTCCAGAAGCCGCGCCACATCGAACTGCAGATCATCGCCGACAGCCACGGCAACGTGGTCCACCTGGGCGAACGCGACTGCTCGCTGCAGCGCCGCCACCAGAAAGTCCTGGAAGAAGCGCCCTCGCCGGCCCTGTCGGCCGAAGGTCGCGCCAAGATCGGCAAGGTCGTCGTCGACGCCGTCAAGGCCATCGGCTACCTGGGCGTCGGGACCATCGAGTTCCTGTGGGAAAACGACGAGTTCTTCTTCATCGAGATGAACACCCGCCTGCAGGTCGAGCACCCGGTCACCGAAGCCATCACCGGCATCGACCTGGTGCGGGAACAGATCCGCATCGCCGCCGGCCTGCCGCTGTCGTTCACCCAGGAAGACGTCGTCTTCGAGGGCCACGCCATCGAGTGCCGGATCAACGCCGAGAACGCGCGAACCTTCACGCCCTCGCCTGGTACGATCACCGACTTCCACGCCCCCGGCGGCCTGGGTGTTCGCCTGGATTCGGCGATCTACACCGGCTATGCGATCCCGCCCTACTACGACAGCTTGATCGGCAAGCTGATCGTGCATGGCCGCGACCGCGCCGAGTGCATCGCCCGCCTGAAGCGTTGCCTGGGTGAGATGGTCGTAGGCGGCATCGAGACCACGATCCCGCTGTTCCAGGACCTCCTGGTGCAGCCCGACATCCTGGCCGGCGACTACGACATCCACTGGCTGGAGCGCTGGATCAAAGCTCAAGAGAGCTGATCTGGAGCCGGCGATGGACGACGCCTTCACGGTCGACGATCTGATCGCCTGCTACGCGCGCGGCGTCTTCCCCATGGCGGACGCCCGCGAGGACGAAAGCGTCTTCTTGATCGATCCCGAGCGGCGGGGCGTCCTGCCGCTCGGGGGCTTTCACATCCCCAAGCGCCTGGCGCGCACCGTCCGCAACGGGCCCTACGAGGTTCGTATCGACACCGCCTTCGACGCGGTCATCGAGGCTTGCGCGGCCTCCAGGCCTGGCCGGGTCGAGACCTGGATCAACCACCCCATCCAACGCCTCTATGGCCAGCTCTACGCGCGCGGCCTGGCTCACAGCGTCGAGACCTGGCTGGGCGATGAGTTGGTTGGCGGCCTCTACGGCGTGTCGCTGGGCGGGGCGTTCTTCGGCGAGAGCATGTTCTCGACCGCGCGCGACGCCAGCAAGGTGGCGCTGGTCCACCTGGTGGCGCGGTTACTGGCCGGCGGCTACCAGCTATTGGACACCCAGTTCCTGACCGAGCACCTGACGCAGTTCGGGACGATCGAGATCAGCCGCGCGGACTATCGCCGACGACTGGCCAAGGCCCTGACGGTCCAGGGAGACTTCTACGGCTTGGCGGGCGGCGCGACCGGGGCGGCCTGCTTGCAGGCGATCAGCCAGGCGTCATAGACCGGGTGCTGCAGCGGGTTCAGGCCCGGCGAGCTGGCGTACATCCAACCCTTGTAGACCTGGCGTCCGGGCGGTGCGGCGCGGCCGGCCTGGGCCTTGGGCTGGGTGTCGACCACGAGATAGGCGGCTGTCTCCGGCGCGACCTCGTCGGCCGCCGCCGTTTCGCAGGCGCGGACGGTGAAGACCAGGGTCTTGTAGCGGATCGGCTGGCCGACCGGGACCTCGAACCGCATGGTCTCTGTGGTGACCTTGTCCAGAGCCTGCAGGATGGCGATCGTGTAGCGCTGGCGCTTGGCCGGCTCGGGCGGCTTGGCCGGGGTCGTCGCGGCCGGCTTGGGCGCCGTCGCGGCGGCGGGCGGCGGAGAGGCCGGCGGATTGGGATTGGCGATCGCGGGCGAGACCGTGGTCGGCTGGGCCGGCCGCAATTCGCCCGGAGTCGGCGCGGGAGTCACGGGACGCGGCGTCGGCGCCGCGGGGGCCTGAACGGCCGCCGGAGGGGTCTGGGCCTGCGGGGCGCCGTTCTGCCGCGCCATGGCGGCGCCCGTTACGGTCAGACCCGACAGGACCACGCCAAGGGCCGTGACTTTGGCGACCAGGGACGCCCGGCGGGCCATCGAGACTATTCCGGCTTCCAGGCTTCGTAGTCGCTGGTGGCCGCCGCGCGTTCGCCGCCACGGGCCAGCGAGCCCTTCGGACGCCAGGCGTGCACGGTGCCGGTCAGGTTCGGGATGTGATCCTTCTCCCAGTCACGACGGTTCAGCGGCGTCTGGGTCGGGACCTCGTCGAACGTGTAGTGCAGCCAGCCGCTCCAGTCCGGCGGGACCTTGGAGGCTTCGGCATAGCCACTGTAGATCACCCAGCGGCGCTTGCGGGCGTCATAGCTGTCGCTGTTGTCGCGGGCTTCGAAGTAGCGGTTGCCGTAGTCGTCCTTGCCCACGAACACGCCGCGGCGGCCGATGTGGAAGCGCTGACCAATGGTCGCGCCGTTCCACCACGTGAAGATCGCTTTCAGCACTACGTTCGCACCCGAATTTATAAGGCTTTGCAGGCCGCGACACGCACGGCGAAGCGGCCGGACTATAGGGTTTCGCGGCCTCAGCGTCCAGCGTCGCTCCACGGGAGAAGACTTCAACATCTTGTGGATTAGAGCCCTCACACCCGCAACATCTATTGAGGCTCGGCGATCGAGGTTCTAGCTTGGGGTGCGACCTTACGCGCGTCCCGCCGGCGCGGAATCACGCGTTAAGGATTTGACAAGATATCGCGATCGCCAGACGAACCCGGAACTCGCCCATGCGCACGCCCGCCAAAGCCGCCGGAGTTGCTCCCGTCATGGAGTGGCGCGACCTCGAACGCAGCGACAGCATCGTGGTCGTCTCGGCCCCGACCGCCTGGAGCGACGCCCGCGTCGAGGCCTGGCTGGACTGGGCCGGCGAGATCGAACCCAAGGCCGCGCTGGGCGGCGGTCCAGCCCGCTACGCCGAGCGCGTGGCCCAGGCGGGCCTGGCCCAGGGCCTGTTCGGCGACAAGGCCGACGCCAGCGCCTTCCGCGACGCCCTGCTGGCCACCATGCTGTCGGGGATCGCCACCCCGGCCGGCGGCCAGGCGGGCCTGGACCTGCTGCCGGAGATCGCCGAGTTCGAGTTCCAGACCATCGTCAAGGACAGCCTGGGTCGCCGCCGCGGCCGCGCCCTCGCCGCCCGGGCCGCCGCGCGGCTGGACGCCGCCCTGGCCCAGGTGGCCGACGCTGTTCGCCGCTGCTCGGGCGACCCGCGCGCCTGCGCCGACGTCCGCAAGAACCCGGCCCTGGCCCGCGCCGCCCGCAAGGCCCGCGAACTGGGCGCCGACGACCGCACCCTTCTCGACGCCATCGCCACGGCCGATGCGCCGCGCGCGGCGCTGCCCGAGCTGTCGGTCGAGCGCGAGCCGGCCATGGTCGCTTCGGCCTCGCGCCAGGGCGTCGCGGCCGGCGATGAAGCCGCCGCCTTCGCCGCCCAGGTCGGCTGGGAGACGAACGCCCTTACCCTGGCCCTGTCGCCAACGGACGCCGAGATCCTGGCGCGCGGCGTGGGCGTCGGCGCGGCCATCGACGCCAGCGCCTTTCTCGACGCCGACGGCTTCGACGTCGAGCGATTCACCTATGTCTGCCACCTGTGGGGCACGGCCCTGGAGCTGGAGCGCGGCGAGCGCCCCGCCCGTCTGAGCCTGGCAGGCGTCGGCGACTGCCTGCTCAGCCAAGGTTGGGCCCAGACCGGCGTCGAGGGCCGTGACGGCGCGGCCGCCCTCTGGGCGCTGGCCGTCGGCGCGGCCCTGTCGGCCAGCGCCGAGGCCGCCGCCGCGATGGGACCGGACACCGCCTTCGCCCAGGACAAGCAGAGCGTGCTCAAGACCCTGGCCGAGCGCCGGGTCCGCGCCGCCGCCCTGCGCTCGGCCCTGGCCACCGAGGCCGCCGCCGCCCTGGCGACCGCCCATGCCCTGGCCCGCAAGCATGGCCTGCGTTCGGCCGCCCTGGTCGGTCCTTTCGAAGATCCGGAAGCGACCCTGCGCCTCGGCGGCGCGCCGGTCGGCCCGGCGGGCGCCATGTCGCCGGTTTCGGTCGCCCAGACCGCCGACGGCTTCCTGCTGCCGACCTTCAGCGCCGCCGCCTTCGAGGCCCTGTCGAGCGAAGGCGGCGACCTGGACGCCGCGCGCCGTCACGCCCTGGGCCACGGCTCGCTGGCCGAGAGCCCGGCGATCGACCACGCCATGCTGCAGGCGCGCGGGTTCACCGCCCACGAGATCGAGAAGGCCGAGCACGCCCTGCGCGAGAACCACGGCCTGCGCGCCGCCTTCGCCCCGGCCGTGATCGGCGCGGGCTTTCTGCGCGACGTGCTGGGGGTCTCGGCCGAGGACGTGGCCCGCCGCGACTTCGACACCCTGGCTTTCGCCGACTTTTCGGTCTCCGAGATCGCCGCCGCCGAGCGCCATGCCCTGGGCGCGGGCACCTTGGGCGACTGCGAAGCGCTGAACCCGGAGCTGCGCGAGGCTTTCAAATCGGTCGAGGCTCCGGTCTTCGCTGATCGCCTCGCCATGCTGGCGGCCGTCGAGGCCTTCGCCTGCCTGCCGACGCCGGTGGCGATCCCCGTGGCCTTCGACAGCCGTCCCGCCGACGCCGTCCGCGCCCAGGCCGCCGCGGCTCGCTCGGGGATTCGGGCGTTCCGCCTGCAACGCGCCGCCGCGCCGGCCGACTTCAAGCTGGACCTGCCTGACGAGCCCGCCGCCGAGGCGCCGCGCGCTGCGGCGTCCCTTCGAGACCAGATGGCCCGCGAACCCACGGTCACCGAACGCGTGGTCGAGAAGATCGTCGAGCGCGACCGCTCGCGCCGCCGCCTGCCCGATCGCCGCAAGGGCTACATCCAGAAGGCGGCCGTCGGGGGTCACAAGGTCTATCTGCATACCGGCGAGTACGAGGACGGCGAACTGGGCGAGCTGTTCATCGACATGCACAAGGAAGGCGCGGCGTTCCGCAGCCTGATGAACAACTTCGCCATCGCCGTGTCGCTGGGCCTGCAACACGGCGTGCCCCTGCACGAGTTCGTCGACGCCTTCGTCTACACGAAGTTCGAGCCGGCGGGCCCGGTCACCGGCAACGACTCGATAAAGTCGGCGACCTCGATCCTGGACTATGTCTTTCGCGAGCTGGGCGTTTCGTATCTCGGCCGCGACGATCTGGCCAATGGCGATCCGGGTGAGTTCAACGCCGACGGCCTGGGCGCGGGCAAGGGCCGCCCGGGCGACGATATCGACGATGCCGAACCCACTCCAGTGCCTGCCAGCCTGTTCATTTCCAAGGGTTTTTCGCGCGGCGCCGCGCATGACAACCTGGTCTTCGCCTCGTTCGGCCGCCGCCGCTTGGAGGGCCAGAATCGTCCGGGCGCCGAGGGCGAGATGTGCCCAGCCTGTGGCGACCTCTCGCTGACCAGGCGCGGCGGCATGACGGTCTGCGACACCTGCGGAGCGCAATCTGACCACCCAGGGCCCGTCGCCTCGTCCTGAGCGCGTTCGGCTGGCGTTAAGCTTGCTGCGGCAGGGTGAAAACGCCCTTTTCGCGTAGGACCTGCGCCAGAATGAAACCGATCGCTCTTCTTTCGGCCCTCGCCGTGCTGGTCTTCGCCAGTTCGGCCGGGGCTCAGAACGCCGCCCAGATCTCGGCTGTCCGCAATGGCGCCAACTGCCCGCGCTGCAACCTGTTCCAGGCCGATCTGTCGAACCTGACGCTGAAGAACAAGAACCTGGCGGGCGCGCGCCTGCGTCAGGCCGACTTCTCGACGGCGATCATGAACCGCACCCGCTTCACCGGCGGCGACCTGCGCGACGTCAACGCCTATGGCGCGGTCATGACCGGCGCCAACTTCGCCCGCGCGGACCTGACCAACGCCAGCTTCGTCGGCGCCTATCTGCAGGGCGCGAATTTCTCCGGGGCCAGACTATCGGGCGCCAACTTCTCGGGCGCCGAAATGGACCGTGCGATCGGTCTCACCCAGGCTCAGCTGGACCAGGCCTGCGGCGACGGTTCGACCTATCTGCCGGGCAATCTGCGCATCCCGCTCTGCCGTTAAATCCCCGTCATTACCGCAATTTAAGTGGCTTCCACGCGGCCGCCGGTTCAAACCGTAACTCACACAGTCGCGTATGGACTGAACGGAGAACTTGATGTCCCGCCTGGGCGCCTCCATCGCCGCCTTGACCCTGAGCCTGCTGGCCATGTCCGGCCAGGCTCAGGCCTCGATCGAAGACAAGGACGTCGCCAAGCTGACCTCCTTCGGCGGGATGTGCGCCAACTGCGATCTGGCCGGTCGCAAGCTGATGAACGCCAAGTTCGCCGGGGCCAAGTTCGTCAAGGCCATCCTGATCGGCTCGGACCTGCGCGGCGCGATGTTCTACGGCTCGGACTTCGGCTGGGCCGATCTGAGCCGCGCCGATCTGCGCGGCGCCGAGATGCGCGGCGCCAACTTCACCGGCGCCAACTTCACCGACGCCCGCATGTCCGGCATCGAGAGCAGCGGCGCCAACTTCACCCAGGCCACCCTGGTCCGCGTCGACCTGTCGTCGGCCGAACTGCACGCCGCCAACATGGTGGGCGCCAACCTGCAGAAGGCGCGCTTTTCCAACGCCGAGCTGATCGCCGCCAACCTGTCGGGCGCCAACGCCCGCGACGCCGACTTCTCGAACGCCGACATCAACCACGCCAATTTCCAGGGCGCCCGCTTCGACGGCGCCCGGTTCCGCAACGCCGACATGACCGGCTCGAACCTGCGCGGCGCCATCTTCAACGGCGCGGACTTCCGCAACGCCGACCTGACCATGGTCAATCTCAGCGGCGCCGATCTGTCGAGCGCCCGGGGCCTGGAACAGGACCAGTTGGACGAGGCCTGCGGCGACAATTCCACCCGCCTGCCCTCGGGCCTGAGCGTCCGGCCGTGCAACGGGATCAAGGGCGGACGTTTCATGCTGCTGCGCGAAGTGCCCAAGGCGCCGCCGGCCCCGCCCGCGCCCCCTGCCCCGCCAGCGCCCAAGAAGTGGTGATCTGGCTTTAAGCCAACCAATCAAGAAAAAGCCCTCCGATCGCGAGATCGGAGGGCTTCCTTGTTCCGGACTCTCGTCCCGCGCCTAGACCTTGATGGGGGGCGCGGTGCGGATGTGCAGCTCCTTGAGCTGCTTGTCGAGCACGTTGGCCGGGGCGTTCATCAGCAGGTCCTGGCCCTGCTGGTTCAGCGGGAAGGCGATGACCTCGCGGATGGCCACCTGATCGGCCAGCAGCATGACGATGCGGTCGATGCCGGGGGCCAGGCCGCCGTGCGGCGGGGCGCCATAGCGGAAGGCGTTCAGCATGCCGCCGAACTGGTCCTCGACCACTTCGGGGCCGTAGCCGGCGGTGGCGAAGGCCTTGAGCATGATCTCGGGCTTGTGGTTCCGGATCGCGCCCGAGCACAGCTCGTAGCCGTTGCAGACGATGTCGTACTGGTAAGCGCGGATGGTCAGCGGGTCCTGGGTTTCCAGGGCCTCCAGACCGCCTTGCGGCATCGAGAACGGATTGTGCGAGAAGTCGACCTTCTTCTCTTCCTCGTTCCACTCGAACATCGGGAAGTCGACGATCCAGCAGAACTTGAACTGGTTCTCGTCGACCAGCTTCAGCTCCGTGCCGACCCGCGTGCGGGCCAGGCCCGCGAACTTGGTGAACACCGACGGATCGCCGGCCACGAAGAAGGCGGCGTCGCCCGCGCCAAGGCCCAGCGATTCCATCAGGGCTTGCGTCGGCTCGCCCAGGTTTTTGGCGATCGGGCCGCCCCAGCCGCCCTGGTCTTCCGACCAGAAGACGTAGCCCAGGCCCGGCTGACCCTCGCCCTGAGCCCAGCTGTTCATGCGGTCACAGAAGGCGCGGCTGCCGCCCGTCGGGGCCGGGATCGCCCAGATCTGGTTCTTGGCGTCCGCGCCCAGGATCTTGGCGAACAGGCCAAAGCCGCCGTCACGGAAGTGCTCCGAGACGTTCTGCATCTTGATCGGGTTGCGCAGGTCCGGCTTGTCGCTGCCGTACCAGGCCATCGACTGGGCGTAGGTCAGGCGCTCGAAACCCTTGTGCTCGAACGATTGGCCGAAGTCGTTGGTGAAGGTGTGCGCGCCGTCGATCGGCGAGACCGGCTTGCCGTTCGAGAACTCCTCGAACACCCCGTGCATGACGGGCTCGATGGCCGCGAACACGTCTTCCTGCGTCACGAAGCTCATCTCGACGTCGAGCTGGTAGAACTCCAGCGAACGGTCGGCGCGCAGGTCTTCGTCGCGGAAGCACGGGGCGATCTGGAAGTAGCGGTCGAAGCCGGAGACCATCAGCAGCTGCTTGAACTGCTGGGGCGCCTGCGGCAGGGCGTAGAACTTCTCCGGGTGCAGACGCGAGGGCACCAGGAAGTCGCGCGCGCCTTCCGGCGAGCTGGCCGTCAGGATCGGCGTCTGGAACTCGTTGAAGCCCTGCGCGAACATGCGGTTGCGGATCGACTGGATCACGCGCGAGCGCAGGACGATGTTCTTGTGCAGGGTCTCGCGACGCAGGTCGAGATAGCGGTGCTTGAGGCGGATCTCTTCCGGATAGTCCGGCTCGCCGAAGACCGGCAGCGGCAGCTCGGCGGCTTCGCTCAGCACCTCGACGGCCGAGACACGGATCTCGATCTCGCCGGTCGGCAGGTTCGGGTTCACCACGCTGGCGTCACGAGCGACGACTTCGCCGTCGACGCGGATCACGCTTTCGGCGCGCAGACGCTCGACGATCGCGAAGCCCGGGGTCTCCGGGTGCAGGACGAGCTGCGTCAGGCCGTGGTGGTCGCGCAGGTCGATAAAGACCAGGCCGCCATGGTCGCGCTTGCGGTGGATCCACCCCGACAGGCGCACCGAGGAACCGGTGTCGGAGGCGCGCAGGGCGCCGCAGTTGTGGGTGCGATAGGCGTGCATGGAGGTCATGAAAGTCTTGAATACGCGGTGATTTGCAAGGCGCGGTAAGGCGCACGTGGGCGCCATGATGTCAAGGATTCTGGGACGGACCATGCGCTCGCACGGCCCGTCCGCGGAAGCTTTTCAGCCCTAGGCGGCCTCGACGATGGCCAGGAAGTCCTTGGCCTTCAGCGAGGCGCCGCCGACCAGGGCCCCGCCCACGTCCGGCGCGGCCAGGATCTCCCGGGCGTTCTCGGGCTTCACCGAGCCGCCGTAGAGGATCTGGACGGCGCCCCCCTGCGCGCCGAACAGAGCGATCAGCTCGGCGCGGATCGCCGCGTGCATCTCGATGATGTTGTCGACCGAGGCCACGTGGCCCGTGCCGATGGCCCACAACGGCTCGTAGGCGACGTTGAAGGCCTTGCCGGCCAGGCCGGGCGCCAGGGAGTTGCGCAGCTGGCCGACGACGAAGGCCACCGCCTCCCCCGCTTCCCGCTGCGCCAGGCTCTCGCCGACGCAGACGATGGGCTCCAGCCCCGCCGCGATAGCCGCTTCGGCCTTGGCGGCGACCTGCTGGCAGGTCTCGCTGTGGTCGGTGCGCCGCTCGGAATGGCCGACGATCACCAGGGTTCCGCCGGCGTCGACGATCATCTCGGCCGAGATGTCGCCGGTGTGCGCCCCACTGACCTTGCCGTGGCAATCCTGACCGCCAGTCAGGAGATGAGAACCCTCGACGGCCTCGGCGAGACGGTGCAGCAGGGTGGCGGGCGGGAAGATGGCGACGCGGGCCCCGGCGGGCTGGCGCTCCAGGCCGGCCGCGACGGCGCGCGCCTCGTCGAGCGCGGCCGAAAGGCCATTCATCTTCCAGTTTCCGGCGATCAGCGGCCGGGGAGTCGTGTTCGATAAGGTCATAAAGGCCTTCTTGAGGTCACGCTCCCTTGGGAAGTCAAGCCCACGCCGCTTGCCCACGCGCACGCGGCTCTACTATACCCGCTGCTCTCGACCGCCGTGCTCATTCGCGCGGCGATCCGCCTGGAAGGTTTTCGAACGCATGCTCGCCGGTTTCCGCTCCTTCGCCAAATCGCCGTTCGCGGTGCTGCTGTTTGGCTTGCTGATCGTCAGCTTCGCCATTTTCGGCATCAGCGACGTCTTCAAGGGCCCCAAGGGCTCGGGCGTGATCAGCGCGGGATCGCGCACCCTGTCCGCCCAGGACTTCAAGCTGCGCTTCGACAATTATCGCAAGGGCATGGAGCAGCGCAGCGGCCAGGCCTTGACGCCTGACCAGGCCGTCGAGCAAGGCATCGACCGCCAGATCGTCCAGGAACTGGCCCTGCAGGAATCGATCGCCGCGGCCATCCAGGGCATGGGCGTGAAGCCGTCCGACAAGCTGGTCGGCGACATCGTGCACCAGCAGATGAGCCAGCTGCCGCCCAGCCAGCGTCCGTTCAACCCGATCACCGGCAAGTTCGACCCGCAGATGTATGCCGGCCTCCTGGCCCAGAACAACCTGACGCCGGCGAACTACGAAGCCTCGCTGCGTGACGAGATCGCCAACGCCCACTTCTTTTCGGCGGTCGCCGGCGGCCTGAAGGCCCCGCGCATCTACGCCGCTTTGCAGGGCGCCTATGTGCTGGAAGAGCGCGACGTCGCCGCCTTCGCCGTGAACCCGGCCTCGGTCACGCGTCCGGCCCCGCCGACCGACGCCCAGCTGACCGCCTTCATGAAGGAGAACGCCGAGCGCCTAACGCGTCCGGAAACCCGCGTGCTGTCGATCATGCGCGTCAGCGCCAAGGCCCTGGAGCCGACCGTCGCCATCGACCCCGCCGCCGTGCAGAAGGCCTACGACTTCCGCAAGGACAGCCTGGCCAAGCCCGAGACCCGCACCATCATCCAGATCGTCGCCCCGGACGCCAAGGCCGCCGCCACGATTTCGCAGCGCCTGACCAAGGGCGAGGACCCGGTCGCCGTCGCCAAGACGTTCGGCAAGACCCCCCTCGTCCTGACCGACAAGCCCAAGACCGCCGTTCCGGACCGCAAGGTCGCCGACGCCGCGTTCAGCCTGGCCGCCGGTCAGGTCAGCGGCCCCATCACGGGCGAACTCGGTGTCTCGGTCATCAAGATCGTCAAGGTCACGCCGGGCTCGACCGCCTCGCTGGAGAGCGTGCGTCCGCAGATCGAGGCCGAGGTCCGCGCCCAGACCGCCCAGACCAAGGCCTACGAGCAGACCCAGACCTATCAGGACGCGCATGACGGCGGCGCCGATCTGGTCGCCGCGGCCAGCAAGGCCGGCGCCCTGGTGCTGACGACCGCGCCGGTCACCGCGCAAGGCGCGGACGAGACCGGCCAGCCGGTCGCCGGCCTGACGCCAGACATCGTCAAGACCGCCTTCGGCCTGTCGCAAGGCGGGGAAAGCGATCTGATCGAGGCCGGCAAGGGCGAATACTACGCCGTGAAGGTGGAGAAGGTGATCCCGGCCGCCATGCCGCCGCTGGCCGAGATCAAGCCGCAGCTGACCGCCGTGTGGATGGGTCAGGAAATGAGCAAGCGCCTGAAGGCCAAGGCCGACGAACTGGTCGCTCGCGTCAAGAAGGGCGAGTCGATCGAGGCTGTCGCCGCTTCGGTGCAGTCCAAGGTCCAGCAGGTCCCGGGCCTGTCGCGCCAGAACGCCCAGCAGCACATGGGCCTGGGCCGCGAGTTCCTGGGCGCCGCCTTCCAGGCCAAGAAGAACGAGGCCTTCGCCACCCGCGCCGGTCCGCAGGGCGAGGCCTATGTCGTCGCCAAGCTGGAAGCCATCCGCTCGGCCCCGACCGCCGCCATCGCCCAGATCACCGCCATGGCCGGCGCCCAGGCGGGCGAGGGCCTGATGCGCGACCTCGGCGAAGCCGCGCGCAACGCCGCCAAGGTCCAGCTGAAGACCAAGAGCAACCTGACCCTGGCGCGCCAGGCCATCGGCGTCGACACCGAAGCCCTGGCCAAGGCCGAAGCCGCCAAGTCTGGAAAGAAAGCCGAGTAATGAGTCTGGAGCCCGCGTTCGACGCCTTTTCGGAAATCTACGATTCCGGACGGCAGCAGGTCGTCTGGACCCGCCTGATCGATGATCTCGAGACGCCGGTCTCGGCCTATCTGAAGATCGCCCAGGCGCGTCCCTACAGCTTTCTGTTCGAAAGCGTCGAAGGCGGGGCCTGGCGCGGTCGCTACTCGATCGTGACCATGAACCCGGACCTGGTGTGGCGCTGCCGCGGCGACCAGGCCGAGATCGCCGAGGGCGACGACATCGCCGCCGGCCGCTACACGCCCCAGCCCGGCGGCGCGCTGGACAGCCTGCGCGACCTGGTGGCCCAGGCGCGGATGGAGCTGCCCAAGGGCCTGCCGCCCATGGCCGCCGGCGTGTTCGGGGCCCTGGGCTACGATTTGGTGCGCCTGGTCGAACGTCTGCCCGATATCAATGAAGACACGCTGGGCCTGCCGGACGGGATCATGACCCGGCCGTCGATCGTCGCCGTCTTCGACGCCATCGCCCAGGAGATCATCCTGACCACGGCCGTCCGCCCGCAAGCCGGTGTCTCGGCCCAGGACGCCTATGCCGCCGCCCGCTCGCGGATCGAGACGGTGATGGCCGACCTGCGTCGTCCGCTGGCCCACGACGCGCCCCGCGCGCCGCGCGGTCCGATGGACTTCACGACGCCGGTCAGCCGCGCCGACTACGCCGACGTGGTCGCCAAGGCCAAGGACTACATCGCCGCCGGCGACATCTTCCAAGTCGTGGCCAGCCACCGCTTCCGCGCGCCCTTCGACCTGCCGCCGTTCGCCCTGTACCGTTCGCTGCGCCGGACCAATCCGTCGCCGTTTCTGTTCTTCCTGAACCTGGACGGCTTCAACCTGGTCGGCTCCAGCCCCGAGATCCTGGTTCGCCTGCGCGACAACAAGATCACCATCCGGCCGATCGCCGGCACCCGTCCGCGCGGCGCCACGCCCGAGGAAGACGCGGCGCTCGAAGCCGAACTGCTGGCCGATCCCAAGGAACGCGCCGAGCACCTGATGTTGCTGGATCTCGGCCGCAACGACGTGGGCCGCGTGGCCATGCTCAACCACCAGGGCCGCAATACCCCGGCTGAGCGTCCCAAGGGCCCGAACGTCCGCGTGACCGAGAGCTTCAAGATCGAGCGCTACAGCCACGTCATGCACATCGTCTCGAACGTCGAGGGCACGGCGCCCGATGGCGTCGATCCAGTCGACGTACTGATGGCCGCCCTGCCCGCCGGCACGCTCTCGGGCGCTCCGAAGGTTCGGGCCATGGAGATCATCGACGAGCTGGAAGTCGAAAAGCGCGGCATCGGCTATGCCGGCGCCGTGGGCTATTTCGGCGCCGATGGCTCGGTCGACACCTGCATCGTGCTGCGCACGGCGCTGGTCAAGGACGGCATGATGTACGTCCAGGCCGGCGGCGGCATCGTCGCCGACAGCGACCCGGACGCCGAGTATGACGAGACCCTGCACAAGTCCCGCGCCCTCAAGCGCGCGGCCGAGGAAGCCTGGCGATTCAGCTGAGCCTTAGGGCTGACTTCTTCCCTTTGGACTAAGGACCGCCGAGCCGGTCGTCCGGGAGATGCTGAGTGACCGCCGGCGGCGCCAGCACCATCACCGTGGCGAAGGCCAGCGCGCAGATCGCGGCGAAAGCCGCGGCGGCCAGAACCGGCCCCATCTTCTGGACACGGTTCTTCCGCCGCAACAACGCGCGAACATAGGCGACGGCGACAGGGTCCAGGGCGGAATCACGCGGGTCCATCGCCATATGATGCTTGAAGACCGCAACCGCTGTAACCGTAACTGAAAGCCGCGCGCGAAATTGCCGCTACACTTCGGCTCCGCCCGCGCCACAGCCATTTTGGATGGCATCCAAAATGGCTGCGCCTTCAAGAAACCTGGAGCGCGTTAGTGCGGCGAAACCGCTTACACTTTCGCCTAACGCGCTCTAGAACCGACCTCCGAAAGGCGGCGTCATGATCCTCGTCATCGATAACTACGACAGCTTCACCTACAACCTCGTTCACTATCTGAACGAGCTGGGCGCCGAGACGGTCGTCTACCGCAACGACGCGCTGACGGTGCAGGAGGCCCTGGGCCTGAAGCCCGACGCGGTGCTGCTGTCGCCCGGCCCCAAGGCCCCGGACCAGGCCGGCATCTGCCTGCCGCTGCTGCGCGCCGCGCCGGCCGACCTGCCGATCCTGGGCGTCTGCCTCGGCCACCAGGCCATTGGCCAGGCCTATGGCGGCGAGGTGATCCGCGCCAAGCAGGTCATGCACGGCAAGGTCAGCAAGGTGCGCCACGACGACAAGGGCATCTTCAAGGGCCTGCCGAACCCGTTCACCGCCACCCGGTATCACAGCCTGGCCGTCCGCAAGGAGGACCTGCCGCCCGAGTTGGAGGTCACCGCCTGGACCGACGACGGCGAGATCATGGGCGTCCAGCACAAGACCCGGCCCGTGTTCGGCGTCCAGTTCCACCCGGAATCGATCGCCACCGAGGGCGGCCATCAGATGCTGGCCAATTTCATGGACCTGGCGGGCGTCAAGCGCGACGCGGCGGTCTGGGTCTAGGACGGTCAACATGTCCGATGCATTCAAGCCGCTGTTGGCCAAGCTGGCCGACGGCCAGACCCTGGGCGAGGAGGACGCCGAGGTGTTCTTCGCCGCCTGCCTGCGCGGCGAACCGACGCCGGCCCAGGTCGCCGCCGCCGTCACCGCCATGCGCCTGCGCGGCGAGACCGTGGGCGAGATCGCCGCCAGCGCCCGCGCCATGCGCCGCGCGGCCGTCCAGCTGGAGCATCCCTACGACGTCATCGATGTCTGCGGCACCGGCGGCGACGGCCTGCACACCCTGAACATCTCCACCGCCGTCGGCTTCGTGGCCGCGGGCGGCGGCCTCAAGGTCGCCAAGCACGGCAACCGCGCCATCACCTCCAAGTCCGGCACGGCCGACGTCCTGACCGCCCTGGGCGTCAATATCGACGCCACGCGCGAGCAGCAGCGGCGGGCCCTGGACGAGGCCGGCATCTGCTTCCTGTTCGCCCAGGCCCATCACGGGGCGATGAAGCATGTCTCGCCGATCCGCCAGCAGCTGGGCTTCCGCACCATCTTCAACCTGCTGGGCCCGCTGACCAATCCGGCCGGCGCCAAGCGGCAGGTGGTCGGCGTCTCGGCGCCGCGCTTCGTCGAGCCGATCGCCAAGGCCCTGGGAGCCCTGGGCGCTGAGCGCGCCTGGTCGGTGCATGGCGCGGGCATGGACGAGTTGACCACCACGGGCGAGACCGAGGTCGCCGAATGGCGGGACGGCCGCATCCATCTCTTCAAGATCACGCCCGAGGCCGTCGGCCTTCCGCGCGCCTCGCTGTCGGACATCACCGGCGGCGATCCCGCGTTCAACGCCGCCGCGCTCACCCGCCTGCTCGACGGCGAGAAGGGGCCCTATCGCGACATCGTGCTGCTGAACGCCGCCGCCGCCTTCCTGGTCGCCGACAAGGTCGAGACCCTGGTCGAGGGCATCGAACTGGCCGCCAACGTCATCGACGAAGGCCGCGCCAAGGCGGCCCTCGCCGGCCTGGTGGCCGCAACGAACACGGAAGCCGCCGCATGACCGACATCCTCGCCAAGATCGCCGCCTACAAGCGCGACGAGGTCACCGACCGCAAGCGCCGTCGCACCCAGGCCGCCCTGGACTCCGCCGCCCGCAACGCCTCGTCGCCGCGCGGCTTCAAGCGGGCGCTCGCTCAGGGCCACGCGCCCGGCAAGCTGTCGCTGATCGCCGAGATCAAGAAGGCCTCGCCCTCCAAGGGCCTGATCCGGGCCGACTTCGATCCGCCGGCCCTGGCCCGCAACTACGAGGCCGGCGGCGCGGCCTGCCTGTCGGTGCTGACCGACGGACCCAGCTTCCAGGGCGCCGACGCCTATCTGATCGATGCTCGCGCGGCGACCGCCCTGCCCTGCATCCGCAAGGATTTCCTGGTGGACCCCTGGCAGGTGTCCGAGAGCCGCGCCCTCGGCGCCGACGCCATCCTGGTCATCCTGGCGATGATCGACGACGTGCTGGCCGCCGAGCTGATGGCCGAGGCCAGGCGTCTGGGCATGGACGCCCTGGTGGAGGTCCACGACGAGGCGGAGATGGCCCGCGCCGGCGCCCTGGGCTCGGACCTGGTGGGGATCAATAACCGCGACCTGAAAAGCTTCGTCGTCGACCTGGCCGTCACCGAGCGGCTGTCGGCGCAGGCGCCGAGGGACGCCCTGCTGGTCACCGAAAGCGGCATCTTCACCCACGACGACGTGGTGCGGATGGAGGCCACCGGCGCCAAGGCCATGCTGGTCGGCGAAAGCCTGATGCGTCAGGCCGACGTCACGGCCGCCACGCGCGCTCTGCTCGGCTAAAGGATCGGGTACGCGCCATCTGGCGTTTTCGGCCTCGTCCGCTCACAGTCGCCTCAACAAGAAAGCCGCCGCGCCGCGACGCCGGCGACGCCACGCGAGGAAGCGCGAATGCATTGGGTCGCCCGCGTGGTGAATTGGTCCCTCGTCGCCTTTTTCAAGCGCGAGGGCTGGACGATCGAAGGCTCGGCGCCGACGACGACCCGCAAGTTCGTGATCATCGCCGCCCCGCACACCAGCAACTGGGACTTCGTCTATTTCCTGGGCGCGGCTGACGCCCTGAACTTGAAGCTGAGCTTCATGGGCAAGGCCTCGCTGTTCCGCTGGCCGTTCGAGACGCTGATGAAGGACCTTGGCGGCGTGTCGATCGACCGCTCCCAGTCACGCGATACGGTCCAGGCCATGGTCGACGAGTTCGCCCGCCGCGACGAATTCATGCTGACGATCGCGCCCGAGGGCACACGCGGCAAGGCGGGCGGCTGGAAAACAGGCTTCTACAACATCGCCCTGAAGGCCGGCGTGCCGATGGTGCCCGGCTTCATGGACTACAAGCGCAAGGTGGTGGGCCTGGGTCCGGCGATGATCCCCAGCGGCGACTATGAGAAGGACCTGGCGACGCTGGCGGCGTTCTATGCGCCCGTCACGCCCAAGCACCCGGAACTGAAGACCGTCCCCTAGGGTGGATCAACGGCCGGGTTGGCTGAAGCCTGGTCGCTCGCTAGGGTCCGCGCCGCTCTTTCGTTGAAAGGAATCGGATGCGGGCCCTTCTCTCCAAGCTGCGGCGCGCCCTCTCGCCAACGCCAACACCGCCGCCGTCCGACGCCGTGGCCGCCCCACAGGGGCTATGGCACCTCGTCGGCGCGGCCGACGCCGACTTCATCCGCGTGGGCCAGCAGTTCAAGGAACTGTTCGTCGCCGCCGGCCTGCAGCCGCATCACGCCATCCTCGATGTCGGCTGCGGCATCGGCCGCGCCGCCGCCCCGCTGGTCGACTATCTGGATGAGTCGGGCCGCTATGCCGGCTTCGACGTGATGGCCGAGGCCATCGACTGGTGCAAAGCCAACATCGCCGTCGGCGACCCGCGCTTCGAATTCACCCACGCCGACATGCATAGCGACCGGTACAATCCGGGCGGCTCGCAGCCGGCCAGCGCCTTCGTCTTTCCCTATCCTGACGCCAGCTTCGACTATGTCTGGCTGGGTTCGGTGTTCACCCACCTGCTGGCCGCCGACCAGGCCCAGTTCGCGCGCGAGATCGCCCGGGTGCTCAAGCCCGGCGGGACCAGCATAGTCTCCTGGTATCTGATCGACGAGGAGGCGCGCGCCAACACGGGCGGCGGCGAGATCGCCTTCGACTTCGTCCATGCCCTGGACGGTTGCTGGACCGCGACGCCGGACCTGCCGGAGGCGGTGATCGGCTATGACCTGGAGCCGATCCTGGCGCAGTACGAGGCTCTCAACCTCGACGTCCTGAACCAGGCCCTCGGCGTCTGGCGCCGTCAGCCGATGCAGGACCAGGACATCATCATCGCCCGCAAGCGCCCCTGAAAGCTTTCGTTAAGCTTTTGATTCTGGTCGCCTTTTCGACAGCATCAGGCTCTAGCCCTTGAATTTCCTGGACTTTTGGCCTGCGGCAACGCTCGACTTGACTTTGAGGCGGAACGCCTAGAGAACATTCGCGAGGTTTGCGGTTTGTTCCGCGTTCCAGCCGAGGTCGACATGCTCACCCGCAAGCAGCACGAACTGCTGATGTTCATCCACGAGCGGATCAAGGAGACCGGCGTCTCCCCGTCCTTCGACGAGATGAAGGAGGCCCTGGACCTGGCGTCCAAGTCGGGCATCCACCGGCTCATCACGGCCCTGGAAGAACGCGGCTTCATTCGCCGTCTCGCTCACCGGGCCCGCGCGCTGGAAGTGGTGAAGCTGCCGCAGCAGGCCACGACGGCCGCCCCGCCCAAGGGGCGAGGCGCCTTCCGGCCGCAGGTGTTCGAAGGCGGCGGCGCGCCGTCGTCGGCCTCCGTATCCGCCGCGCCGGCCAATGACAGCCGCGAACTGCCGATCCTGGGCAAGATCGCCGCCGGCACGCCGATCGACGCCATCCAGCACGAGCGCGAACGTCTGCCGGTGCCCGAATCCATGTTGGGCAATGGCGAGCACTATGTTCTCGAGGTGCAAGGCGACTCGATGATCGAGGCCGGCATCCTCGACGGCGACTACGTGATCATCAAGAAAGGCGACACCGCCACCTCGGGCGAGATCGTCGTCGCCCTGGTCGGCGAGGAAGCCACCCTCAAGCGCCTGCGCAAGAAGGGCGGCTCGATCGCCCTGGAGGCCGCCAACCCCAAGTACGAGACCCGCATCTTCGGTCCCGACCAGGTCGAGGTGCAGGGCAAGCTGGTGGGGCTGATCCGCCGGTATCACTAGGCGCTTCGGAGCGCTTGAAATTCGGCCCCGATCTTCATCCGAGGATCGGGGTCCTTTCGTATCGGGTGACGCTTACAGCCGCCCCTCCTCCGCCAGCCGCTTGGCGACGGCGTCGAACCCGGCCCAGGCCGCCGCGGCCAGCGCCCCGCCCGTGCTGACCCGGCGCACGCCCAGCGCGCCGAGGCTCTCGACGGACATCTCAGGCCCCCAGAACAGCACATTGACCGGCTTGGGCGCCACGGCCTGGACGATCGCCCGGATCTCTTCCGGATCGGTCACCGCAGGCGCGTAGAGACAGTCGGCCCCCGCCTCCGCGTAGGCCTTGAGCCGCTCCAGGGTTGGAGCGAGGTCGCGGTTTCCGCGCAGATAGCCTTCGGTGCGGCCGACCAGGATCACGTCCTGGCCCGAGGCGTCGATCGCCGCGCGGGCCGCCTTCAGACGTTCGACGGCGACCGGCAGGTCGTAGAGCGCCGAGCCCGACCAGTCCTCGATCGACAGGCCCGCGACGCCGGCCTCGATGGCCAGGGTCACGCTCTCGCCGACGCCCTCGGGCGTGTCGGCGAAGCCGTTCTCGAAGTCGGCGTTCACCGGCAGGTCGGTGGCGGCGCACAACATGCGCAGGTGATCGATGACCTCATCGCGGGTGATCTGGCCATCGTCCTTGCCCATCGCCCAGGCCATGCCGGCGCTGGTCGAGGCCAGGGCCTTGAAGCCGAGCTTTTCCAGACGCTTGGCGCCGCCGACATCCCACGGATTGGGCAGGGCGAAGCAGCCGTCGGCGTGCAGGGCGCGGAAGGCGGCGCGGCGGGCGACGAAAGGGTTCGACATGACAGTCCTCCGGCGGATTGCGTCCCGCGCTCCGACAAGGCTTAACGGGCGCTGGTGACATCGGCTGTCAGCAGGCGGCTCCCCGCTGGACGACTCCACGGCCGGTCGCCGCGCAGGGGCTGAGCCCAGACGATGCGCCAGCCATCGGGCCGGCGATAGAGCTCCGCGGCCCCGCCCCGCGCGAAATCCTCGGCGGTCAGCAGCACGGTGTCGGCGCACAATGGCGGCATGCGCGCCGGGGCCGGGGCGCGGATCACCACGACCTCGCTGCGCACGCAGAGACCCGCCAGCGTCTCGGCGTCGGGAGTCTTGCGGCTCCACGCCAGCGACAGCCGTACGGGCGCGCCCGGCTCCGGCGCGCAGATCCGTTTGTCGCAGCCATAGAGGCTCCAGGTCGCCGGGGTCAGGCCACGCCGTCGCGCCCACAGTTCCGCTCCGAACCGCTTGGCGTCGGTGCGCAACAGCACGGCCGCGTCGCCCGAGCGGACGGCGGCGGTCGCCCCGTCGGCGGCGATCCAAGCGTCCGGCGCGGCGGGCCTGGGCCACAGGGCCACCGCCAGGGCCAGGGGCGCGCCGATCCAGCGCAACCGCCCCCGCCAGAGGCACAGGATCATCAGGCCCAGGAAGGCGACCACCAGCACCTGCGGCGGCGCGCTGGCCACGATCCGCTG
Source organism: Caulobacter sp. GW821-FHT05F04 (assembly GCF_059419665.1). NCBI lineage: Bacteria > Pseudomonadati > Pseudomonadota > Alphaproteobacteria > Caulobacterales > Caulobacteraceae > Caulobacter > Caulobacter sp. GW821-FHT05F04. The sequence goes on from NZ_JBWKSF010000005.1 coordinate 325,630, forward strand.
GGCGCCATGAGCGTCGGCGAAGCCGCTGGCGATCCCGACCATGCCGTCTATCCCCCAACCGGCCAGGACCAGGAACGGCGCGCCCAGGCCGAACGGCTCCAGCAGCGTCCCGACCGCCAGGAACGGCATGATCACGAACGACGACAGCGGCGCGACCGCCAGATTGGCCGGCAGGCCCCAGACGGCGACGCGATTGAAGTGCTGCATGGCGAAGGGCGCGGTAGCCAGGCCCGCCACCAGGCTCGCGGCGACCGAGGCCGCCAGCCAGGTCAGTCCCGCCTGCGGCCAGCGGATCCACCACGGCGTCGAGATCTCCTTCACCGGCCGAGGCCAGCTTTCGGCCAGGGCCACCAGGGCGGCGGTGGCGGCGAACGACATCTGAAAGCCGGGTTCGCCGGCTGTTTCGGGTTTCATGGCGAGGATCAGCAGCGCCGCGACCGCCAGGCCGTGCAGAGTGATGGCGCGGCGGTCAAACAGAATGGCCAGGAAGGCGACGCTCGCCGTGATCGCCGAGCGCTCAGCTGGCGGCGGCGCGCCGGAGATGACCAGGTAGCCCAGCACGGCGGCGAGGCCGGCGATGGCGGCGATCTTCTTGCCCGGCGCCCGTAAGGCCAGCCACGGCCAGGCGGCGACGCCCAGCCGCACGGCGCCGAACACGAAGCCGCCGACGATGGCCATGTGCAGGCCCGAGATGGAGAGGATATGCGCCAGGCCCGAGGCGCGCATGGCCTCGGTCTGATCCTCGGTGATCCAGGCCTCGTGGCCGGTGACCATGGCCGCGCCGATGCCGCCGCTGCTGGGGCCCATCCGCGCCAGGATCCGCTGGGCCAGGCTCCAGCGGAAGGCGTTGACCGCCATGGTCAGGCGCAACCTCAAGGGGGGCGGATCGAGCCGCGTCGTCCCCAGGCCGCCGATCACGAAGCCGACGCCGCCGATCGAGTCGAACCAGGCGTCGCGACCGAAATCGTAGGACCCCGGCGCGGCCGGCGGCGGCGGCGGTCCCAGCATGGCGCGCAGGTGCACGGCCTGGCCCGGCGCCGGCGTCTGGTTCTCGCCGATCGTCACCCGGATCCGGCGCGGTGTCCGTTCGGGCGGCAGGCCCGAGACCGTCACCGGCGCGATCAGCAGGCGCGGCCCGCCCGCGCCAGGACTGACTACATCGACCACGAAGCCGTCCACCCGTCGCACGACCCGCTCGCCCGCCATCAGCGGCGCGGCTACGCGATCGTTGCGGATCTTGGCGGCGAGACCGCCCGCCGCTCCGAACGCGGCCAGGCTGGCCAGCACGACAAGGCCACGCGGGGCGTTCCAGCGCTGGCAGACCCACCAGATCGCCGCCAGTGATCCGGTCGCCAAGACCAGCATCCAGAGCGAGGGTTCAGCGCCAACCTCCAGGTAGGCCGCCGCGCCGAGACCGAACGCCACCGGCGTCCAAAGAAACGCCCGATCCAGATTGACTCGCCCTTCCGTCAGCAGCGCGGCTTTCACGGCGGACCATGACAAGCGGGGCGCGGACGCCGACGGCGCCGTCTCGGCCGCTTCAACGCCTAACATCCGGAAACCCTTGTGCTTTTGACGGATGAGCCAAGTTCGCCGCGACGCGGAAAACCGCTAGGTCCGGCACGAAGCGGCGTGCTAAGACGCGCCGCCCAAGCCGCCTTGCGGTTCGTGCTCGTCAACGCCATTTCGGCGTCCAGCCCCACAGTTTTGAAGCCCATGTCGAACCCCACCTCCACCGGCCCCGTTTCGACGGGCGTCGTCACGCGCTTCGCCCCCTCGCCCACCGGCTTCCTGCATATCGGCGGCGCTCGCACGGCGCTGTTCAACTGGTTATATGCACGCCATACGGGAGGGAAGTTCCTTGTTCGCGTCGAGGACACTGATCGCGAACGCTCGACCGAGGCCGCCGTCGCGGCGATCTTCGAGGGCCTGAACTGGCTGGGCCTGGAATCGGACGAAGAGGTCATCTTCCAGCACACCCGCGCCCCGCGTCACGTCGAGGTGGTCCATGAACTCCTCGCCAAGGGCCGCGCCTATCGCTGCTGGATGACCGTCGAGGAACTGGAAGTCGCCCGCGAGAAGGCCCGCGCCGAAGGCAAGGCCATCCGCTCGCCGTGGCGCGATGCGCCCGAAGGCGACCTGTCGGTCCCGCACGTGATCCGCTTCAAGGGCCCGCTGGACGGCGAAACCGTCGTCAACGACCTCGTGAAGGGTCCGGTGACGTTCAAGAACATCGAACTGGACGATCTCGTTCTGCTGCGCGCTGACGGCGCGCCGACCTACAACCTGGCCGTGGTGGTCGACGACCACGACATGGGGGTCACCCACGTGATCCGCGGCGACGACCACCTGAACAACGCCGCCCGCCAGAGCCTGATCTACCAGGCGATGGACTGGGACGTGCCGGCCTTCGCCCACATCCCGCTGATCCACGGCCCGGACGGCGCCAAGCTCAGCAAGCGCCACGGCGCCCAGGCGGTCGGCGAGTTCGCCGACCTCGGCTACATCCCCGAAGGCATGCGCAACTACCTGGCGCGCCTGGGCTGGGGCCATGGCGACGACGAGGTGTTCAACGACGAACAGGCGATCGCCTGGTTCGACGTCGCCGACGTGGTCAAGGCGCCAGCGCGCCTGGACTGGGCCAAGCTGAACCACATCAACGCCCAGCACCTGCGCAAGGCCGACGACGCGCGCCTGACGGACCTGGCGCTGGACGCCGCCCAGAAGCGCGGCGAGCCCCTGCCCGCCGATGCCCGCGAGCGCATCGCCCGCACGGTTCCGGAAGTGAAAGAAGGGGCCAAGACCATCCTGGAGCTGGTCGACCACTGTGCGTTCGCACTGAAGACTCGGCCGTTCGCGCTGGAAGAGAAAACCCAAAAGCAGCTGACCGAAGAAACCGTCGAGCGCCTCAAGCGTCTGCGCGATCAGCTGGCCGCCGCCCCAGCCTTCGACGCGGCGACGCTGGAAACCGTGTTGAAAACGTTCGCGGAATCCGAAGGCGTCGGCTTTGGCAAGTTCGGTCCGGCCCTGCGCGGGATTCTGACCGGCGGCGCCCAGGCCCCCGATCTGAACAAGACCATGGCCGCGCTCTCGCGCGAAGAGAGTTTGGGGCGCCTTGACGACGCCCTGGCGCCGCGCGCATGAGGCGCTATAACGCACCTGCGAAAACGAAAGTTGGACTGCTCGTTCCAATTTATGAAGGGGTCTAAGTATGACCGATAAAGCCACGCTGACGATCGGCGACAAGAGCTACGACCTGCCGATCCTCAAGGGCAGCACGGGTCCGGACGTCCTCGACATCCGGAAAGTCTACGCTGAAAGCGACCACTTCACGTTCGATCCGGGCTTCACCTCGACCGCGTCGTGCGAGAGCAAGATCACCTATATCGACGGCGACGCCGGCGTTCTGCTGCACCGCGGTTATCCGATCGACCAGCTGGCCGAGAAGTCCTCGTTCCTCGAGGTCTGCCATCTGCTGCTGAACGGCGAACTGCCGAGCGCCGCTGAGTTCGCGCAGTTCGAAAAGAACATCACCTACCACACGATGCTGCACGCGCAGTTCGATGCCTTCTTCCAAGGCTTCCGCCGCGACGCCCACCCGATGGCCGTTATGACCGGCGCCGTCGGCGCTCTGTCGGCCTTCTACGCCGACAGCATCAATGTCGACGACGCTCGTGAGCGCGAGATCAGCGCCCATCGCCTGATCGCCAAGATGCCGACGATCGCCGCCCGCGCCTACAAGTACACGGTCGGACAGCCGTTCGTGTCGCCGCGCAACGACCTGTCCTACTCGGAAAACTTCCTGCGCATGTGCTTCGCCGTGCCGGCCGAGGACTGGAAGCCGAACCCGGTGCTGACCCGCGCCATGGACCGGATCTTCATCCTGCACGCCGACCACGAGCAGAACGCCTCGACCTCGACCGTCCGCCTGGCCGGTTCGTCGGGCGCGCACCCGTTCGCCTGCATCGCCGCCGGCATCGCCTGCCTGTGGGGCCCGTCGCACGGCGGCGCCAACCAGGAAGCGCTGGAGATGCTGGAAACCATCGGTTCGGTCGAGAACATCCCGGACTACGTCCAGGGCGTGAAGGACCGCAAGTACAAGCTGATGGGCTTCGGCCACCGCGTGTACAAGAACTTCGACCCGCGCGCGAAGGTCATGCAGAAGACCGCCCACGAAGTGCTGGCGGAACTGGGCCACAACAACGACCCGTTGCTGCAGGTCGCCCAGGAACTGGAAAAGGTCGCCCTGAGCGATCCGTACTTCATCGACCGCAAGCTGTACCCGAACATCGACTTCTATTCGGGCATCACCCTGCGCGCGATGGGCTTCCCGACCAACATGTTCACCGTGCTGTTCGCCCTGGCCCGCACCGTCGGCTGGATCAGCCAGTGGAAGGAAATGTTCGAGGACCCCACCCGCAAGATCGGTCGTCCGCGCCAGCTCTATACGGGCGCCACGCAACGCGACTACGTGCCGGTTGAGAAGCGCTAGGCGCTTCGCCTTCGGAACAACGGATCAGGCCCCGCTTCGGCGGGGCCTTTTTCGTTTCTAGCGCTTGAGAAGGAAGCTCAGGACCTCGGCCACGGCGCGGTACAGCGCTTCGGGAATCTCCTCGTCGATTTCCAGGGTCGAGAGGGCCTGGGCCAGGACGGGGTCTTCCTCGATCGGCACGCCGTGCTCGCGGGCCGTCTCGATGATCTTCTCGCCCAACCAACCCTGGCCCGAGGCCACGACCTTGGGCGCGTTGGTGTCTTCGTAGAGCAGCGCGACGGCGATGCGCGGTCGCGCCGAGGGCCCGGTGATTCCGCTCATGAGGCCTGGTCCACGAAATGGCCCAGCGGACTGGCGGCGCCCGGACTGGGCGGCGCGCCGGAATGGACGGCGACTTCGGGCGACAACTCGGCCCGGCGCAAGGCCGCGCCCAGGCTCTCCTCGCCAGCGCGAAGGCGCGCGATGGTCTCGGCCCTCTCGGCCCACAGCGATACGCGCGTGTGCGAACCGGTCAGGGTGATCAGGGCGTGGACGGGCCCCAGCGGCTCGAGGTCGAGCGAGAAGCGGGCCTTGTAGGTGCGCTCCGCCGGACCGAAGACGCCACCGCCAGAGCCGCCGCCGTCATGGCTGATCTCGAACTGGGCGACGGCCAGGCCCTGTGGCGTCATGAACGGCAGGTCGAGGTTCAGGCGGCCGGCCTGCTGCGGACGAGCCTCGGCGGCTTCGGGTTCGTGCGGCTCGGGCAGAGAGGCGATCTGCATCAGGTCCTGCCGGGCCAGGGCGCCGTTGGTCCCCTTCAGCAGACGGCGCACGAGGTCGGCGGGCGCCTGGTCTATGGGCATTTCAGGCGCGGCCGGCTTCTGCCCGGCCATCGGGCCGCCGGCATAGGGCGGCGGCGGGACCTTGGAGCGCCCAGAGTCGGCCGGCGCCGCGCCGTAGCCCCGCGGCGTCAAGGCGCGTGGCTCAGCCGGCGGTCCGGCGATCGGGCCCTCGGCGAGGGCCTCCTCGGCGATCAGGCCTAGCTGAACCAGCGCCGACATCGCGGCGCGAACCGGCGTCTGGACGGGCGCCGAGGACTTGGGCGGGGCCACGAAAGCGCCGAAGCGCGCCGCCAGACCGTCGTCCTCCGGCGGAGGCAAAGGCGCCTTGGCGGTCGCCGGGAGAGTCTCGGGTGCGGCCTCGTGGACCTCGGCGGCCTGGGGCGACGTCGGCGCGACCTTCGGATCGGGCTGGACGATCACGCTCGTCACGGGAGTGTTCGGAGCGGCCGGCCGTTGCGCCGTCGCGGGGACAGATGGAGCCGCGCGAGGCGGTTCGGTCGCAGGCGCCTCCAGCTCTTCGCCAGCGGCGGACGTCGAGACCGGCTCCATACTTGGCGCGTCCGACACCCGCGGCGGAGCCTTGGCCAGCCAGGCCGACAGCGCGCCGCGGAACACCAGCAACGCGGCCTTCATGTCGTTGACCTCGGGAACACGGGGCGCGCCATCCTGAACTGGCGTCACGGCCGCGCGGGCCATTCGGGCCTCCAGGAAGACCCCGGACCGCTCGATGGCCTGGCGCAGGCCCTGAGGCGTGGCGATCTCGGCGGCCGACGGAGCCCTGGCCAGCAACGCCCTGCCCGCCTCGCGCACCTCGGTCGGCATGTCGGGACGACCGACCACGGCGCGGACATTGGCCATCAGCGGCGCTATCCCCGTCTGACGCGGCACCGCCTCGGCGGCGGCGGTGCGCACGGCGCGGACCAGGCGTGTCTCGGGCTTGGCCGGGGTAGCCTGTTGCAGCGCCGACGGAACGGCCTTGGCGCCCGGCGCGTCGCCGGCATGGCCGGCGTCCTGGGTCGCGGCCTGCCCAGCCTGCTCGACGGGACCACCGGCATGGGCCTGGGTAGCGGGAGGACGGCCGACGATCTCGCCCAGCTGAGCGGTGGAATTGGCAAGCGCCTGGCGCGCCATCGCCTGCAACGTCGCGACAGAATCGGCCGCCGTTCCAGCCGCGGGGGCTGGAAGGATCGGGGTCACGGGCGTGGTCGGGTCGATGGCCACGACAACGGCTCCACGGCGACAGTTATGGGGATCTTAGCCCCCGGGTGTAAATCGCTGGTTAACCTTCAAAGTATGAACTCAAGGCGTCTCGCCTTCAGGGCGAGTCTAGTTTCGGCGTGTGAGGTGCGTTCTGGATACGCGGTGGCTGAGCATCGTCGAGCATCGCCGCCGCGATCTGCTGTCCATCGTGCCGATGACCCTGCTGGCCGCCGCCGGGAGCTGCGCGTGGCTCGATGCCTCGATCTGCGTCGTCTGGCTGGGGGCCGCCCTGGCGCTGGTCGCCGCCAGCCAGCTGCTCTGCCGGTTCATCGCCAAGCATGGCCAGGCCGCGCCGGTCCTTGAGACCGTGCTGGCGGCCTTCACCCTGGTCTACACCTTCATCTATGCCAGCCTGCCGTCGGCCCTGGTGCTGCTGAGCGAGCGCGCGTCGGTGCTGGCCGGCGGCGCGATGATGGCCGCCATCGCGCTGAGCTGCACGGCCGAGTTCGTGATCTCCCGCCGGATCGGCCTGGCCGCCCTGGCCGCCGTGGTGCTGCAAGTGCTGCTGATCACGGTTCTGACCCTCCCGTCGACCGGCCCCGTCCAGCTGGCGCTCTCCCTGGTCGCGGTGCTCTGCTTCTTCGCCTACGTGCTGCGCTATGCCCTGCATCGCGAAGCGACGGTCCGGCAGATGGCCGAAGCCACCGCGCTGGCCCAGGCCCGCGAGGCAGAGGCGGCCAGCGCCAACCGCGCCAAGACCGCCTTCCTGGCGACCATGAGCCACGAGATCCGCACGCCGCTGAACGGCATCCTGGGCATGGCGCAGGTGATGCAGGCCGACGAACTTTCGCCGGCCCAGCGCGAGCGCCTGGGCGTAGTCCGCCAATCGGGCAAGGCCCTGACCGCGATCCTCAACGATCTGCTGGACCTGGCCCGCATCGAGTCGGGCCAACTGGAGCTGCGGCTCGAGCCGTTCGACCTGCGCGACCTGCTGGTCGGCTGCGGCCAGACCTTCGCCGCCCTGGCTCTGGGCAAGGGGTTGAGCCACGATCTGTCCATCTCCCCGACCGCCGAGGGCGCCTATCTGGGCGACGCCGCCCGGCTGCGACAGATCCTGCACAACCTGCTGTCCAACGCCGTGAAGTTCACTGAGGCTGGCGGCGTGTCCATCGTGGCTGACTACGTGGCCGGCCGGCTGGAACTGACTGTCGCCGACACCGGTCCCGGCGTCGCCGCCGACGCGCAGGAGCGCCTGTTCGACCGCTTCGTGCTGCTGGACGACATCGCCACCCGTCGCCACGGCGGCGCGGGCCTGGGGCTGGCTATCAGCCGCGAACTGGCCCGGCGCATGGACGGCGACGTCACCCTGTTCAGCCGCCTGGGCGAAGGCAGCGCCTTCACGGTCATCCTGCCGCTGACGAAGGTCGCCACGCTCGCGCACGCCGAGGACGAGGCCGCGCCCGACGCCGCGCCGGGACTGCGCATCCTGGCCGCCGAGGACAATCCGACCAACCAGCTGGTTCTGCGCTCAGTGCTGAGCCAGGCCGGTGTCGAGCCCCTCATCGTCGACGACGGCGCCAAGGCCCTGGCCGCGTGGCGCGACGAACCCTGGGACGCGGTGCTGATGGACATCCACATGCCGGTCATGGACGGCTTGACGGCGCTGAAGGAGATCCGACGCCTGGAAGCCGAGGAAGGCCGTCCGCGCACGCCGGTGATCGCCCTGACGGCCAACGCCATGCGCCACCAGATAGAACTGCTGATCGAGGCGGGTATGGACGACCACGTCAGCAAGCCGATCGACGTCGCCAAGCTGCTGGGCGCGCTCGACCGAGCGGTTTCAGGCCGCAACCAGGCCCCTCGCCTTCAGGAAGTCGATTAAGGCGTCGGCAGCGGCTTCCGACGGGTCGGGCATGCCGCGGCCCATCTTGTCCAGCGCGGCGCTCTGCTCGGCGGACTGCTCGGCGCGCAACGCCGGATCGTCCAGCAACCGCGAGACTTCGCGGGCCAGGCCCTCACCTTCGCAGGCGTCCTGCAGCAGTTCGGGCGCGATCTCCCGGTCGGCGGCGATGTTGAACAGCGTGACCCAGCGCGGCTTCATCAAGCGCTTGAGGATGGCGTAGGTCAGGGGCGCGATCTTGTAGCCGACCACCATCGGCCGGCCGGCCAGGGCCAGCTCGGTCGTCACCGTGCCGCTGCAGGCCAGGGCGACGTCGGCGGCGACGAAGGCGTCGTCCTTCTGCTGCTCGTCCTCGATCACGTGCGCCCGGAACGGCCAGCCGGCGATACGAGCCTTCACGGCCTCGGCCACCGTGTAGGCGGCGGGGACGACGATCTCGAGCTCAGGCCGCTCGGCCTTCAGAAGGCGCACGGCGTCCTCGAAGGCCGGCAGCACGCGCTCGATCTCGGACGGACGACTGCCGGGCAGCACGAGGAGGATCTGATCGGAGGCCGAGACGCCGATCGCCGCGCGCAATCTCGCGCCGTCGGCATGGTCGAAGCGCTTGGCCAGGGCCGAGTTGCCGACGAAGACGCTGGGCAGGTCCACGGCGTCGAAATACGGCTTGTCCATCGGCTGGATCGACAACAGCAGGTCGACGGCCTTGGCCAGGCTTCGGGCGCGGCCGGCGCGATAGGCCCAGACCTGCGGCGCGACGTACTTCACCAGCGGCAACCTGGGATCCAGCTTCCGCAGAGCATGGGCCAGGCGAATGTTGAAGCCCCAGCTGTCGATCAGGATGGCGACGTCGGGCTTTTCGCGGGCCGCCAGGGCCACGGTGTCCTTCAGGCGGGCCTTGACCGTCGGATAGGCCTTCAGCCCCTCCACGATGCCCAGGATCGACAGCTGGGCGATATCGAAGGGGCTGTCGACCCCCTGCTCGGCCATCTTGGCTCCGCCGACGCCGACGAACGCGACCTTGTCGCCCAGCCGCGCCCGCAACGCCTTGGCTAAACTGGCGCCCAAGGCGTCGCCCGAGGCCTCGGCGGCGACCAGCATGACCTTCAGCATCAAGTCCGCTCCTGCGGATCAACCCCCAGCACGAAGAGGCCCAGATCGTCGGCGCAGGCCGTCACGGCCTCGCGGTCGACCACCAGCAGACCGCCGGCCTCGCCGACCACGCCCGCCAGGCCCGCGCGGGCGGCGCGCTGGATAGTGGCGACGCCAATGGTCGGCAGATCGACCTTGGTCTCCTGGATCGGCTTGGGCGCCTTGGCCAGCACGCCGCGCGGACGCTCGGCCGAGCCACGGATCGCCTGAGGCAGCTCGGCTACCCGGCGCAGCATGGCGTCGGTGCCCTCTTGGGCCTCGACGGCCAGGACCAGGCCGTTGCAGACCACGGCGCCCTGGCCCACGTCCAGTCGGCCGATCTCGCGCGCCACCAGCAGGGCCTTGTCGATATCGGCCATGTGCTCGTCGCGCGGATAGAACTTGCCCAGGCGGCCGCGCGGCAAGGTCATCTCGCCGACCACCTCGTGCGCCCCCTCGATCTCGAAACCTTCCTTCTCGAACTCGTCCAGCACCCGGCGCAGCAAGGCGTCATCGCCTTGGCGCGCCGCCTTGATCAGGCTGGGCACGATCAGCAGGCCGCGCGCATCCGGCATCAGGGCGGCGAAGTCCGGGCGCTTCACGTCGCCGGCGAAGCAGACGACCTCGCAGCCCTCGGCCCGCAGCGCCTTGAACGCCTTGCCGAACTCGCCGATGCCGACCTCGGCGCCAGGATAGCGCGCCAAGGCCGGGTCGGCGAAGCCGCGCAGGCGCATCACCGCGAAGGCGCGGCCGGCGGCCTCGCAATGGGCCGCCAGTTCGACGGGCAACGCCCCGCCGCCGGCGATCAGACCGAGCTTGCGCATCACCCGACCCTAGACCTCGCGCTCGGGCAGGCAGAGCGGGCGGTTGGCGTCGGCGCGGATGAAGTCGACAATCTCCATCACCTCCGGGATCGCCGCATGGGTTTCGGCCACGTCCTCGAGACGCTCCTGGAAGGTGCCTTCGTCGGCGAACATCAGGCGATAGGCCGCGCGCAGAGCATTGATCGTCTCGCGCGAGAAGCCGCGGCGTTTGAGGCCGACCAGGTTCAGGCCCTCGAGATGGGCATGGTTGCCCCAGACCGAGCCGTACGGAATGACGTCCTTTGTCACGGCGGCCAGGCCGCCGATGAAGCTGTAGCGGCCAATGCGCGAAAACTGGTGCGCGGCGGCCAGGCCGCCCATGAACACGTAGTCGCCGATCGCCACGTGACCGCCCAGGGTCGCGCCCTTGGCCAGCACCACGAAATCGCCGACCGAACAGTCGTGAGCGACATGCGAGCCGACCATGTAGAGGCCGTCCGAACCGATCGTCGTCACGCCCTTACCCGACGCGGTGCCCGTATGCATGGTCACGTGCTCGCGGATGATATTGCGTGGCCCGATCAGCAGTTCAGTACGCTCGCCCTTATGGCCCAGATGCTGCGGCGGGCCGCCCAGATTGGCGAACGGATGCACGACGCAAGCCTCGCCGATCGTCGTCGCGCCCTCCACCACGACGTGCGACAACAGCCGCACACCTGCTTCCAGCGTCACGTCGGGGCCGACGATGCTATAGGGTCCGATCTCGACATCCGCGGCGATCTTGGCCTCGGGCGCGATGATGGCGGTGGGATGGATGGTCATGCCTTGGGTCCCGTCTCGACCACCATGGCGGCGAACTCGGCCTCGGCGGCCACCTTGTCGCCGACCTTGGCCACGCCCTTGAACTTGAAGATCGATGAGCGCGCGCGCACCACCTCGACCTCCATCCGGATCACGTCGCCGGGACGCACAGGATTGCGGAAGCGCACGCCGTCGATCGACATGAAGAAGATGGTCTTGCCCTCGGTGTCGACCTCGAGCGTCTTGCTCATCAACACCGCGCCCGTCTGGGCCAGGGCCTCGATGATCAGCACGCCGGGCATCACCGGGTTGCCCGGGAAGTGGCCCTGGAAGAACGGCTCGTTGATCGTCACGCACTTGATGCCGACGATCGACTGGCCGGGCCTGTAGTCCTCGGCGCGGTCGACCAGCAGGAACGGATAGCGGTGCGGGATGCGCGCCAGGATCTCCGCGATGTCGATGTCGGTCCGCACCGTTTGCTCGGTGTTCTCGCTCATGGTCTGCCCCTCGTCCCTCGACCGCCCGCCATGCGCGACAGCCATGCGGTCTCCCGAAGCCACCGCTTGAGCGGCCGCGCCGGAAATCCCGTCCAAGTTTCGCCTTCCGGCACGTCTTTGAACACCGAGGCGGCCGCCCCGATGCTCGCGCCCGAGCCGATGTTCAAATGGTCGGCGACGCCGGCCTTGCCACCGAAGGCGACACCGTCGCCGACGATCGTGCTGCCCGACAGCCCGGTATAGGCCGCCAGCACGCAATTGCGTCCTACACGGACGTTGTGCGCGACATGCACCAGGTTGTCGATCTTGGTGTTCTCGCCGATCGTGGTGTCGGCGAAGGCGCCCCGGTCGACGCAGCTGTTGGCGCCGATCGTGACGTCGTCCTGGATCACCACCCGGCCCAGCTGGGGCATGTCGACCATGCCGCGCGGCCCGACAGCGGCCCCGAAGCCCGCCTCGCCCAGCACCGCGCCGGCCGAGACCGACACCCGGTCGCCCAGCAGCGCGAAACCGATCACGGCATTGGGGCCGATCACGCAGTCACGCCCGATCAGCACGCCCGGACCGATGACGGCCCCAGGGCCGATCCTCGTGCCGCGCCCAATTCTCGCCCCCTGCCCGATCGTCACGTTGGGCGCCAGCAGGACGCCATCCTCCAGCTCCGCTTCCGGATGAAGGGCGGCGGCGGAGGGATCGTGACGGCGCGGCGCGTGAAGACGGCCCACGGCCGCGGCCCAGGCCGCCTGTGGGTGCCTGGTGATCAGCGCGGCGCAGGTCTCGGGAAGAAGATCGCCGTGCTCGGGACGCACGAAACACGCCCCGGCCAGGGTGGACCCGGCGGCGTCCCTGCGCTTGGCGTCGGAGAAGAAGGCGACGCTCTGCGCGTCAGCGCTATCCAGCGGCGCGGCGCGGGCGATGGCCCGGTCGCCCAGGGCGGCGTCCGCCAGTTCGGCGGCGCCGGCCCGGGCCAACTCGGAAAGCGATGCCGGACCCAGGTTGTCGAAGAAACGGGGGTCCGGCATGGCTCCTCACGAATAAGTTCCCCTAGGTAATCCTAAAGGAGACGATTCGCTTACTTATTGGTCGGTTGCAGGGCCGCGGCGCCCGGAGCGCCTTGGTCCAGACGTTCGCGATCGAAGGTCAGGGTCTTGATGCGCGCGTCGAGAGCGGCGACCACGGCGCCGGTGATGTCCATCGCCGGGTTGGCCAGCATCACCGATTCGCGATCGAACAGGATGCTGCACTTCTGGGCCTGATAGACCTGACGGATCGGCGTATCCATCTCCTGATAGACGCGCTGCAGCGCCTTCTGCTCGGTGGTTTCCACTTCCTTCTGGCGCAGTTGGCCCTTGCGCTGCCAGGCGTTGGCCTTGACCTGCAGAGCGGCGGCCTGCTGCTCCAGGGCGTCCTGGGCCAGGGTGGCCTTCTTGGCGTCGAGAGCCTTGGCTTCGTTGTCGAGACCCGTGCGCTCGGCGGTCAGCTCGGCGTTCACCTGCTGGATGATGGTCTTCAGGCGGGCGTCGACCGCCTTACCCACCAGCGAGTTGCCGACGGCGCCCTGGCTCGAGAAGATGCAGACGCCCGGCAGAGCCGGGCCGTGCGTGACAGCCGGAGCCGCGGGAGCGGCGGCCGGAGCCGTCTGGGCCGAGGCGCTGGTCGCGAGGGCGAGAGCGACGACGCTGGACGCGGCCGCGGACAGGAACTTGGACATGTTTATTGGAACCTTGTGGAGGTGGAGAACCGGAAGGTTTCGGTTCGATCGTAGTCTTCCTTGGCCAAAATGCGGCTGATATCGAATCGGATGGGACCCATGGGGGACTTCCAGTCGATCGAGATACCCGCCGTCGCACGCAGGCCGAGGTTATCCTTGATGAACGGATCGAAGATGCCAGGCGACTTCTGACGATCCACATCATCCAGCAGACCCGCCGTACCCACGTCGCTGAACAGGGCGGCCTTGATGCCGTACTGCTCGGGCAGGAAGGTCGGGATGGTCAGCTCGAAGGTGCTGATCGCGTAAAGCTTGGCGCCCATCGAGTTGTTGGTGCTCGAGATGTCGCGCGGACCGATACCGGCGATCTCGAAGCCGCGGAACGAGGTGCCGCCGCGATAGAAGCGATCGTTGATGCGGACATTGTCGCCGCCCCAGCCCTCGATATAGCCGAACGAGCCCGTGGCGCTGAACACCAGGTCCTTGGTGAAGCCCCAGTACCAGCCGGCGTCGGCTTCGGTCTTGAGGTACTTCACGTCGCCGCCGATGCCGGCCAGGTCCTGGTTCAGGTCGGCGAACCAGCCGCGGGTCGGGTTGATCGGGTCGTTGCGCTTGTCGATGCGCAGGCCATAGCCGATCAGCGAGGTGATGTAGGCGCCGCGCTGCAGGCAGAGGATCTGCGAGACCGAGCCGCTGGTGCAGAGGCTGTCGGCCACGCTGACGTCGTCCTGACGGATCGTGTAGCGCAGGCTCATCGACGAGTCGTTGGTCAGCGGGAAGCCGAAGCGGATGTCGCCGCCGACCGACTTGGTATCGTAGGCCGCGTAGTCCGACAGGTTGTAGCGGAAGGTGTACAGGTTGACGCCCGCCACCAGGTTGCGACCGGCGAACCGCGGCTCGCTGAAGCCGAAGTCGATCTGCTGGCGCAGCGAACCGACCGAGGCGCGGGCCCGCAGGTTCTGGCCGCGGCCACGGAAGTTGCGTTCCGTGATGCCGACGTCGAGCACCAGCTTGTCGACCGAGCTGTAGCCGGCGCTGAACGACAGTTCGCCCGTCGGCTGCTCCTCGACCTTCACCTTCAGGCTGGTGCGGTCCGGAGCCGAACCGGGGGTGTCCTCGATGTCGACTTCCTTGAAGAAGCCCAGGCGGCGGATGTTGTTCTTCGAGCGGTCGACCAGCACGCGGTTGTAGGCGTCGCCCTCGGCCACCTCCAGCTCGCGGCGCAGGACGTAGTCCAGCGTGCGGGTGTTGCCGACGATGTCGATGCGATCGACATAGACGCGCGGGCCTTCACGGACCGAGAACACCACGTCGACGGTCTTGGTCTCGCGATTGGGCACGTAGCGCGGACGCACGTCCACGAAGGCGAAGCCGGCCGCGCCCGCCGCGAAGGTCAGGGCGTCGGTGGCCTGCTCGATGCGTTCGTCCTCGTACAGCTGGCCGGCGCGGATCGGCAGGATCTGCGCCAGCAGGTTGCCGTCCAGCTTCTTCAGTTCGGTTTCGACGGTGACCTTGCCGAACTTGTACTTCGGGCCTTCGTCGAGGGTGTAGGTGACGGCGAAGCCGTTCTTGTCGGGCGCCAGCTCGGCCACCGACGAGACGACGCGGAAGTCGAAGAAGCCGCGGTTGCGGTAGTGCTTGCGCAGTTGCTCGCGGTCGTACTCGATCCGGTCGGGGTCGTAGTTGTCGTTGCTGGTCAGGATCTTGTACCAGCGGCTTTCCTTGGTCACGACCACGTCGCGCAGGTCGTTGTCCGAATACTCGCTGTTGCCCAGGAAGTTGATCCCCAGCACGCCGCTCTTGGGGCCTTCGCTGATTTCAAAGACCAGGTCGACGCGCTTCTGCGGCAGTTCCACCACCTTGGGCGTCACGGTCGCCGAGATGCGGCCCGAACGGCGATACAGTTCGATGATACGCTGGACGTCGGCCTGCACCTTGGCGCGGGTGAAGATGCCGCGCGGGCGGATCTGCACTTCGTCCTTCAGCTTGTCTTCCTTCAGGGACGAGTTCCCCTCGAAGACCACCTGGTTGATGATCGGGTTCTCGACGACCTTCACCACGAGGTCGCCGCCCTGCATCTCGATCTTCACGTCGGCGAACAGGTCGGTGCGGGCCAGGGTCTTCAGCGCCAGGTCGAGGCGCTGGGAATCGACCGTGTCGCCCGGCTGGATCGGCAGATAGGACAGAACCGTGCCCTGCTCGATGCGTTCGTTGCCCTGAACGACGATGCGCTGGACCACGCCGGTCTGAGCGGCCTGGGCGAAAGCCTGTTGCGGAGCCACCAGGGCCGTCGAGCCGAGGAGCAGCGCCATACCCGTGGCGAACGCGGCGCTTTGGGCGCGAAGTTTGTTCATGGGACCAATCATGGACGAAGAGCGGGCGTTCACGTGAACAGGCCGCCGATGAATTTGAACACGTCGTAGCGGTTGAGGTCGTTCCACGCCGCGAACAGCATGAAACCCAGGATCAAGGCAAGCCCCGCGCGGAAGCCGGCCGCCTGGAAATCCGCCCGTAGAGGCCGCTTGGCCACGGCTTCGTAGGCGTACATCAGCAGATGTCCGCCATCGAGGACCGGGATCGGCAGCAGATTCATGAAGCCGATGCTGACCGACAGGCTGGCGATCAGCAGCATGGACGACATGAAGACGCGCAGGGCCATGGTGCCCACGTCGGGCGCGCCGGCGGCGCTGGCCTTGGTCACCGCGCCGGCGGTGTGGCCGATGCCGATCAGGCCGCTGATCTGGTCGGCGGGCATCTGACCGGTGACGAGGCGGCCCAGATAGAAGCCGATCGTCCTGATCATGCCCCACACCTCGACCGTGGCGTCGGGAATGGCGGTCA
The DNA here is from genome assembly GCF_059419665.1 of Caulobacter sp. GW821-FHT05F04. Lineage (NCBI taxonomy): Bacteria > Pseudomonadati > Pseudomonadota > Alphaproteobacteria > Caulobacterales > Caulobacteraceae > Caulobacter > Caulobacter sp. GW821-FHT05F04. Next base: position 341,824 of record NZ_JBWKSF010000005.1, read on the forward strand.
GGACGCTGGAGCGCTTGAACTGGGTGATCCCGGCGTTCTCGATGCCCAGCTGGCCGGTCTTCATGCGCCCGCTGATCTTGTCGTTGATCTCGACCAGGCGCGGCGTGGCGGTCAGGTGAACCTGCTGCTCGCCCCGCTTGACCGTGAAGTCGATCGGCAGGTTGGCGCGCAGCGAGACATAGCCTTGCAGGTCCTGGAACGTGCCGATCTTGCGCCCGTCGGCGGCGACGATGATATCGCCCTTCTTGAAGCCGGCCGCCGCCGCCGCGCCGCCCGGCACGACACCGTTGACGCTGGCCACACGCTGCGGCGAGCCGACCAGCACCAGGAAAACCGCCATGATCAGGATGGCCAGGACGAAGTTCGACACCGGGCCGGCCACGGCGATGATCGCCCGCTGCCAGACCGGCTTGAAATGGAAGTACTTGGAGACCCCCGCCTCGCCCTCGCGCCGCACGATCGAGTCGCGCATGGCGGCCAGGTTGTCCTGGTCGGGCACGCTGGCGGCGTTCTCGTCGCCGGAGAAGCGGACATAGCCGCCCAGGGGGATCGAGGCGACGCGCCATTCGACGCCGTGCTTGTCGGTCCACGACAGCAGCGGCGGGCCAAAGCCGATCGAGAAGCAGTCGATGGCCACCCCGCAAGCCCGCGCGGCCCAATAGTGCCCGAGCTCATGGATGGTCACCACGACGGACAGCACGAAGGCCGTGGACAGGATGAAGATCAAGACGTCAGTCATAGGTTGGCCGGTCCCCCGGATCAGAGCCGGCGATGCTTTTGCGCGACAACCTCGGCCGCAATGCGGCGAGCGCTGGCGTCGATCATCATCGCATTATCGACAGCGTCACTTTCCGCCACGGCGAGGTTGCCCAGACTGTTCATACGCTCAAGGGTTCCCGCCACCGCGGCGGCAATATCGAGAAAGCCAATCCGCCGGTCAAGGAAAGCAGCAACGGCGACCTCATTGGCCGCGTTCATCGCCGTCGGCGCGCCGCCGCCCAGGCGCAGAGCCTCGCGGGCGATGCCGATCGACGGGAACCGGTCCAGGTCGGGCGATTCGAAGGTCAGCTGGCCGTAGGCGGCCAGATCCAGGCGCGGCGCCGGCCAGGGCAGCCGGTCCGGCCAGGCGAAGGCGCAGGCGATCGGAGCGCGCATGTCGGGCGGGCCCATCTGGGCCAGGGTCGAGCCATCGGCGTACTCGACCAGGCTGTGGATCACGGACTGGGGATGGATCACGACGTCGATACGGTCTTCGGGCGTTCCGAACAGGTAGGAAGCCTCGATCATTTCGAGGCCCTTGTTCATCATCGTCGCGGAATCGACCGAAATCTTGGCGCCCATGCTCCAATTCGGGTGGGCGATGGCCTGTTCCGGGGTCGCGGCGGCCATGGCGGCCCTGTCCCAGGTGCGGAAGGGCCCGCCCGAGGCGGTCAGGATCAGTCGCGCCACCCGGTGGGCGCAGTCGGGCTGCAGCACCTGGAAGATGGCCGAGTGCTCCGAATCGACCGGGATCACCGAACCGCCGGCCGCCTTGGCGATGGCCAGCAGGGCCGGCCCCGCGCAGACGAGGCTTTCCTTGTTGGCCAGGGCCACGATCGCGCCGGTGCGGGCGGCCGCGACGGTGGGGGGGAGGCCCGCCGCGCCGACGATCGCCGACATCACCCAGTCCGCGCCCATGGCGGCGGCTTCGGTCACGGCGGCCGCGCCGGCGGCGGCGCGCACGCCGGTTCCGGCCAGACCGTCCTTCAGCGCCTGCAGCTTGCTCTCGTCCTCGATGACCGCGACCGTCGGCGTCCAGCGCCGGGCCTGCTGGATCAGGCGCTCGACATTGCGCCCAGCCGTCAGGGCCAGAATCTCGATCTCGACGCCGGATTCCTCGAAAAGGCTCAAGGTCGAAAGGCCGATCGACCCGGTCGAGCCCAGCACCACCACCTTGCGGGGTAAGGTCAATGCGCCCATCCTACGTGGTCGACCAGCCGGACGGCGGCGATGACGATCGCCGCGAACATCAGGCCATCGACGCGATCCAGCAGGCCGCCGTGGCCCGGGATGATGTCGCCGCTGTCCTTCACGCCGAAGCGACGCTTGAGGATCGATTCCCAGAGATCGCCGGCCATGGTCGCCAGACCGCCGAGGAGGCCGATCAGGGCCGCCGCGGGCCAGACCAGCTTCAGATGGGCGAAGTGGGCCACCAGGACCGCGCCGATCGTCGCCGCCACCAGGCCGCCGATGAAACCCGACCAGGTCTTGTTGGGCGAGATCTGGGGCCACAGCTTGGGCCCCTTCAGCAGGCTGCCCACCACATAGGCGAAGATGTCGGCGAACCAGGTCACCACGAACAGCAGCAGCGTCCACCACAGACCGTCGGGCAGGGAGCGAACCCAGACCAGAGCGATGACCGCCGGGGCGATATAGACCACGCCATAGGCCGCGTCGGCCCGCCGCTCGACCGCGCCCCGCGCGATCAGCCCCGCCAGGAAGGCGCCGACCAGCACGACCGACCAGGCGATGTAGAAGTTGTGCAAGAAGCCGGCGAGCACGGCGATCGCGCAGAAGACGCCAACCACGGCGCCGACCGCGCGCGGGGCCTTGGGCGCGCTGATCTTGCCCCATTCCCGTGCCAACAGGGCCACGCAGACCAGGGCCAGGGCCAGAATCCAGAAGCCGCCGAACCAGACGGCGGCCACGACCATGGGCACGAGCACGGTGGCCGAAACCACGCGCGTCCGAAGATTGCCCCAGTTGAAACGCTTAGCCGGCGACGGCGACGTCATCGGCAGCGACCCCTCCGTAGCGTCGGTCCCGACGGCGATATTCGGCGATGGCGGCCGCCAGGGCCTCGGGCCCGTAGTCGGGCCACAGCACGTCCTGGAAGACCAGCTCGGCGTAGGCGCATTCCCAGAGCAGAAAATTGGAAATCCGGCGCTCGCCGCTGGTACGCACGATCAGGTCCGGGGCCGGGGCCGAAGCCGTCGACAGGAAGCGCTCGAAGGTCTCTTCGGTCAGGTCCGAGGCCTTGGCTTCGCCGCGCTCGACCTTCTCGGCGAAGGCGCGGGCCGCATCGGTAATGTCAGCCTGACCGCCGTAGTTGAAGGCCACCTGCAGCGTGAACTGGGTGTTACCCTCGGTGCGCTTCTCGGCCCGGTCGATCACCTCGGCGATATCGGCCGACAGCCCCGTGCGGCGGCCGATGATGCGGACGCGCACGCCCGCCTTGGCCAGGCGCTCCAGGTCCGATTCAACATAGGCCTTGAGCAGGCTCATCAGTTCGGAGACCTCGTGCGCCGGCCGGCGCCAGTTCTCGGTCGAGAAGCCGAAGACGGTCAGCACGCCGACGTTCTGAGTCTGAGCGCCCTCGACGGTGCGCTTGAGGGCGTTGACCCCGGCGCGATGGCCGAGGACGCGCGGCATCCCCCGCTGCTTCGCCCAGCGGCCGTTGCCATCCATGATAATGGCCACGTGCAGACGTTGGTCGGTCGCCTCGCCCCCGGCGCGCCCCGACACGTTCTGCGGACCGGTGGTCGCCGGCATTCGCTTCAACCTTCCCTCGTCGCTCCCCCATCAACTCGCAGGAAGGGCGATCAGACTTGCATGATCTCTTGTTCTTTGATTTTCAAGGCCTCGTCCACGCGCTTGATGGCCTCGTCGGTCATCTTCTGGACCTCGGTTTCCATCTTCTTGCGCTCGTCCTCGGCGATCGCGCCGTCCTTCTCGGCCTTCTTCAGGTCGTCGTTGGCGTCGCGGCGGACGTTGCGGACGGCGATCTTCTGCTGCTCGGCGTACTTGCCGGCGATCTTGGAGAGATCCTTGCGGCGCTCCTCGGTCAGCGGCGGAATTGGAATGCGCAGATTCTGACCTTCGACGACCGGGTTCAGGCCCAGGCCCGAGGCGCGGATCGCCTTCTCGACCGAGACCACGACACCCCGGTCCCAGACGCTGACATTGATCTGGCGCGGCTCGGGCACGCTGACCGAAGCCACCGCGTTCAGCGGCGTGGTCGAGCCATAGGCCTCGACCATCACCTGATCCAGCAGGCTGGCCGAAGCGCGACCGGTGCGCAGACTGGCGAATTCGTCCTTCAGGGCGGCGATGGTCTTGTCCATTCGCTCGCGGTAGCGCGACAGGACGGGTTTCTCGGCGGCGGCCATGGCGGGCTCTCCTCGCGGTTCTCTATCTTCAGGCGGCGCGGTCGGCGGCGACCACGGTGTGGGTCCCCTCGCCTCGCAGGACGGTCAGCAGATTGCCGCGCCCCTTGATCGAGAAGACCACGATCGGAATGTTGCTGTCGCGCATCAGGGCCACGGCCGAGGCGTCCATGACCCGCAGGTCCTTGGCCAGCACGTCCATGTAGCTCAGACGCTCGTAGCGCTCGGCCTTCGGATCCTTCTTGGGATCGGCCGTATAGACGCCATCGACGCTGGTGCCCTTGAACAGGGCGTCGCACTGCATCTCTGCGGCGCGCAGGGCCGCGGCGGTGTCGGTGGTGAAGAACGGATTTCCGGTCCCGGCGGCGAAGATCACGACGCGGCCCTTCTCCAGGTGCCGCTGGGCGCGGCGGCGGATGTAGGGCTCGCAGACCGTGGCCATCGGGATGGCCGACTGCACGCGGGTCTCGACGCCGATACGCTCGAGCGCGTCCTGCATGGCCAGAGCGTTCATGACGGTGGCCAGCATGCCCATGTAGTCGGCGCTGGAGCGCTCCATGCCCTTAGCCGCGCCGGCCATGCCGCGGAAGATATTGCCGCCGCCGATCACCAGGCACAATTCGACGCCGGACTTGACGATCTCGGCCACGTCTTCGGCCACGGATTGCACGGTGTTGGTGTCGATACCGTAGGGCGTGTCGCCCATCAGGACCTCGCCGGACACCTTCAGCAGGATGCGGCGGTATTTCTGGGGCGCGCTGGTATCGGACATTGGACCGCTATTCCTGAGTCGTCGGCACGCACATTAAGTGCGTTCTACAGAAGTGAGGTGGGTTTTGCCAACCGTCCTGACCCTCTGACGGGGTTGTCGAACGGCAGGCGCAAAAAGGGCGCGGCGCGCGTCTAGACGCGCCGCGCCCTGATTGTTTGCCGGGCCCCGAAGGACCCAGCGTTCAAGCCTTAGGCCTGGCCAGTCATCGAGGCGACTTCGGCGGCGAAGTCGTCCTGCTTCTTTTCAACGCCTTCGCCCAGGGCGAGACGGGTGAAGCCCTTCACGGCGATCGGCGCGCCCAGCGTCTTGGCGGTCTCGGCGACCAGTTGCTCGACGGTCTGGTCCGGGTTCATGACGAAAGCCTGCTTCAGCAGCACGACTTCTTCCAGGAACTTGCGGATACGGCCTTCGATCATCTTTTCGACGACCGCCGGCGGCTTGCCCGACTCCAGAGCCTGTTCGGTGAACACGGCCTTTTCACGCTCGATGGCGGCCGGGTCGAGATCGTCCGGCGACAGCGACAGCGGGGCGGTCGCGGCGACGTGCATGGCGATCTTGCGGCCCAGTTCGCGCAGGGCGGTCTTGTCGCCGGTCGACTCGACGGCCACCAGCACGCCGATGCGGCCGAGATCCGGCGCGGTGGCGTTGTGGATGTACGAGGCGACGACGCCGTTCTCGACGGTGTGCTTGGCCGCGCGACGAACCATCATGTTCTCGCCGATCGTGGCGATCAGGTTGGTCAGGTGATCCTGCACGCTCTCGCCGCCGGCCAGCTTGGCCGCGGTGATGGCGTCGACCGAACCGTCGGTGGTCAGAGCCGCGCCGGCGATCTGGCGAGCAGCGCCCTGGAACAGGTCGTTGCGCGACACGAAGTCGGTTTCGGCGTTCACTTCGACGGCGGTGGCGGTTTCACCCGCGCCCTGCTCGGCCGTGGCGACGGCCACCAGGCCCTCGGCGGCGGCGCGATCGGCCTTCTTGGCGGCCTTGGACAGGCCCTTGGCGCGCAGCCAGTCGATGGACGCTTCGATGTCGCCGTTGTTTTCCGACAGCGCCTTCTTGCAGTCCATCATGCCGACGCCGGACTTTTCGCGCAGTTCTTTGACGAGCGCAGCCGTGATCTCAGCCATGGAAAATCTCCAGATTCAAACGGTTAGCGACCGGGCTTGTGGCCCGCCTAATCCATAAAGAGTAGCGACCGGGCTTGTAGCCCGGTCGCATGTCAGGGTCGCGACGGCCTCTCCACCCCGGCCAGGCCAGGAGAGAGGCGCGCGGGAAATCAGCCCTCGGCCGATTCCGGAGCCGCTTCGGCGGCGACTTCAACCGGCGCTTCCGGAGCGGCTTCGACAGCGGCTTCCGGGACGGCTTCAGCGATCGCTTCCGGAGCCAGGGCGCGAGCCAGGGCCGGCTCGGTCGGGTTCACGGCGGCGCCCAGGTCGACGCCCGAGCCGGCTTGACCAGCGGCCAGACCGTCCAGAACGGCGTCTGCGATCAGGTCGCAGTACAGTTGCAGGGCGCGGGCGGCGTCGTCGTTACCCGGGATCGGGTAGGTGATGCCGTCCGGATCGCAGTTGGTGTCGAGGATGGCGACGACCGGGATGTTCAGCTTGCGGGCTTCCAGGATCGCGATCGCTTCCTTGTTGGTGTCGATCACGAACATGATGTCGGGGATGCCGCCCATGTCCTTGATGCCGCCCAGCGACAGTTCCAGCTTGTCGCGCTCGCGCGTCAGCTGCAGCAGTTCCTTCTTGGAACGGCCTTGGCCTTCGCCGGCCAGGACGCCTTCCAGCTCGCGCAGACGCGCGATCGAGCCCGAAACGGTGCGCCAGTTGGTCAGGGTGCCGCCGAGCCAGCGGTGGTTCACGTAGTATTGGGCGCAGCGCTTGGCGGCGGTGGCGACCGGGTCGCTGGCCTGGCGCTTGGTGCCGACGAATAGCACGCGGCCGCCGGCGGCGGCGACTTCACGGACCTTCACCAGGGCTTGGTGCAGCAACGGGATCGACTGCGACAGGTCGATGATGTGGATGTTCGAGCGCGAGCCGAAGATGTAGCGATCCATCTTCGGGTTCCAGCGGTGCGTCTGGTGGCCGAAGTGGGCGCCGGCTTCCAGGAGCTGACGCATGGAGAATTCGGGAAGAGCCATCGGGCCTATATCCTTTTTCCGGTTGAACCTCCGCGGACACCCCCGTTCCAGACCATTCTGGAGCGGGACCGGAACGGCGACGCCGGGATGTCTCCCCGGTGCAACCGAACGTCCACGTGTGGAATGGCCGCGCAGATAGTCTCTCGGCGAAGAAAAAGCAAGCCCTCGGCGCGATCGGGGGCGCCGGCCGCACGGTTGATCCGTCGCGACCACGCCGACCGCAAGATCCATCCCCTCCAGACCGGCGAACATCCACCGACGCTCCACAGGGCGACCGGAAAGTCGTCGCCGTTCCGACATACTGATGTGGACCGATCGACCCGGCGTCGTCGTTACACAAGGCATAGCTGGAGAACGTCATGCTCGCGGTCTTCGATCTGGACGGAACCTTGCTGGACGGCGACTCCACTGGCCTTTGGCTATGGGGACGGGTCAGGCGTTCGCCCTTGCGCGCCCTGGCGGTCCTGGCCGTGGCTCCGTTCGCCGCGCCCATGGTGATGATCCCGCGCACGCGCCGGCTCGGCGCCTCGATCCTGCTGTGGATCGCCACGGCGGGCCTGGGCGAGCGGGCCTTGCGCGACTCTTGCGCGGGGTTCGGCGAAGCGTTCCGGGCCGGCGGCAGCGCCCTGGCCTGGCGCCCCGGCGGTCTCGCCGCGCTGAAGGCGCATCTGGACGCCGGCGACCGCGTCGTGGTGGTCACCGCCGCCCCGGCCATCCTGGCGCAGGCGTTGATCGGGCCTCTGGGCCAGCCGATCGAGGTGCTTGGCACCTCTCTGAAGCGCCGCGGCGGCGGCTGGGTCGCCGATGTCCATTGCCGCCACCAGCGCAAGTGCCAGGCTCTGGCCGAGGCCGGCCATGGCGCGCGCTGGGCCTATGCCTATACCGACAGCCTCGACGACCTGCCCCTGCTGCGCGGCGCGGAGACGCCGGTGATCGTCAAGGGCGGCAAGAAGGCCGAGCGGCGGCTGTTCCGGGCCGGGCTGGCCAACGGTCGGGCGGCCGCCTGGTAGGCCGGCCCGTCGGCCTGGCGCCGCCCAACCCGCTCACGGCCCGGCGCGCTGGCGTCCGGGCCATAGCACGGTCGAAAGCCCCCGAGAGGATCCCCCCGGAACCTGACGATGATCATCCTCGCGAAAACGTGGACCTAAGCGGCGTCGGCAATCCGCTGCTCGATTGAGGCGGCGCGCCTGAAATCCAGCCTCGCCCCCTCCCATCAGTCACCGCGAATTTCACCTAGGCATCAGGTCGAACCCAGATCCGACCCGGGCTCGCGGATGAGCGGCTAGCGCCGCCGCCTCGCCCTCAGAACGATTTGCCGTCCACCGGCCGGGGCTTCAGGGCGAAGACGTCGACGCCGTCCAGGCAGCGGACATTGATCGCCGCCATCTTCCGGCCGTCAGGCGCGGTCCCCATCCCGAACGACTGGATGCCGCAGGTCTCGCAGAACAGGTGCGAGATCTTGTGGGTGTTGAACTGGTATTCGGTCAGGGCGTCCTGGCCGCTCTTCAGCTCAAAGGCGCTCTCCGGCGCGAAGGCCAGGATCGCGCCCAACTTGCCGCAACGGGAACAGTTGCAGCTGATCACGCCCTCCAGCTCGACATCGACCGCGTAGCGCACGCGTCCGCACTGGCAACCGCCTTCGTGACTGGCCATTGGCCCTCTCCCCTGTGTCCGCCCGTTCCGGTTCTTCTATCGCAACGATGCCGGCGACCGCCGCCGGCGGTGGAAATCCCGTCGAGACCTCCAACCCGAAACCGGAACATCAAGCTGAAGTAGGAATTTATTCCTACACATCCTCCAGCAGCGCCACGCCGGGCGCGGTCTTCAGCGCCCCGCGCAGAGCAGCATCCAGCGTATAGCGCCCCGGCAGACGCAGTTCGATCTCGCGCCCCCCGCCGATAGCGGCGACGAAGGTCACTTCTCCGCCTTTCTGCCCCTGCGCCGGCTCTAGGCGACGCTTCAGCGCTTCGATCTCGGTCGCCGATGGCGACAGGTGGACGCGCAGGCCGGCCACAACGTTTTCGATGGCCTTCTCGATCGGCTCGGCGTCGTCGCCGAAGAAGCGAACCTCGCCGTCGCGAGCCTTGGCGCGGACCTTGATGACCACGGCCTTGCCCGGCTCCAGCACGTCGCGACATTTGCGCAGGGATTCTGGCGGGAACAGCACCTCGTACTCGCCGGTCGGGTCCGAGAGCGAGACGAAGGCGAACTTCTCGCCGCTTTGCGAAGCCCGTTCCTGGCGGCGACGGACGACGCCGCACATGCGCAGGGCCTCCATCCCGGCTTCGGCTTGCGCCATGGCCTCGGTCAGCATCGACGTGCGGCGACGACGCAGCATGCCGACCACATCTTCCAGCGGGTGGCCGGTCAGGTAGAAGCCGACAGCCGACAGCTCCTCGTCCAGCAGGTCGACCTGGTTCCAGTTCTCGGTCTTGGAGAGGCGCGGACGCCCAGCGCCCGGGTCCGAGCCGAACAAGCCGCCCTGCCCGCCCTGGCGGTCAGCGTGACAGCTTTGGGCATGGGCGATCAGCACATCGGCCGATGCGACGATCTGGGCGCGGTTCTTGTGGATCTGGTCGAAGGCCCCGGCCCGGGCCAGGTTTTCGATGGCGCGCTTGTTGACCTGCTTGGGATCGATCCGCTCGACGAAATCGAAGATGTCGCGGAATGGTCCGCCCTCCTCGCGGATCGCCACCAGATGCTTCATGGCCTCCAGACCGACGTTGCGAATGGCGCCCAGGGCGTAGAGCACCTCGCCGTTCTCGACCTCGAAGTCGGCGCCCGAGACATTGACGTCCGGCGCTCGCACCGTGATGTCGAACTTGCGGGCGTCCTGGTGGAAGACGGCCAACTTGTCGGTGTTCGACAGATCGAGGCTCATCGAGGCGGCGAAGAACTCGACCGGCGTGTTCGCCTTCAGCCAGGCCGTCTGATACGAGATGAAGGCGTAGGCGGCGGCGTGCGACTTGTTGAAGCCGTAGCCGGCGAACTTGGCCACCAGTTCGAAGATCGAGCCCGACTGCTCCTCGGGGACGTTCTTTTCCTTGGCGCCGGAGACGAAACGGATCTTCTGGAGATCCATCTCCTCTTTCTTCTTCTTGCCCATGGCGCGACGCAGAAGATCGGCTTCGCCCAGGCTGTAGCCGGCCAGGATCTGGGCGATCTGCATCACCTGTTCCTGGTAGACGATGACGCCGTAGGTCTCCTTCAGCACCGCCTCCAGCGACGGGTGCAGGGTGTCGACGGGTTTGCGGCCGAACTTGCAGTCGACGAAGGTGTCGATGTTGTCCATCGGGCCTGGGCGATAGAGCGAGATCAGCGCGGTGATCTCCTCGATCGAGCCGCAGCGCATCTTGCGCAGCGTGTCGCGCATGCCCTGGCTTTCAAGCTGGAACACGCCGACCGTCTGGCCCGAAGCGAGCAGTTCGTAGGTCTTGCTGTCGTCGAAGGCCAACTTTCCGAGATCGATCTCGAAGCCGCGCTTCTTCAGGTGCTTCACCGCGCGATCCAGCACGGTCAGGGTCTTCAGGCCCAGGAAGTCGAATTTCACCAGGCCGGCGCTCTCGACCCACTTCATGTTGAACTGGGTGGCGGGCAGGTCCGAACGCGGATCCTTGTAAAGCGGGGTCAGCTGAGTCAGGGGGCGGTCGCCGATCACCACGCCGGCGGCGTGGGTCGAGGCGTTGCGGAACAGCCCCTCCAACTGCAGCGCCACGTCTAGACAGGCCGAGACGTTGGCGTCTTCCTTCTTGGCTTGCTTGAGGCGCGGCTCAAGGTCGATCGCCTGGGCCAGGGTCACCGGCGCGGCCGGGTTGTTGGGCACCATCTTGCAGAGACGGTCGACCAGCCCCAGCGGCAGCTGCATCACCCGGCCGACGTCGCGCAGCACGGCGCGGGCCTGCAGCGAACCGAAGGTAATGATCTGGGCCACACGGTCGCGACCGTACTTCTCCTGCACGTAGGAGATCACCTCTTCGCGCCGCTCCTGGCAGAAGTCGACGTCGAAGTCGGGCATGGAGACCCGTTCGGGATTGAGGAAGCGTTCAAATAGCAGGCCGAAGCGCAACGGATCGAGGTCGGTGATGGTCAGCACCCAGGCGACCAGCGACCCGGCGCCCGAGCCCCGCCCGGGGCCTACCGGGATGCCGTGCGCCTTACCCCACTTGATGAAGTCCGACACGATCAGGAAGTAGCCGGGGAAACCCATCTTCTTGATGATGTCGAGCTCGAAATCGAGCCGCTTCCAGTACTCCTCCTCGGGCGCCGACAAGGTCAGGCCCACGAAGCGCGCCTTCAGGCCTTCCCGCGCCTGGTGCTCCAACTCCTCGGCCTCGTTGCGACCGTCGCCGGTCGGGAAGCTGGGCAGGATCGGGTCGCGTTTGTGCACCATGAAGGCGCAGCGGCGGGCGATATCGAGCGTGTTGTCGCAGGCCTCCGGCAGGTCGGAGAACAGCTTGCGCATATCGGCCGCCGGCTTGAACCAGTGCTCGGGCGTCACACGCCTGCGCTCATCCTGGCCGACGAACGAGCCGTCCGAGATGCACAACAAGGCATCGTGGGCGGCGTAGAAGCTTTCCTTGGCGAAATAGACGTCGTTGGTGGCGACCAGCGGCGCGTCGTGCTCGTAGGCCCAGTTGACCAGCCCGGGCTCGGCCGCCGCCTGCTTGGGCAGACCGTGACGCTGAAGCTCGACATAGAAGCGGTCGCCGAAAACACGCTGCATCTCGGCGAGGGCCGCCGAGGCCTCGGCCGACTTGCCGGCCGCGAACAGCGCGTCCACCGGACCGTCCGTACCGCCCGACAGCAGGATCAGGCCTTCATTGTGTTCGATGACCTTGGCCCAGGGCACGATCGGCTCGGGCAACTCGGCGCTGTCGAGATAGGCGATCGACGACAGCTCCGAGAGGTTGAGATAACCCCGCTCGTTCTGGGCCAGCAGCACGATCGTCGGGGCCCGGGCCCAGCGTTCGGTCGGACCGCCGCCGATGCCGGTGATCGGGATGGCGCAGCCGATGATCGGCTGGACCCCCGCATCCTTGGCGTAGGACGAATATTCAAGCGCACCGAACAGATTGGCGCGATCCGCGATGGCCGCGGCCGGCATGCCGATCCCGGCGGCCAGCTTGCCGATCTGGTCGGCCTTGATCGCCCCTTCCAGCAGCGAATAGGCCGAGCGAACCCGCAGATGGACGAAGCCCTGTCCCTCCCCGTCCGCCATGACCAACCTCCGCTAGACGACCGTCGTCATACGACTCAGGCCACCAGATTGGCGACCGTACACATCATCCAGACGAAGCTGACGACCGACACAAGGGCCAAAGACTCACGGGCGATACGGATCATAGGAGCCTCCACAGATTTCTTGTTTTGTTCCATATTCCGCTTTTGTTCTGTTCACAAGATGTTCCGCGACGTTCCACCGCATTTTTCCGGCCCGCGTCTTGTGACACACGGCCGAACGCATCGATGTTCGATATGGTCAAGGCGAGCGGATCGGTCCAGATCGAGGCCATGCGCCTGATCATCGACACCGACACCGCCGGCGACGACGTCTTCTCGCTGATGCTGGCCCTCACCCGCCTCGGCGTGACCGTCGAGGCGATCACGATCGCCCATGGCAATGTCGGCTTCGAGCAGCATGCCGAGAACGCGCTGGTGACGCTGGAGCGGTGCGGCAAGGCCGGCGAGGTCCCCGTCTATCTTGGCGCCCAGACGCCGTTCACGCGAGCGCCGCTCGACGCCGCCTATGTGTTCGGCCACGACGGCATGAGCGACAGCGGCTTCGCCAGGGCCGCCCAGCGCCCCGCCGAAGGGCACGCGGTCGACGAACTGGTCCGGCGGATCATGGACGCGCCCGGCGAGATCACCCTGATCGCCCAGGCGCCGCTGACCAACATCGCGCTGGCCTATCTGCGCGAGCCGCGCATCGCCAAGGCCGTGAAACACCTCTGGGTCATGGGCGGCACGGACAATGGCGTCGGCAATGTCACGCCGGCGGCCGAGTACAATTTCTATGTCGATCCTGAGGCCGCCAAGATCGTCGTCAACGCCGGCTTCAACCTGTCGATCGCCACCTGGACCCTCACCCTGCGGGACGGCCTGTGGACCACGGCGCAGCTAGCGGAGCTAGAAGCCTTGGGTACTGGCAAGGCCGGGTTCTTCACCGACGTGAACCGCGCCTCCCTCGCCTTCGCCCGGGAAACGGAGGGGCTGGACGGCAGCCTGCACCCAGACGCCATGACCTGCGCCATCGCGCTTGATGAAAACCTGATCCTGGAGGCCGAGGACTGCGTGGTCGATGTCGAGATCCAGGGCGAACTGACACGCGGCTACCTGAGCGTCTCACACTCGATCCTGCCCGATATCGAGATCGCCGATCCAGCTCTGAAACGGCGACAACCCAATGCCAGGGTCATCAAGAAGATCGACCGGGACGGCTTCTTCGCGGCCATGAAGAGCGCACTGCTTTAACCGCGTCGCGGGTGGTTCGGCCCTGTTTTCGGCGACCGGATGGCGACGCGCGTGCTGGCTAGAACCGCTGCGCTTCCAGGTGGCCGTCCTTGAGGGCGAGAACGCGGTCCATGTAGCGGGCCAGCTCCATGTTATGCGTGGCGATCAGAGCCGCCACGCCTTGCTGGCGGCAGGTCTGGTACAGGGCCTGGAACACCGTCGCCGACGTCGCCGGATCGAGGTTGCCGGTCGGCTCGTCGGCCAGCAGCAGCTTGGGACGGTTGGCCAGGGCGCGGGCGATGGCCACGCGCTGCTGTTCGCCGCCGGACATCTGGGCCGGCTGGTGGTTCATGCGTGGACCCAGGCCCAGGCCCTCCAACAGATCCTTGGCGCGCGCCTCGGCTTCGCGACGACTCTTGCCGGCGATGTTGAGCGGCATGGCCACGTTCTCGAGGGCCGAGAACTCGGGCAGCAGATGGTGGAACTGATAGACGAAGCCGACCGTGCCCAGGCGAATACGGGTGCGGGCGCGCTCGGACAGCTTGGAGCAGTCACGGCCTTCCAGGGCCACGAGCCCCGCGTCGGGGTGCTCCAGCAGGCCCGCCGAGTGCAACAGCGACGACTTGCCCGAACCCGAGGGACCGATCAGCCCGACCACCTCGCCCGGATAGACGTCGATGTCGACGCCGCGCAGCACTGGCAGATCACCGGCCTCGGTCTTGTAGACGCGCTCGACCCCGCGCAGGGCCAGGATTGGATCACTCATAGCGAAGCGCCTCCACCGGATCGAGGCGCGAGGCGCGCATGGCTGGCGGCAGCGTCGCCAGGATGCTCATCAGGGCCGACAGCGCGACGATGCCGCCCACCTCGGTCCAGTCGATCTTGGCCGGAATGTGCGAGAGCATGTAGACGTCGGCGCTGAACACGGCCGTGCCGGTGACCCACTCCACGAAGTTCTGGATCGGGGTGATGTAGGCGCAGAACACCACGCCCAGGGCCAGGCCGCACAGGGTGCCGGCCACGCCGATCGAGGCGCCGGCCATGACGAAGATGCGCAGCACCGCGCCCTGGCTGGCGCCCATGGTGCGCAGGATGGCGATGTCCTTGCCCTTGTTCTTCACCAGCATGACGAGGCTGGAGATGATGTTCAGGGTGGCGATGGCGACAATGCAGAACAGGATCAATCGCATCACCTTCCGCTCGACCTGGAGGGCGGTGAAGTAGCTGTGGTTCTTGTCCTGCCAGTCGGTCACCAGAGCGCCGGGGCCGGAGGCGACCTCGACATCATGCTTGTATTCCTTGGCCTTGTCGGGGTCGTCGACCTTGATCTCGACATAGTCGACCGAGGTGTCGCGACCGAAGAACAGTTGGGCCTGCTCCAGCGGCATATAGATGAAGGCCTCGTCGAACTGGCTCATGCCGACGCTGAACAGGCCGCCGACAATGTAGTTTTTTTCGCGGGTCGAGGTGCCGAACGCCGTGGCCGGTCCCGTCGGCGAGATCAGGGTGATCGGATCGCCCGGCTGCACGCCCAGGGTCTGGGCCATGCGATCGCCGATCAGGACGATGTCGCCGCCGTACTCGCCCTGGCCGAAGCCCTGCAGCGAGCCTTTCTTGATGTTGCTGGAGATCAGCGACATATGCCGCAGGTCATTGGGCGTCACCCCACGCACGATGGCGCCGGTCACCTGGGTCGGGCCGATGACCATGGCCTGGGCCTCGACCATCGGCGCGGCCTGGATCACGCCCGGCGCGGCCTTGATGCGACGGATGATGGTGTCGCGGTCCGGGCCGTTGATCAGCGGCGACTGGGCGTAGAGGTGGCCGTTGAAGCCGACGATCCGGCCCAGGAGCTCGGCCCGGAAGCCGTTCATGACGCTCATCACGGTGATGAGGGCGAAGACCGCCAGCATCACCGCGCAGAACGATATGACCGCGATGAGCGCCACGCCGCCGTTCTTGCGTTTAGCGAACAGATACCGGCGAGCGACGGAGCGCTCCCAGCGACTGAAGGGGCCGGCGGCGCGGACGTCTGGCATCAGGCGGTCTTGCTCTTGGTCAGGCCCTCGATGACCGAGTCCAGCGAGGCGGTGTGGCGCTCGCCGGTCTTGCGGTTCTTGATCTCGACCACGCCCTCGGCGATGCCCTTGGGGCCGATGATCAGCTGCCAGGGCAGGCCGATCAGGTCCATGGTGGCGAACTTGGCGCCGCCGCGGGCGTCGGTGTCGTCGTACAGCACGTCCTTGCCGGCGGCCTTGAGCGCGGCATAGGCCGTCTCGCAGGCCGCGTCGCAGGCCGCGTCGCCCTGGCGCATGTTGACGATACCGACATGGAACGGCGCGACGCTTTCCGGCCAGATGATGCCGGCCTCGTCGTGGCTGGCCTCGATGATCGCGCCCAGCAGGCGCGAGACCCCCACGCCGTAGCTGCCCATCTGCACCGGCACGTCCTTGCCGTCGGGACCGGTGACCACGGCCTTCATCGGCTCGGAATACTTGGTCCCGAACGAGAAGATGTGGCCGACCTCGATGCCGCGCGCCGACAGGCGGTCGCCTTCCGGCAGCGCGCCGAAGGCGGCTTCGTCATGCATTTCCTCGGTCGCGGCGTAAAGCGCCGTGCGCTGGTTCACCAGAGGCTGCAGGTCGCCGTACCAGTCGACATCCGGACCAGGCGCCGGCATCTCGACCAGGTCCTTGTGACAGAAGACGGCGCTTTCGCCCGTCTCGGCCAGGACGATGAACTCGTGGCTGAGGTCGCCGCCGATCGGACCGGTGTCGGCGCGCATCGGAACCGCCTTCAGGCCCATGCGCTCGAACAGGTTCAGATAGGCCACGAACATGCGGTTGTAGGCCTTGCGCGCGCCCTCGGCGTCGAGGTCGAAGCTGTAGGCGTCCTTCATCAGGAACTCGCGACCGCGCATCACGCCGAAGCGCGGGCGGGTCTCGTCGCGGAACTTCCACTGCACGTGGTAGAGATTCTTGGGCAGGTCACGGTAGCTGCGCACCGAACCGCGGAAGATCTCGGTGATCATTTCCTCGTTGGTGGGCCCGTACAGCAGTTCGCGCTCGTGGCGGTCGGTGATGCGCAGCATCTCCGGGCCATAGGCGTCATAGCGGCCCGACTCGCGCCACAGGTCGGCCAGCTGCAGCGTCGGCATCAGCAGCTCGATGGCGCCGGCGCGATCCATTTCCTCGCGGACGATCTGTTCGATCTTCTTCAGCACGCGGAAACCCAGCGGCAGCCAGGCATAGATGCCCGCCGCTTCCTGGCGGATCATGCCGGCGCGAAGCATCAGCTGGTGCGAAACGATCTGGGCGTCGGACGGTGCTTCCTTCAGCACCGGCAGGAAATAGCGCGACAAGCGCATGCGCGTGGAAACTCCGGGAATTCAAGGAGGCCTGAGATAGCCTCTCGTCCGACAGCTTGGCAACGCGCGTGACTAAAGTATGGCTCCCGACGCGAATAAAAGAGAGGCCGCGCGGATCGCCGCGCGGCCTATCAAGTCATCGTCGGGGAAGACGCCACAGAGCGAGACCGGCAAGGCCGATCTCCTGAAGTCACCTTACCAACCAAACATCTGTTGGGGCACGGCCATGCGAGGGAAGCGCTCACAATGAGACCGTTCGCCCAAGACTTGGGCGTTCGAGGGCAGATTGCTCACCTCGCGCCCAAGGCTTGTGCATTCGCACGCCGGCCTTATCGCGGAAGATCCGGCAGCGTGACCAGGTTGAAGCGCACGATCAGGAAGAACAGCACGAAGACGACGGCCGAGACCCAGGTCGTGGTGATGAACTTGCGCTTCAGGTTCGGATTGATCGGCGCGCCCGGATCGCCCCCGCCCGGCGTCTTGAGGCCGGCCTCGTGGTAGCTGCGCGAGCCCAGCGGCAGGACGGCGAACAGCACCGTCCACCAGATGGTCAAGTAGATGGCGAACCAGGTGATCGGGCTCATCAGTGAGCATCCTTACCAGCAGTGTTTTGGGGCGTTTCCATAAGCTCGACCAGCAGGCCGCCCATGTCCCGGGGGTGGACGAAGATGACCGGCGTGCCGTGGGCGCCGATGCGGGGCTCGCCCAGCACGGTCGCGCCCTTGGCCACCAGATCGTCGCGTGCTTCGTAGATGTTCTCGACCTCGAAGCAGATGTGATGTTGGCCGCCTTTGGGGTTCTTGGCCAGGAAGCCATGGATCGGCGAGTTCTCGCCATAGGGCTCGATCAGCTCGATCTGACTGTTGGGCAGGTTGACGAAGCAGACCCAGACCCCCTGCTCCGGCATCGCCCACTTCTCGGTCACCGAGGTGGCGCCCAGGAGGTCGCGGTACATCTTCACCGAGTCGTCGATCGAGGGCGTCGCGACGCCCACGTGGTTGAGCTTGCCGATCATGTTATTCTCCTAGCCGCCGAAGGTACCAATCGGATCGCTGAAAGCCGAGTGCAGATCGTTCAATTGGCTGATGGGCATGTAGAAGCTGCAGCCCTTGCAGGGCTCGGGAACGCCGCAACCCTGCCAATCCCAGAGCGCCTTGACCCGTTCCGAGCCCAGCAGTTCGGCCAGGCTGGCCTCGCGAATATCGCCCAGCATCAGGGCCGTCTTGCCGTCGAAGTCGGCGCAACCGCAGAATGACACCTTGCCGCTCGACAGCACCTGCAGGCTGATCAGCGGCAGCGCGCACTGCTCGGTGTTGCGCCGCGGCGGCATCCACTCGGCGTCCAGCGGCAACGGCTTGGACGTATCGAACACCGTCCAGTTGGCGTAGGTCCGCGTGCCGGGCAGCGACAGCTGGCCCGGTTCGATGCCTGCGCGCTGGGCGACATCGGCCAGCCAGGCGTCGATCTCGTCGGTCGTGCGCTCCCGCAGGTGCCGCGCGCCCAACCCCACCTTGCCGACGCCGAAAATGCGGATCAGCCGGCCCAGCGAGTCCATGAACTGATCGTACTGGTCCTTGCGGGTCATCAGCGCGAATTCTTCGGCGTCCAGGCCGTAGACCGACACCGTGATGCGGTCGAAATAGCCGGCCAGCTCGGCCAGCTCTTCGTCCGTATAGAGATAGGCCATGGTGGCGTTGGTGATCGCCGAGACGCGGGAGATCGCCGGCGTCGCGCGCAGCAGCTTCAGGCGTTCGAGAAGCTGCTTGTCCAGCAGCACCTCGCCGACCATCGGCGTCAGGGTGACCGGACCGCCGCCCAGCGCCGCGTAGTCGGCCACCACCTTGGCGAACACCGCCATGTCCATGCCCTGCTTCTTGCGGGTCTGGATCGAGTACGGGCAGATCACGCAGTCGTTGTTGCAGATATTGACCGTCTCGATGCTGATCGCCAGCGGACGGAAGCGGCCCCTGTGGGTGAAGTACGAGATCCGCTCCGGACGGTAGATGGCCGGGAACTTGGCGATCGGATGCCCCGAGACACGCTCGCGATATTCCGGCGAACCGATGATCTCGGTCTTGATGTCCTCGATCGTCGCACCACGCTCCATCCAGGCCACGCAGGCGGCCAGGGCGTCGGGATCCGGCTCGCGCCTGAGCAGATCCTGGTAGAGGTGGCGGACGATCTGGACCGCGTAGCCATTCTCGCCGGCGCCCGAGGTCGGCGAAGCCGACATCCTGGGCTCGGCGGAACGGCTACGACGGAAAATCACAGGCGCAGGACCGTCGTTTCCACGACCGGCTTGCGTTCCCAGATCCGGAACGCGGCCTTCTTCACGGCGCGGGAGATGGCGCTTTCGATCGCTTCGTCCTGCTCGCGGGTATCGCCCGCCAGCTTCTTGTAGGCGGTCTCGGCCTCCTCGGCGAGATCGTCGAGCGCGTCGTCCAGCGAATACTCTTCGTCGCCGGCCAAGCCGATGCCGCGCACTTGCGGACCCGAGACGATCTTGTTGCGACCGTCCAGGACGATCGACACCACCAGCATCCCGTTGAACGCAGCATGACGGCGCTCGCGCAGGGCGTCGCCGTTCTCGGGCGTGACCACGCCGCCGTCGACATACAGGCGCCCGGCCGGCACCTCGTCGATGATCTCCGGATGCCCCGGCGCCAGGCGCACCATGTCGCCGTTGCGCGGCGAGATGGCGTGCGGGACCTGCAGGTCCTTGGCGAAGGCGGCGTGCTCGATCAGGTGACGGCGCTCGCCATGGGTCGGCACCGCGATCGTTGGACGGACCCAGGCGTACATCTGGCGCAGCTCTTCACGGCACGGGTGACCCGACACGTGGATGCCCGGCGTGTCGCGCTCGGTGTGCAGGCGCACGCCTCGGTCGGCCAGCTTGTTCTGGAGGTTGCGGATCGGGATCTCATTGCCAGGGATGACCCTTGAGGAGAAGATCACATGGTCGCCCTGCCCCAGCTTCACGTGCGGGTGGCTGCCGTCGGCGATGCGCGACAGCGCGGCGCGAGCCTCGCCCTGGCTGCCGGTGCAGAGGAACAGGACCTCGTTCTCGGGCAGGTGCTTGGCCTGATCGTCGTTGATGAAAGGCTCGAGCCCCTGAAGCAGCCCCACCGACCGCGCGGCGGCGGCCATGCGGTGCATCGAGCGGCCAGCGAGGCTGACCTTGCGGCCGCAGGCCTGGGCGGCGCGGATCACGGTGTCCATGCGCGCCACGTTCGAGGCGAAGCAGGCCACGGCGATCTTGCCCGACAAGCTCTGGATCAGGTTGCCCAGCGCCTCGCGGACATCGGCTTCCGATCCCGCCGAGCCTTCGACAAAGACGTTGGTGCTGTCGCAGACCATGGCCAGCACGCCCTCGTCGCCAAGGCGGCGTAGGGCGGCGTCATCGGTCGGCGCGCCAAGCTGCGGCTCGGGATCGATCTTCCAGTCGCCGGTGTGCAGTATCGTGCCCAGCGGCGTCTTGATCGCAAGGCCGTTCGGCTCGGGGATCGAGTGCGTCAGGGTGATCAGTTCCAGGTCGAACGGGCCGAGCGAGAACTTGCCGCCCAGCGGCACCTCGGTGATCGGCACGTCGTCCAGGATGCCCGCGTCCCGCAGCTTTTCGCGCAGCAGAAAGGCGGTGAACGGCGTGGCGTAGACCGGCGCCTTCAGGCGCGGCCACAGCCAGTGCACCGCGCCCAGGTGGTCTTCGTGGGCGTGGGTCAGGACGATGCCGATGATGTCCTTGGCGTAGGGCTCGATATAGGACGGATCGGGCAGAATGATCTCGACGCCCGGCGTCGTCTGGTCGCCAAAGGTCACGCCCAGGTCGACGACGATCCACTTGCGATCGTGCGCCGGCCCGAAGCCGTACAGGTTGAAGTTCATGCCGATCTCGTTCGACCCGCCCAGCGGCAGGAAGACGAGCTCGTCGCTCTTGGATTTTTTCATCAGGTCTCGGAAATGGTGTTTCGACGATAGATTTCGAGAAGACCCCGTATCGTCAGGTCGGAGTCGAAGTGGTCGATGCTGTCGGTGGCGCCCTCGAACAACGAGGCGACGCCGCCGGTGGCGATAACGGTCATGGGCTCGCCGCGCTCAGCCTTGATACGCGAGACGAGCCCTTCGATCAGAGAGATATACCCCCAGAAGACGCCCGATTGCATGGCCGACACCGTATCGGTGCCCACGATCCTGTTACCAGCCGGCCGCTGAATGGCGATCCGAGGCAGCTTGGCCGCCGCCTCGTGCAGGGCTTGCATCGAAAGATTGATGCCCGGCGAGATGATCCCGCCCTCGAACGCGCCGTCGGCGGCCACGATGTCGAAGGTGGTGGCGGTGCCGCTGTCGATCACGATCAGCGGGCCCGGATAGACCATGTGCGCGCCGATGGCGTTGACCAGGCGGTCGGCGCCGGCCTCGGAGGGCTTCTCGATGCGGACATCGATGCCCAGCCGGGCGTTCTCGCCGATCACCAGCGGCTCGACGTTGAGGTAGCGCCGGCTGAGGTTGCGCAGGTTGAAGATCGACTGCGGCACGACGCTGGAGATGATCACCGCGTCGATGGCGCGGAAGCCGATGCCCTGCATCGACAGCAGCTGCGAGAGCCACACCACGTACTCGTCGGCGGTGCGGGTGCTCTCGGTGGCCGCGCGCCACTGAGCCAACCACGACGCGCCGTCGTGAATGGCGAACATGGTGTTGGTGTTGCCCTGTTCAATGGCGAGAAGCATCACGCGCCTCCGAAGAATACATCGCCGGCGGTGATCCTGCGGACACGGCCGTCATCCAGACGAAGCCGCAGAGCTCCGTCGCCGTCCAGGCCCTCGGCGATCCCTTCGACCGTCTCGGTTCCCAGGCGCGCGACGCAAGGCTCGCCCAGGCCATGGGCGCGCGCCGTCCAGGCGTCGGCGATCGCGGGAAAGCCCAGCGAGGTCCAGACACGGAACCAGCGCTCGAACGCCTCGGCCAGGGCCTGGGCGGCCTCGGGGGCGCCCGGCGGCGGAATGTCGCGATGGCTGGCGATCGAGGTGGCGGGTCGTTCGCTGTTGGTCGGCTTGCGCGCCAGGTTGACCCCGACGCCGACGGCCAGCCAAAGGCCGCCCAAGGGCGAGGCGCCCGACTCGATCAGTATGCCGCTGACCTTCAGTCCGCCCAGCAGCGGGTCGTTGGGCCACTTCAGGCTGACCAGGGAGGCCGGCACGTACTGGCCCAGCATGTCGGCCACGGCCAGGGCGACGACGAACGAGACCTGGGCGGCCTCGGCCGGCGGCTTGTCGGTACGCAGAAGCAGGGTGGCGGCGAGGTTGCCCTCGCCCGTTTCCCAGGCCCGACCGCGACGCCCGTGGCCGGCGGTCTGGCGGAGGCCGACCAGCCACACGGGACCGGCCTCGCCAGCCTCGGCCCGGCGACGGGCTTCGGCGTTGGTGGAGTCGATCTCATCGAGAACGACGATGGGTGGGACGACGACGGGCGGACCGCCCGTCACGTCACGCGTGACCAAAGGCGGCCGCGGCGGCCTTGGCGGCGGGATCCAGCCAGACCAGGGCCACGAGCACGATCGGGAACGAGAAGAACGCGGCCGCGATGCCGACGGCGCGCGCCGAGGGCGACGGTGCGTCGGTCGCCCCCGCCGAGGCGTCGAACCAGATCGATTTGATCAGTCGCAGGTAATAGAACGCCGCGACAACCGAGCCGACCAGACCCAGGACGGCGGCCCATTGCAGGGCCACGTCGCCCGCGCCCAGGGCGGCCTTGAAGACGTAATACTTCGACCAGAAACCCGAGAACGGCGGCAGGCCCAGGGCGGACAACGAGAACGCCGTCATGGCCAGGGCGACGCCCGGACGTTCCTTGATCAGGCCGGCCATGTCCTCGATCGTCTCCATCGGCTTGCCGTCGCGGTTCAGCGCCTGCAGGCAGGCGAAGAACCCCGTGACGTCGACCATGTAGAGCACCATGAAGACCAGCATCGCATGCAGGCCGACCTCGCCGCCCGCCGCGACGCCCAGCAGGGCGTAGCCGACATTGGCGATCGAGGAATAGGCCCACAGGCGCTTGAGGTTGGTCTGGGCCAGGCCCGCGAAGGCGCCGATGAAGATCGACAGCAGGGCCGCGATCACCAGGATCTGGCGCCACTGGTCGCCGGCGGCCGGGAAGGCGTCGCCCAGCACGCGGGCGAACATCATCATGGCGGCCAGCTTCGGCGCGGCGGCGAAGAAGCCGACGACCGGGGTCGGGGCGCCTTCATAGACGTCCGGGGTCCACATGTGGAACGGCGCCGCCGAGACCTTGAACGCCAGGCCGCAGATCAGGAACACCAGGCCGAACAGCAGGCCCGTGCCGTGCGCGCCGCCGTGGGCGGCGGCCAGGGCGATCTGGCTGAAGTGGGTCGAGCCGGTGAAACCGTAGATCAGCGAGCTGCCGTACAGCAGCAGGCCCGACGACAGAGCGCCCAGCACGAAATACTTCAGGCCCGCTTCCGACGACTTGGCGTCGTCGCGGCGCATGGCGGCCAGCACGTACAGGGCCAGGGACTGCAGCTCGACGCCGACATAGAGGCTGATCAGGTCGCCAGCCGAGGCGGTCACGCCCATGCCCAGCGCGGCCAGGATCACCAGGACGGCGTATTCGAACTTCTGGTCGTTACGCTGGGCCAGCCAGCGGTCGCCCAGCACCACGGCGATGGCGCTGGAGAGATAGATGGCCACCTTGGCGTAGGTCGCCGCGGCGTCGGCCGCGTAGACGCCGCCGAAGGCTCGGCCATGCGGACCCAGCACCGCCGTGGCGGCGGCCGCGATCAGCGCCGCGACGGCGGCAAGGGTGAAGATGGCCCCGACCTTGCCCCGGAAGGCGCCGGCGACCAGCAGGACGAGCGCCGCGATCGCGAGAACGATCTCAGGCAGGACGAGCGTGAAGTGGGCGGAAAAGGTCATAGGCTCCTCACCCGCCCACGGCGGCGCGCCAGGCGCCGACGAGCGCGTCGACGGACGTCGCGGTCAGGTTGAACACGAGATTGGGATAGACGCCCAGCAGCAGGGTCATCGCGATCAGCGGCACGAACAGCACGATCTCGCGCGCGTCCAGATCGGTGATGGTCTTCAGCTCTGGATTGGTGATCTCGCCGTACATGACCCGGCGATACAGGGTCAGGGCGTACATGGCCGACAGGATCACGCCGGTGGCCGCCACGATCGCCGTCCAGGTCGACGCCTTGTAGACGCCGGTCATGGTCAGGATTTCACCGACGAAGCCCGAGGTGCCCGGCAGGCCGACATTGCCCATGGTGAACAGCAGGAACACGAAGGCGTAGTGCGGCATCCGGTTGGTCAGGCCGCCGTAGAAGGCGATCTCGCGGGTGTGCATGCGGTCGTAGACCACGCCGACGCAGAGGAAGAGCGCGCCGGAGATCACCCCGTGGCTCAGCATCTGGAACAGGGCGCCCTGCTCGCCCGCCGCGTTGCCCGAGAAGATGCCCATGGTCACGAAGCCCATGTGGGCGATCGACGAATAGGCGATCAGCTTCTTGATGTCGGTCTGACGGAAGGCGACCAGCGAGGTGTAGACGATGGCGATGGCCGACATCGCGAACACCAGCGGCTGGAACATCTCCGAGGCGTTGGGGAACATCGGCAGGCTGAAGCGCATGAAGCCGTAGCCGCCGAGCTTCAGCAGGATGCCAGCCAGGATGACCGAACCGGCCGTCGGGGCTTCCACGTGGGCGTCGGGCAGCCAGGTGTGCACCGGCCACATCGGCATCTTCACCGCGAACGAGGCGAAGAAGGCCAGCCACAGCCAGGTCTGCAGCCACGGCGCGAACTTGAACGTCATCAGCGCCGGGATCGACGAGGTGCCGGCGATATTGATCATGGCCAGGATGGCGGCCAGCATCAGGATCGAACCCAGCAGCGTGTAGAGGAAGAACTTGTAGGCCGCGTAGATCCGACGCTTGCCGCCCCAGATGCCGATGATCAGGAACATCGGGACCAGGCTGAATTCGAAGTAGAGATAGAACAGGATCAGGTCGAGCGCGCAGAACACGCCGATCACCAGGGTCTCCAGGACCAGGAAGGCGATCAGATATTCGACGACGCGCTTCTCGACCGACTTCCAGCTGGCGATGATGCAGATCGGCAGCAGGAACGCGGTCAGCAGGACGAACAGCACCGAGATGCCGTCCACGCCCATCCGGTAATGCAGGCCCGCGAACCAGGCCAAGTCTTCCACGAACTGGAAGCCCGGGTTCTTCGGATCGAACTGCAGGGTCAGGACGATCGACAGGCCGAACGTGACCAGGGTGGTCGCGAGCGCGATCCACTTGGCCAGGGTGTCGGTCTTTTCGCTCGCGCCGCTGAAGGCGCGCGCGGCGAGGATCACCGCGACGCCGACGATCGGCGCGAAGGTCGTAAGGCTGAGAAGGCCGCTCATAAGCTCCGTCCCCCTCAACGGAAGGCGTACAGGGCGAAGGTCAGCAAGCCGGCGACGCCGAGCAGCATGACAAACGCGTAGTGATAGAGATAGCCGGTCTGCAGCTTGCCGGTGCGCCTGCCCACCTCATAGGAGAGTTTGCTGACGCCGTCCGGGCCGAGGCCGTCGATGATCTTCTGGTCGCCGCCCTTCCAGAACAGGTCGCCGAGGAACTTGGCGAAGCGCACGAAGGTGGCGTCGTAAAGCTCGTCGAAGAACCACTTGTTGTAGAAGAAGACGTACAGCGGGCCCTTGCGCTCGGCCAGCTTCAGGCCCAGCCGCTCGTTGCCCTTGATGAGGTAGACGTAGACCGCGACCAGCAGGCCCAGGATCGAGGCGATCAGCGGGCTCCACTTCACCCACTCGGCCACTTCGTGCGCCTGATGAAGGACGTGGTTGGTCGGGGCGTTGTAGATCGCGCCGCGCCAGAACTCTTCCTGGTGGTGGCCGACGAAGTAGTCGGTGAACACGAAGCCGGCGAAGATCGCGCCCAGCGACAGCGCCACCAGCGGGATCAGCATCACCAACGGGCTTTCGTGCGGCTTGTGGTCGTGACCATGGCCATGATCGTCATGCGCGTGGTCATCGTGCGCCCCGTGCGCATGGGCGTCGTGACCCTGGGCGGCGTGGGCGTCACCGTGGGCGTGGTGGTCGTCATGACCCCAGCGCGCCTTGCCGTTGAAGGTGAAGAAGGCCAGGCGCCACGAGTAGAACGAGGTCAGGCCCGCGACGAGCACGCCGATCACCCAGGCGAACATGGCGATGCCGTTCTGGCCGCCCGCAGCGAACGCCGCCTCGATGATGGTGTCCTTCGAATAGAAGCCGGCGAAGCCCAGGTGCAGCGGCGGGAAGCCCAGGCCCGTGATGGCGATCGTGCCGATCGTCATGGCGATGAAGGTCACCGGCAGCAGCTTGGCCAGGGCGCCGTACTTCCGCATGTCCTGCTCGTGGTGCATGCCGTGGATCACCGAACCGGCGCCCAGGAACAGCAGCGCCTTGAAGAAGGCGTGGGTGAACAGGTGGAACATGGCCGCCTGGTAGGCGCCGACGCCGGCGGCGAAGAACATGTAGCCGAGCTGCGAACAGGTCGAATAGGCGATCACGCGCTTGATGTCGTTCTGGGTCAGGCCGACAGTGGCGGCGAACAGGGCCGTCACCGCGCCAATCACCGTGACGATGTTCTTGGCCACCGGCGCGTATTCGAACATCGGCGACAGCAGGCACAGCATGTAGACGCCGGCGGTCACCATGGTGGCCGCGTGGATCAGGGCCGACACCGGGGTCGGGCCTTCCATGGCGTCCGGCAGCCAGGTGTGCAGGAAGAACTGCGCCGACTTGCCCATCGCGCCGATGAACAGCAGGAAGCAGGCGATATCCATCAGCGGCCAGGTGTGGCCGGCGAATTCCCAGGTCTTGCCGGCATGGCTGGCGATCATCGGGAACAGCTCGGCGAACTGGATCGTGCCGAACGCCCAGAAGGTGGTCATGATGCCGAGGGCGAAACCGAAGTCGCCGACCCGGTTGACCACGAAGGCCTTGATGGCCGCGGCGCTGGCCGACGGCTTCTTGTACCAGAAGCCGATCAGCAGGTACGAGGCCAGGCCCACGCCTTCCCAGCCGAAGAACAGCTGCATGAAGTCGGCGGCGGTGACCAGCGACAGCATGGCGAAGGTGAACAGCGACAGGTACGCGAAGAAGCGCGGCTTGCTGTCGTCCTCGGCCATGTAGCCCCAGGAATAGATGTGCACGAGCATCGAAACGGTCGTGACCACGATCAGCATGGTCGCCGACAGGGCGTCGATGCGGATCGACCAGTCGGCCTGGAAGTCGCCAATGTGGATGAACGGCAGCAGATGGACGGTGAAGGCCTCCATGTGCCCCCAGGTCCATTGGCTGAACGTGTACCAGGACAGCGCGCAGGACAGGATCAGCGCGCCGGTGGTGACCGACTGCGAGGCCACGTCGCCGATGCGGCGACCGAACAGGCCGGCGATGGCCGCGGCGATGATCGGCGCGAAAACGAGAATGGTGACAAGCGTCTGCATGACGTCGCTTAGCCCTTCATCATGCTGGCGTCGTCAACCGCGATGTCGCCGCGGTTTCGGAAGAAGGTGACGAGGATGGCCAGACCCACGGCCGCCTCGGCGGCGGCGACGGTCAGCACGAACATGGCGAAGATCTGCCCCGCCACATCGTGCAGGAAGGATGAGAACGCCACGAGATTGATGTTCACCGCGAGCAGGATCAGTTCGATCGACATCAGGATGACGATGACGTTCTTGCGGTTCACGAAGATGCCGAAGACGCCGATCGTGAACAGGATCGCGGCGACGACGAGATAGTGCGACAGGCCGATCATTCGGAGATCCCCTCACCCGGCTTGATCTGGACCAGTTCCATGCCGGTCTTCGGCGTGCGGGCGACTTGCTTGCCGATGTCCTGGCGCTTGACGCCCGGCTTGTGGCGCAGGGTCAGGACGATGGCGCCGATCATGGCGACCAACAGCACCAGGCCGGCCAGCTGGAAGAAGAAGACATAGTCGGTGTAGAGCACCCGACCGATCGCCTCGGTGTTGGGCACGCCGCCCGGCGAAGCGTTTGGCAGCGCGTTCCGCGAGGCCGCGCCGTTGGTGGCGACCGCGGCCACGACCATCACCATCTCGGTGGCGATGACCAGGGCGATCGCCCCGCCGAACGGCAGGTACTGCACGAAGCCTTGCCGGAGTTCGGCGAAGTCCACGTCCAGCATCATGACGACGAACAGGAACAGCACCGCGACCGCGCCCACATAGACGACGACCAGCAGCATCGCCAGGAACTCCGCGCCCAGCAGGACGAAGAGGCCGGCGGCCGAGAAGAAGGCGGTGATCAGGAAGAGCACCGAGTGCACGGGATTCCGCGCCGACACGACGAGCAAGCCCGCCGCGATGGTCGTGAAAGCCAGCAGATAGAAAGCGATCGCCTGCAAGGCCATTGGCCCAGGTGCTCCCCTGAAAACTTAAGTCCAATGACGACGCGGCCGAACGGCGCGCCGCCTCCTAGGATTCGCCCGTCCCTTTAACGGTAGGGCGCGTCCAACTCCAGATTCTTCGCGATCAGGCGCTCCCAGCGGTCGCCGTTATCGAGAAGACGTTCCTTGTCGTAGTAGAGCTCCTCGCGGGTCTCGGTCGCGAACTCGATGTTCGGGCCTTCCACGATGGCGTCCACCGGGCAGGCCTCCTGGCACAGGCCGCAGTAGATGCACTTGACCATGTCGATGTCGTAGCGGGTCGTGCGGCGGCTGCCGTCCTCGCGCGGTTCGGCCTCGATGGTGATGGCCTGGGCCGGGCAGATGGCTTCACAGAGCTTGCAGGCGATGCAGCGCTCTTCGCCCGACGGATACCGGCGCAGGGCGTGCTCGCCCCGAAAGCGCGGCGACTGCGGGCCGCGCTCGTTCGGATAGATCACCGTCTTCTTCGGCGCGATCATGTACTTCATGGCGAGGCCAAAGGCGCCCGCGAAGTCCAGAAGGGCCGCGCCCTTGACCGCTTGAGTGATGCGCTGGAACACCAGAGCTCTCCTAAACCTATACTTCGTGAAGGGGCGTTGGCCCCTCCCCGTCTCGATCCGGGCTGAAAGCCCCTATTTCGGCCCGCGCGGGATCACGCAGGTGTAGTTCGACAGCTGAGCGGGGTCGCCCCCGTCCTGCTTGGCCTGGATGATCCCACCCGAAGCCTTGCACTTCTCGCCTTCGCGCCTGAGGTCGTCGTAGCTGACGACCCCGTCGCCCAGGGAATACGATCGGTCCTGAGCCGAGACGGCGCAGGCCGTCAGGGTCAGGGCGGTCAAGCCCAGGGTCGCGAGGACGAGCCGGCGCATCAGGCCGCCGGACCGAACACGCGCCAAGCGGCGACCGCGGCCACCAGCACCAGCGAGGTCGGCAGGAACACCTTCCAGCCCAGTCGCATCAACTGGTCGTAGCGGTAGCGCGGCACGATGGCCTTCGCCATGGCGATCATGAAGAACCAGAAGCAGATCTTGGCGTAGAACACCAAGGCCAGGAATAGATTGCCCCACCAGCCCCAGCTCTTCAGGAAGTCGGTCGGGAAACCGGGATTCCAGCCGCCGAAGAACAGTACGCTGATCATGGCGCACATCAGGACGATATTCGAATACTCGGCGACCATGAACAGCAGGTACGGCGTCGAGCTGTACTCGACCTGGTAACCGGCCACGAGTTCGGATTCGGCTTCCGGCAGATCGAAGGGCGGGCGATTGGTCTCGGCCAGAGCCGAGATGT
Source organism: Caulobacter sp. GW821-FHT05F04 (assembly GCF_059419665.1). NCBI lineage: Bacteria > Pseudomonadati > Pseudomonadota > Alphaproteobacteria > Caulobacterales > Caulobacteraceae > Caulobacter > Caulobacter sp. GW821-FHT05F04. Next base: position 371,436 of record NZ_JBWKSF010000005.1, read on the forward strand.
AGAACATGCCCATCGAGACGACCATGATCGGCACGAGGACGATGTTCTTCAGGCCGCCGCCGAAGACGTTCCAGTTCCAGAACCAGCCCGACTGCTTCTCGACGATGGTCGACAGGTTCATCGAACCAGCCAGCAGGATCACCGTGATGATGATCAGACCGATCGAGACTTCATACGACACCATCTGCGCCGCCGAACGCAGCGCGCCCAGGAACGGGTACTTCGAGTTCGAAGCCCAGCCGCCCATGATGATGCCGTAGACGCCCAGCGAGCTCATCGCCAGCAGATAGAGAATGCCGACATTGAGGTTCGAGACGACCCAGCCCGGCGCGAACGGCACCACGGCCCAGCCGACGAAGCCCAGGACCAGGCTGATCAGCGGCGCCAGGATGAAGATGATCTTGTCGGCGCCAGCCGGGATCACGATCTCCTTCAGCACGAACTTGAAGAAGTCGGCGAAGGACTGCAGCAGGCCGAACGGACCCACGACATTGGGGCCCTTGCGCATCTGGACGCCGGCCCAGATCTTGCGGTCGGCCAGCAGCAGGAAGGCCAGGCTCAGCAGAACCCAGATCACGACGAGCAGGATGCCGCCGGTCGTCAGCCCAAACCAGAGAAGCGGAGAAGTCGAGCCCACGATTTACTCCGCGGCGATCTTGGCGGCGCCGGACGCCACAGCCGCGCATTCGGCCATGGTCACGCTGGCGCGCGCGACGGGGTTGGTCAGGTGGAAAGCCTTGATCGGGCTTTCGAACGGCGCGTCCGAGACCTCGCCGTCAGCGCCGAGCGCGCCGACATCGAACGAGGTCGCGACGGAGCCCGGCGCGTAGTCGATCTGGCCGAAGGTCGGGTGGTCGGCGAACAGCTTGGCGCGCAACTGGTCCAGGCTGTCGTACGGCAGCTTCTGACCCAGCACTTCCGACAGGGCGCGCAGGATCGACCAGTCTTCCTTGGCCTCGCCCTTCGGGAACACCGCGCGGCGGCCCATCTGGACCCGGCCTTCGAGGTTCACGTAGAGGCCGTTCTTCTCGGTGTAGGCGGCGCCCGGCAGGATCACGTCGGCCTTGTGGGCTCCGTTGTCGCCGTGCGTGCCGAGATAGATCTTGAAGGCGCCCGAGGCGGCCGTCTCGCACTCGTCGGCGCCCAGCAGGAGCAGGACATCCAGGGCGCCCGGCTTCAGCATGTCGGCCGTGGCCAGACCGCCCTCGGCCGGGACGAAGCCCATGTCGAGACCGGCGACGCGCGCGGCGGCGGTGTGAAGGACGTTCCAGCCGTTCCAGCCTTCGCGGACGACCTTGACGGTCTTGGCGAGGCCGGCGGCGGCCTTGAGGATGGCCGCGCCGTCGGCGCGGGCCAGAGCGCCCTGGCCGATGATGATGGCGGGACGCTCGGCGGCCTTCAGGGCGTCGATGAAGTCGCCCTTGCTCTTGGCCAGACCCGACAGGGTCTTGGCGCCGGCGCCGAGGTAGTCGTAGTCGAACGTCAGATCGGCCTGTTCGCCGATGACGCCGAAGCGGGTCTTGCCGGCGACCCACTGCTTGCGGAAGCGGGCGTTCAGGACCGGGGCCTCGATCCGCGGATTGGCGCCGACGAACAGAACGACGTCGGCGTTCTCGATGCCGGCGATCGTCGAGTTGAACAGCCAGCTCTCGCGCGGGCCAGCGCCCAGCGCGGCGCCGTCCTGGCGGCTGTCCAGGTTCTTCACGCCCAGGGCGGTGAAGAGGTCCTTGGTCGCCTTCAGGCTCTCGGCGTCCTGCAGGTCGCCGGCGATGACGCCGATACGCTCGGGCGCGGTCGTCTTGATCTTGGCGGCGATGGCGGCGAAGGCTTCGGCCCAGGTCGCCGGCTTCAGGCTGCCGCCGACGCGGACGTACGGACGGTCGAGACGCTGACGGCCCAGGCCGTCGACAGCGTAGCGGGTCTTGTCCGAAATCCACTCCTCGTTGACGTCGTCGTTGTTGCGCGGCAGCACGCGGAGCACGGCCGAGCCGCGGGCGTCGACGCGGATCCACGAGCCGAGCGCATCCATGACGTCGATGCTCTCGGTCTTCTTCAGTTCCCACGGACGGGCTTCGAAGGCGTACGGCTTGGAGGTCAGGGCGCCGACCGGGCACAGGTCGATGACGTTGGCGCTGAGCTCCGACGTCACCGCCGCGCCCAGATAGGTCGTGATTTCAACGTCTTCGCCGCGCGAGATCAGGCCGATCTCCGGCGAACCGGCGACTTCGGTGATGAAGCGGACGCAGCGCGTGCACTGAATGCAGCGCGTCATCACGGTCTTGATGAGCGGGCCCATGGCCTTCTCTTCGACCGCGCGCTTGTTCTCGTCATAGCGGCTGTCGTCGCGGCCGTAGCCGACGGCCTGGTCCTGCAGGTCGCACTCGCCGCCCTGGTCGCAGATCGGGCAGTCCAGCGGGTGGTTGATGAGCAGGAACTCCATCACCCCTTCGCGGGCCTTCTTGACCATCGGGGTCTTGGTGAAGATCTCCTGGCCCTCGGCGGCCGGCAGGGCGCAAGACGCCTGCGGCTTCGGTGGGCCGGGCTTCACCTCGACCAGGCACATGCGGCAGTTGCCGGCGATGGACAGGCGCTCGTGATAGCAGAAGCGCGGGATTTCTTCCCCGGCCAGCTCCGCGACCTGCAGAACCGTCATGCCGGGTTCGAACTCGACTTCGACGCCGTTGACCTTGGCGATAGCCATAATCGTTACTCCGCCGCGATCAGCTTGGCGCCCTGCACGTGCAGGCGACCGCTACGATAGGAAGCGATCCGCTCCTCCACCTCGTGGCGGAAGTGACGGAACAGACCCTGGATCGGCCAGGCGGCCGCGTCGCCCAGGGCGCAGATGGTGTGACCCTCGACCTGGGTCGTGACGTCCAGCAGGGTGTCGATCTCTTTCGGATCGGCCTCGCCGGTCGCCATGCGCTCCATGACGCGCCACATCCAACCGGTGCCTTCGCGGCACGGCGTGCACTGGCCGCAGCTCTCGTGCTTGTAGAAGTAGCTCAGGCGGGCGATGGCGCGGACCAGGTCGGTCGACTTGTCCATGACGATGACGGCCGCGGTGCCGAGACCCGAGCGCAGGTTCCGCAGGGCGTCGAAGTCCATCGGCAGGTCTTCGCACTGCTCGGCCGGGATCATCGGCACGGACGAACCGCCCGGGATGACGGCCTTGAGGTTGCCCCAGCCGCCCCGGATGCCGCCGCAGTGATCTTCCATCAGCTGACGGAAGGGGATGCTCATGGCTTCTTCGACGTTGCAGGGCAGGTTCACGTGGCCCGAGACGCAGAAGAGCTTGGTGCCGGCGTTGTTCGGGCGGCCAAAGCCCGCGAACCAGGCGGCGCCGCGACGCAGGATGGTGCCGGCGACGGCGATGCTCTCGACGTTGTTGACCGTGGTCGGCATGCCGTAGAGGCCCGCGCCGGCCGGGAACGGCGGCTTCAGGCGCGGCTGGCCCTTCTTGCCTTCCAGGCTTTCCAGCAGGGCCGTCTCTTCGCCGCAGATATAGGCGCCGGCGCCGTGGTGGACGTAGAGGTCGAAGTCCCAGCCGTGGACGTTGTTCTTGCCGATCAGCTTGGCCTCGTAGGCCTGCTTGATGGCTTCTTCCAGCACCTCGCGCTCACGGACGTATTCGCCGCGAATGTAGATGTAGCAGGCGTGGGCCAGCATGGCGCGCGAGGCGATCAGGCAACCCTCGATCAGGAGGTGCGGATCATGCCGCATGATCTCCCGGTCCTTGCAGGTGCCCGGCTCGGATTCGTCGGCGTTGACGACCAGGTAGTGCGGACGACCGTCCTTCACTTCCTTGGGCATGAACGACCACTTCAGGCCGGTGCCGAAGCCCGCCCCGCCCCGGCCGCGCAGGCCGGAGTTCTTCATGTTGTCGATGATCCAGTCGCGCCCGGCGTCCAGGATGTCCTTGGTGCCATTCCAGCAGCCGCGCTTCTTCGCGCCCTCGAGGCCCCAATCATGGAGACCGTAGAGGTTCGTGAAGATGCGGTCCTTGTCTTCGAGGATACCGACCATGACTCAGCTTTGCGGATCGAATGGATGGGCGCGCACATAGCGCGTCCGACGAATGATGACATAGGCGAAAAGCAGCCAGCCGGCGCCAATCGTGACGAGACCGGCGACGACCGCCCAGAACGGGGCGCCCTGCACGGTGCGACCCCAGATCAGCAGGATCGCGCCTAGCAGGCACGCCACGAAGCCCACGCCGCGTTCACGGCGATGGAGGCCCCGGATGGTGTCGGCATAGGCCGCGCGGCGGAGGTTGAGTTCGCTGTCGTCGATCATGACGAAGCCCCCTCTCCCTTGGATCCGCGCATCCAGCCCAGGATGAACCAGACGTGCGAGCCCAGGCCCGCGATGATGGCGCCCAGAAAGACCAGCCGCAGCCAGTCGATCCGCAGCGACACCGCGCCATAGATCGCGACGCCAGCCAGCACGAAGCACACCGCGTTGATGACGAGCATCGCGGTCAGGCGCTTCTTTTGCAGGGCGGCGTCGGCGGTCATGTTAGGCGGTCGCCTCAGGCTTGGCCTTCGTGGCCTTGGGCTTCTCCGGTAGGTTCGGGATCTTGATCTTCTTGGCGTAGCTGCCGTCGTACAGCTTCGGGTCCGTCAGGGTGTGGATCGCGCCCTTCGGCTCCGAGGCGCCCCGACCGTCGTAGCTGCCCGGCTTCGGATTCTTGCCGGCCGCGAAGTCGTCGAGGATCTGAGCCAGGCTCTCCGGCGTCAGGTCCTCGTAATAGTAGTCGTTGATCGCGGCCATCGGCGCGTTGCAGCACGCGCCCAGGCACTCGACCTCTTCCCAGCTGAACTTGCCGTCGGCCGAGACGTGGTTGGCGTCGCCGATCTTGGCCTTCAGCACGGCCTTCAGGTCCAGCGCGCCGCGCAGCTGGCACGGCGTGGTGCCGCACAGCTGCACGAATGCGACCTTGCCGACCGGCTGCAGCTGGAACATCACGTAGAAGGTGGCCACTTCCAGCACGCGGATGACCGGCATCTCGAGTTGCTTGGCGATCTCCTGGATCGCCGGTTCCGAGATCCAGCCCTCCTGCTTCTGGGCCAGCCACAGCATCGGGATCACCGCCGACTGCTTGCGGGCGGCGGGATACTTGGCTTTCCACCAGTCGGCCTTGGCCTGGCTGTCCTTGGAGAAGGCGAAGCTGGCCGGCTGTTCCTTGGCGAGACGACGAACACTCATCGGGCGAAATCCACGCGGACGATCTTGTCGCCCTTGAAGGTGTAGATGGCGGCGACCTGGAACGGCGCATCGCCGTTGCCGCGGTCGACATGCTCGTGGTCAATCACGTTCGCACCGACCACGATGCGGTTCAGCAGCTTGGCCTGGTTCTTGGGGAACTCGGCGAAGGTCTTGGCGTAGAAGGCGCGATAGGCGTCGAGCCCCGTGCGCGCCACGTCGCCGTTCAGGCCCGCCACGACGACGTCGTCGGCGAAGTGGGCGCAGTGCGCGTCCAGGTCCTGGGCGTTGTAGGCGTCCAGCTGAGCTTGGGCTATCGCTTCCAGGCTCACCGGTCGACCTCGCCGAACACGATGTCGAGCGAGCCCAGGATGGCCGAAACGTCGGCCAGCTGGTGGCCGCGGTTCATCCAGTCCATCGCCGCCAGGTGCGAGAAGCCCGGCGCCTTGATCTTCACGCGATACGGCTTGTTGGCGCCGTTGCTGACCACGTAGACGCCGAACTCGCCCTTGGGGGCTTCGACGGCCGCGTAGACCTCGCCTTCCGGCGTCTTGAAGCCCTCGGTGTAGAGCTTGAAGTGGTGGATCAGGGCTTCCATCGAGCGCTTCATCTCGGCGCGACGCGGCGGGCTGACCTTGTTGTCCTCGGTCAGCACCGGACCCGGCGTGCCGCGCAGCATGGCGACCGCCTGCAGGATGATCTTCGTCGACTCGCGCATCTCCTGCATGCGGCAGAGATACCGATCGTAGCAGTCGCCATTCTTGCCCAGCGGGATGTCGAACTCGAACTCGTTGTAGTTCTCGTACGGCTGGTTGCGGCGCAGGTCCCAGGCGATGCCCGAACCGCGCACCATCACGCCCGAGAAACCCCAGGCCCACGCGTCTTCCTTGGTCACGACGCCGATGTCGACGTTGCGCTGCTTGAAGATGCGGTTGTCGGTGATCAGGCCTTCGATGTCGTCGCAGATCTTGGGGAAAGCCTTCGCCCAGGTCTCGATATCGTCGATCAGGCTGGGGGTCAGGTCCTGGTGGACGCCGCCCGGACGGAAATAGTTGGCGTGCAGGCGAGCGCCGCAGGCGCGCTCGTAGAACACCATCAGCTTCTCGCGCTCCTCGAAGCCCCAGAGCGGCGGCGTCAGGGCGCCGACGTCCATGGCCTGGGTCGTCACGTTCAGCAGGTGATTGAGGATGCGACCGATCTCGCAGAACAGCACGCGCACGATCTGACCGCGCCGGGGCACTTCCACGCCCAGCAGCTTCTCGATGGCCAGGCAGAACGCGTGCTCCTGGTTCATCGGCGCCACGTAGTCGAGGCGGTCGAAGTACGGGATGTTCTGCAGGTAGGTGCGCGCTTCCATCAGCTTCTCGGTGCCGCGATGCAGCAGGCCGATGTGCGGATCGACGCGTTCGACGATTTCGCCGTCCAGCTCCAGCACCAGGCGCAACACGCCGTGCGCGGCCGGGTGCTGCGGGCCGAAGTTGATGTTGAACTTGCGAACGGGCGTCTCCGGGATGGCCGGAGTCGTCGGTTGATCGCGGAAGAAGTCGGTCGCCGCGGCGGGCGAATTGGCGCCAGTCATGATTTAAGCGTCCCCTGCCCGCTTCTCGGCCTTCTCGTCGCCCGGCAGGGCGTACTTGGCGCCCTCCCACGGAGACAGGAAATCGAACGCGCGGAACTCGGTGATCTTGACGGGTTCATAGACGACGCGCTTGAGCTCGTCGTCGTAGCGCACTTCCACATAACCCGTCATCGGGAAGTCCTTCCGCAACGGGTGGCCGTGGAAGCCGTAGTCGGTCAGGATCCGGCGCAGGTCCGGATGGCCTTCGAAGAAGATACCGAACATGTCGAACGCCTCGCGCTCGAACCAGTCGGCGACCGGGAACACCGGCGTGGCGCTGGGCACCGGGGTGTCCTCGTCCGTCATCACCTTCAGGCGGATGCGGGTGTTCTTCACCATCGACAGCAGGTGATAGACGACATCGAAGCGCGCGGCTCGCTCCGGATAGTCCACGCCCGTCAGGTCGACCAGTTGGTGGAAGCGGCAGGCCGCGTCATCGCGCAGGAAGGTCAGGGTCTCGACCACGGTCGCGGCCTTGGCCACGATCGTCAGTTCACCGAACGCCACCGAGTGGCCCAGCACGCCGGGCGCGCGGGCGACGATGTCCTGGCCCAGGGTATCGAGGTCTTGGCTCATCGCTCGATCGTCCCCGTGCGACGGATCTTCTTCTGGAGCTGCAGCACGCCGTAGACCAGGGCTTCGGCCGTCGGCGGGCAGCCCGGCACGTAGATGTCGACCGGCACGACGCGGTCGCAGCCGCGCACGACGCTGTAGCTGTAGTAATAGTAGCCGCCGCCATTGGCGCAGCTGCCCATCGAGATGACGTAGCGCGGCTCCGGCATCTGGTCATAGACCTTGCGCAGGGCCGGAGCCATCTTGTTGGTCAGGGTGCCCGCGACGATCATCACGTCCGACTGGCGCGGGCTGGCGCGCGGCGCGAAGCCGAAGCGCTCCAGGTCATAACGCGGCATGGCCGAGTGCATCATCTCGACGGCGCAGCACGCCAGGCCGAACGTCATCCACATCAGCGAACCGGTGCGGGCCCAGGTGATCAGGTCATCGGCGGCGGCCGTGATAAAGCCCTTGTCCGCCAGCTGCTGCGAGACGCCATCAAAGAACGGGTCGTGCAGTTTGGGGTCATAGCCCTCGACCGTCGAACGGCCGCCCGAAAGCGCCGGAACCGACGATGAATTGGCGGGAACGATCACTCCCATTCGAGGGCGCCCTTCTTCCATTCATAGATAAAGCCGACGGTCAGCACGCCCAGGAAGGTCATCATCGACCAGAAGGCGAACTGGGCCACGTCGTGCGGCAGCTTCATCAGCGTGACCGCCCAGGGGAACAGGAACGCCACTTCCAGGTCGAAGATGATGAAGAGGATCGACACCAGATAGAACCGGACGTCGAATTTCATGCGCGCATCGTCGAAGGCGTTGAAGCCGCATTCGTAGGCGGACAGTTTTTCCGGGTCCGGCGCCTTCGGCGCAAGCACGGCTGCCGCGAGGATGAAGACGATGCCGATGGCCGCCGCGATCCCTAGGAAGATCACGATCGGCAGATACTGGAGAAGGAAGGCGGTCATGACAGCCCTTGGCTTGAATCGAGCGGGTTGTAGCCCACTGTCGCCAACGCTTCAAACGCCGGAACCACATTGAGAAACGATCGCAACTAGAGTTGTTTCCGCTAACGGCGATCGATTGCACGCGAACGCTTTCGTCTGTGTCTCAAAGGACCGGCGCGACCGCCCCGCTCTGCTCCATCCACATGAAATCGCCCAGCCCCGCCGGGCTATTTGCCGCTTCTTCGATATGGCCGTTGACACGAGTCTTCGCCCGACATATCAGACGCCCCTCGCCGCAGGGCGGGTCGCACTTTCGCTTCGGCGAAGGGATATGCGGATGTAGCTCAGTTGGTTAGAGCGCCGGCCTGTCACGCCGGAGGTCGCGGGTTCGAGTCCCGTCATTCGCGCCACCCCTTTAAAATGGGGTCGGAAAGCACCCTCCTCTCGGTTTTACGGACGACCGTCGCGCCCAGGCGCACGACGCGGATGTAGCTCAGTTGGTTAGAGCGCCGGCCTGTCACGCCGGAGGTCGCGGGTTCGAGTCCCGTCATTCGCGCCA
>NZ_JBWKSF010000005.1:380418-409536 GCF_059419665.1 Caulobacter sp. GW821-FHT05F04
CCGTCCGGTGGTTTCCTTCCTTAAATCGAGAACCGCTCCGGCAAACGCCTTGAGTTGCCGGCGCCGCACGCCATGTAGCGGACATGACCTCCGCTTACCCGCCGTTCTCCGTCCTCGACCTCGCGCCCGTTCCGCAAGGCGCTTCCGTCGGCCAAGCCCTTAACAACAGCCTGGATCTGGCGCGACACGCCGAATCTCTCGGCTTCCACCGCTACTGGCTGGCCGAGCATCACAACATGCCCGGAATCGCCTCGGCCGCGACGGCGGTCGTGATCGGCTACGTGGCCAGTGGCACGACGACGATTCGGGTCGGGTCGGGCGGCGTCATGCTGCCTAACCACGCCCCGCTGATGGTCGCCGAGCAGTTCGGCACCCTGGCCGCCCTCTATCCGGGCCGCATCGATCTAGGCCTGGGCCGCGCGCCCGGCACCGACCAGCCCACGATGCGCGCCCTTCGCCGCTATGCCGGGGCGGTCGATTCGTTCGCCCAGGACGTCGTCGAGCTGCAGCACTGGTTCAAGCCGGCCGATCCGGACCAGAGCGTCCGCGCCGTGCCGGGCGAAGGCCAGGACGTGCCGATCTGGCTGCTGGGCTCCTCGACTTGGAGCGCTCAGCTGGCCGCGGCCCTTGGCCTGCCGTTCGCCTTCGCCGCCCATTTCGCGCCCGACTCTCTGCTGGACGCCCTCCTCCTGTATCGCCGGCACTTCAAGCCGTCGGAGGTTCTGGACAAGCCCTACGCCATGGTCTGCATCGGCGTCTGCGCGGCCGATACCGACGTCGAAGCGACTCGCCTCGCGACCTCGACCCAGCAGCAGTTCCTGGCCCTGCGGCGCGGCCGGCCGGGCCTGCTGCCGCCGCCAGTCGACGACATCCGCGAGCACGCTTCCCCCGCCGAGCTGGCGGGCCTGGATCACACCTTCCAGTATTCGGCGATCGGCTCGCCCGAGACCGTGAAGCGCAAGGTCGAGCAGGTGCTGAAGCTGACGGAAGCCGACGAGCTGATGTTCGCCTCGCAGATCTACGACCACGGCGCCCGCAAGCGCAGCTATGAGATCCTGGCCGGCCTGAAAGCCTAGTGGTCTCTTAGAGGGGGCAGGCCCCCGAAAGCGCTCCGGCCGGTCAGGCCGCCATAGATGGCGCACAGCTGACGGAACACCGCGTCCCAGCCGTGCCGTTCGACGGCCCGGCGGCGAGCGGCGGCGGCGACGACGGCCAGATCGCGGGCGAACAAAGCCTCGATCGCCTCGGCGAAGGCGGCGGGCTCGGACCGGATCGCCAGCTGACCGACCTCGTGGTCCACCGACTCGGCCACCCCTCCGGCGGCGACGCCGACCACGGGCAGACCGCAGGCCATGGCCTCCAGGACGATCAGGCCGAACGGCTCGTTGTCGTTGGCGTGGACAAAGGCGTCGCAGCTGGCCAGCACACCGGCCAGTTCGGCCGGGTCACGGACATAGTCCAGGCAGATGGCGCGATCGCTGATCGGCGCTCCGCCGCCAGCCCCGACGAACAGCAGCTTGTAGGGCGCGCCCAGCCGCTCGACCGCGCCGACCAGGACGTCCAGCCTCTTCTCGCGGGCCGGACGACCGGCGAAGACCAGCAGGCGCTCGTCGGGCGCGACGCCCAGGCGGCGGCGCAGGGCGTCGCGATCGGCCCGGGCCGGATGGAAGAGCTCGGTGTCCACGCCCAGCGGCAGACCGATGGCGTTGTGCACCCCGGCCTCGATCAGCCGCCCGGCGATGAAGCGGCTCGGCGCCACGGCCTGGTCGAACTGGCGATAGATCGCCGCCCAGCGTTTCTGAACCGGCTTTTCGGCCCACTCGCCGATGTGCAGCGCCGCCAGGGCGCCCAGATCGGTGTGGCAGAAGCCCACGACCGGCACGCCCAGGGCGTCACCGGCCCTCAGCGCCGCCAGACCCGGGGTGTACGGGTCGCCGGCTTCGATGATGTCCGGCCGCTGGCGGATCAGGCGGTCCATCCAGGCCGCCTTGACCACGGGCCAGCGATAGCCGGCTCCGAACGGCAGCGGCGCGGCATAGATCGAGACCCGGCCTCGCCCGTCGTAGGAATCACGCGCGCCCGGCACAACCAGCGTATGGCGGACATCCGGACGATTGGCGGCCAGCCAGGCGCGCTTCGAGGCCAGATAGCGACGAACGCCCCCACTGCGCGGGGCGTAGAGCATGGTGGTGTCGACGAGGCGAACGGCGCCGTCAGTCGACGGAGCGATATCGGAAAGAAAACCACGCAGGCCGACCGGCCGGGTCGATCTCGTATCCGTCACACCGATTCCTCATCGCAACTCTAGGCCCCCCATTCGGCCCCGGAACGATAAAGCTTTTGCGACACTCGCGGTTCCTCGCCGTTCCCGGACGATTTCAGGGGCACACCGCTTCGCCCAAGAGCCTCTCGCGACAGTACTTCTACCTGAGCATTCACGCCGCGCAACTCGGCGTTTGCGAGGCGCTCGACGGCGGCCAGGCCTCTAGGCGCACGCGCATAAGGAAGGGCTAGCCATGGGAAGGCTTCCGCGGCCCGGCCGCGGGGAGACGATGCGGATGACCAAGGGAGACGGAGTGGTGGGCAGTGAGGGGATCGAACCCCCGACCCTCTCGGTGTAAACGAGACGCTCTACCGCTGAGCTAACTGCCCTCCGGGCCGGCGCTTTTAGCCGGAGCCGAGGCCTACGCATAGCGCAAAACGAGGAGGCGGAGCGCCTGCCTCCGACGCCCCGCCCTCTCTTAAGCGGAGAAACCGGATTTAGCTGTTCAGCGAGGACTTCAAGCCTTCGCCAACCTGGAAGCGCGCGGTCTTCGACGCGGGACGGTTCACCGTCTCGCCGGTGCGCGGGTTGCGGGCGGTGCCGGCGGCGCGGGTCACGGCCTTGAAGGTGCCGAAGCCGACCAGGCGAACGTCGGAACCCGACTTCAGAGAGTCGGTGACGGCGTCGATGAAGGCTTCCAGGGCGTCCTTGGCCTGGTTCTTGTTGATGCCCGCCTTCTCGGCGATCGCCGTAACGAGTTCGGCTTTTGTGGTCATGTTTTTCTCCCAGCCTGAGCGGCGCCGTTTATTGCTTACGGCGCTTGGCTCGGCGGGGATTATGGCGGTTGAGAAAGCCTCGTCAAACGACAGCGGCGCGGGAATCTCCCGCGCCGCCTAAGTTATCAACGATTAGTTGCGTTAGTGGGTGAGTACGGCGTCGCTGTCGCCCTCATCCTTCTTCGCAGTCGCAGCAATCGGCTCGTCCGCCTCACTCCATTCGATCGGCGTCAGCGGGCCCGTAAGGCCATGCTTGAGCACCTCGTCCATGGTCGAGACCGGAATGATTTCCAAGCCGTCCTTGACGCTCTGGGGCACATCCACGAGGTCCTTCTCGTTCTCCTGCGGGATCAGCACGGTCTTCACGCCAGAGCGCAGAGCCGCCAGCAGCTTCTCCTTCAGGCCGCCGATGGCGGTGACCCGGCCGCGCAGGGTGATCTCGCCAGTCATGGCGATATCCTTGCGGATCGGGATGCCGGTCAGCACCGAGACAATGGCCAGACCCATGGCGGCGCCGGCGGACGGACCGTCCTTGGGCGTGGCGCCATCCGGCACGTGGATGTGCACGTCGGTCTTCTCGAAGATCGGCGGCTTGATGCCGAACTGCACGGCCCGCGAGCGGACGTAGCTGTTGGCCGCCGCGATCGACTCCTTCATCACGTCCTTGAGGTTGCCGGTGATCTGCATGCGACCCTTGCCCGGCATCTTCACGGCCTCGATGGTCAGGATGTCGCCACCGAACTCCGTCCAGGCCAGACCGGTGACGATGCCGACCTGGTCGACTTCGTCGGTCTCGCCGTAGCGGTACTTCTTGACGCCCGCGTACTTGGCCAGGCGCTCGTCGTCGATGGTGATCGTGGTCAGCTTTTCGCGGGCCAGATCACGCACCGTCTTGCGCGCCAAGGCGCCCAGTTCCCGCTCCAGCGACCGCACGCCGGCTTCCCGGGTGTAGTAGCGGATCAGGTCGCGGATCGCCTTGTCCGGAACGATGAACTCGGCCGGCTTCAGCCCGTGGTCCTTGGCCAGCTTCGGCAGGACGTGCCGCTTGGCGATCTCCAGCTTCTCATCCTCGGTGTAGCCGGGGATGCGGATGATCTCCATGCGGTCCAGCAGCGGCTGGGGCATGTTCAGGCTGTTGGCCGTCGTGACGAACATCACCTGCGACAGGTCATAGTCGACCTCCAGATAGTGATCGCCGAACGTCGAGTTCTGCGCCGGATCCAGCACCTCCAACAGGGCCGAGGCCGGATCGCCGCGATAGTCGCTGCCCATCTTGTCGATCTCGTCCAGCAGGACGAAGGCGTTGGTGGTCTTGGCCTTCTTCATCGACTGGACGACCTTGCCGGGCATCGAGCCGATGTAGGTGCGGCGGTGCCCGCGGATCTCGGCCTCGTCACGCACGCCGCCGAGGCTCATGCGCACGAACTCACGACCGGTGGCCTTGGCCAGCGACTTGCCCAGCGAGGTCTTGCCGACGCCGGGAGGACCGACGAGGCACAGGATCGGGCCCTTCAGCGAGTTGGTCCGGGCCTGGACGGCCAGGTACTCGAGGATCCGCTCCTTGACCTTGTCCAGGCCATAGTGGTCGGCGTCGAGGATTTCCTCGGCCTCCAGCAGGTCGATCTTCTTGGTCTTGGCCTTGCCCCACGGGATCGACAGCAGCCAGTCCAGATAGTTGCGGACAACGGTGCTCTCGGCCGACATCGGGCTCATGTTGCGCAGCTTCTTCAGCTCGCTCTCGGCCTTGGTGCGGGCTTCCTTCGACAGCTTGGTCTTCTTGATGCGCTTTTCGAGATCGATCAGCTCGTCGCGCGAGTCATCAGGATCGCCCAACTCGCGCTGGATCGCCTTCATCTGTTCGTTCAGATAGTACTCGCGCTGGGTCTTCTCCATCTGGCGCTTGACGCGCGAGCGGATCTTCTTCTCGACCTGCAGCACCGAGATCTCGCCCTCCATGAGGGCGAAGACCTTTTCCAGGCGCTTCACGACGTCGAAGATTTCCAGCAGGTGCTGCTTGTCGCCGATCTTCACCGACAGGTGGGCGGCGATGCTGTCGGCCAGCTTGCCCGGTTCGGCGATCTGCGGGATCGACGCCAGGGCTTCCGGCGGCACCTTCTTGTTCAGTTTGACGTAGTTTTCGAATTGCTCGACGACCGCGCGCGACAGGGCCTCGGCCTCGGGGCCGGCGCCTTCGTCCTCGCTGACCTCGCCGATCTGGGCTTCGTAGAAGGACTCCTGATCGGTGAACTTCACGACGGCCGCGCGGCCCTTGCCCTCGACCAGCACCTTGACGGTGCCGTCGGGCAACTTCAGCAGCTGCAGGACGGTGGCCAGAACGCCGACGTCGAAGATGTCGCCCGGCGCCGGATCATCATCCGCCGAGTTCTTCTGGGTGACGAGCAGGATCTGCTTGTCGCCGCGCATCACTTCCTCGAGGGCGCGCACGGATTTGTCGCGGCCCACGAAGAGGGGCACCACCATGTGCGGGAACACAACGATGTCCCGCAGCGGCAAGACAGGAAGCGTACGTAATTCGGACATGTGCTCAATACTCCCGGCCTCGGCGCTTTCGAACGCCTGGCCATGCGGGCCGCCGTAACACCAGACGATGCGCCTGAGTCGAACGACCCGTCCGCCCGGGACTGGGCGGATGGTCGTTATTTATGTGGACGTTTTACAACAGGGTTCAAGCGCACTCGCCTCACAGCGGCGACAAGTCGCGTGTGACCGGCGAAGCTGGCGCCCGCATGCCCTCAACGCGACCAAGCGGGGCAAGTTCGCCCAAGGCCCGGACTTTTCTGAAGTTTCTTTCGCTCAAGCTGACCGTGGCGCCGAAGCATCATCGGTGGTCCGACAGGTTTGCGAAGCCCGTCGATCCACGAAAAAGGCGCGCCCCCATTCAAAAAGGCGCGCCTCGATTTCGCGATGAAGCTTGAAGGGTTAGGCCGAAGCCGCCCCGCCCTTCTTCTCGGCGTAGATCAGTAGAGGCTGAGCCCTGCCCTCGACGACCTCGGCGTTGACCACCACTTCTTCAACGCCCTCGTAGCTGGGCAGTTCGAACATGGTTTCCAGCAGGATGCCTTCCATGATCGAACGCAGGCCACGCGCGCCGGTCTTGCGCACGATGGCCTTCTTGGCGACCTGATGCAGGGCGTCTTCCGTGAAGGTCAGGCCGATGTTCTCCATCTCGAACAGGCGCTGGTACTGCTTGACGAAGGCGTTCTTCGGCTCGGTCAGGATCTTGACCAGGGCGGGCTCGTCGAGGTCCTCCAGGGTCGCGACCACCGGCAGACGGCCGATGAACTCCGGGATCAGGCCGAAGCGCTGCAGATCGTCGGGCTCGACGTTCCGCAGGATCTCGCCCGTGCGGCGCTCTTCCGGATCGGTCACCTTGGCGCCGAAGCCGATCGACTTGGCCGCGCCGCGCGCCGAGATGATCTTCTCGAGCCCAGCGAACGCTCCGCCGCAGATGAACAGGATGTTCGTCGTGTCGACCTGCAGGAATTCCTGCTGCGGATGCTTGCGCCCGCCTTGCGGCGGCACGGAGGCGACGGTGCCTTCCATGATCTTCAGCAGAGCCTGCTGCACGCCTTCGCCCGACACGTCGCGGGTGATCGACGGATTGTCGGACTTGCGGCTGATCTTGTCGATTTCGTCGATGTAGACGATGCCGCGCTGGGCGCGCTCGACGTTGTAGTCGGCGGCTTGCAGCAGCTTGAGCACGATGTTCTCGACATCTTCACCGACGTAACCGGCTTCGGTCAGCGTCGTGGCGTCCGCCATGGTGAAGGGCACGTCGATGATTCGGGCCAGCGTCTGGGCCAGCAGCGTCTTACCCGTACCGGTCGGACCGACCAGCAGGATGTTCGACTTGGCCAGTTCGACGTCGTTGTTCTTCGAAGCGTGGTTCAGGCGCTTGTAGTGATTGTGCACCGCGACCGCGAGCACCTTCTTGGCGTGACCTTGCCCGATCACGTAATCGTCCAGGACTTCGCAGATCTCACGCGGCGTAGGAACGCCGTCCTTGGATTTCACGAAAGCGATCTTGTGCTCTTCGCGAATGATATCCATGCAGAGCTCGACGCATTCATCACAAATGAACACCGTCGGTCCCGCGATGAGCTTGCGCACCTCATGTTGGCTCTTTCCGCAGAAAGAACAGTACAGGGTGCTCTTGGTGTCGCCGCTCGCGGCTTTCGTCATGATCGCTTCTCACACTATGGCGCCTTACGGCTTAACGCCGTGACGCCCCTCCGAGCGCATACACCGCCACCGAAGCTGACAGGATATACGCCGGGAGTTGTCTAATCCTTGACATTCCCCGATCCGAGCGCGGTTCACAACCCTTGGCGACTCCTTTGAAGCCTCAAACGTCCAAACCGGCCGGATCGTGTCATGGCCTCGTCATCTAATTTGGGCGATTGGCGCGCCGGCGCAAGCGGCGAGCGTCTTGGGCCTTACCGCCGCCAGCGTAACCCCTTATGACGAGGCGAGGAATCGCATGGGAGGTCGAGCGCGGAAGCGCGCTCTTTGAGATGGTGGATGGGCAAGCGTTCGTGGATGGCCAAGGGTTTGAGCGCGTCGCGCCCGATGACCGGCGAGATGAGCCATGAGCTCGCGCTCGTGGCCTTCGACTTCGACGGCACCCTGACGGTCAAGGACAGCTTCAACGCGTTCCTGAAGTGGCGCGCCGGCCGGCGCTGGACGCGCGGCGTCATCCGCCTGGCCCCCTCGCTGATCGCCTACGTGTTCGACCGAAACCGCGCCAAGCTCAAGGCCGCCGCGATCCGCGAGTTCATGAGGGGCGCGACGGTCGCGCAGATCGAGACCGACGCCCGCGCCTTCGCCGAGACTCACGCCCGCACCCTGCTGCGTCCCGACGCCCTGGCCGTCTGGCGCGCGTGGCGGGCCAGGGGCGCGAAGCTTGTCATCGTAACAGCCTCGCCCGAGATCACCGTCGCGCCATTCGCTCGGGGGCTGGGCGCGGACATGCTGATCGGCACGCGCCTGATGACCAACGAGGACGGCCGCATCCTGGGCGGGCTCGACGGGAACAACTGTCGAGCCAAGGAAAAGGTGCAGCGCCTGCGCGAGGTCTTCGGCCCGGACGTGCGCCTGACGGCCGCCTACGGCGACACCTCGGGCGACACCGAGATGCTCGCGATCGCCGACGAGAAGGGCTACCGCGTTTTTCGAGGCAAGCCCGCCACCTGAGCGGATTTGTCGCAGGCGACGAGACGACAAAAAAGCCGCCGACCCGGGGATCGGCGGCTTTCTCGTCTCAGTGAAGCTGTCGCCTATTCAGCGCCAGCCTCGGCGGCTTCGCGCGTGTCGTAGACGTGGTCGACCAGGCCCCAGTCCTTGGCTTCGTCCGAGCTCATGAAATGGTCGCGGTCCAGAGTGCGCTCGACCTCTTCATAGGTGCGGCCGCAATGCTTGACGTAGATCTCGTTCAGGCGACGCTTGGTCTTGATGATGTCCTCGGCGTGGCGCTCGATGTCCGAGGCTTGGCCGCGGAAGCCGCCCGACGGCTGGTGCACCATGATGCGGGCGTTCGGCAGGGCGATGCGCTGGCCGGCGGCGCCGGCGGCGAGCAAAAGGCTGCCCATCGAGGCGGCCATGCCCATGCACACCGTCGAGACCGGGCTCTTGATGTATTGCATGGTGTCATAGATCGCCAGGCCAGACGTCACCACGCCGCCCGGCGAGTTGATGTACATGGCGATCTCTTTCTTGGGGTTCTCCGACTCCAGGAACAGGAGCTGGGAGCAGATCAGGCTGGCCATCACGTCTTCGACGGGGCCGGTCAGGAAGATGATCCGCTCCTTCAGAAGGCGCGAGAAGATGTCGTAGGACCGCTCGCCACGGCTGGTCTGCTCGACCACCATCGGAACCAGGTTCATCGCCGTCGAAACCGGATCGTACATCATTGGGGATTACCCTTTTCGTGTGTCTTTGGCGCGAAAACGAATCAGCCCCCGCGCGCCGTCGCTATCGCATATCGCGTGGCGCTTAACAGGTTGCAAGGAGCCGGCGGTTTCGTGGCGGTACGAAAAAGGCGCGACCCTCGCGGACCGCGCCTTGATCATCTCGACCTGATCGGGCCTTAACCGCCGTAGCCTTCCGGCAGGTCGTCTTCCTCTAGGAGCTCGTCCTTGGAGACTTCCTTTTCCTCGACCTTGGCCTTGTTGAAGATCAGGTCGACGACCTTGTCTTCGTAGATCGGGGCGCGCAGGGCGGCCTGCAGGTCGGCGCGCTGGCGGTACATGTCGAACACCTGCTGGGCTTGCGCGCCGTACTGGCGAGCTTCGCGCATGATGGCGTCGGTCAGTTCCTGGTCGGTGACGACCACGTCGTTCTTGCGGCCGATCTCGGCGAGCACCAGACCCAGGCGCACGCGGCGCTCGGCGATCTTGCGGTACTCGTCCTTCAGCTGGTCCTCGGTCTTGTCGGCGTCTTCCGGCGGCAGGCCGCCACGGGCCTTGTCGGCCTCGACCTGTTGCCAGATGCCGGCGAACTCGGCGTCGACCATGCGCGGCGGCAGCGGGAACTCGTGCTTGGTGTCCAGCACGTCCAGCAGGGCGCGCTTCAGCTTGAAGCGCGAGCTGTTTTCATAGCGGCTGCCCAGGTTCGAGCGCAGCAGCTCCTTCAGGGCGGCCAGGTCCGACAGACCCAGGCGCTTGGCCAGTTCGTCGTCGGCCTTGCCGTCGACCGGCGCGCGGACTTCGGTGACCTTGGTGGCGAATTCGGCGTCCTTACCGGCCAGTTCGGCGGCTTGGTACTCTTCCGGGAACTTCACCTTCACGACGATCTCGTCGCCCGGCTTGGCGCCGACCAGCTGGTCTTCGAAGCCCGGGATGAACTGGCCCGAACCCAGGACCAGTTCAGCGCCTTCGGCCTTGCCGCCGGCGAACTCGACGCCGTCGATCGTGCCGACGAAGTCGATCAGCAGTTGGTCGCCGTCCTTGGCCTTCAGGCTCTTGCCCGTGCGCGGCTCATAGGTGCGCGCTTGCTTGGACAGCTCTTCCAGGGCCTCGTCGACTTCCTCGTCGCCGACCTTGTAGACCGGCTTGACCAGCTCGATCGTGGTCGGGTCGATCGGATCGAATTCCGGCATCACTTCGACCGCCAGGTCGAACGCCAGGTCGAGACCGCCGTCGATGACCTTGTCCATGTCCGACGTCGGGTTCAGTTCGGGCTGACCAGCCGGACGCAGCTTGTTGTCGTCGAGGACCTTCTGGGTGGTCTCGTTCAGCGCCTGCTCGATGACTTCGCCCATCAGGCCCTTGCCGTACAGACGGCGCACGTGAGCGGCGGGCACCTTGCCCGGACGGAAGCCCTTCACGTTCATCTGCGGAGCGACTTCGGCGATGCGCGCTTCCAGGCGCGTGGCCAGTTCACTCGCGGGCACCGTGACGCTAAAAACGCGGCTGAGGCCTTCGCCCGACTTTTCAACGATCTGCATCGACATTCTTATTTTCTCGGGTCCGGGACGCCGCGCGCCCGAGCTCCGCCCTGGGGGTCCAAAAGATCGACGCCGCCCCGCGAGAGCCGGGGGCGGCGAAAGACCGCCCTTATGTCACGACGTGCGCGAGCATCCAAGAGCGGCGGCGACAAAACTCATCCGGGCCTGGAGAGCCAGGTGAGAAGAGTGGTGCGGATGAGAGGACTCGAACCTCCACGCCTCTCGGCGCCAGAACCTAAATCTGGTGCGTCTACCAGTTTCGCCACATCCGCGTGGGTGGGGGCTTACGGATTTGAGCCGGGCCGCGCAAGCCCGTAGAGCTCGGCGAGAACCGCGGGCGCCAGGCCCGGCAGGTCCTCGGCGATCAGACCCGGGCCGTGACGGGCGCCGCACTCGGCGTGGATCCAGGCTCCGGCGCAGGCGGCCTCGAAGCTCTCCATGCCCTGGGCGATCAAGCCGCCGATAAGGCCGGCCAGGACGTCGCCCGAACCGGCGGTCGCCAGCCACGGCGCTCCGTTCAGCGACACCGCCGCCCGACCATCCGGCGCGGCGACCACGGTGTCGGGCCCCTTCAACAGCACGACCGCCCCCGCCCGTCTGGACGCCTCCCGCGCGGCGGCGATGCGTTCGGAAGACTTGGCCAACAAGCCTGGAAAGATTCTCTCGAACTCGCCCGGATGCGGCGTCAGCACGTCGTCGCGATCGAGGCAGGCGAACAGGCTCTCCGGATCGTGCCGGAAGCTGGTCAGGGCGTCGGCGTCGACCACCAGGGCAGCGCCGGTGCTGGCCAAGGCCTGCAGGTTGCGGGCGGTCGCCTCCCCCACCCCGGCCGCCGGGCCGATGATCACGGCGTCGGCCTCCTCGGCGGCGACGGCAAGATCGGCCTCCGCTCCGAACGGCGCCAGCATGATCGCTTCAAGATGCGCGGCGTTCACCGCCAGAGCTCCCGGCGGCGACAGCACGGTGACCGCGCCGGCGCCGACTCGCAGACCCCCGCGCGCCGCCAGCCGCGCCGCGCCGGTGCTCCACATCTCGCCGCTGATCACCTTCAGCCGCCCGCGCGTATGCTTGTGGGCGTCGAGCGCCGGCCAGGGAAAGCGCTTGGCCCACAGGTCCGGATCGTTCTCGAACAGGTTCGCGCCCTCGCCGGTCCTCAGCCCGATGTCGGCCAGCACGACCTCGCCGCAGGCCTTGCGCCCCTCGATCAGCACATGAGCGGGCTTGCGGCGATGAAAGGTGACGGTCAACTCGGCGCGAAAGGCGGTGTCGCCCAGCGGACGGCCGGTGTCGCCATGGATCCCCGAGGGCGTGTCGACCGCGACGATGGCCAGCGGTCGCTCCTGGCTGGCCCGCGCCAGGCGCTCGACCACCCCCTCCAGCGGCCGCGACAGGCCGGCGCCGAACAGAGCGTCTATATAGAGCGCGTCCGGCGCGAGATCGGTCGACAGTGACCGCACCTCGCCCTTCCAGCGCGAGGCCGCCCAGCGGGCGGCGTCGGTGGATGGCGGATAGGCGGCCTCGACCGCCACCTGCCAGCCGCGTCGGCGCAGATGCCGCGCGGCGACGTAGCCATCGCCGCCATTGTCGCCGGGGCCGCACCAGATCACCACGGGACGGCGGGCGTAACGCGCCCGGACGGCCTGGGCCACGGCCTCGCCCGCGCGCTCCATCAGCACGCGGACCGGCGTGCCGTGTTCGACGGCGGCGCGGTCGGCCGCGGCCATCTGGGCGACGGTCAGAATCTCTCGCGCCACGCCTACTCCTTCAAAGCACCTGGCTCTGAGCTTCGCGCCCTTTCTCCACCAGGATCAAGCGGTCGCCGTCGATCTCGAACACGGTGCGCGAGCAATGATCGGGACGGAAGGCCACGACCTCGGCCTGACCGGTGGCGACGCCAACCGCCGCGTTCAGGGCGACGAAGTGGCTGAACACCGCCGCGCCAGGGTATTCGCGCAAGGCGGCGGCCACGCCTCGCGTCCAGGCGACGTAGTCGAGGTCACCCTGGATCTCGCCCCAACGCCCCTCGAAAGCCCGCTTCAGCCAGGCGGGCCGCTCCTCGTGCGACAACGCCGTCGGAGTCGGGATCTCGCCGA
The DNA here is from genome assembly GCF_059419665.1 of Caulobacter sp. GW821-FHT05F04. Lineage (NCBI taxonomy): Bacteria > Pseudomonadati > Pseudomonadota > Alphaproteobacteria > Caulobacterales > Caulobacteraceae > Caulobacter > Caulobacter sp. GW821-FHT05F04. The sequence continues at coordinate 393,016 of NZ_JBWKSF010000005.1, forward strand.
CGCGGGGGTCGATGATCAGGTCGACACCCAGCGCCCGCGCCAGCGGTTCGGCGGTCTCGCGACAGCGGCGCAAGGGCGAAGACACCACGCGCTTTGGCCGCTCGGACAGAGCCAGGATCGCCTCGGCGACGGCGTCGGCCTGGGTCTTGCCGATCGCGTCGAGACCGGGATCCTCGTCCGTTCCGCCCCAGGTCGCGGCGGGTTTTCCGTGGCGGATCACGTGAACAAGGGTCATGGCTCAATCCGGAATGAAGAGATTGCGGACGCCATCCGGATGCGGGCCGACCACGCCGGTCCGGCCCACGCCCTCGCGACTTTCCAGGTCAAGGAGCACCTCCGGATCGTCCGGGGTCTGGGCCACGAAGCGGCGGCCCCGCGCGTCACGGCCGATGACGATGCCCATCCGCGCGCCCTCGCGGCCGTGGACGACGGTGTAGGTCTCGATGGTCGCGGCCCCTTGCGGCGTCTCGACGATCTCGGGATGCGGCAGGGCGTCGATCCGAGCCTGGATCACCGACGGCGGCTGGCGCTCCCATTTTCCGTCGACCGGCCGCGTCGAATAGATACCCACCGACTGCTTGGTCAGGAACCAGCCATTGGCGGTCGACAGGCCGTAGGCGCCGGGCCGTTCGCGCAGTTTGCCGACCATCTCGGCGATGGCGTGCAGGGCGTAGTTGTTTCCCGGCCCGCCGAAGTACGGCAGACCGCCGGTGATGGTCAGGCCACGCGGATCGTCCAGCGCCAGCCCGATCTCCTCGGCCCCGATCCGCACAGCCGATGGGAAGCAGGAATAGAGATCGATGAGCTCGAGATCCTCAACGCCGATCCCGGCCATCTCCAGGGCTCGCTCACCGGTCAGACGCATGGCGGGACTGGAGTGATAGTCCTGGCGTTCGAGCGGGTACCAGAGGTCCGAGGCGTCGGCGCAGCCGTGCAGGAAGACCCACTTGCCCTCCGGCACGCCCAGCTCGCGCGCCTTGCGGACGCTCGCGATCAGGACCGCCGCTGACTGGTCGACCTCCATGATGGCGTTCAGGTACTTCGGGTACGGATAACCGATCATCCGATTACGGTCGGTCACCGAGACCAGCTCCTCGGCCGAGCGCTCGATCGGGAACCAGGCGTAGGGATTGGCGGCTGCGACCTTGGTGAAGGGCGCGAAGAGCTCACCAAGCTGCTTCTGGTGATCTTCGAGCGATCGCCCGTCCCGCGCCCGCAGCGCGTTCTCGAACAAGGGATAGGTGTTCACCGGATAGCCGAGACCGTGCGCGCCCTCCTGCTTGGTCACCCCCGGACGCGGGTCGCCGATCCGCCGCGGCGTGCTGGTAAGGTCGTCGCCCCAGCCCTCGAAGCCTAGGCCGCCCTTCATCCGCTTCATCAGCGATCCCAGGAACTCTGCCCCGGTGACCAGGGCGAACTCCGACTCGCCGCCCGCGATCCGCTCGCAGACGACATTGACCGCCTGCTGGGGGCTGTTGCCACCGGTCTCGGTGTAGACGCTCCAGGCCGGCGAGGCCGAAAACGCCCGCGCCAGGGATGCTGGCGGATCGGCCAACCTGGGCAACGGCAGTTTCGACAACCCTCCCGGCGCATCGATACTGAACGCCACGACCGCCAAAGCGTCGAGGTCGGCAAGAACCGACCCTTTGAGCCCGGCATCCAGCACCGCTCGCTCCGCCGCAACTTTCAGCAGTTCCAGCGGGGATGGCGAATTTCCGGCGTCGCCCCGGTACGTGAATTGGCCCGCGCCGATCAAAACCGGTGTGTCGTCGCGCATATCCGCCCCCGTTCAAACGATCGTTGGGCGCGATCGTAGGCGCGAAACCGCATGCCGCAAGGCTATTTGGCGGCCATTCCAGAAATGCATATTTCAAAGGCGCCAGGCGCCCAAACTTCAAACACATGCCCGCAAGACAACCAACCGGTCATAAATGTCTGCGGCGCTCGCTTGCGGCGCTGGGGTCAGCGTGATGGTTGCGCGCTCAGTGAAGCGGTTCGCCGCCCGGGCCCGAAAGTGGAACCGATGAAGAAGATCGAAGCCGTCATCAAGCCGTTCAAGCTGGATGAGGTGAAGGAGGCCCTGCAGGACATGGGCGTCCAGGGCATGACCGTGCTCGAAGCCAAGGGCTACGGCCGCCAGAAGGGCCACACGGAGCTCTATCGCGGCGCGGAGTACGTCGTGGACTTCCTCCCCAAGATCAAGGTCGAGGTCGTCGTCGAGGACAGCCAACTGGAGCCCGCTCTGGAAGCCATCACCCGCGCGGCCCGCACCGGCCGCATCGGCGACGGCAAGATTTTCGTCTCGGAGATCACGGAAGTGATCCGCATCCGAACCGGAGAAAGCGGCCCGGCCGCCGTCTAAAGGCCGGATCGTCAAACACTTAGAGAGCCTACAAAGGGGATACGGAATGACTACCGCCAAGGATATCCTGAACCTGATCAAGGAAAAGGACGTCAAGTATGTCGACGTCCGCTTCACCGACGTGCGCGGCAAGCTGCAGCACGTCACGTTCGACATCGACCTGGTCGACGATGACTTCCTGAACGACGGCACGATGTTCGACGGTTCGTCGATCGCCGGCTGGAAGGCCATCAACGAGTCTGACATGAAGCTGCGTCCTGACCTGGACAGCGCCATCATCGACCCCTTCTACCAGCAGACCACGCTGGCCCTATTCTGCGACGTCGTGAACCCGGACGACGGCACCCCGTACAACCGCGACCCGCGCTCGATCGCCAAGGCCGCGCTGAACTACGTGAAGTCGGCTGGCGTGGGCGACACCGTCTACTTCGGTCCGGAAGCCGAGTTCTTCATCTTCGACGACGTCCGCTGGTCGACCGCGCCGAACAACACCGGCTACTCGTACGACTCGAGCGAACTGCCCAGCAACTCGGGCAAGGAATATCCGGAAGGCAACATGGGCCACCGCCCTGGCCCGAAGGGCGGCTACTTCCCGGTGAACCCGGTCGACTCGGCTCAGGACCTGCGCGGCGAAATGCTGGCCGTCATGGGCGAGTTGGGCATGAAGCCGGAAAAGCATCACCATGAGGTGGCTCCGGCTCAGCACGAACTCGGCCTGAAGTTCGACACCATGGTCGTCATGGCCGACCGGATGCAGCTCTACAAGTACGTCATCCACAACGTCGCCGCGGCCTACGGCAAGACGGCCACCTTCATGGCCAAGCCGATGTTCGCCGACAACGGCTCGGGCATGCACGTGCACCAGTCGATCTGGCAGGACGGCAAGCCGCTGTTCGCCGGTGATAAGTACGCCGGCCTGTCGCAGGAGTGCCTGTACTACATCGGCGGCATCATCAAGCACGCCAAGGCCATCAACGCGTTCTCGAACTCGACGACGAACTCGTACAAGCGCCTGGTGCCCGGTTATGAAGCCCCGGTGAAGCTGGCCTACAGCTCGCGCAACCGTTCGGCCTCGATCCGCATCCCGCACGTCGACTCGCCGAAGGCCAAGCGCCTGGAAGCCCGCTTCCCCGATCCGATGGGCAACCCCTATCTGACCTTCGTCGCTCTGCTGATGGCCGGCCTGGACGGCATCATCAACAAGATCGACCCGGGCGCGCCGGCCGACAAGAACCTCTATGATCTGCCGCCCCGCGAGCAGAAGAAGATCCCGGAAGTCTGCGGTTCGCTGCGCGAAGCCCTGGAAAGCCTGGACAAGGACCGCGCCTTCCTGAAGGCCGGCGGCGTCATGGATGACGACTTCATCGACAGCTACATCGAGCTGAAGATGGAAGAGGTGATGCGCCTGCAACTGCACCCGCACCCGGTCGAATTCGACATGTACTACAAGTGCTGATCGCGTAAGCGCTCAGAACAAGGACAAGGGCCGGAGAGCGATCTCCGGCCCTTTTTCTTGCGCCGCGAGGCCAGACCGCTCCGCGAGTAGAATGACTTATTACTTACTGGGCGCCGCCTGAACAAAATTGTCGCAACTTCGCAACATAACCGACGTAATCGGCTGGAAAGAGCTGTTTTCGATCAAGACGAGATATCCCGACAGCCGCTGTTTCGCCTATCGCAGCGCAACAGAAGCGCCGTTAACGCCCCGGTCAGAGTCGGCGAACGGCGCGCTCCATCACAGGATGTCTCCATGCTCCCCAACCGCTCTTTCCGCCGCGCCCTCACGGTGTCGTGCGGCCTGACCGCCCTCGTGGCCTCGCTGGCCGCCGGCTCGGCCGCCATGGCCCAGGACACCACCGTCGGCGAAGTCGTCGTCACCGCCCAGAAGCGTAGCGAAAACCTGCAGGACGTTCCGGTCTCGGTCGCCGCCATCTCCGGCGAGCGCCTGCAGTCGGTCTTCGCCGCCGGCGAAGACATCCTGACCCTGTCGGGCAAGGCCCCTGGCCTCTACGCCGAGTCCTCGAACGGCCGCGTCGCCCCGCGCTTCTACATCCGCGGCCTGGGCAACGCCGACTTCGATCTGGCCGCCTCGCAGCCGGTGTCGATCATCCAGGACGACGTCGTCCTGGAGAACGTCGTCCTGAAGAGCTCGCCGATCTACGATCTCGACCACGTCGAAGTCCTGCGCGGTCCGCAGGGCACGCTGTTCGGCCGCAACACCACGGCCGGCATCGTCAAGTTCGACACCATCAAGCCGAGCGACGAAACCAAGGGCCGCCTGGCGGCCACCTATGGCAGCTACAACACCGTCACCCTGGACGGCGGCTACGGCGGCGCCATCGTCCCGGGCAAGGTCGCTGTCCGCGCCTCGTTCCTGCTCCAGCGTCGCGACGACTACATCGACAACACCTACACCAAGCAGGAAAACGCCCTGGGCGGCTTCAACGAAAAGGCCGCTCGCGTTCAGTTGCTGGTCACGCCGAACGACAAGCTGAGCGCCCTGTTCAACGTCCACGGCCGCGACCTGGACGGCACCGCCGCCGTGTTCCGCGCCAACGTGCTGACCAAGGGCTCTAACAAGCTCAACGGCAACTACCAACGCGACAAGGTCGCCTTCGACAACACCGCCAACAACCCGCAGAAGTACAAGGGCTACGGCGCCTCGGCCAACATCGGCTACGACTTCGACGGCGTGAAGCTGACCTCGATCACCGCCTATGAAAACACCCACGGCTACAGCCTGGGCGACATCGACGGCGGCAACCCGGGCGGCCCGGGCTTCATCCCCTTCCAGTCGAGCACCCAGGACGGCATCAAGAACCTGTTCCAGTGGACGCAGGAAGTGCGTCTGGCCAGCGACACCGACGGTCCGCTGAGCTGGCAAGTCGGCGGCTTCTACTTCGACACCAAGTACGACATCCGCACCGACCCGTTCTTCATGCCGGCCACCACCCTGCGCCAAAAGAACAAGTCCTGGGCGCTGTTCGGTCAGGCCTCCTACGCGGTCAACGACCAGCTGACCCTGACGGGCGGCCTGCGCTACACCGACGACGACAAGGACATGAATGTCGTTTCGGGCCCGAACAAGGCTCCGTCGGTCTCGGTGTCGGATTCCAAGGTCAGCTGGGACCTGTCGGCATTCTACAAGATCGACGAGGACGTCAGCGTCTACGCCAAGGTCGCCTCGGGCTTCCGCGGTCCGTCGATCCAGGGCCGCGACATCGCCTTCGGCTCGCCCGCCTCGTCGGCCAAGTCCGAAACGATCATGTCGTATGAGCTGGGCCTGAAGAGCGAGCTGTTCGAACGTCGTGTCCGCCTGAACGGCGCGGTCTTCGCCTACAGCATCGACGACCCGCAGTTCAGCGCCGTTGGCGGCGGCAGCAACTCCAACCGCCTGATCAACGCCAAGAAGGGCGAGGCCTACGGCCTGGAACTGGACAGCGAGTTCGTGGTCACCCCGAACTTCGTCGTCACGGCCGGCTACAGCTACGCCCACACCAAGATCAAGGACAGCACCCTGGCCGTCGCCCCCTGCGCCGCCTGCACGGTCACGGACAAGCTGAATGGCGCGGGCCTGGCCCTCGTGGACGGCAACCCCTTCCCGAACGCGCCGAAGTACACCTTCGACGTGACGGCGCGTTACTCGTACCCGATCGCTTCGGGCGAGCTGTTCGCCTTCACCGACTGGAAGGTCCAAGGCTACACCAACCTGTTCCTGTACCAATCGAAGGAGTTCTACTCGAAGGGCGACTTCGAGGGCGGCCTGAAAGTCGGCTACGCCGACAAGGACGCCGGTTGGGAGCTGGCGGCCTTCGCCCGCAACATCACCAACGAGAGCAACATCAAGGGCGCGATCGACTTCAACAACCTGACCGCCTTCGTCAACGAACCCCGCGTCGTCGGCGTCTCGCTGAACGCCAACTTCTAGGACCTTCGGGTCTTCGAAACCGGAAAGGCCGCGGATCGCTCCGCGGCCTTTTTCTTTGCGCCTACGTTTTCAGGCCGTGGCCAGTGACCGGGATCGTCTCGAAGCGCTGCGGGAAGCCGGCGATGATCGGCCTGCCCTTGGCGATCGCCGCCTGCACCGATGGCAGCTTCAGCGAGGCGGCATGGGCGTCCTTGTCGGTCCAGACCTCGGTGATCCACAGCGCGTCGACGTTGGTCGGATCCTTGGCGATCACGTAGCTGAGGCAGCCCGGCATGTCGTTGGTCCCCTCCCCCAGGATCGCCAAGAGCTCATCGCGCTTGCCGGGCGCGGCCAGCATCTGTCCGATCAGTCCGTACATGGGCGTCTTCTCCTGGGCCAAAACACTCGAGGCGTGGGCGACAGGCGCGAACGCGGCGACGGCGAGGCCGCCGGCCAGCACGTCGCGCCGGATGATCTGGGTCATGGATTTCTCCCCTCGACCGCACCTTGCGTCAGCACAGTCCGGATAGTGGCAGCAGCCTACTTCGCCTTGCACACGCCCCGAGCCGAGACGCTGACTCCCGCCGCGCCCGCCTCGCAGGCGTTGCCATAGGTCTTGCCGTCGCAGCCGCAGACCGGCTGGTAGATCCTCGTGCAGACCCGCGGCGCCTTGCGGCAGACGCCCGCCGCATCGGCGACCCGCCCGCAGACTCCGGCCTCCATCTGGCAGGTCAGGCCGGACTGGCATTGGAAGCCCGCGAACCCGCCGCACATGCCGCCCTCGGCGACCGGGGCGCGCGGCGACTGCTGCGGCGGTCCCGAAGGTCCCGGCGTGGCGGGCGCTGTGCAGGCGGTCAGCAGCGCGACGGCGAGACAGGCGAGCAGACGGCGCATGGACGACCTCCCAAGAACAGGCGGAACGATTTTGCCGGCGACCGGCTCCATTCGCCCCTGCTTTGACTTGATAACGGGGTTCTTTTCGTCTGTCCTTCCCGCCTCTTCGAGAGTCGGGGTTTTTCATGATCAGATGGCGTTACACGGCGATGGCCGTGAGCCTGCTCGCGCTGGGACTTTCAGCCTGCGCGACGACCGGGACCGGCGGTCCCGCCAAACCGTCCAGCACGGCGCAAAAGGATGGCAAGCCAGCCGAGAAGGCCGAGATCAAGCCGCTGCCCAAGGGCCTGGACGGCCAGGCCTCGACGGGCTTCCCGTCGACCTACAAGCCGTTCCCCTCGCAGGCCACGGCCTTTGTCGGCGCCACGGTTCTGACCGCCACCGGCCAGCAGATCGACAATGGCGTCGTCGTCACCTCGGGCGGCAAGGTCGTCGCCGTCGGCGGACCCGAGACCGCGATCCCGGCCGACGCCGTCAAGGTCGACGCCACAGGCAAGTGGCTGACCCCGGGCATCATCGACGCCCACAGCCACCTGGGCGTCTATCCCTCGCCGGGCGTCCAGGCCCGCTCGGACGGCAACGAGGCCACCGACCCGAACACCGCCCAGGTCTGGGCCGAGCACTCGGTCTGGCCGCAGGACCCCGGCTTCAACCGGGCCCGCGCCGGCGGCGTCACCACCCTGCAGATCCTCCCCGGTTCGGCCAACCTGTTCGGCGGTCGCTCGGTGACGCTGAAGAACGTCCCCGCCCTGACCATGCAGGGCATGAAGTTCCCCGACGCCCCCTACGGCCTGAAGATGGCCTGCGGCGAGAACCCCAAGCGCGTCTATGGCGGCAAGGGTCGTTCGCCCTCCACCGCGATGGGCAATGTCTTCGGCTATCGCAAGGCCTGGATCGACGCGGCCGACTACGCCCGCAAGTGGGACGATTTCCGCGCCAAGCAGCAGAAGGGCGAGAAGGCCGATGCGCCCAAGCGCGACCTGCAACTGGAGACCCTGGCTGGCGTGCTGAAGGGCGACATCCTGGTGCAGAACCACTGCTACCGCGCCGACGAAGAAGCCACGATGATCGATATCGCCAAGGAGTTTGGCTACAAGATCACCATGTTCCACCACGCGATCGAGAGCTACAAGATCGCGCCCCTGCTGGCCAAGGAAGGCATCTGCTCGGCGACCTGGGCGTCGTGGACCGGCTTCAAGATGGAAAGCCTGGACGGCATCGACGCCAACGCCGCCATCCTCTGGAAGAACGGCGCCTGCGTGGTCATCCACTCGGACGACCCGATCATGACCCAGCGGCTGAACCAGGAAGCCGCCATCGCCATGACCGCCGGCAACAAGCTGGGTTACGGCGTCAGCCGGGCCGAGGCGATCAAGTGGATCACCGCCAACCCGGCCAAGGCCATGGGCATCGGCGACAAGACCGGCTCGATCGAACCCGGCAAGGCCGCCGACCTGGTGGTCTGGAGCCGCGACCCGTTCAGCGTCTACGCCCAGGCCGAGAAGGTCTTCATCGACGGCGCGCTGATCTACGATCGCAAGGACGCGCGCTTCCAGCCCAAGTCCGATTTCGAGCTCGGCCAACCCGGCCAGGGAGCGTTCAACTGATGATCCGGTCACTGCTTCTCGCCAGCGCCGCCTGCGCGCTGGCCCTCCCCGCGGCGGCCGAGACCGTCGCCATCGTCAACGCCCGCATCGAACCGGTCTCCGGCCCGACCATTCCGGCCGGCACGCTGGTGATCAACGATGGCAAGATCGCCGCCCTGGGCGCCAGCGTCGCCGTTCCGGCCGGAGCCAAGGTGATCGACGCCAAGGGCGGCGTCGTCACCCCGGGCCTGGTCGCCTCGTCCTCGAACCTCGGCGCGTCCGAGGTCAGCGGCGTGCGCGAGACCCGCGACGACGGCACCGGCAACGCGCTCAGCGCCGCCTTCGACATCAGCTACGGGATCAACCCGGCCTCGACCTTCATCCCGTTCGCCCGGGACGGGGGCATCACCAGCTCGGGCGTCGTGCCGGTGCTGTCGGGAACCGGCGGCGGCGCGCACGAGCATGCCGACGACGGCGTGGTCGAGGAGATGACCGCCGGCAAGACCGGCGACGGCGATCCCTCGCTGTTCGGCGGCCAGGCGGCGTTCATCCGCCTGAAGTCCGGGGCGAGCGACATCGTCGAGGCCTCCAAGCTGGCCGTCACCGTCTCGCTGGGCGAGAGCGGCGCGCGGGCGGCCGGCGGTTCGCGCGGCGCCGACCTGATCCTGATCCGCTCGGCCCTGGAGGACGCTCGCGCCTTCGCCAGCCGCCGCGCGGCCTTCGAGCAGGGCGCGACCCGGGACTTCGGTCTCTCGCGTCTCGATCTGGCGGCCCTGATCCCCGTCGTGCAGGGCAAGACCCCGCTGCTGATCCGCGTCTCCCGCGCCGCCGACATCCGCCAGGCCCTGAAGCTGGCGGCCGAGGAGAAGATCAAGATCATCCTCGAAGGCGTCGAGGAAGGCTGGCTGGTCGCTCCCGAGATCGCCAAGGCCGGCGTGCCCGTCATCGTCGATCCGCAGGCCGATCTGCCCGACAGCTTCGAGACCCTGGCCTCCCGGCTGGACAACGCCGCCCGCCTGAACGCCGCCGGCGTGAAGGTGGCGATCAACGGCTCGCGGGACTTCAACAACCTGCGCCAGGAGCGGCTGAACGCCGGCCTCGCGGTCGCCAACGGCCTGCCCTACGCGGCCGGCCTGGCCTCGGTGACCCTGGTCCCCGCCAAGATCTGGGGCCAGGACGGCAAGATCGGCTCGCTCGAAGTCGGCAAGCTGGCCGACGTCGTGGTCTGGAACGGCGACCCGCTGGAGACCACCAGCTGGCCGCTGAACGTCTTCGTGGGCGGCGTCGAGCAGCCGCGGGACAGCCGCCAGACCCAGCTGCGCGACCGTTACGCGGCCACCGACCAGAGCGGTTATCCGCCCGCCTATCGCTAGGCTTTCCGCCTAACTCTAACGATCCGCCCCCGGCTTAGCTGGGGGCGGATTTTGCTTTTCAGGGGAAGGCCGCGAGGCCATACGAGGCCCCCGCGTTCGAATCGCCTAGACTTGCCCCAATGTCATCTTCCGATAAGACCCCCTCGCTGTTCGACGACGACGCCCTGGCGCCCGTCCCCGCCGCGCCGTTCCAGACCAGCGTGGAGCCGCACGTCGAACCGACGCCGCGTCCGATCCCGCCGCCGCCTCCGTCGAGCAAGCCGGCCCCACCGTCCGCGCCGGCCAAGGTCAGCGCGCCGGGCGAATATTCGGCCGCCGACATCGAGGTGCTGGAAGGGCTGGAGCCGGTCCGCAAGCGTCCCGGCATGTACATCGGCGGCACCGACGAGCGGGCGCTGCACCACCTGTTCGCCGAAGTCCTCGACAACTCGATGGACGAGGCCGTGGCCGGCTTCGCCAAGACCATCGAGGTCAAGCTGGACGCCGACGGCTACCTGTCGGTCAAGGACGACGGGCGGGGGATGCCCGTGGACCCGCACCCCAAGTACCCCGGCAAGTCGGCGCTGGAGGTCATCATGACCGTCCTGCACGCCGGCGGTAAGTTCACCGGCAAGGCCTACGAGACCTCCGGCGGCCTGCACGGCGTCGGCGCATCCGTGGTCAACGCCCTGTCCGAGCGCGTCGAGGTCACCGTCTGGCGCGACGGCTTCGAGCACCTGCAGGTGTTCTCGCGCGGCAAGCCGCTGGGCCCGATCCAGCAGGTCGGTCCGTCGCGCAAGAAGGGCACCATGGTGCGCTTCAAGCCCGACGACGAGATCTTCGGCGAGGGCGTCGGCTTCAAGCCGGCGCGCCTGTACCGCATGGCCCGCTCCAAGGCCTATCTGTTCCGCGGCGTGCAGATCAAATGGTCCTGCGATCCCTCCCGCATCCATGACCAGACCCCGCCCGAGGCCACGTTCCACTTCCCCAACGGCCTGGCCGACTTCCTGGCCGAGCGGACCAAGGGCTTGAACACCGTCACCCCCGAGAGCTTCTCGGGCCGCATCGAGCGCCAGGGCGAGGCCGGCGCGGTCGAGTGGGCCGTCAGCTGGACGCCCCAGGGCTTCGGCGAGCACGACGGCTTCATGCAGTCGTACTGCAACACGGTTCCGACCCCCGAAGGCGGCACCCACGAGAGCGGCTTCCGCGCCGCCCTGACCCGCGGCCTCAAGGCCTATGCCGACCTCAAGGGCGAGAAGCGCGGCACGATCATCACCGCCGACGACGTCGTCGCCCAGGCCGGCGCCCTGATCTCGGTGTTCATCAAGAACCCCGAATTCCAGGGGCAGACCAAGGAGAAGCTCTCGACCTCCGAGGCCCAGCGCTTCGTGGAAGCCGCGCTGCGCGACCCGTTCGACCTGTGGCTGTCGTCCAGCCCGAAGAACGCCCAGGCCCTGCTGGAGTTCGTCATCGAGCGGGCCGAGGAGCGTCTCAAGCGCCGCAAGGACAAGGAAGTCACCCGCGCCAGCGCCACCCGCAAGCTGCGTCTGCCCGGCAAGCTGGCCGACTGCGCCGGCGGCGCGGTCGACGGGGCCGAGCTGTTCATCGTCGAAGGCGACTCGGCCGGCGGCTCGGCCAAGCAGGCCCGCGACCGCAAGTACCAGGCCATCCTGCCGCTGCGCGGCAAGATCCTGAACGTCGCCTCGGCGTCCGGCGAGAAGTTCACCGCCAACAAGGAACTGTCGGACCTGATGCTCGCGCTCGGCGCCCAGGGTGGCGCCAAGTATCGCGAGGAAGACCTGCGATACGACCGCATCATCATCATGACCGACGCCGACGTCGACGGCGCCCACATCGCCAGCCTCTTGATCACCTTCTTCTACCGGACCATGCCGGACGTGATCCGCCAGGGTCACCTGTATCTGGCCCTGCCGCCGCTCTACCGCATCAGCCACGGCGGCAAGAGCGAGTACGCCCGCGACGACGCCCACAAGGACGAGCTCTTGGCCACGGTGTTCAAGGGCAAGAAGCCCGAGATCGGCCGCTTCAAGGGCCTGGGCGAGATGATGGCCTCCCAGCTGAAGGAGACCACCATGGACCCCAGGAAGCGCACCCTGGCCCGCGTGACCCTGCCGCGCGCCGAAGAGGCGGTGGAAAGCCTGGTCGAGACCCTGATGGGCCGCAAGCCCGAGCTGCGCTTCCGCTTCATCCAGGAAAACGCCGAGTTCGCGTCGGCGGATCTGGATCTGTAGGCGCGGAGCTGTCCCCCTCCACCGCCGTTCGGCGGTCCCCCTCCCCCAACAGGGGGAGGAGAGGCGCCCTGCCTTCTCCGCCCCGCTTGGGGGCGGACAGACCTGCGTGAGCAGGTCAGGTGGGGGCCTGTGCTGAGCCGGCACGGCTTGGCGGCTTCACGCGGCCGAGCCGCTGAAGGCATGTGGGGAGGCGACGGAGCGGCCGGGCGAACCCGGAGACCGTAGGGTTTGTTGTGTTTCGGCTCGCTGACCGCTCCGCCAGGCTGTTCTTGCCCGTGAGGATGGGGGGCGTGAGCGTCTTTCAGCTCGGGACCCCACTAGCCCCCGGACGGGCGCGGACCAAGTCGATCGGCTACATCCGTCTCGACCCCGACGATCCACGATAGGCGGCTTGTACGATCACCGCCCTGTCGCTCCGCTGTCGGCTTTGATCCCGGAGACCGCCCGTTCGCCAACCGATCCGCCTAAAGAGTACGGACGGGGCGACTTTCGAGCCTCCGGGAACCGCCAGCGGCCCCGCTCAACCTATCCCCGCCGCCGTATTGGGCCGGATCCAAACGCCCTCCCCCGCGACGGGGACGGCTATGATTGTGCAGGCGGATTCAACGCGGATCATTCAGCAACGCGTAAAAGTGGAAAGTCGTTGATTTCGTGGGGTTCGGCGTCGCGAACACCGGGGACAGAGCGCCCTCAATCCCCATCCCTTGTCATCCCGGAAGCCTCGCAGAGGCTATCCGGGACCCAGGGGCCGGCGCACAGCGGTCGCCCCTGGGTCCCGGCTCTTCGCTTCGCTGCGGCCGGGATGACAAGAATTGTAGAGTAGAGCGGGAAGGTAGAAGCCGGCTACCGGTGAAACCTCTCACCCTCCCACCGCTACGCGGCGGGCCCCTCCCTCTCTCCATGAGAGAGGGATTTCTCAGCCTGCTCCGCCCGCATCCGATACGCCATCACCGCCGTGTGACCCAGGCGCTCGACCAGCCGCCAGTTGACGATGGCCCCCAGCGGCGCGCCGACCACGGGGATGAACTGGGCCAGTTTCGCGAGATCGATGTGGTCGCGGTACTGCTGCTGGAAGGCCCGCCAGTCGAAGTCGTCCAGGTGGGCCGGGTGCGGCCGCGCGTCCCAGTCGTCCATGGCCGCCAGCACCCGGGCTCGGTGCGGAGCATCCGAAAACGCCAACTCGAAGATGTGCAGGATGTAGAGGCGCTCGGGCAGTTCCGTCCCGTCGTGGCCGAACACGGCGGCGATCTCGAACAGCAGCTTGATCTTGAAGCTCATCAGCAGCGGGAAGTCGGCCGCCGCCGCCAGGAAGCCGCCGAACCCGGTGACCCCGCCCTCGGCCGCCGCCGCCTTCTTCCAGCCGTCGATCGCCTTGGCCGCCCTGGCCCGGCGCTCGTCCAGGGTGAGGCCGATCAAGGGCGAGCCCGTCGCGTAGTCCGACCCGACCAGCAGCGCCCGCGTCATCCCCGCGATGGCGGCGGTGATGGCGGCGTGGACCTTCTCGGGGATCAGCCGGTTGATCCGCTGCTGGGTCGCGCGAGCCAGGCCGTTCAGCGGGCCGGCGGGCCGGGTCAGCTCGGCGCGCCAGGCGAGGAGGTCGGGGGAGAGATCCATGACAGCACCTTAGCAAACCCCGGCGGTTCCGCCCTCGTCCTTCGACAAGCTCAGGATGAGGTCTACTGTTCGCCGCGGCGCATTCGAAACCTCATCCTGAGCCTGTCGAAGGACGAGGTTTCGCCGCACCGCCTCAACGACGCGAATACCGTGGCCCCGCCAGCGCCATCCGCTACCCTCCCGCCATGACCGACGCCCAGCGCCTGACCCTCGTCCGCGCCGTCCACACGGTGATCTATGTGGTGATGGCCAGCGCCGCCCTGGTCGTGCTGGCCGCCGGGATCACCGGGGCGCGCGGTCCCTGGCTGTGGGTCGCGCTGGGCCTGACGGCGATCGAGAGCGCCGTCTTCGCCGCCTGCGGCTTCAAATGCCCCCTGACCGCCGTCGCCGTGAAGTACGGCGCCACCAAGGACGGCCCCTACGACACCTTCTTCCCGGAGCGCTGCACGCGCCACACGTTCCGGGTGTTCGGGCCGGTGATCGTGGTGGGGGTGGTGTTGTTGGTTTGGCGGTGGGTGTCCTGAACCCGCCTAGCACTCAAAAAGGAATTTCATCATCCTTAGACTTTAGCTGTCTAGTAGGGACCTGCGCCGGGGAAGCACCCAATCCTCGTAAAATATTGTCAAGAACGTCTTCAGCCCCAGAAGCCCTCCTACCAACTCTTCTCAGCAAATCAAACATCAAAGAGAAGTAACTATTAAAACCTAAAATTCTTGGCATTGCATCAGCCAAATCAACATCGCTGAATGAATCCAGCACATTACCATCTTTATCCATTATATACACATAAATATCAGTATCTCCGTTCCGCTCTTTTGAAGATAACTCTATATAGTTTTCGCCAATTGGCGTCGAATACAAATTTCTCTCAGAAATCCTCCAGGGCATTTTCCCTCTTGAGGTGTCTTCGTAGAGCTTTTCAACGAGGAAAGCATATTTATCATTTGTGGAAGCTGACATCTATGCACCCTTCTCCAAGGCAATGCTAATTCTCGCCAAGGTCTCAACAAATCTTCTGTTCGAATTTATCATTTTCGATACATCAGTCGGAGCTTTGCTTTTCTGCAAGGCCGCCTCGATCTTCTCCGAGAAGATCACCACCTCGGACAAAATGTTAGACAGATTTTCAAGTCGCTCTGCGTTCAGATCGGAGGGCAACTCGGTCAACCTCACCAATGCATGTCGTCCGTCGCCGTAGCTTTCGACAGCATCCACCCAAGAATGCCGCTTGAGGTGACGATCCGTTTCCTTCAACGCCGAGACGGCTCGAGAAACCTCAAATATCGCATCATAAGTGGCAACTCTCGACTTAATCCCCGCGACCGCCAGAGCGGCCGCCTCGGTAGCATTGGCCGTACGCCAGAGCTGCCACCCCGTTAGGCCGAAACCCAAAATCGTAAGAAGTGTCCCAAAGAGCCCGAGTAAAAGGCCCCAAGCGCTCACCTGTACGGCATTGGCAGGATCGAAGACCCACTTGATAAAACCAGTCACCGCCCCTCCCTCGCCAGACGAGCACAGACTGGGCAGCCTATACGGCAAAAGCAAGCGTCGGTAGATAAGCCGCGCGCCCTCGCGTTGACCTGTCAATCCACACCCCCTTCCGCCCTATCCCCACTATCCCCAACCGCCCCGCCTCGCCCTAACCGCCGACGCGCCCTATATCCCCACCCAACCATTCACCACGCCGGGCTCCAGGGATTGTCGACCCAGTTCAGACTGCCGCTGACCGCCGCGCCGAGCTACGGCCGGGAGGACTTCGCCGTCTCGGGCTGTAACGCCGACGCCGTGGCGCGGCTGGACGCCTGGCCGAACTGGCCCGAGGGGCGGCTGGCCCTGGTCGGGCCGGTCGGCAGCGGCAAGACCCACCTGGCGCGGACCTGGGCGGCGCGGACGGGGGCGGTGGTGATCAACGCCGAGGCGACGCAGCCCCCGGACCTGCCGGCCCTGCGCGGCCGGGCCGTGCTGGTCGAGGACGCCGACCAGCGGTCGGCCAGCGCCGCCTTGAGCGACGAAGACCTGTTCCACATCCTCAACATGGCCGGGGTCGACGGCGGCGGCGTGCTGCTGACCGCCCGCGTCGCGCCGATCGCCTGGGGCTGCGCGGTGCCCGACCTGCGCTCGCGGCTGAACGCCCTGACCGTGGCGGAGATCGCCGAGCCCGACGACGTGGTGCTGCGGGCGGTGCTGGAGCGCGCCTTCCGGGCCGAGCACCTGAAGCCCGATCCGGACCTCTATCCCTATCTGATCGCCCGCCTGCCCCGCTCGGCCGCCGAGGGCCTGGCCGCCGCCAAACTGCTGGACGAGGCCGCCTCGCAGCAGCACCGCGCGGTCAACAAGGCCCTGGCGCGCGAGGTGCTGGGGGACCTGGAAACGGACGAGGACTAGCGGGTTTTACGCCGCCTCCCCGCATTTCCTTCTTGTCATCCCGGAAAGCCCGCGGGGCTTGTCCGGGACCCAGGGGCGGACGACCGCGGCGGCCCCTGGGTCCCTGTGTATTGCGATGTACGTTGAGCCTTGGCTTGATGTTGGCGGGTGTAGCTCGTTGGGTCCCTGG
>NZ_JBWKSF010000006.1:0-225775 GCF_059419665.1 Caulobacter sp. GW821-FHT05F04
TATATCGACGACGTCATCATGCCCCACGGCACCCGCCGTCGCATCGTGCGCGGCCTCAAGAGCCTCAAGGGGAAGGAACTCTCCAACCCCTGGAAGAAGCACGACAACATTCCGCTGTAGGGATGGCGAGCTCAGCACAAGCCCCCGCCTGACCGCGCTGAGCGCGGTCTGTCCGCCCCCAAGCGGGGCGGAGAATAGTCGCGGCTGCTTTTTCTCCTCCCCCTCTTGGGGGAGGGGGGCGGCGAACGCCGGTGGAGGGGGCTTGTACGGCCAAACCTTTCCCTCGCCGCCCGACCCTTCTATATGCGGACGCTTCTAAGCTTCCCGTGACTCCCCGAAAGGCCGCGCCCGCATGGCTCGCATCCTGATCACCTCGGCCCTGCCGTACATCAACGGCATCAAGCATCTGGGGAACCTTGCCGGGTCGATGCTGCCGGCCGACGTCTATGCGCGGTTCAAGCGGGCCCAGGGGCACGAGACCCTCTACATCTGCGCCACCGACGAACATGGCACGCCGGCCGAACTCGCGGCGACCGCCGCGGGTCAGGACGTCGCCACCTATTGCGCCGAGCAGCACATCCTTCAGCACGACGTCGGCCGCGCCTTCGGCCTGTCGTGGGACCATTTCGGCCGCTCGTCCTCGCCGCAGAATCATCGCCTGACCCAGCACTTCTGCCAGGCCCTGGAAGACCACGGCCTGATCGAGGAACGCGTCGACCAGATGGTCTATTCGGTCGACGACAAGCGCTTCCTGCCGGATCGCTATGTCGAGGGCACATGCCCCCACTGCGGCTTCGAGAAGGCGCGCGGCGACCAGTGCGACAACTGCGGCAACCTGCTGGACCCCACCGACCTGATCAATCCGTATTCGGTGATCTCGGGCTCGCGGAACATCGAGGTCCGCGACACCCGTCACCTCTACCTGCTGCAGACCAAGATGGCCGACAAGATCAGGGCCTGGGTCGATAGCCACGCCGACTGGCCGCCGCTGGCTCGCTCGATCGCCTACAAGCACCTCGATGAAGGCCTGATCGACCGCGGCATCACCCGCGACCTGGCCTGGGGTATCCCGGTGGCCAAGGACGGCGTTCCGCGTCCGGGCTTCGAGGACAAGGTCTTCTATGTCTGGTTCGACGCGCCCATCGAATATATCGCCGCCACCCAGGAATGGGCCGAGGGCTCGCCCGACCGCGACTGGAAGCGCTGGTGGCGCACCGACGCGGGCGCCGACGATGTCAGCTACGTCCAGTTCATGGGCAAGGACAATGTGGCCTTCCACACGGTCAGCTTCCCCGCGACCATCCTCGGCTCGGAAGAGCCGTGGAAGAGCGTCGACATGCTCAAGGCCTTCAACTGGCTGAACTGGTACGGCGGCAAGTTCTCGACCTCGAACAAGCGCGGCGTGTTCATGGACGCGGCCCTGGAGATTCTGCCGCCGGATCTGTGGCGCTGGTACCTGACGGCCAATTCGCCGGAGAGCAGCGACACGGCCTTCACCTGGGAGCAGTTCGCCAGCGCCGTGAACCGCGACCTGGCCGACGTGCTGGGCAATTTCGTCAACCGCATCCTGAAGTTCAACGAGAGCAAGTTCGAGGGCGTGGTGCCGGCGGGCGGTGAGCCCGGTCCGCCGGAAGAGAAGCTGTTCGCCGACGTCTCGGCGCGCCTGGCGGATCTTTCCGAACAGATGGACGCCATCGAGATCCGCAAGAGCGCCCAGGCGTTGCGGGCCTTGTGGGTGGTCGGCAACGAGTACCTGCAGGAGGCAGCGCCCTGGACCGCGATCAAGACCGATCGCGACCGCGCCGCCGTCATCGTCCGCACGGCGCTGAACCTGGTGGCCCTCTACGCCAAGCTCTCGGCGCCGTTCATCCCGTTCGCCGCCGAGACGATCGGCAACGCCTTCGGCCTGGATTACCCGGCCGCATGGCCCTCGAACGACGCCAAGGTCGAGCTCGACGTGCTGACGGTCGGCGCGAAGGTGACGGTGCCGGACGTCCTGTTCAAGAAGATCGAGGACGAGCAGATCGCCGAATGGACGGCTCGCTTCGGCGGCGCGGACTAAGGTGCCGGATACGGCGTACAGGGCGGGCGGGAAGGGGCTCCCAACCCTGGTCCGCCTTTGCCTGTTCTACGCCGCTATCTTTCTGAGCTCTGGCGTCAGTCTGCCGTATATCGGCACCTATCTGCGCTCGCGCGGCATGAGCGGCGGCGAGATCGGGCTGATCCTGGCCGTGCCGTTGCTGCTGAAGCCCTTCACCGGCGCCTCGCTGGCTGTGTGGGCCGATGGCTTCACCCTGCGGCGCACGCCGATGCTGCTGCTGCTGGTCGGAGCGGGGCTGGGCTATGCGGGCCTGCTGGCCGCTCCGAACCTGTGGTGGTTCATCCTGGCCTGGTTCGTCGGCCAGACCCTGCTGTCGACCGTCTCGCCGCTGATCGACATCATCACCCTGCGCCGGGCGCGGATCGAGGGCTTCAACTACGGGATCCCGCGCGGCACGGGCTCAAGCGCCTTTATCGCGGCGAACCTGGCCATGGGGTCGATCCTGACCTTCGCCGCGCCGACCATCATCGCCATCTGGATCGCCACGGCCTGCTTCATCGCGGCCCTGGCCGCCGCGGTGCTGGTGCCGCCCGAGCGCGTCCACGCCGAAGGCGCCAAGCCCGACCGGTCGGAGCGCTGGAAAGGCCTCTCCGAGCTGCTGCGCAATCGCACCTTCGTGCTGGCGGTGGTCACGGCTGGCCTGATCCAGGGCGCGCACGCCTTCTACTACGGCTTTTCGGCCATCCTCTGGCGCAAGCAGGGAATCTCCGAGCCGATGATCGGCGTCCTGTGGGGCGTGGGCGTCGCGGCCGAGGTCGGCTTCATGTGGTTCCTGGAGCCGCTGCGCCGCCGCTGGGGACCGGAGCGGTTCCTGATCCTGGGCGCCAGCGCCGCCGTGCTGCGCTGGACGCTCTATGCGTTCGAGCCGCCGCTGTGGGCGCTGTTCCCGCTACAGATGCTGCACGCCATGACCTTCGCGGCCTCGTTCCTGGCCTCGCTGCGCCTGATCGAGAAGCTGGCCCCGCCGGCCGCCGCGTCGCCGGCCCAGGCGATCAACTCGGCGCTGTCGTCGGGCTTCACGCTGGGCATCGCGACCCTGGCGTCGGGGCCGCTGTTCGATCGGCTGGGGGCGTACGGCTACCTGGCCACCGCCTTCATGGCCCTGCTGGGCCTGGGCGGCGCGATCCTGCTGTCGCGCCGCTCGAGATTTCAGATCGTGTAGTCGATCTCCTGGCCTTCCAGCCAGGCGACGATCCGTTCGGCCGCTTCCACGGGATCGATCGCGGTGGTGTCGATGCGTAGCTCCGGGGCTTCCGGCGCTTCATACGGGCTGTCGACGCCGGTGAAGTTCTTCAGCTGCCCAGAGCGGGCCTTTTTGTAGAGGCCCTTCACGTCCCGCGCCTCGGCGACGGCCAGGGGCGTGTCGACGAAGACCTCGATGAACTCGCCGGGCTCCAGGATGTCGCGCGCCAACTGGCGTTCGGCGCGGAACGGCGAGATGAAGGCGGTCAGCACGATCAGCCCGGCGTCGACCATCAGCTTGGCCACCTCGGCCACCCGGCGGATGTTCTCGACGCGGTCCTCTTCGGTGAAGCCGAGATCCTTGTTGAGGCCGTGGCGGACATTGTCGCCGTCCAGCAGATAGGTGTGGCGGCCCAGGGCGTGCAGGCGCTTTTCGACCAGATTGGCGATGGTCGACTTGCCCGCGCCGGAGAGGCCCGTCAGCCAGACGACCTGGCCGCGCTGGCTTTTCAGCGCCGATCGCGAGGCCTTGCTGACGTCGGTGTGCTGCCAATGGATGTTGTCGGCGCGCCGCAGGGCGAAGTTGATCATCCCCGCGCCGACGGTGCGGTTGGACAGGCGGTCGATCAGGATGAAGCCGCCCATCTGGCGGTTGTCGGCATAGGCCTCGAACGGGATGGCTTGGTCGAGCGAAAGGTTCACGAGGCCGATCTCGTTCAGCTCCAGGCGCTTGGCGGCCGTGTGCTCCAGCGTGTTGACGTTCACGCGGTGCTTGATGTCGGTGACGCTGGCGCCGACCGTCCTCGTCCCCAGCTTCAGCAGATAGGTGCGGCCCGGGGGCAGGGGCTCGTCGTCCATCCAGACGAGCGTGGCCTCGAACTGGTTGGCGACCGGGGCGGGCGCGTCGGCGGTCGCGATGACATCGCCGCGCGAGATGTCGATCTCGTCTTCCAGCGTCAGGGTCACCGACTGGCCGGCGACGGCCAGGGGCAGGTCGCCCGGCAGGGTGACGATGCGGGCCACGCGACTCTCGCGACCCGAGGGCAGGGCGCGGATGCGGTCGCCCGGCTTGATGCTCCCCGAGGCGATCAGGCCCGAGAAGCCCCGGAAGTCGAGGTTCGGGCGATTGACCCACTGCACCGGCATGCGGAACGGCTTGGACCGCAGGTCGTCCTCGACTTCCACGCCTTCCAGCCAGTCCATCAGGATCGGGCCTTCGAACCAAGGCGTCTCTTCGCTGCGCGAAGCGATGTTGTCGCCGCCGAGGCCCGAGATCGGGATGGGCGTGAAGACCGAAAGGCCGATCTGCTCGGCGAAGGCGCGGTAGTCGGCGACGATCCGGTCGAACACCGCCGGGGCCCAGCCGACCAGGTCCATCTTGTTCACCGCCAGCACCACGTGGCGGATGCCGAGCAAGGACACGAGATAGCTGTGGCGCCGCGTCTGGGTCAGCACGCCCTTGCGCGCGTCGATCAGGATCGCGGCCGCGTCGGCGGTCGAGGCGCCGGTGACCATGTTGCGCGTGTACTGCTCGTGACCGGGGGTGTCAGCGACGATGAACTTGCGCTTCTCGGTCGAGAAGAAGCGGTAGGCGACGTCGATGGTGATACCTTGCTCGCGCTCGGCGGCCAGGCCGTCGACCAGCAGGGCGAAGTCGATCGCCCCGCCCTGGGTGCCAACCTTCTTGCTGTCGGCCTCGAGGGCCGCCAGCTGATCCTCGAAGATCATCTTGCTGTCGTACAGCAGGCGGCCGATCAGGGTGGACTTGCCGTCGTCGACGCTGCCGCAGGTGATGAAGCGCAGCAGCGACTTGTGCTGATGCTGGTGCAGGTAGGCGTCGATGTCCTCGGCGATCAGGGCGGACTGGTGCGCCATCAGAAGTAGCCCTCCTGCTTCTTTTTCTCCATCGAGGCGGACTGGTCATGGTCGATGACCCGGCCCTGGCGCTCCGACGTCGTGGTCAGCAGCATCTCCTGGATGACCTGGGGCAGGGTGGCCGCGGTGCTTTCGACCGCGCCCGTCAGCGGATAGCAGCCCAGGGTGCGGAACCGCACGCTCCTCATCTGCGGCACCTCGCCATCGCGCAGGCGGAAGCGGTCGTCGTCGACCATGATCAGCGCCCCGTCGCGCTCGACCACCGGCCGTTCGGCCGCGAAGTAGAGCGGCACGATCGGGATGGTCTCGAGGTGGATGTACTGCCAGACGTCCAGCTCGGTCCAATTGGAGATCGGGAAGACGCGCAGGCTTTCGCCCGGGTGCTTGCGGGTGTTGTAGAGGTTCCAAAGCTCGGGCCGCTGGTTCTTCGGGTCCCAGCGTTGCTCTGCCGAGCGGAAAGAGAAGACCCGCTCCTTGGCCCGGCTCTTCTCCTCGTCGCGGCGAGCGCCGCCGAAGGCCGCGTCGAAGCCGTACCTGGAGAGGGCTTGTTTCAGGCCCGCCGTCTTCCAGAGGTCGGTGTGCAGGGCGCTGCCGTGGTCGAACGGATTGATCCCGCGCGCCTCGGCGTCGGGGTTCTTGTGGACGATCAGGTCGAAGCCCAGCTCGGACGCCACCTTGTCGCGCAGGGCGTACATGTCCCGGAACTTCCAGGTCGTGTCGACGTGCAGCAGAGGGAAGGGCGGCTTGCTGGGATAGAAGGCCTTGGCGGCCAGGTGCAGCATCACCGCGCTGTCCTTGCCGATCGAATACAGCATGACCGGCCGTTCGCACTCGGCCGCCACCTCGCGCAGGATGTGGATGCTCTCGGCCTCCAGGCGCTGGAGGTGGGTCAGGCGCGCCGGCGAGATTTCGGTCATTGCGGAGTCCGGCGGGTACGCGGCGGTTGCGAATTGGGTAAGGGCCAAGGCGAGGGTCCGCAAAGGAAAAACGTCCCAGCGTGTCCGTCGAGGAGCGCGCTGCGTCACCTTGCGACCTAGGCCCGGGCGAGGCTGCGGACAACCGCCGGAATTCTGGGGGCGCTGTCAGTGGACATGGCGCCAAGGCTGGTGAGCACCGACCTTCATGACCAAAAGTTCACTCGCCCCCGTTCAAGAACGCTAGCATAACGCCGGTATCGGTCCAGGGACGGGCTATGGGCTTTCTGACGGAAATGCTGGCTGTGGCGGTCGTCTGGCTGTCCTCGTTCGCGCTCTGCCAGTTCGGGGTGAGCGTCGAGCACGCCGTCTGCCCGCACGCCAAGAGCGCCTCGGCCAGGACGGTCGCCCGCTCGCCGCGCGGCGCGCCGATCGCGGTGAATGCGCCTCGCGGAACGGCCGAGGCGACCGCGCGCGACGCGTGAACGCGCGCGCAAGGCGCCCAGACCCCGCGAACACAACGGAAGTCGCTTTTCGCCAAGGCTTTTCGCCGTTAGGTTCATGTGACACGCGAAGGAGGGGTCCGGCGCGCGAAGGTTGTCTCTTGCGCCCCTCGCCGACGCCTTGGGACCCTGGCTGTGTATGAAGCCTAAGAAGCGCCAACCGCTCGATTTTTCCGCTACGCCGACGGATGCCCCTCCCGAGGAAACCAAGACCACGCCTGAACTCCCTCCGGAGGTTCCTGGGGCGACGTCGTTCGCCGGGCCGGAGGCGGACGTTCCGACCGCCGAACCCCTGAGCTTGCAGGACACGCTGAACGATGACTTGGCCGTTCCGCCGCCGATGACCGTGCGCTCGCGTCGGCGCCGGGAGCCCGATCCCGAGCCGGTCGAGAGCTTCTCCGAACCCGAGCTGAAACTGGCCACCTCGCTGGCGGCCACCGCCGAGCCGCCAGCCCCGGTGGTCGAGCCCGAACACGCCGCGCCTGCCAAGGCCGAGAGCCGCGAGCCGACCCTGGACCTGCGGGGACCCGAAGCGACCGTGCCGCTACGGACCGAGGACGTTCCGCGCCGCATGTCTGGCGTTCTGTTCTGGACCCTGGCCACCGCCATCGCCTTCCTTTGGGCCCTGGCTCCGATCGCTTTCGCCCTGGGCTATGCCCGCGGCGTGCCGGCCTTCAAGGTCGAGGGTTTCGCCCTGACGGTGTTCGCCGGTCTGGCCCTCGGTCCGGCGCTGCTGACCCTGCTAGGCGCCTATCTGCTGCGCCAAGCGACCGGCATCGCCGATGAATTGCGTCGCACCCGCACACTGACCGACCGCATCGTGACTCCGGCCGCCCTGGCGGCCTTGGGCGCGTCTAGCGCGGTCGACGCCCTGCGCCAGGGCGTGGATGACGCATCTACCGCCGCCCAGCGGGCGCGCGAGCACATCGTCTCGCTGCGCCAGGCCCTGGCCGAGGAGACCGGGCGTCTGGCCGAGGCCGCCGCCGAATCCGCCAAGATGGCCAAGCAGCTGGCCCAAGGCCTGGGTCACGAGCGCACGGCCATGGAGACTCTGTCGCAGTCGCTGGACGCCCGCTCCACGGCGGTCGTCGACGCGATCGGCAGCCAGGCCCGCATGGTGGCCGAGGCCTCCGACCTGGCCGAGACCCAGCTGCGCGAGGCCGAAGCCGCCCTGGCGGCCCGCGCCGCCGACCTGGCCGCCGCTGCGGCCGAAGCCTCGGACGCCGCCCGCGTCGGGGCCGAGGACCTGTCGCGCCAGATCGCCCGGCTGGAGACCGCCGGTCATGGAGTCGGCGACCAGGTCTCGTCGGTCGAGAAGAGCCTTGCCGCCCAGCGCGCCGCGCTCGTCGAGATCAGCCAGGCCCTGCGCTCGGACCAGGAAGACTTCGCCTCCGAGGCCGAGACCCGCACGGCCCAACTTACCGAGTTCGTGGCCTATACCCGCGTCGGCGCCACCGAGCTGTCGGACGCCGCCGCCATGGGCGCGGAGATCCTGCGCGGCCTGATCAGCGCGGCCGCCGACCAGTTCCGCGAACTGGCCGAGGGTGCCACCAGCCAGCGCGAGGCCCTGGCTGACAACGCCAAGAAGACGCTCGAAACCATCGGCGATGTCGCCGAGAACCAGCGCACCTTGCTCGAGGATGAGTTGAAGGCGGCCATGGAGGCTATGGCCGAGTCGGCGTTGAAGGCGGCCGAGGGCGTGGAGGCCCGCGTCGAGGCAGCCCGCAGCCGTGTCGACCAACTGAACGAGATCGCCTTCGCCGCCGGTCAGAAGGCTGACGCGGTGTTCGAGTCCCGCATGGAAGAGGCGCGCGACATCATCGAGCACTCGGCCCAGATGGTCGAGCAGGCCGGGGCGCGCACCTCGCAGAAGCTGGCCGACTCGGTCCAGGCCGCCCGCGGCACGCTGGACGAGCTGGAGGCGATGCTGGCCGAGATCGGCAAGCGCACCGCCGACCTGCCGGCCGAGGCGCTGCAGAAAGCCGTCGAGGTCCGGGTGTCCATCGAGCAGGGCGTTGAGCAGTTGATGAACGCCGTCCGTCGCACCGCCGAGGAGACGGCCGCGATCGATCAGGCCTTCCAGGAGCGCGTCCGTCGCAACTATGAGATGCTGAGCGAAGCGGCGGGGGCCATCACCGCGTCCAGCGCCTCGACCGTGGCCGCCCGCTCGACCTCGGCGCAGGCGCCGCCGAGCCGGACGCGCGCCGGCGCCCCGCCGCCGCCTCCGGTCCAGCCCGAACCGCTGCCGATGGCCGTGTTCGACGACGAGGACGAGGAACCGCCGACCGACCGTCGCCGGCTGCGCCTGACGCCGACGGCCACCGACCAGGAATTCCGCTCGGTGTTCGAGCAGGCCTCGGCCCGCAAACAGACGCCTCCCCAGCCGTCGTCCGATCCTGACGGCGAGGGCGGCTGGAGCTGGCGCAACCTGCTGGCCGGCATCGAGAACAGCTCGCCGGGCGACGCGGGTCTGGGTGAGAAGCTGGCCGCCGAGATCACGGCCATGGGCATCGACCCGCACGCCCTTCTGCCGCGTGGCCGGATCGACGAGATCGCCGCCGCCCTACAGACGCGTGACGACGGCGGGGCTCGCGAGGTGGTCAAGCGCCTGGCTCCGGCCGCCATCCGCCGCCTGGTCCGCCGTCTGTTCTCCGACTCGACGTTGAAGGCCAATACGGAGCGTTTCCTGAAGCGCTACGCCGGCATGATCGAAGAGGCGGCGGGCCAGGACCGCGAGGGCTTCCTGCTGGCGGCCCTGCTGTCGTCGGACGCCGGCCGGGCCTATCTTTTGCTCGA
Source organism: Caulobacter sp. GW821-FHT05F04 (assembly GCF_059419665.1). Lineage (NCBI taxonomy): Bacteria > Pseudomonadati > Pseudomonadota > Alphaproteobacteria > Caulobacterales > Caulobacteraceae > Caulobacter > Caulobacter sp. GW821-FHT05F04. The sequence continues at coordinate 9,372 of NZ_JBWKSF010000006.1, forward strand.
CGCGGCCAGCGGCGATCTCGGCTAGGTTCTCGTGAAGCGCCCTTTTGATTTCGCGGCGGCGGCGATCGGTCTGATCTTGCTGGCCCTGCCGCTCGCCATGCTGTGGCTGCTGGTGCGCCTGACCTCGCCGGGACCGGGGCTCTACTGGTCGCGGCGGGTGGGCAGGGGCTCGGCGCTGTTTCCGATGCCCAAGTTCCGGACCATGCGGATCGACACCCCCGAGGTCGCCACGCACCTGCTGGAGGACCCCGACCGCTGGCTGACGCCGCTGGGGCCGGTGATGCGCAAGCTCAGCCTGGACGAGCTGCCGCAGCTGTGGAGCGTGCTGGTCGGCCACATGAGCCTGGTGGGGCCACGCCCGGCGCTGTTCAATCAGGACGACCTGATCGCCGCCCGCCAGGCCGCTGGCGTCGATGTCCTGCGGCCTGGCGTCACGGGCTGGGCGCAGATCAACGGCCGCGACGAACTGGCCATTCCGGACAAGGTGGCGCTCGACGCCGAGTACCTGGCCCGGCGCTCATTCCTGTTCGACCTGGAGATCATGGTCAGCACCGTCGTGCCGGTGCTGACCGCCAAGGGCGTGACCCGCTAGTTCAGGTGAGGTCCGTATAGGCCTTCTCGATCGCCGCCACGAAGGTGGGGTTTCTGGTCAGCGCCGCCGGGAAGACGGTGTCCAGAGCCAGGAAAGCCGCCACGTCGGTCTTGGCGTCGCCGGTGACGCCTACGCCAATCTCGGTCAGCTTGGCGGCCAGCGGGTCGGTGATCGCCTCGCCGGTCTTGGCGCGCAGGGCGATGAAGCGCATCCAGGCCGCCAGCGGGATCGCCAGGCGCTCGATCGAGCGGCCGGCCTCCAGGGTTTCCGTTAACGTGCCGAGGATGCGGAAGGGCAGCTTGGCCGAACCGTCCCAGGCGATCTGCGCCAGGTAGTGGCGGATCTCGGGATTGCGGAAGCGGGCCAGGATGGCTTCGGCGTAGTCGGCCAGATCCAGGCCGCGCGGCGCGGTCAGAGTCGGGATGATGTCCTTGGCCATAAGGTCGCGGGCCAGGGCTTCCAGGACCGGATCGCTGACCGCCTCGAACACCGTCTCGTGGCCGCGCAGGATGCCGGCATAGGCCAGGGTCGAGTGGACCCCATTCAACAGGCGCAGCTTGGCGCGCTCGAAGCCACGGACGTCGTCGGTCAGGATGACGCCGACGCTGGCCAGGTCCGGCGCATCGTTCGGGAGCACGTCCTCGACGACCCACTGGGTGAAGGCCTCGCGCTGGATCGGCCAGGCGTCCTCCAGGCCCGTGGCGGTCTTGACGCGCGCCCGCAGGGCGTCGTCGGTGGCGGGCGTGATGCTGTCGACCATGGTGCGCGGGAAGCTACCCTCGGTCTCGATCCAGGCGGCGAGGTCGGCGTCGATCTTGGCGGCGAAGGCGACCACGGCCGCTTTCAGGCGCCAGCCGTTGTCGGCGAGGTTGTCGCAGGCCACGACGGCGTAGGGCGACAGGCCCGCCGCGAACCGGCGGCGCAGGCCCTCGACGATATAGCCGACGGCGCTCCTGGGTTCGCGCGGATGGGCCAGGTCGTGGACGATGTCCGGGTGCTTCTCATCCAGTCCGCCCTCGGCCGACAGGGTGTAGCCCTTTTCGGTCACGGTCAGGGTGACCATGCGGGTGGTGGGGGCGGCCAGGCGAGCGAAGACCGACGGCGGATCCTCGGGCGCGACCAGCACCTCGACGATCGAGCCGACGATGCGGAAGGTGGTCTCGGCGTCCAGCTGAGCCAGGGTGTAGAGGCCGTCCTGCGGCTGCAGGGCGTCGCGGACGCCGGGGCTCTTCAGCGAAACGGCGCAGATGCCCCAGCGCGGATCGCTGGCCAGCAGTTGGTCGAAATAGAAGGCCTGGTGGGCGCGATGGAAGGCGCCCGGGCCGAAATGGACGACCCCGACCTGCACCTTGTCGCGGTCATAGGTCGGCAGCGCCGTGCCGGGGATCGCGCCCGGATAGCTGGTCGCGCTCAGACGCAGGGCGGGGGAGGTGGTGGGAGAAGCCGTCAAGGGAGCACGCCTGGAGTTTCGTAGCGGAAGGGTCGATCGTTTAAATGCGGTAGTCTGACAAGGCTGGCAATTGGCCTGACCATTTTTAGAGAGTCACGCCGGACTTCCAGATGGCGATCTCGCGCTCTCCGTTGAGTTCGGCCTTGGTGGCCTTGCCCGAGGCGGTGTCGACCACGAGGTCCATCAGCCGGTCGGCCGCGTCGTCCATCGACACGCCTTCCAGCACCTGGCCGGCGTCGAAGTCGATCCAGCCGGGTTTGCGCTGGGCCAGGCCCGAGTTCGAGGCGATCTTCAGGGTCGGGGCCGGGAAGCCCAGCGGCGTGCCGCGGCCGGTGGTGAACAGGATCACCGTCGCGCCGGCGGCGGTCAGGGCCGTCGACGAGACCGCGTCGTTGCCCGGGGCCTCCAGCAGGGTCAGGCCGTGCGGGCCGACGCGCTCGCCGTAGCGCAGCACCTCGACCAACTGGGCCCGGCCACCCTTCTGCACCGCGCCCAGGGACTTTTCCTCGAGCGTGGTGATGCCGCCGGCGATGTTGCCGGGCGAGGGGTTCTCGTAGATCGGCTGGTTGTTGTCGATGAAGTAGCGCTTGAAGTCGTCGATCACGCCGACGGCCTGGTCGAAGATCTCGCGGCTGGCGGCGCGCTGCAGCAGCACGTTCTCGGCCCCGAAGACCTCCGGAATCTCGGTCAGGACCGGGGTGCCCCCGGCGTCGGCGACCTTGTCGGCGATGCGGCCGACCAACGGGTTGGCGGTGACGCCCGAGAAGCCGTCCGAGCCGCCGCACTTGAGGCCGACGACCAGCTCCGAGACCGGGATCGGCTCACGCCTGTCCCGCTCGGCGATGGCGACCAGGGCCTCGACGGCGGACAGGCCGTCCTCCAGTTCGTCCTCGACCATCTGGGTCGTGAAGCTGCGCAGGCGTTCGCGGTCGATATCCGGCGCGCTCTCCAGCAGGGCCTTCAGCTGGTTGTTCTCGCAGCCCAGGCCCAGGATCAGCACGCCGCCGGCGTTGGGGTGGGCGGCCAGGCCCGCGATCAGGCTGCGGGTGTGGGTCAGGTCGTCGCCCAGCTGCGAGCAGCCGAACGGGTGGGGGAAGGCGTAGATTCCGTCGACGCGGCCGGCGAAGCGGGCATTGGCCTTTTCGGCGATGCGGCGGGCGGTGTTGGCCACGCAGCCGACGGTGCACAGCACCCAGATCTCGTTGCGGGTGCCGGCCCGGCCGTTCTTGCGGCGATAGCCGTCGAAGGTGCGAGGGGCGGGCTCGACGTGCGGCTCCGGCGCGGTCGGGGCGAAGGTGTAGCCCTCGACGCCTTGCAGGCGAGTCTCGACATTGTGGACGTGGACATGGTCGCCGGTCGCGATGTCGACCGTGGCCCGGCCGATCGGCCAGCCGTACTTCAGGACGTCGGCGCCAGCGCTGGCACAGCGAATGGCGATCTTGTGACCCTTGGGGATGTCGGCGCGGACGGTGATCGCCTGGCCGTGCAGGTCCAGGACCTCGCCAGCCACGAGGTCGCGCAGGGCGGTGGCCACGTGGTCGCGCGGGTCGACGGGGTGGATCGATTCGCGAGGCGCAAGGGTCGTATCGGTCATGGGTTCGTCTTCGCCGCCGAGTTTCGTGTCGTCAATTTCACTGCCTAGTGACATGGTAACCGGTGTCAGTCACCCCTCATGCGGACGTTTCGTCCTAGGTTGGCGACGTCCGCGCGGCTAGAGTATGACAAAAGACAACGCTTAAAGCTGCTTGGAAACGCCGTGAACTCTTCGAAGACGCCTTCCTCGTCCCCGGAAGATCCAGAGAGCAGCGTCGAGGGTGGTCGCAAGCGAGCCACGATCAACGATATCGCCCGGCTTGCCGGGGTGTCGAAGAAGACCGTTTCCCGCGTCATCAACCAGTCTCCCTTCGTCCGCGACGAGACCCGCGAGCGCATCGAGGCGGTGATCGCCGAGTGGGGCTACGCGCCCGATCCCCAGGCCCGGGGCCTGGCGTTCCGCCGCTCGTTCCTGATCGGCATGATCTACGACAACCCCAACCCGCAGTACGTCGTCAACATGCAGCTGGGGCTGCTGGACGGCATGCGCGGCTCGGGCTTCGAGCTGGTCGTCCACCCCTGTAACCGCGCCAGCCCGACCTTCCTGACCGACATCCGCGCCTTCGTGGAGCGCCAGAAGCTGTTCGGCGTCGTGCTGCCGCCGTCGGTGTCCGAGGACGAACGTGTCGCCAAGCTGCTGAACGAGATCGGCTGCGCGTACATCCGCATCGCCTCGGTCGAACTGGACAAGCCCGAGCACATGATCGTCGGCCACGACCGTCTGGGCGGGGAGGTGATGGGTCAGCATCTGGTCGACCTGGGTCACACGCTGATCGGCTTCATCAGCGGCCTGCCCAACTTCCGTTCCTCGCACGAACGCCGGGGCGGGCTGGAGGACGCGCTTCGGAAGGCCGGGGTAGAGTTGAAGCCCGACTATGTCGTCCAGGGCGCCTATACCTTCGAGTCCGGCCTGGCCTGCGGCGAGGCTCTGCTGGCCATGAAGCCGCGCCCCACCGCCATCTTCTGCGGCAACGACGAAATGGCCGCCGGCGCGCTGCAGGCGGCGCGGCGCGCGGGGCTGAGGGTTCCCGAGGATTTGACCGTCGTCGGCTTCGACGACTTCCAGATCGCCCAGGCCGTCTGGCCGCCGCTGACCACGATCCACATCCCGACGCGCGAGGTGGGCCGTATCGCCGCCGAAAAGCTCATCGGACGGGAAAGTCGCGAAGCGCGTGATCCCGCCAGCACGATCCCGTATCTTGTCCTGCGGGAGTCCTCGGCCGCGCCGCCGAAGTCCTGAGGACAACCCGCCGCGACGCCTGCCTCCTTTCTTGCAACGCGTCGTGACACCGGTTACCAAGCGCGTCACGACAGCCCGCCGCGAGGCCGTCCAGACGTTGGGAAGAGGAAGCGAAAAATGCCCAGGCCGCTGAATTTTCATGAGGATCGTCTGTTTCCGGCGGACCCGGCGACGCGCTCTTACGCGCGCGGCCTCTATTCGCTGGTCAAGGACCTGCCGATCATCAGCCCGCACGGGCACACGGACCCGTCGTGGTTCGCCACGAACGAGCCCTTCCAGGACGCCACCGACCTGCTGCTGGCGCCGGACCACTATCTGTACCGGATGCTCTACAGCCAGGGCATAAGCCTGGACGACCTGAAGGTGCGTTCGAAGGCTGGCGTTCCGGACACCGACCCGCGCGCGGCCTGGAAGCTGTTCGCCAGCAACTTCCACCTCTTCCGCGGCACGCCGTCGTGGATCTGGCTGAACCACGTGTTCTCCAAGGTGTTCGGCTTCACCGAGTTCCTCGAGACCTCGAACGCCGACGACTATTTCGACCGCATCAACGCGGCCCTGGCCACGGACGCCTTCCGTCCGCGCGCCCTGTTCGATCGCTTCAACATCGAGACCCTGGCCACCACCGAAGGCCCGCACGAGAGCCTGAAGCATCACGCGGCCATCCGCGAGAGCGGGTGGGGCGGTCACGTCATCACCGCCTATCGCCCCGACGCGGTCATCGACTTCGAGGACGAGCGCAGCCCGCGCGCTTTCGAGCGTTTCGCCGAGACCTCGGGCCAGGACGTCTACAGCTGGAAGAGCTACCTGGAAGCGCATCGCCTGCGCCGGGCGGCCTTCATCGAAGCCGGCGCCACCTCGTCCGACCACGGCCACCCGACGGCGGCCACCGCCGACCTGTCGGACGCCGAGGCCGAGGCGCTGTTCCAAAGCCTGGTGAAGGGCGACGTCACGCCCGAGAAAGCCGAGCTGTTCCGCGCCCAGATGCTGACCGAAATGGCCAAGATGAGCCTGGACGACGGGTTGGTCATGCAGATCCACCCGGGCTCGCACCGCAACCACAATGCGGGCCTGCTGGCCTCGCACGGTCGCGACAAGGGCGCCGACATCCCGATGCGCACCGAGTACGTCTCGGCGCTGAAGCCGCTGCTGGGCCGCCTGGGCAACGATCCGCGCCTGTCGGTGATCCTGTTCACCCTGGACGAGACCGTCTACAGCCGCGAGCTGGCCCCGCTGGCCGGACACTATCCGGTGCTGAAGCTGGGTCCGTCCTGGTGGTTCCACGACAGCCCGGAAGGCATGATGCGCTTCCGCGAGCAGGTCACCGAGACTGCCGGCTTCTACAACACCGTCGGCTTCAACGACGACACCCGCGCCTTCCTGTCGATCCCGGCGCGCCACGACGTGGCCCGCCGCGTCGACAGCGCCTTCCTGGCCCGCATGGTCGCCGAGCACCGGATGGATCTGGTCGAGGCCGAGGCGCTGATCGTCGACCTGACCTACAACCTGCCCAAGAAGGCCTACAAGCTGGATCGGCGTCCCGACTGGGCCCGTCCCGTCGCGGCGCTGGCCGTCGCCGCCGAATAAGAACACCCTTCCGGAGACTTCCCGATGTTCGCCAAGACCTATCACGCCACCCATCCGGACATGATGTTCGCGGTCAGCAACGACGACCTGCGCGACCGCTACCTGATGCAGGACCTGTTCCAGGACGGCCAGATCGTCCTGACCTACAACCACGCCGAACGCTTCATCGTCGGCGGCGTCGTGGCCACCACGGCGATCAAGCTGCCCGACCAGACCGAGCCCGCCTCGGCCGCCGGCCATCCGTTCCTGGAGCGCCGCGAACTGGGCGTGATCAATGTCGGCGAGACCACCGGCAAGATCACCGTCGACGGCGTCGCCTACGAGATCGTTCCGCGTGACGGCCTGTACGTCACCATGGGCGCCAAGGATGTTACCTTCGAAGGCGTGAACGGCGAGGCCGCGCGCTTCTACCTGGTCAGCCTGCCGGCCCACGCCGCGTTCGAGACCAAGAAGCTGGCCTTCGCCGACGCCGTCGCCCTGGAGCGCGGCGCGCTGGAGACCAGCAACGAGCGCACCATCTACCAGTACATCGTGCCGACCACCTGCAAATCGGCCCAGCTGCTGCTGGGCATGACGGTGTTGAAGCCGGGCAGCGTCTGGAACACCATGCCGCCCCACCTGCACGACCGTCGTTCGGAAGCCTATTTCTACTTCGGTCTGGGCGAGAACGACCGGGTCTTCCACTACATGGGCGAACCGGACGAGATGCGTCACATCGTGATCGCCAACGAGGAAGCCGTGATGAGCCCGCCGTGGTCGATCCACATGGGTTCGGGCACCGCCAACTACACCTTCATCTGGGCGATGGGCGGCGAAAACCTCGACTATACCGACATGAACGTGCTGGACATCTGCCAGCTGAAGTAGGGGCCCTGGCCTGAACGCTTCTCCGTCGTCATCCCGGGTGAAGCGTAGCGAAGATCCGCGACCCAGGGGCCATTGGCGATGCGCCGGCCCCTGGGTCGGGGATAGCCTCTCCGAGGCTTGCGGGATGACGAGATTTTGGATCAGGAAATCAGAACCCATGGCCAATCCGTTCAGCCTCGAAGGCAAGGTCGCGCTGGTCACCGGCGCCAATACCGGGATCGGGCAGGGGATCGCCATCGCCCTGGCCGCCGCCGGCGCGGACATCGCCGCCGCGGGCCGCAGCGCGCCGACCGACACTCAGAAGGCCGTCGAGGCCCTGGGCCGCAAGTTCCTGTCGATCAAGGCCGACTTCGGCTCGACCGAGCCCGTCCAGCGCGTGGTCGACGAGAGCGTGGCCGCGTTCGGCAAGGTCGACATCCTGGTCAACAACGCCGGCATCATCCGTCGCGCCGACTCGATCGAGTTCTCGGAAGCCGACTGGGACGCGGTGATGGACACCAACCTGAAGGTCGTCTTCTTCCTGACCCAGGCCTTCGCCAAGCAGGCGCTGAAGCAGGGGCCCGTGAATGGTGTGACCGCGAAGGTGATCAATATCGCGTCCCTGCTCTCGTTCCAGGGCGGCATCCGCGTGCCGTCCTATACGGCCGCCAAGTCGGGCCTGGCCGGCCTGACCAAGATCCTGGCCAACGAGTGGGCGACCAAGGGGATCAACGTCAACGCCATCGCCCCGGGCTATTTCGACACCAACAATACCGAGGCCCTGCGGGCCGACGCCGACCGCAACGCCTCGATCCTGGCTCGCATCCCGGCCGGGCGCTGGGGCCGCCCGGAAGATATCGGCGGCGCCGCCGTCTTCCTGGCCTCGTCGGCCGCCGACTACGTTCAGGGCATTACCTTGCCCGTGGATGGTGGCTGGCTGGCGCGCTGACGAAAGAAAACCACGCAAAAATGCTATGGTAGCGCAACCATAGTGCCGGGCGGGTTTTCCCGCCCGGTGAAGCGCGCTAGAGGGCGCCGTAACGTCAGCGCCAGGGATCGATCCCGCGTCGTCGACGCTTTCTCGTGATCCATTCCCGTCCCGAACGGCTCCGGCCGATCCTGGAGTTCGCGCATGCGCAATCCGGCCCTGTCGATCGACGTCGACCGTCCCACCAGCCGTCACGTCCGCCAGAACGCCAACCTGCTGAACGATCTCCTGATCGAGGCGATCACCTATCTCGAGGGCGAGGAGGCCGCCGCCCTGGTGGCCAAGGCGCGCAAGGCCGCCTCCGGCGAGGACGAGGATACCAGCGACGCGCCGGTCCTCGACCATCTGTTCGCCGATCTCACCAACGATCAGGCCGTGTTCCTGGCCCGCGCCTTCGCCAGTCACTCGCTGCTGGCCAATATCGGCGAGGACGTCGCCGGCCGCCGTCGTCACGCCGAGGCCGACGCCCAGCCGGGCGACGAGCGGCCGCGCACCCTGGTCGACGCCGTGAAGCGCCTGAAGGCCCAAGGCAAGACCGACGCCGAGCTGGCGAGGGTCTTCGCCGCCATGAACGTGGTGCCGGTGCTGACCGCCCACCCGACCGAGGTGCGCCGCCGCAGCATGGTCGACCGCGAGACCGAGATCTCGCGCCTGATGGCCCTGCGCCGCCACCATCTGCCGGCGGACCTGGACGCCGAGATCCGCGAGGGCCTGTTCCGCGAGATCGCCCTGATGTGGCGCACCCGCCTCTATCGTCCCGAGCGGATCACCGTGAAGGACGAGATCCGCAACGCCCTGTCGATCGTCCGCACCTCGATCCTGCCGGCGATGATCGAGCTCTATGGCGACTGGACGGCCAAGATCGGTTCGCACGGCCATATGGCGCCGCTGCTGAAGATGGGCTCGTGGCTGGGCGGCGACCGCGACGGCCATCCCGGCGTCAATGGCGAGACCCTGAAGCTGGCCTTCGCCAGCCAGTCCCGCGTGATCCTCGACTGGTACGCCGGCGAGGTGCGGAAGCTGTGGTCCAACCTGGCCGTCTCGACCGCCTACACGCCGGTGTCGAACGAGCTGCTGGCCCTGGCCGCCCAGACCCGCGATCCGTCGATCCATCGCCTGGACGAGCCCTATCGCCTGGCCCTGGAGCTGATCTTCGATCGCCTGACGGCCGTGTCGCAGAAGCTGACCGGCGCGCCGGTCGCCTACGCCACCGGCGCGACCGACGTCGAGGCCTATGGTCATCCCGATGCGTTCGTCGCCGACCTGAGCGTGATCATCGACAGCCTGGAGCGCAACGGCGGCGAGCGGCTGGTCGGCTCGGCTCTGCGCACCCTGGTCGAGGTGGCCAAGGCCTGCGGCTTCCACCTGATGAGCCTGGATCTGCGCCAGAACGCCGACGTCCACGAACGGACGCTCGACGAGCTGTTCCAGCGGGCCGGCACGGGTGTCTCCTATCTCAAGCTCGACGAGGAGGCCCGCTGCAAGGTCCTGATCGAGGAGCTGTCGCACCAGCGCCCCCTGGTCTCGCCGTTCACCGCCTATAGCGAGGAGACGACCAAGGAGCTGGCCACGATGAGCGCCGCCGCCCAGGCGGTTCGCGACTATGGCCATGGCTGCCTCGGGGCGTACATCATTTCGAAGTCGGCGACCCTGTCCGACATCCTCGAACCGCTCGTTCTGCTCAAGCAGGTCGGCCTGGTCTGGGGCGGGGCCGCGCCGCGCGCCTCGGTCAAGGTCGCGCCGCTGTTCGAGACCATCGGCGACCTGGAGAACGGCCCCGCCGTGCTGCGCCAGTGGCTGGAACTGCCGCTGTCCCGGACCATCCTGGGCGACCGGCCGGTGCAGGAGATCATGCTCGGCTACTCCGACAGCAACAAGGACGGCGGGTACGTGGCCAGCCGCCGGGGTGTCGCTCGCGGCGCCTCGGCCCTGGCGTTCGAGGCCGACCGGATGGGCGTGGGCCTGCAGCTCTTCCACGGCCGCGGCGGCAGCGTCGGACGGGGCGGTGGTCCCGCCGCCGAGGCCGTGCTGGCCCAGCCGGCCGGCACCGTCCAGGGCCGCATCCGCATGACCGAGCAGGGCGAGATGATCGCCCGCCGCTTCGGCGACCAGCCCACCGCCCGCCGCAACCTCGACGGCCTGGCAGCCGCCGTGCTGATGTCCAGCGAGCGCCCGGTCCACAAGCCCGACCCCAGGGTCGAGGCCGCCATGACCGCCCTGGCCGAGGCCTCGTTCCATGGCTTCCGCGCCCTGGTGTATGACGATCCGGCGTTCGAGGACTTCTTCTGGTCGGTCACGCCGATCAGCGAGATCGTGGGCTTGAACATCGGCAGCCGTCCCGCCAGCCGCACCGCCAGCCGCAAGATCGAGGACCTGCGGGCCATCCCGTGGGTGTTCAGCTGGTCCCAGGCCCGCTTCATGCTTCCGGGCTGGTACGGCTTCGCCTCGGGCGTCGAGCGGGCCAAGCTGTCGGTCGAGCAACTGCGCGACCTGGCGGGAAGTTTCGACTTCTTCGCGTCCCTCCTGTCGAACATGGAGCTGGCCCTGGCGCAGAGCCACATGGGCATAGCCGCCCGGTACATGGCCCTGTCGCCGGACAAGGAAAACGCCGCGCGCATCTTCGCGACCATCCAGCGCGAGCACGACGCGGCCTCGCGCATCGCCCTGGAGATCCGCGGCGGTTCGAGCCTGCTCGACAACCAGCCGGACCTGGCCGAGTCGGTGACCCTGGCCAGCCGCTCGGTGGACCCGCTGAACCACCTGCAGCTGGAGCTGCTGTCGCGCCGCCGGGCGGGGGAGGCCGACGAGGAGCTGCGCCTGGCCATCCAGCTGACCGTGGCCGGCATCGCGGCGGGCCTGCGCAATACGGGGTGAGCGCGGCCTGACCACGAGATATGAGAAAGCGCGGGATTTCCGAGCCCCTAAAGGCTTTCCTTTTCAACAATTTGCCCCTTCTCACCTCCTGCCTTTACGGCGCTTGCGCTCCCTGGCGGTTTCTGGTTATCTGTTCATGACACCGGTGGCGAAGTGGCCTGGCCACTTTTCCGGATTTCCGTGACACCGGTATCAAAACGGTTCGGTTCGGCGTCTTGGTCGGTCCGTCTCGTTTGCGGCTCTTGAGCTCGCTCCTGCGCAAACTTCCGGGGCGTCGGGTCATACCGGCGCCCTCACTTTTGCGTCCGGGGCGGGGGAGGGAGCCGAAGGAAAAGCGTTCGGGGATGGAAGCGAGACCAGAGATCCAAGGCGCGGAAAACGCCGCCGAGCGGTCGTGAAACCGCGCTTCAAGACCTCTTAGTTTGACGTTGCGGCAAGCCCGGTGTGGCGCTCGTCGGCAACGCGGTCTAAGGGATCGCCCTGAGCCAATTCCGGCGAAATCTTGCATGCGCGGCGACCCAAAAGGCCCTCCGCGCAAGATCGATCCTTCGGGAAGGAGTCTAAGATGGTAAAAGACCGTATGGCGGTGCTGACCGCCCTGATGGACCAGGGTGTCATCCCGGTTTTCTATCACCCGGACGTCGAGGTCTGTAAGGCCGTGATCCAGGCCTGCGCCGACGGCGGCGCGCCCTGCATCGAGTTCACTAACCGCGGCGACTTCGCCAGCCACGTCTTCTACGAAGTGACCCGTTACTTCCACGAGGCCGACCCCCGCGTGATCATGGGCGTGGGCTCGATCGTCGACGCCCCGACCGCCGGCATCTACATCGCCAACGGCGCCAAGTTCGTGGTCGGCCCGATCCTGAACGCCGACGTCGCCAAGGTCTGCAACCGCCGCAAGATCCCGTATTCGCCGGGCTGCGGCTCGGCCTCGGAAATCTCGTACGCCGAAGAACTGGGCTGCGAGATCGTCAAGGTGTTCCCCGGCTCGTCGGTCGGCGGCCCGGACTTCGTCAAGGCGGTGCTGGGCCCGATGCCCTGGACCCGCATCATGCCGACGGGCGGCGTCGATCCGGACGAAGCCTCGGTCAAGAAGTGGTTCGGCGCGGGCATCGTCGCCGCCGGCATGGGCTCCAAGCTGATCACGCAAGAGCTGCTGGACGCCAAGGACTACGCGGGCATCACCAAGAAGGTCCGCGAGACTGTTGACCTGATCAAGAAGGTTCGTGGGAAGGCCTAAGACCAAATGACCGACAACATCCTCGACATCCGCCCGGCTTCGGAAACCAAGTGGGACTGCGCGTCCTTCGGTGAAGTGATGCTGCGCTTCGACCCGGGCTTCGGCCGGGTCCGCAACGCCCGCCAGTTCCAGGTCTGGGAAGGCGGCGGCGAATACAACGTCGCCCGCGCTTTCCGCAAGTGCTGGGGCAAGCGCTCGACCGCCGTCACGGCGCTGCCGGTGAACGACCTGGGCTGGCTGGTCGAGGATCTGATGATGCAGGGCGGCGTCGACACCTCGCACGTCATCTGGCGCGAGTTCGACGGCCTGGGTCGCAACACCCGCGTCGGCCTGAACTTCACCGAAAAGGGCTTCGGCGTTCGTCCCGCCCTCGGCTGCTCGGACCGGGGTCACTCGGCCGCCTCGCAGATCCGCCCCGGTGAAGTGAACTGGGAAAAGCTGTTCGGCGAAGAAGGCGTGCGCTGGTTCCACACCGGCGGCATCTTCGCGGCCCTGGCCTCGAACACGGCCGAAGCCGTGATCGAAGCCGTCGAAGTCGCCCGCAAGTACGGCACCGTGATCTCCTACGACCTGAACTACCGCGCCTCGCTGTGGAAGTCGCAGGGCGGCAAGGAAGGCGCTCAGAAGGTCAACCGTCACATCGCCCAGTACGTCGACGTGATGATCGGCAACGAAGAAGACTTCACCGCCTGCCTGGGCTTTGAAGTCGAGGGCCTGGACGAGCACATCAGCTCCATCGACCCGGCCAACTTCAAGAAGATGATCCAGACCGCTGTGAAGCAGTTCCCGAACTTCAAGGTCGCCGCCACCACCCTGCGCAACGCCAAGACCGCCTCGGTCAACGACTGGTCGGCGATCCTGTACGCCGGCGGCGAGTTCTACGCCTCGATGATGCGTGAGAACCTCGAGATCTATGACCGCGTCGGCGGCGGCGACGGCTTCGCCTCGGGCCTGGCGTTCGGCTTCATGGAAGGCAAGGGCCCCCAGGCCGCCGTCGAGTACGGCGCGGCCCACGGCGCCCTGGCCATGACCACCCCGGGCGACACCTCGATGGTGCGCAAGGAAGAGGTCGAGGCCGTGATGAAGGGCAAGGGCGCGCGGGTCATCCGCTAGGCTTTTCCTTCTCACTGAAGAATGTGGAGAAGCCCTCGGCCGCAAGGCCGGGGGCTTTTTCTTGGTTGGTGCGGACGACGTCGCCCGCGGCTTCCTCCTGCTGGCGCTTCAACTCGTACAGTTCGGCGAAGCGGTCGAAGCGTTCTTGGAGTTTGGCGAGGACCCATTCCGAGTCGCGTATGTGGCGGCGACTGGCGCGTGTGCCGTTGGCTGCGTGTTTGCGGCGCGCTTTGCGGGGTTGGGGCATCGGTGTCTCCGAAAGGCTTCCCCCATCAAGGGGAGGGCGCGCGGAAATGAGCTCGGCGCTTTCACGTCGAGGTCGGGGAGGGATGCGGGGCGTCCGGACGACGTCCGGAGTAGGAAAGTGAAATACCGTTTCGACGAAGCCTGACGCCCCGCGCGATCGTTATCCGCCAGCGTCCCGTCAGGTGGCCCTGTTCAGGCCTTAACGGAACCCGGACCTCGCTGTTTCCAGCAAGCTCCGATGATCGAAGAGGACGGGCTTACAGCCTGACACGCCCCTTTGCCTTCGACCACGCCGACGGCGGGCGGGTCTGGTCAGCGAACCAGATCCCCGGACCGTCCGAGTATCCCCCTCGGACCTCCACCGCTCGACCGCCCCCCGAAGCCGCGAAGGTCGCTGGCCGCGCGCCCTCCCCAGTGCTTCGAGGTGGATAGAGGATACGGCAGGTTTTGGAGCCGGGGATGGAGGGGGCTGGATGCCCGTGCTTCGCTCTGGAGCGTGACGCTCCACTTCAATCAAAAATCCCCGTCATCCCGCGCTTTATGCGCGGGACCCATGGTTCAGCTCCGCGTGGGCGCCATTTTCCGCTCTTCTTTTGCCGCGGACAAATGGGTCCCGCGCATGAAGCGCGGGATGACGGTTGAGGCTTTTGCCGTCGCCAACGCGCTGAGAACCGCCGGCGCGCCCGATAGGTAGGATGTCCGCTTCGAGCGACGGATCCGATTTCCGTTCCCGACGCTATTCAGACCTAACGGCCTGAGCCTAGCCGAATTGCCTAGTAGAGGATCGACGGGCCGATCTCGTCATCCCGTGGTGGCTCGCCTCGAATATACCAGAACGGGTCAGCGGCATTTGTCCGCGAGACGAAATACTCTGCCGCGTGCGCGCGAGTACGACGGTTCAATTCGGCTACATGGATATCCGGAATCTCAAGATATCCGGCCACTCCCTTCTTGTTCAGTAACAACAGGCAGGTCGGGCTCAAGGGCATGGTGATTTCAAGCGTTGGATACATCAGCGCCGGACCGCGATGGACCGGCAATCGCTTGTGACCAGCAGGATCGAACCAAACGCAGGGGTTGTCCGAGGTGATGAACGGGTTCGCCTCGTTCGTGCAGAGTAGCGCTAGATCGAACCGCGTGAGATGGGGCACGACCGTTTGGATGTTCGACATGATGGTGTGCTGGAGCGGGAATGCAACAAGCTGCCGTACATCGTCCTCGGTCATTGACATGCCGTCGTTGCGGAAGGGTGGTCTCGCAGCTGCCTTCCTTTGCTCTGGGGTCATCCGCTCGACGCTAGCCTTCATCCGCTCCATGGAATTGACGACCGGTGACCATTGTCCACGGAGGTGCTTGCGCATGGCTGGAGTGCGGAAATATTGCGCTGCCGCGAACGTCAGGATCGCAAGTTCATCATCAGTCTCCAGCGCTTTGCGTTGGTCCAACTTGTGTCGACGTACCTGGGAAAACAAGCTTTCCAGCTTGTTCAGTCGCTTCTCGATAGTCACGTCACGGCCACCTCCCTCCACGGGTAGCGTGTACATGTCGATTTCGTGGAAGATTTTCTTCGGGGCCTTTTTCCTCGCGTCTCCGCCCTCAGCGGGGAAGGACCAGACGTAGGGGTCATGATGGCTTGGCACGTTGGGATCGGCCCAGGCCAATAGGTAGCTCTGCGCGACGTAGTGCTGTTTGCGGTGTCCCCGAGCCATGCCGCCATCGTTGCACGCGTATCTAGGAAGCGCCATTTCAAGCAGTTCGGGCCAGAGCCTCAACTTCCGACAACCACCCATTACTGACTCTGAATAGGTCCGGTTGCGGACCGCCTGTGTGGCGCCGCCGTGGCGCTCAGGCCTCCGCCAATCACGTTCGCGCGCCCCGCGGAACGGCCGGGCCGATTCCCGGGTTGATGCGACGTGGTTTAATCGTGCGAGCTCACGGACATGACGTCGCCAGTCCTCAGATCCACCCGAACGGTCGGCGCCGCCTTGCTGGCGTTCTGCGTGGGTGTGGGCGCCGCTGACGCCGCTCTGGCCGGCAAGCGGCAGGAGACGCCCAAGACCTCCGCCGAGGCCAATACCGACAGTCTCGGCTCGGCCGTCGCCGCGCCGCTGCGCGACATCAATCTGGTGCGCTCGGAGATCCCCGATCTGCTGAAAAAGGCCCAGA
The DNA here is from genome assembly GCF_059419665.1 of Caulobacter sp. GW821-FHT05F04. NCBI lineage: Bacteria > Pseudomonadati > Pseudomonadota > Alphaproteobacteria > Caulobacterales > Caulobacteraceae > Caulobacter > Caulobacter sp. GW821-FHT05F04. The sequence continues at coordinate 25,304 of NZ_JBWKSF010000006.1, forward strand.
CCGATCCCTATGCCCCGCCGTCGCCCGGCTGCGCGCCGCTGAAGGCCGAGATCGACCGGTTCGACGCGGTGCTGGGCGACGACTACGATGATCGCGGCGATGACGCCGAAGGCGGGCAGGGCGGCATGGCCAGGCCGGTGCTGGGCGTGGTGGCCAGCACGATCACCGACGTGATCCCGATGCGCGGCTGGGTTCGCCGCCTGACCGGGGCCGAGCGCCACGACCAGATGGTCCGCGACGCCATCAAGGCCGGCTTCGTGCGGCGCGGCTATCTGAAGGGGCTGTACAACGCCGGGACCTGCGAGGGGAACCGCCTGGTGTTCGTGGCCGCCAAGCCCGCGCCGCCGCCGGCGCTGGTCGCCGCCGAGCCCGTTCCGGTCCTGGTCGCGGCCGAGCCGCCGGCCCCGACGCCCCGCGTCGACGCGCCGCTCGCGCCGTTCTCGACGACGGTGCGCGTCGCCGCGGCGACGGACGTGGCGGGCGTCCGTTGAGCCTCAGCCCCGGACGAAGATGTTGCGCAGCCACTGGGCGCCGGCCTTGGCGGCTTCGCCCCAGTCTTCTTCCTGTTCCTCGGGCTTGTAGCCCCAGGGATTGAACAGCTTCAGCCGGGGAACCTTGGCGAAGGCCGCCGCGTCGCGGGTGGCCAGGGTCAGGCCGTGCTCGAGGGCCGTGGCGGCCAGCAGGGCGTCGCGGCTGTCGGTCAGCGGCACGTGAGCCCGGCGGCGGACCACGGCGGCGTCGATCGCCAGCACGCGGCCGTCGAAGGCGGGAAGGACGCGGCTGTCCAGCCAGTCGCGCAGTCGCGAACCCTGGACCTTGTCCTTGCGCTCGGCGCGGACCGTCGCGGTCTCCAGCTCCAGCAGGGTGAGGGCCGAGATGAACAGGCTGGAGCGCGACGCCGCGCCGGCCCAGGCGGCCAGGCCCGGATCGGCGGCGCCCGTCTTGGCGTTGCGCAGCTCGAAGACGACGTCGGTGTCCAGCAGATGCATCAGTCGCCGTCCTTCCCGTCCCAGGTCTGGCGGCTCCAGGTCTCGGTCGAGCGCTGCGGGTCGACCGGCGCCAGGCCGGGCATGGCCAGCAGGTCGACGATGGTCTCGGTCTGGCCGGTCAGCCGGCGATAGGTCTCGACGCTCATCAGCACGTGGGTGGGGCGGCCGCGATCGGTGACGAACACCGGCTCGAGTCGCGCCGCGCGCTTGGCCTGGCTGACATCCTGGTTGAATTCGCGGCTCGTCAGGACCTTCATCGCTCGCTCACCGCTCGAAAATGACAAGGCTGTCTGTAGGTACGTTACTACATAGTGGCGTTCCGGCAACAAAAAATGGGCAACGAAAACAATCGACTGACAGCCGTGTCAAAAATGTGGGTTCCGGATTGCGCTCCGCGCCGATCTTCGCCTTGCATGGGGTCAAGGCGCAAAGCCAAGACGATCCATTTCGGGGGCGACTAGACGTGTCAGACATCCTCGCGAGCACGCTCGCCACCTTGGCCGACGTTCTGTCGCCGCACGGTCCGGCCGCCAAGGCCGCCGCTCACAGCTACGCGCCAGGCGACTTTTCGGTGCACTTCTTTCTGCAGCTGGCCGTGATCCTGCTGGCCTGCCGGGTGGTCGGCTGGCTGGGGCAGAAGTTCCTGGCCCAGCCGCAGGTGGTGGGCGAGATGATCGCCGGCGTGGTCCTGGGTCCGTCTCTGCTGGGCCTGCTGTTTCCCGACTTCCAGCTGGCCCTGTTTCCTAAGGAAACCAAGAACATCCTCTATGTCGGCTCGCAGCTGGGCGTGGGGCTGTACATGTTCCTGGTCGGCACGACCTTCAAGGTCGAGCATTTCCGGTCCAAGGCCAGGAGCGCGTTCAGCGTGTCGCTGGCCGGGATCATCACGCCGTTCCTGGTGGCCTGGGCCATCACCCCGCTTCTGCTGAAGGTGCCGGGCCTGTTCGCGCCCACCATCAGCGTCGCCAACGCCACGCTGTTCATGGGCGCCTGCATCGCCCTGACCGCCTTCCCGATGCTGGCCCGGATCATCAACGAGCGCGGCCTGCAGAACACCTCGCTGGGCACCCTGTCCCTGACGGCCGGGGCGTTCGACGACGCCTGCTCGTGGTGCGTGCTGGCCATCGTGCTGGCGACGTTCGGCGGCGGGCCGGGGGTGGCGGTGCTGGCGATCGGCGGCGGCGTGACCTACGCTCTGTTCCTGACCGTCTTCGGCCGCAAGCTGCTGGCCCCGCTGGGCCGCATGGTCGACAAGGCCGGCGAGATGACCCCGACGGTCATGGCCATCACCCTGATGCTGTTCTGCCTGTCGGCCTTCCTGATGGACGCCGTGGGCATCCACGCCATCTTCGGCGGCTTCATGCTGGGCGCGGTCATGCCGCGCGGCCTGTTCGTCGAGGAGCTGAAGAAGAAAGTCGAGCCGGTCGCCGTCGTTCTGCTGCTGCCGATGTTCTTCACCTATTCGGGCCTGAACACGCGCCTGGACATGGTCAATTCGCCGACCCTGCTGCTGATCGCGGTGGGCGTGCTGGCCGCCTCGATCCTGGCCAAGGGCGTGGCCTGCTACGTCGCCGCCCGCCTGTCGGGCGAGCAGCACAGCACGGCCATGGGCATCGGCGCCCTGATGAACTCGCGCGGCCTGATGGAGCTGATCATCATCAATATCGGCCTGCAGAAGGGCGTCATCGGTCCGACCCTGTTCGCCATGCTGGTGCTGATGGCGATCGTCACCACGGTCATGGCCACCCCGTTGTTCGAGGCCGTCTACGGCAAGAAGGCCCGCGCGTCGGGCGAGCTGGGCGCGGTCCCGGACGGCGCGCGGGCCTGATCTCGATCGGGGGTTGTGCAACCTTTAGTCGGCAGCATTTGCCGAAGGTAGCGTTTCTCGCGAGTGTGGGTCTGCTAAGTGATTGAAAAGCAGCGGCAAGCGTCTGGCACGACGCTTGCCGCTGCTTCCTGCGAAGTCGCCCCGTCTACCCGCAGGAGCCCCCATGTCGATCAATGCGGTTTCGTCCCCGCCTGCCGTCTACGCGCCCCCGACCCAGACGGAGTCGTCGTCGGCCCCGGCCCTCACCCTCGAACCTGACGTGACGCCGGCGGGGACGGCGAGGCCCGTCACCAAACCGCTCGGGGTGGTGGCGATGTCGAGCCTCGACGTGGAGGCGCTGCACGCTCGTTGGGAGGCGGTCCGGCCTGAGATGGAGGCCCGCTCAAAGGCTTGGCGATCGCAGGTCGATGGGTATGTCGACTACGTGAAGAGCCAGGTCGCCGCCCGGAACGACCAGCCCTACGGCCAGGTCACCAGGAACGGCGAGGTCGTCGCCACGGTCTACAACAGCGGTGCGATGAGCGGCCCGGGCTCTACCCAGATCGATTGGAACCAGCCGCCCGGCATGACCGGTCCAGACTTGGCCCAGTGGCGCGCCGAGCAAATCTCGAAGGCGACGGGCGGGACGTTCGTCGGCCTGGACACGGCCGAGACCCAGGACGCCTGGGTCGCCCGGCAGGCCAAGAACGCGCCGATCATGAAGCTCATGGATTGGGGCGCGGCCAACGGATTCGCGGACGTCTACAACGAACGCGCGCACGATATCCGAGCCTGACCTTCCCATGTCGATCAATGCGGTTTCGTCCCAGCAGTCCGTCTACACGCCCCCGACCCAGGCGGCGGCGTCGCCGGCTTCGGCCTTCACCCTGGAACCGGATGCGGCGCCGACCGAAAGGCCGAAGCTCGCCCCCAAGCCCCCCCTGAGCGTGGCGCCGCTGACCAGCGGCGAGATCCAGGCGCGCATGGCGCTGCTGGAGCAGCAGCGGCCGGAGATGGAGGCGCGCGCCAAGGCCTGGCACGAGATGCTGGAAGGCTGGGGTAATGCCGCGAAGGACGCCGCCGCCGCCCAGAACGACCAGCCTTATGGCCAGGTCACCAAGAACGGCGAGGTGATCGCCACGGTCTACAACAGCGGCGTGATGAGCGGTCCGGGCGCGACCCAGATTGACGGGGAGCATCCGCCCGGCATGAAGGGCCCTGAACTGGCCAAATGGCGCGCCGAACAAATCTTGAAGGCGACGGGCGGGGCGTTCGCCAGCCTCGATACGGCCGAGACCCAGGAGGCCTGGGGCGCCCGGCAGGCCAACAGCAAGCCCACCTTAGGGCTCATGGAGTGGGGGGCGGCCAACGGGTTCTCCAACTTCTTCGATGGGCGCTCGCATTTCAGCGACATCCGGGCCTGATCTGCCATGTCGATCAACGCGGTTTCGTCCCAACAGGCGGCCTACGCCCCAACGACCCAGGCGGCGTCGTCGCCGGCCCCGGCCTTCACCCTCGAGCCGGACGTGACGCCGGCGGGTACGTCGAGGCCCGTCGCCAAGCCCCTCGGGGTCGTGTCGCTGACCAGCGCCGACATGCAGGCGCGAATGGCTCGGTGGGAGGCGGTTCGGCCGGAGATGGAGGCCCGCGAAAAGGCCTGGCGCGCGCAGCTCGATGGCTATGGCGACTACGTGAAGGGCTTCGCCGCCGCCCAGAACGACAAGCCTTATGGCCAGGTCACCAAGAACGGCGAGGTGATCGCCACGGTCTACAACAGCGGCGTGATGAGCGGTCCGGGCGCGACCCAGATCGACGGGGAGCATCCGCCCGGCATGAAGGGTCCCGAACTGGCCAAATGGCGCGCCGAACAAATCTTGAAGGCGACGGGCGGGGCGTTCGCCAGCCTCGATACGGCGGTGACCCAGGAGGCCTGGGTCGCCCAGCAGGCCAAGCTCCCGGCGCGCATGACGCCCACGGAATGGGCCGCGGCCAATGGGGTCCCGGACTTCTTCAATGGACGCGCGCGCCTCAGCGACATTCGGGCCTGACAAATATAGCGTAAACGAGAAATAAGACTTTTAGCCTTGAGAGAATATACTTTTCCTCGGGCTGGCCGCCGTAATCTTCGTATGTCTAGATATTTCTACCTGGAGTCGAGCAGATCGATGTGACCGGGCCGATCTTGTGGCGGAAGTCAAGAAGATCGCGGAATATATTCTAGTGCTGGAGGGAAGTATGGCGAGCTGGTTTGGCGATGCGAACGACAACACCATTGACTGGAGTTCCCACGGTCTGGCCTTCAACGAGACCGGACACAGCCTGTCCGGGCTCGGGGGCAACGACACCATCATCGGCGGCAACAAGGGCCTGATCGGCGGCGCCTATATCGGCTCGACGCTCGATGGCGGGGCCGGTGACGACCTTCTCATCGCCCAGGCGGGCGATGACGCGCTGCTGGGCGGAACCGGCGATGATGTGATGTTCGGCGGCTCCGGCACGGACCTGCTGATCGGCGGCGCCGGCAACGACCAACTGGCCGGCGACTCCGGCAACAACGACCGGATGGCCGGTGGGACGGGCGATGACACCTACCTCGTCGCGCTCGTCGACGACGGCCGCGGCGACATCATCAACGACGACATGTCGGCGACCTGGACGCCGGGCTCCGGCGGCGGCGCCAACGACTTCATCGATCTGGTGAACACGAACCTGGCCAGCCTCGCGGTCGCCCGGTCCGGTGATGATCTGCTGCTGAGCAACGTGGCGGACTTCGTCAACGACAATCAGTTCAATTCCTACGTCACGGTCGAGGACTTCTTCACCCAAGGCCAGGGTTTCATCGAGGTGATCGGCGTCACGGACGCGCTGATCGCCGGTACTGACCTGGTGGCGATCGTGCCGAACGACGGCAACTTCTACCTTCTGGTCTAGAGGTTTCCGACAGAGCAGGGGAAGGGGGCGGCGCGCCGCTCCCTTCCTTTCCCGCCGTTCGTTCAGGGCAGCTCGGACGCCGACGCCCGCGCGTTGGCGATCCGGACCAGGTCCGGCAGGCGCCGGCGTTCCACCGTCAGGAGCCGGGTCAGGCGTCGCGAGACGCGCTCACTGGCCCATTCGCCGCCGCGCGCGACGGGCCTCAGGCCATGGGGAATGAATCGGGGCCGCCGCTCCAGATGGATCGACCGGACGAAATGGGTGCGGACCAGGAAACGGTCGGCGATCGCCGTCGCCTCGGCATTGCCCAGCGCGGTGCTGGCCGCGCGGATCAGATGCTCGACCTCCGGGGCGTCGTGATCCTCGACGCGGCGGGAGATCAGGCTCCGCCCTGCCAGGGCCTGCACGAAGACGACCTTCACGACGTCGTACAGGTCGTCGAGCTCTTTGGCGTCCAGCATCTTGGCGAAGAAGCCGTGATAGCGGCGCGCGGCGATAAGGCCCTCGGCCTCAAGGCGGATCAGCGCCTCGCGGATCGGGGTCCGGCTGACCCGCAGCGGATCGGCCAGCAGGTCCGGGTTGAGGCGGGCGCCCGGACGCACCCGCCCGTCCATCAAGGCCTGCCGCAGGAAGACATAGGCGAGGTGAGCGTCCGCGCCCGTGGAGCCTGGCGGCACGCTCCGCGTTTCCGCGGCCGATCGGGATGGGACCAAGCTGCACTCTCCACCATCCGCGCCTCGGTCGTTCGAAGCACGACCGCAGGCTGTATGAAGCCTATGGGCGATGAGGTGAAAATACAATCTTAGATTTAATTCAATCAGGCGGGCTCGGTCTCGAACCCCGATGCATTGATCCGCGCGATCAGGTCGCGGTGGCTGGGCAGGTCCTGCGTCGCGCGGTCGGCGAAGCCGCGAATCTTGGCGAACAGCTTGGCCGCGCCGGCCACGTCCGGGAACTCGCCCGCGCCGGCGGCCAGGTCGGTTTTGAAGCCCATGCCGTACAGGATGTACTGGTAGTTGAAGAAGGCGAAGGTCTCGAGATCCAGGATGAAGTCGAACCGGGCAGGTGGGCGATAGCGCCACTGCTCCAGGAGCTCGGCCAGCCGCTCGGGGATCGAGGCCGGATCGGTGTTCTGGCGCCAGAACGGCTCCTGGCGGCGGCTCAGGGCGTAGTGCAGCTTGAGGAACACGATGATGTTGTCGTAGCGCGCGGCCATCAGCTCGTTGAAGCGGCGGGCCGGGGCGCTGACCGGGCCGTTGCGCGGGAAGAGCTCGGCGATCATCGCCACGGCCGCCTCGATCAGCACCACGCCGGTGGACTCCAGCGGCTCCAAGAAGCCGGCCGACAGGCCCACCGCGACGCAGTTACCGATCCACTGCTTCTGGCGATAGCCGGCGTCGAAGCTGATCTTGCGCGTCTCCGCCTCGACCCCGCCCAGATACTCGCGCAGCACCGCCTCGGCGCGGGCGTCGTCCATATGGTCGCTGGAATAGACGCAGCCGACGCCGCGCCCGCCCGCCAGGCCGATATCCCAGGTCCAGCCGGCCTCGTGGGCGGTGGCGATGGTGTAGCTCTGGATCGGCGCGTCGGGGCGGTCATAGGGCGTGTGGCAGGCCAGCGCCCGGTCGGCGAACAGGATCGGCCTGGCCGACTTGAACGGCGAGCCCAGGGCCTTGCCGATCAGCTCGGCCCGGAAGCCCGAGCAGTCGACATAGAGGTCGGCGGTCAGGTCGCCGTGCTCGGGGCTGACGACGCGAGCGATGGCTCCCGTCTCGTCCAGGATCGTCTCGGACAGGTTTCCCCGCAGGTGGCGCACGCCCAGCTCGCCGGCCCGCTCGGCCAGCACCTGGGCCAGCTTGGCGGCGTCGAAGTGGTAGGCGTAGTTCAGCGGTCCGGCGAAATCGCTCTCGTGCGGCCGCTTGGGCGCGCGGGCCGCGTCGGCGACGCGGGCCTGGATGGTCACCGCCTCGGCGAACGGCGCGCGGCCGGCCTCGTCCTGCAGCAGCCAGTAGGGCGCCAGCGAAGCTCCCTCGGTCGAGAACGGCGCCTCGAACGGGTGGAAGAAGCTGTGATGGCGACCGTCGGCCGGCGTCTCCGCCCAGTCGACGAAGCGGATGCCCTGCTTGAACGTCGCCGAGGTCTCGCGAATGAACCGGGCCTCGTCGACGCCCAGGAACCTCAGGGTGTTGCGGATGGTGGGGAAGGTGGCCTCGCCGACGCCGACGATGCCGATGTCGGGCGATTCCAGCAGGGTGATCGTCAGGTCGTCCTGCTCGGCCACGCGCAGGGCCTTGGCCAGGTAGGCGGCCGTCAGCCACCCCGCCGTCCCGCCGCCCACGATGAGGATGCTTCGCCTGCGCCGCATGGCGGATTGATAGCAGAGTTCGGGGCGGGGGAGGGAAGTTCGACGGAACGCGTCAGCGTCATCCAGCATCGGCGGTTCGCCCTACGGGATAACCCCGATTGTGGCCTCCTGGCGGGGTGATCACACTCAATGGATGAGCACACTCATCCATTAGGACACTCCACCGGCGCGCGTTCCGACATGATCCCATGACCGGCCCGCGCGTCCGGACAGGCCAGATCGCGGCCGGCTGTTTCGCCGGTTTGGCCGCGAGCGATGCGCCGTGCCCTCCCTAGCGTCCCCTGAGCCTCCGGCTTCCGGAAAGGATCTCGCCATGTACTACAGCAGCGGAAATTACGAAGCCTTCGCCCGGCCCCGCAAACCAGCGGGCGTGGAGAACAAGACGGCGTTCTTCGTCGGCTCGGGGCTGGCCAGCCTGGCCGGGGCGGCCTTTCTGATCCGGGACGGACACATGTCGGGCGAGAAGATCACCATCCTCGAACGGCTGGCGCTTCCGGGCGGCGCCCTGGACGGCATCAAGGATCCCGAAAAGGGCTTCGTGATCCGCGGCGGCCGCGAAATGGAAGAGCATTTCGAATGTCTCTGGGATCTCTACCGCTCGATCCCGTCGCTCGAGGTCGAGGACGCCAGCGTGCTCGACGAGTTCTACTGGCTGGACAAGGACGACCCGAACTTCTCCCTGCAAAGGGCGACCCAGAACCGGGGTGAGCCCATCGAGGACGTGGAACGCCTGACCCTGAACGGCAAGGCCCAGAAGGACCTGATCTCGCTCTTCCTGGCGACCCGCGAGGAGATGGAGAACAAGCGGATCAACGAAGTGGTCGGCGAGGACTTCCTGAAGAGCAACTTCTGGCTCTACTGGCGCACCATGTTCGCCTTCGAGGAGTGGCACTCGGCGCTGGAGATGAAGCTCTACGTCCATCGCTTCATCCACCATATCGGCGGCCTGGCCGACTTCACCGCCCTGAAGTTCACGCGCCGCAACCAGTACGAGTCGCTGGTGCTGCCGCTGTACAAGTGGCTGACCGATCGCGGCGTCACGTTCCGCTACGGCGTCGAGGTCACCGATGTCGACTTCGACATCACGGCGGAGCGCAAGCAGGCCACGCGCATCCACTGGCGCCAGGACGGCGTCGACGGCGGCGTCGACCTGGGTCCCGACGATCTGGTGTTCATGACCATCGGATCGCTGACCGAGAACTCCGACAACGGCGACCACCATACGCCCGCGAAGCTCAACGAGGGGCCCGCGCCCGCCTGGGACCTCTGGCGCAACATCGCGGCGAAGGATCCGGCGTTCGGGCGGCCCGACGTCTTCGGCGCGCATATTCCCGAAACCAAGTGGGAGTCGGCGACGATCACCACCCTGGACGCGCGAATTCCGCCCTACATCCAGAAGGTCGCCAAGCGCGACCCGTTCAGCGGCACGGTGGTCACCGGCGGCATCGTCACCGTCAAGGACTCCAGCTGGCTGATGAGCTGGACGGTCAGCCGCCAGCCGCACTTCAAGCAGCAGCCGAAGGACCAGGTCATCGTCTGGGTCTATTCGCTGTTCGTCGACAAGCCCGGCGACTTCGTCAAGAAGCCGATGCAGGACTGCACGGGCGAGGAGATCACCCAGGAGTGGCTCTACCACATGGGCGTTCCGGTCGAGGAGATCGCCGAGCTGGCCGCGACGGGCGCCAAGGCCGTGCCGGTGATGATGCCCTACATCACCGCCTTCTTCATGCCGCGGCAGGCGGGGGACAGGCCGGACGTCGTGCCCAAGGGCGCGGTCAATTTCGCCTTCATCGGCCAGTTCGCCGAGTCCGGCGAACGCGACTGCATCTTCACCACCGAGTATTCCGTCCGTACGCCGATGGAGGCGGTCTATACGCTGTTGAACGTCGAGCGGGGCGTGCCGGAGGTCTTCAACTCGACCTATGACGTGCGCAAGCTGCTCGCCGCGATGGGGCATGTTCGCGACGGCAAGGCCTTCGACGTGCCGGGGCCGGCGTTCCTTCGCGAGCTGCTGCTCAGCAAGATCGACGCCACCGAGGTCGGCGACTTGCTGCGCGACGCCCACCTGATCCCGGAGTAGTCAGGCGATCCATGGGCATCGCCCGGGACGTCGGCTCATGGCGGACCGGGCGATGCCCTCATCCCTTCGGCGTCGCCTTGATCAGCTTGCCGTCCTCCTCGTCGGTCAGGACGTAGATGGCGCCGTCGGGGCCGACCGCGACGTCGCGGACGCGGGCGCCGATGTCGGTGAACAGGCGCTCCTCGCCGACGACCTTGCCGTCCTTGAGGACCAGGCGATCGACGTGCTTTTCCCTCAGCGAGCCGATCAGCACGCTGCCTTTCAGGGCCGGGAACAGGCTGGCCTCATAGAAGGCCATGCCGGAGGGCGCGATCACCGGGTCCCAGTAGTAGACCGGCTGCTCCACGCCGTCCTTCGCGGTGAGGCCGTCGCCGATCGGCTTGCCGGAATATTCCTCGCCGTAGGTGACCGTGGCCCAGCCGTAGTTCTTGCCGGCCTCGGGATGGTTCAGCTCGTCGCCGCCGCGCGCGCCGTGCTCGACGGTCCACAGCTTGCCGCTGGGGTCGAGGGCGGCGGCCTGCAGGTTGCGGTGGCCCAGCGACCAGATCTCAGGCTTGGCGCCGGCCTTGCCCACGAAGGGGTTGTCCTTGGGGATCGAGCCGTCGGCGTTGATGCGAACCACCTTGCCCAGGGTGGCGTCCAGGTGCTGGGCCTGGACGCGGCCCTCCAGGATCGAGCGCTCGCCGGTGGTGATGAACAGCGTGCCGTCCCTGGCGAACACCAGGCGGCCGCCGAAGTGCAGGGCGCTGTCCATCTTCGGCGCCTGGCGCCACAGGACCTGGACGTTCTCCAGTCTGGGGCCGGGGCCGGTCACGAGCTTGCCGCGCGCCACGGCCGTGCCGTTCACGCCGCCGTCCGCTTCAGCGTAAGCCCAGTAGACCAGGCCATTCTGGGCGTAGGCGGGATCCAGCGCCACGCCCAGCAGGCCGCCCTGGCCCTGCGCGAACACCGCCGGCAGGCCCTCCACGGCCGGCGACAGCTTGCCGTCCTTGCCGAAGATGCGCAGGCGGCCGGCCCGCTCGGTCAGCAGGATGTCGCCGGTGGGCAGGAAGGCCATGCCCCAGGGGTGGGACAGACCGCTGGCCAGGGTCGTGTACTGGCCGACCGTGTTCGAGTTCAGGCCCGGCGCGCGGGTCTGGCCCACGAAGGCCGGCTTCTGGTCGGGGGCGTTGGCCGGGCGGCTCTCGACGGGGGCGCCGGCCTGAGGCTGGGCGGGAGCGGGACCACAGGCGGCCAGGGCGGCGGCGAGGGCGGCGGAGGCGGTGAGCAGGGATGGGCGCATGGGCGGCAGGTTAAGCGGCTTTTCGCGGCGGGGGCTACCCGGTTCGGGCGGCTAAATCGGCAGCTCTCGCCGCTCGACCGAGGCGCGCTGGGCCAGCTCCAGCAGCGCCATCGTCCGCAGGGCCTGCTCCAGCGGCACGGGCGAGGGCGCGCCGTGGAGGATGGCGTCGCGGACCCCGGCGTAGAAGGCCCGATAGTCCGACGGTTCGGGCGGGACGGGGGCGTGGACCTGGACCTCGTTCTCCACCGTGGTCAGCACGCCCGGGCGGGCGTCGACGCCATAGCCGGCCGCGCCGGGGGTCATGCCGGCCTTCAACTGGCCCTCCTGAGGGTCGAGGCCGTGCTTGACGAAGCTGGCCTTCGTTCCGTGGACGGCCAGGCGCGGGTCGGCGGCGGCGGTCAGCAGGCTGCCGTGCAGGATCACCCGCAGGACCGGATAGCGCAGGGTGACGTGGAAATAGTCGTCCGCGCCCGCGCCATGACGCTGGACGCCGATATCGGCGGCGATGGCCAGCGGCGCTCCGAACAGGGCGAGGGCCTGGTCCAGCAGGTGGGGGCCAAGGTCCATCCAGGCGCCGGCGCCCGGGCCGGCCCGCTCGCGCCAGCGGTCGCGAACCTGGGGGCGGAAGCGGTCGAAATGGCTTTCGAACTGGACGATCTCGCCCAGGACGCCGTCATCAATCAGGCGCTTGAGGGTGAGAAAGTCGCTATCCCAGCGGCGGTTGTGGAACACGGCCAGCAGCTTGCCGGCCGCCTTGGCCGCATCGGCCATGGTCTCGGCCTCGGCGGCGGTGACGGCGAACGGCTTGTCGACCACCACGGCCTTGCCGGCGGCCAGCGCGGCGATCGCCTGGGGCGCGTGCAGGGCGTTGGGCGTGGCGATGACCACCAGGTCGATGGCCGGATCGGTCAGGGCCGCCTCGAGGTCGGCGACGACGCGGACCTCCGGGAAGTCGGCGGCGACCTTGGCCGGGTCGCTGGACACCACCGTGCGCAACGCCAGGCCCGGCGTCGCGGCGATCAGCGGGGCGTGGAAGGTCTTGCCGACATAGCCGTAGCCGACGAGGGCCACTTTAAGGGGCGCGACGTGGAGAGGAGAGGTGGCCATGACCGCCTTCTAACGAAAAAGGCCGGGGATTGCTCCCCGGCCTTTCGTCTTCGGCCCTGCGTCCTTCGAGGCCCGCGATGCGGGCGCCTCAGGAAGAGGGATTCAGCAACGGTCCTCATCCTGAGGTGCGCGCTCCTTAGCGCGCCTCGAAGGACGCGCCGGTCAGATCTTCACCGGCTCCATCTTGGGCGTCAGCAGGTGGATGACCAGCAGGGCGATCAGATAGGCGCTGCCGGCGACGATGAAGATCGGGGTGTAGCTGCCGATCTGGTCCAGGACCTTGCCGATGTACTTCGAGAAGACCATGCCTCCGAAGGCGCCCAGCATGCCGCCGATGCCGACGACCGAGCCGACCGCGGCGCGCGGGAACACGTCCGAGGGCAGGGTGTAGAGATTGGCCGAGAAGCCCTGGTGGGCGGCGGTGGCGACGCCGATGATCAGCACGGCCAGCCAGACGCTGTCGGCCTTGGCGGCGAACATCACCGGCACGGCCAGCAGGGCGCAGACCAGCATGGTCAGCTTGCGGGCCTTGTTGATGCTGGCGCCGTTCTTCATCAGGGTCGACGACATCCAGCCGCCGGCGACCGAACCGACGTCGCTCAGCAGATAGATGGCGATCAGCGGCGGGCCGAACGACTTCAGGTCCAGGCCGTAGCGCTTGCCCAGGAAGTCCGGCAGCCAGAACAGGAACATCCACCAGATCGGGTCGATCAGGAACTTGCCCAGGGCGAAGGCCCAGGTTTCCTTCTTGGTCAGCAGCTTGGTCCAGCCGATCTTCTCGACGGGGTCGGCCGGATCCTGCTCGATATAGGCCAGTTCGGCCGCGCCCAGGCGCTTCTGCTCGCGCGGGCGGCGATAGACCAGCAGCCAGATCGGCAGCCAGACCAGGCCGGCGACGCCGGTGACGATGAAGGCCATCTGCCAGCCGAAGGCCAGCACGATGCCCGGCACGACCAGGGGCGTGACGATGGCGCCGATATTGGTGCCGGCGTTGAACAGGCCGGTGGCGAAGGCGCGCTCCTTCTTGGGGAACCACTCGGCCACGGCCTTGATGCCGCCGGGGAAGCCGCCGGCCTCACCGATGCCCAGGCCCATGCGGGCGGCCACGAAGCCGCCGAAGCCGGCCGCCGCGGCGTGGGCGATGTGGGCGATCTGCCAGATCGCGAACGCGACGCCGAAGCCCCAGCGGGCCCCGATCTTGTCCATGATCTTGCCCCAGGCCAGGTACGCGATCGCGTACGCCATCTGGAAATAGAACACGAGGTCGGCGTAGTGGGTCTCGTCCCAGCCGAATTCCTTCGACAGGTCCGCTTTCAGCAGGCCGATCGTCTGGCGATCGACGTAGTTGATGACCATCGCCGCGAACAGCAGGCTGACGATCACCCAACGGTACCGTCCGATCTTCTCGGATGGCTCGGGCGCTTTCGAAACGTCCATGGACACGCGTCCTTCCCCTTATGGTCTTCTTATTTGGCCGGGACGGCGATGCAGTCCACGGTTCCGTACGGGCCGAAGCTCACATGGGCGACATCGCCGGCGACCACGTCGTGAATGCCCGTGGTGGCGCCGGTGGTGACGATCATGCCCTTCTTCAGCGGCTTGCCGCGCGCGGCGACGGTTCCGAGCAGGAAGGCCAGGGCGGCCAGCGGAGAGCCCGGGATGGTCGCGGCCGTGGCCTTGCCCACCGACTTGCCGTTGAGGAAGGTCTCGACCGGCATATCCTCCCAGGCGATGTCGCGCCAGTTGGAAATGGCCTGACCAATGATCTGACCATCGTTATTGCCGAAGTCAGACGCCACGACCGTCGGGCCCAGCGCGTTGATGGTGGCTAGCGGGCTGCCGGCGATCTCGACGCCGACCAGCAGTTCGCCGACATAGTCGGCCGCCTCTTCGGCGGTCCACTCGGTCTTATCGGCCGGGGCGTCCTGGCCCAGGCGGACGATGAACTCGGCCTCGACGGCGCAGAAGCCGCCTGCGATGGCGCGGAATTTATTGGGCTGGCCGTCGGTCGAGGCGTCCTGGACCTTGGACTTGAAGATGCAGCCGGCCAGGCGGTCGACGCCCAGGCGCTCGCGATGCTGCGGCGGCACCAGGCCGACCTTCCAGCCGACCAGTTCGTCCGGCCAGGCGGCGATGGCCAGATCCTGAACGGCGTAGCCTTCGGCCATGGTCGCGGGAATCACCCCGCCCGGATAGCCGGGGACGCTGACGCCCTCCTGACGGGCCTTGACGAATTGGGGAGCAATGGCCGCGGGGGCGAAAACCTCGCTGTCGGCCTCAGAAACGGTCACGCCGCTAATCCTCCCTCGAATATTCAGCACAGGTCCCGCTTGGCGGGCCATGGTCACAGGTTTGGGGAGTCTCTAGTGGAAACCGGTGTCATTGACAATGAGCCGTAAGCGGCCGGCGCGGCCAGACTCTGCTCGCGGCCATCGACAGGCGATGAACCAGACGCGGCTTGACACGCGTAATAGCGGGTATAGCGTCCCCGATGAATTACGGATGTAAGTGTCATGCACATCACCGCCGCCGAAGCGCATGTCATGGAAGCCCTCTGGCGCCGCCAGCCGATGTCGGCCGACGATCTGGTGGCCGAGGTCGGCGCCGCCCAGCAGTGGGGCGAGGCCACGGTCAAGACGCTGATCAACCGCCTGCTGAAGAAGAAGGCGATCAAGTCCGAGCGCGCCGATGGCAAGCACGGCTACCGCCCGCTGATCGACCGCAGCGCCTATGTCCACTCCGAGAGCCAGGGCCTGCTGGACCGCCTGTTCGAAGGCCAGCTGGCCCCGCTGATCAGCCACTTCGCCCAGCACCGCCCGCTGCGGGCCGATGAGGTGGAGAAACTGAAGAAGCTGATCGACGGGATGAGCGAGAAGTAGCTCCAAACTCCGTTTCCCCGGCGAAGGCCGGGGTCCAGATCGAACCCACGAGCGCTCGATAGGCAAATGGGGCGTATCTCGGATCATCCCAAACCGCTCAGGCTGAATCTGGGCCCCGGCCTTCGCCGGGGAGATCGGTTTTTGGGATGAGCGCGAAGACCTAACGCCTAAGCCCGCATCGCCTTCGCTTCAGGCCCGGCCTTCAGCGCCTTGGCCGCGACATCCAGCGTCCGCACCCTCGCCGGCTTTTCCGGTTCATCTCCCTCCGGCCCGGGCCGCGCGCGCAAGGCGGTGACGAAGTCGTCGCGCCAGGCGGTGACGTCCTCGCGGCTGACATTGTCGAACAGCGCCTGCCAGCGCCGCCGGCGCTCGGGCAGCTCCATGGACAGGGCCCGCTCCAGCGCGTCGGAGATCTCCTCCGGGCTGTTGGGGTTGATGATCAGGGCGTCCTTCATCTGCCGGGCCGCGCCGGCGAAGCGCGACAGGATCAGCACGCCGGGATCGTCGGGGTTCTGGGCGGCGACATATTCCTTGGCGACCAGGTTCATGCCGTCCCGCAGGGGTGTGACCAGGGCCACGCGGCTGGCGCGATAGATCCCGGCCAACTCGTCGCGGCGGTAGGAGCGGTTGACGTAGCGGATCGGCGTGAAGTCCATCTCGGCATAGGCGCCGTTGATCCGGCCGATCAGGCCGTCCAGCCGCGCGCGCAGGTCCTGATAGGCCTCGACCTCGTCGCGCGAGATCGGGGCGATCTGCAGCAGCATGACGTCGCGCACCATGTCCGGATGGTCGGCCAGGAAACGCTCGAAGCCGATCAGCCGCTCTTCCAGGCCCTTGGAATAGTCGAGTCGGTCGACGCCGACGATCATCTTGCGGAAGACGCTGTGGGCCATCATCCGGTCGTAGACCTTGCGCGCGTTCTCGCCCTGGACGATCTGGGCGAAGTCCGCCGCGTCGACGCCGATCGGGAAGACCGCCGCGCAGGTGCGCTGGCCGAACGCGACCAGCTCGCCGCGCTCGTTCTTGCGGCCGCTCACTTCCGAGAACACGTAGCCCTCGAAGGCCTGCAGCGACTCCTCGGTCTGGAAGCCGATCAGGTCGTAGTGGAACAGCGCCTCCACCAGCGCCTTGTGGCGGGGCAGGGTGGTGACCAGCTGGTGAGCCGGCCAGGGGATGTGCAGGAAGAAGCCGATCCGGTTGGTCACGCCCATCCGCCGCAGCTCGCGGGCGACCGGGATCAGGTGATAGTCGTGGACCCAGACGATGTCGTCCGGCTCGATCAGCGGCAGCAGGGTCTCGGCGAAGCGCTTGTTGACCCGGTCATAGCCCTCGCCGAACGAGCGGTCATAGGCGGTCAGGTCGACGCGATAGTGGAACAGCGGCCACAGCGTCTTGTTGGCGTAGCCGTTGTAATATTCCTGGTAGTCGGTTTCCTCGAGATCGACGGTGGCGACGGTGACGCCCTCGATCCGCTGCATGTTCAGCTGGCCGGTGAACTCCGGGATGGTCTTGCCGCTCCAGCCGAACCAGATTCCGGAATACTCCCGCAGGGCCGCGGCCAGGGCCATGGCCAGGCCCCCGACGCTGCCTTCGCCGCCTTCCGCCGGATTTGGCGGATTGACGCGGTTGGAGACGACGATCAGCCGGCTCACGCCGGGACCCCAAGGACACTCTGGGGCGCGCTGAGGCCCTCCAGCCAGCGGAAGACCGCCTCGGTGTCGGGCAGGCGATAGCGCGCCTCGGTCGGGCGGGGCTCGCCGACCAGGACGCCGAAGCCGCCCAGCCGGTTGGCGGCGGAGAAGCCGTCCTCGTCGGTCAGGTCGTCGCCGACGAACACGGGCGTCGCGCCCAGGAACGGGGCCTCGCGCAGGAAGGCGGTCACGGCCGCGCCCTTGTCGGCGCCGGGCGTGCGCAGCTCGGCGACCATGTCGCCCAACTGCAGGACGAGGCCGGTGGATTGCGAGAGGCGTTCGGCGGCCTCGATCACCGCCTCTGCGCAGCCGGGGGCGCTGCGGTAGTGCAGGGCGACCGACAGGCCCTTGTCCTCGAACAACAGGCCGCGCTCGCAGTGCGCCAGCTCGACCAGGATGCGGCGGGCGTCGGCCAGGCCCGCGTGGGGCTCGCGCTCGACCATCTGGCCGTCGGCGCTGCGGCGCACCAGGCCATGCACGGCGCCGATCGCCGGCACGCCACCGTCCAGGATGTAGTCGAGATTGGTCAGGGCCCGGCCGCTGACCACGGCCACGCGGTCTTCCAACGCGTCGCGCAGGCGCGCCAGCACCCGCGCGCGGCGCGCATCAGGACCCACGTCGTCGGGACGCGGCATGATCGGCGCCAGCGTGCCGTCGAGGTCGAGAAACAGCGCCGAACGGCGCGGCAACTCGACGGGTGGGGGCGCGAGATCGACAGATTCCAGACGCGAGACCGTTTGAGCCGCGGTCATGCGAGAACCCCCTCATCAGAAAGCAACATCCGCCAAGAACGCCGAACGGCACGGTTCGATCCCCCGGGACACTGAAGCTCACGGGTTTTTGCGCGGAGGCCTCGAACTTGGACGTGACTAGAACAGCAGCTTACGCACGTTGAACGACAGCACCCGGCCGCGCGGGTCCAGATAGTCCGGCTGGTAGGTCAGCGGGACCACGCCGGTGGCGTCGCGCACGGTCTGCCGTTGGTCGAACAGGTTGTTGACCGACAAGGTCAGGCGCGTGCCCCGCAGGATCGGATGGGCCTGGACCAGCTCGCGTCGCACGCCGAGATCGGCGAACAGGCGCAGGTTGATGGTCGCCAGGTCAGAGAAGTCCAGGTCGGTCGACGCCCCGCCCAGGCCCGCGCGGACGTGGGTGGCGCTCTGCCAGTCGGCCGAGACGCGCGCGCCCAGGCCATAGCGGGTGATCCCCGCCTGGGCCTCGATCTCGTGGCGCGGCTGGCCGCCGCCCGAGCCCAGGACGTCGCCGTCCAGCAGATCGAGCGCCGGAACGCCATCGGCGATCATGACCCGCTCCCGCAGGTGGATGGTGTGGAAGAGGGCCAGCTGCAGTCGCGTGGCGCGGGGATTGCCGCCGCCGCCTCTACCGCCGAAGCCGCCGCCACCGCGTCCGCCGCCGCCGGCGAAGCGGGGACCCTCGCCGCCGCCGCGGTCGCCGAAGTTCGGACGCGGCGGCTCCTCGCCGGCCTGGGCGGGCTGGCTCTGCGGGTTCTGGGCCTGATCGTCGGGCCGCGGCGCGCGGCCTGGCTCGCCGCCGGCGGCGCCGTTGGCGGGCGCGCGGCGCAGGAGATCGCCGCCAGGGATGCTCGCGCCGTCCTGCCGCTGACCGCCGACGCCCTGGCGCGCGCGCCATCCGCCCGGAGGCGGCGGAGGAGTCTTGCCGATCTGGCGGGAGAAGTTCAGGCCCCAGCGGATCTGCTCGCTCTCGCGCTTGGCGAAGTTGACCGGTCGACTGTCGATGCGGGTCAGATTGCCGTCGGCGTCGCGCGTGAAGCGATCGGGGAAGGCCGCCTCGACCGCCGCCGTCGCGGCCGGGAAACCGGCGACCGGATTGTCGATGCGGATGCGGGTGTAGTTGGCGTTCAGGGTCAGGCCCTGGATCTTCTCCGGCCGGAAATTGACGCCGAACTTCAGGACGTTGCGCTCCTCGGCCCGCAGGTTCGGATTGCCGCCGCTGACGCGGGTGACATCGACGGTCGCGCCGCGCACATAGTCGAACACCCGCGCGTCCGGCGTGGTGACCAGCGGATTGCCCAACTGGGCGATGCTGGGGGCGTTCTCCTGGCGGGTTGCCGAGACGATGAAGCTGACCGGCTTAAGCGGCGACCAGTTCAGGCCGCCGCCGATGGTGGTCAGGGTCCCGAAGTCCGAGACTTGGCGGGCGGCCAGGTTCAGGTTGGCCGACAGGTCGCCGATCCCGGCCCGCACCCCCTTGCGGCGGCTGGCCAGCGGCAGGTCGAAGCTGACCTGGGTGTTGAGATCGCCGCGCGACTGGTCGCTGTCGGCCTCGACGCCGCCCCGGAACGACCTGGCGTCCAGCTTCGTGCCGCTGACGCCCAGCTTGAAGGTGGTCGACAGATCCCCGGCCTTGAACTTGGCCAGGGCGCCGTTGGCCACGAACTGCAGGTCGGCCGTGTCGGTGGTCGAGCGGGCGCGATCCCGCGTCAGGGACAGGCCCGACAGCGGCGCGAACGGGTTCATGGTCGGATCCTGCGCCGTCAGGCGGGTCTGGACGCCGGTCAGGTCGACGCTCCGGTCGGTCTCCGTCTTGCTGATCGCGTGGTCGTAGGCGCCGGTCAGCGACAGGCGCAGGTCTTCGGTGTCCTTGGTCAGGGTGAAGCCGGCGTGGCCCGCGAGGTTGCGGCTGGTCTGCTCCAGCGGGGCTAGCTCGCCCAGATAGCGATAGAGCGCCACGGTCTGGCTGAACGGCGAGAACGGGTCGCCGCCGGGGATCAGCAAACGCGCCCGCGCCGGGCCCAACAGCGAATTGTTCCGCGAGGCGGTCAGGCCCAGGTTCAGGGTCGCCGAAACGCGGTCGAGGATGTAGCGGTTGGTGACGCTGTTGAGGCTCAGCTGCTGGTTCTCGGGCAGCAGGGTGCGGCTGTCGGAGAGGTCGCTGGTGTTGGCGACATTGGGCGTGAAGGCCGACAGGGCGGGGCGGCCGCTGGCCGCCGAGCCCGGCGCGCCGGCCACGGTGACGGGGGCGCCGACCAGGGCGCTGAACGCCGGATCGATCTGCGTCGCGCCGGGCAGGGCGGGGCCGATATTACCGATCAGGTCATAGAGGCCGCTGTCGTTGCGGCTGGTCAGGTCTCGGTCGCTTTCCAGCAGCCGGTCGCTGTTCTGGATCTTGACCGCGATGTTGGTGCGGCCGTCGCGGTTCAGCCGCAGGCGGCTGTAGTTGGCCATTTCGCTCAGTTGGCCGCCGGCGGTGGAGCCGCCGACCTGGCCCTCGACCGTGGCGGCGCGGAAGCGCTGGCGCAGCACCACGTTCACGACCTTCTGGTCAGCCGAGTAGCCGTACTTCAGGGCCACTTCCTCGGGCAGGATCTCGACGCGCTGGATGGCCTCGGTCGGGATGTCGCGGATCTCGCCCATGCCGGAGATGCGACGACCGTTCAGCAGCACGACGGGGTCGCCGCCCAGGCCGCTGGTGGTCTGGGGCGTCAGCTCGGTCAGCAGGTCGGTGATCGACGAGACCCCGAACGAACGCACGTCGGCGGCGCTGAAGGTCTCCTCCGGCGGAATGTCGCCCATCACCGCGCCATAGGGCTTGCCGCTGGCGGTGATGGTGATGGCCTCGACCTCGGTGTCGAGGTCATCGGGCGTGACCGGCTTCTCCGCGGCGGGCTTGGGGGTCTGCTCGGCGGAGGCCGGGACAGCGGGCTTGGTCGCCTGGGCGTAGGCGCTCGTCGCGACGCAGGCCCAGATGCCCAGCAGAGGGACGCCGGCCAAGGCCAGTTTGCGGCTCACCAAAGAGCTTCTCCGATTTTCGAGCGTCCCAACGTCGCCGTTGCCCGCGCGATGTGACACGAGGATTTCAGAATCTTCCCGCGCCGCAATATCGCGCACCGAAAGGTCTTCGAGGTCTACCGCACCGATGTCCAGGGCCGGCTTAGCAGCACCGCGCAATTGATCAGGCCGACCAGGGAATAGGTCTGCGGGTAGTTGCCCCACAACTCCCCGTCCGCGAAGCCGATGTCCTCGGAGAGCAGGCCCGCGCTCGTGCGGCGCGACAGCATGTCCTCGAACAACGCACGCGCCTCGTCCGAACGGCCGGACAGGTGCAGGGCCTCGATCAGCCAGAAAGTGCAGATGTTGAACGCCGTCTGCGGCGAGCCGAAATCGTCGGGGATGGCGTAGCGCAGCAGATAGGCCCCGCGCCGCAGGCCATCCTCGATCGCTTGCAGCGTGGCGACGTTGCGCGGGTCGTCGGGCTTGTGGAAGCGCAGGTCCACGAGCTGGAGGAGGGACGCGTCCAGCTCGTCGCCCTCGAAGGTGGCGGCGAAGCGGCCCAGCTTGTCGTTCCAGGCGCGATCCTCGATGACCTTGCGCACCTGGGCGGCGCGGCTGTTCCAGAAGGCGGCCTTGTCGGTCAGTCCCAGCTTCTCGGCGGCGTTGCCCAGCCGGTCGCAGGCGGCCCAGCACATGGCCGAGGAATAGGTGTGGACATTGGCCCGACCCCGGAACTCCCACAGGCTGGCGTCCGGCTGGTCGTGCAACTGGAAGGCCCGCTCGCCCACTGGCTCCAGCGCCTCGAAATCCTCGACCGTGGCCGGTCGCAGCAGGCGCTCGTCGAAGAAGGCCTGGACCGTCGACAGGACGATCTGGCCGTAGACGTCGTTCTGGATGTGCTCGTAGGCCTGGTTGCCGACGCGGACCGGGCCCATGCCGCGATAGCCGGGCAGGTCAGGGGCGAAGCGCTCGGTCAGCACCTCCTCGAAGCCCACCCCGAACAGCGGCTGGATGTGGCCGCCGCCGGCCCGATCGACGATGTTGCGCAGATAGCCCAGATAGTTCTCCAGGATGTCGACCGCGCCCAGCCGATTCAGGGCCTGGACCACGTAATAGGCGTCGCGCAGCCAGCAGTAGCGGTAGTCCCAGTTGCGGCCGCTGTCGGCGTGCTCGGGGATCGAGGTGGTCAGGGCCGCGACGATCGCGCCCGTCTCCTCGTGCATGCAGAGCTTCAGGGTGATGGCGGCGCGGATCACCGCCGTCTGCCAGTCCAGCGGAATGGCCAGGCCCCGAACCCACTGTTTCCAGTAGCTGTCGGTCTCGCGCAGCATCCGCTCGCAGGTCGCGCCGATCGGGGCGTCGAAACCCTCGTCGGCGCCCAGATACATGGCGATCGGCCGCTCCAGCCGGAACGTGCGCTCCTCCAGGATGTGCGAGACGGGCGCGTCGGTGCTCAGACGCAGGGTCATGTCCGAGCACAGATAGCGGATGTGGTTCGAGCCCGAGGTGTGCTCGGCCACCTTGGCGCCCCAGCCGGCGGTGGGCCGCAGGCGCAGGGTGATGCGCGCCACCCCGATGATCGGCCGGATCAGGCGGATGAAGGCGGTGGGGCGGAAGGCGCGGCCGAACTGCTGGTAGCGGGGGGCGAAGTCGAGGATCTCGAACCGCGCTCCGTCCTCGTCGGCGATCTCAGTGCGAAGGATCGGCGTGTTGCGCAGATAGCCCTGGCGGGTCTCGGCCCGGCGTTCGACCTGCACGTCCCACACGCCCTTGGCCTGGGCGCCCTCGATATCGGTGTCATCGAGCAGGGCGCTGAATACGGGATCTGAATCGACGCGCGGCGCGCAGCCCCAGACGAAGCGGCCGCTGGTGTCGATCAGCGCGCTGACGGCGCAATTGCCGATCGGAAAGAGGTCGAGAGTCTTCTGATGCAAAGCCTTGTCCATCGCCATTATCGGCCGGTTATCCGGCGCGCCCCATTATGAATGAAACCGACGGTGTGGCTTGCGGGTTCCTGTTGTCGGAAAACGTCTTCAGGAGATGGGGGGAAGGCTCGCCTTTCGCGCTACCTTCGTTGACGCGGAGGGCCGACGCCGGCCATCTGGAAACCTCAATGCGGCTGGGCCGCGAGTGCGCGGGCGGGCTGTTCGACGGTGATGCGAGTTTCGAGATCCTGCGGCGTCCTGGCGGCGGCGATAGCGCTGCTGTCCCTGGAGGCGGCCCAAGCTCAACCTTTGATGGCTCAGTCGCAGCGCCCGCCCTTGGCTGGTGGCCGCGCCCCGCAAATGGCCCCGCAATCCGTCCCGCAGGTCCAGGCTCCCCGGACGCCGGTGATCCAGCCGGACTATTCCAGCGTCGAGTTGCGGCCCGAGCAGATCGACCTGCTGCGCCAGGTGCTGGGCGACGCCTATCTGCACGGCTTCGAGCCGGGCGCCTTTTCGCCGGACCAGGCGATCGCCCAGCTGCAGTCGCGCGACGCGATGGCCCGCATCGCCGGCCAAGCGGAGTTGGTAAGCCTGACCCTGGCCTATGCCAAGGCCGTGCGCTCGGGCCGCCTGCCGCTCAGCGGCTTCAAGAATGAGTGGGGCCTGCGTCCCGCCGCCTACGATCCCGCGCCCGAATTCTACGCGGCCGTCCAGCAGGACCGCCTGGCCGCGTGGCTGGGGACGCTGCCGCCGCCCTATACCGGCTACCAGACCCTGCAGAAGGGCCTGGTCACCTATCGCGACATCGCCGCCAAGGGCGGCTGGGCGCCGCTGGTCGCCGGTCCCGAGCTGAAGGAAGGCGCGACCGGGCCGCGGGTGGTCGCGCTGGAAGCCCGCCTGGCCGTCGAGGACCCGACGATCGCGGTCGACGCGGCGCCGATCTTCGACGCCGCCCTGACCCAGGCCGTGCAGCGCGCCCAGAAGCGCTTCGGCCTCAATCCGACCGGGACCCTCAACAAGGCCACGCTGGTCGCCCTGAACATCCCGGTCGAACGTCGCCTGGATCAGATCACCGCCAACATGGAGCGCTGGCGCTGGCTGCCGCAGGTGTTGCCGGCCGACCGGATCCAGGTGAACGTCGCCGCCGCCATCCTGTCGATGTTCAGTCACGACACCCCGACCCTGACCATGCGCGCGGTCACCGGTCGTCCGGGCGACGAGACGCCGATGCTCTCGTCGATGATCCATTCGATCGTGCTGAACCCGCCGTGGAACGTGCCGTCGTCGATCGCCGCCAAGGAGCTGTGGCCCAAGGAGCGCAAGAGCCCGGGCTATTTGCGCCGCAATGACTTCATCGTCATCCCGACCGGCGACGGCGGCTCGCGCCTGCAGCAGAAGGCCGGGCCCAAGGCGGCCCTGGGCCAGGTGAAGTTCGACTTCAACAACCCCTACGGGGTCTATCTGCACGACACGCCCAGCCGATCGAAGTTCGACAGCTTCAGCCGGCTGGCCAGCCATGGCTGCGTGCGCCTGCAAAAGCCGATCGAGCTGGCCAAGGCGCTGCTGGCCGGCGACCTGACCTGGACGCCGGAAAAGATCGACGCGACCCTGGCCTCTGGCGAGACCGTGCGGGCCAAGCTGCCGCAGCAGATCGCGGTCTTCCTGCTGTACTGGACGGCCTATGTGACCCCGGACGGGCAGGTCAACTTCCGCGACGATCCCTACGGCTGGGATCGCGAGCTGGTGCAGCGTATCGCCGCACTTCGTTCTGGCCCAGCTTGATTTCCTGAAATTTTTGGGATGTCCTCCCGGCATTGGTGTCGGGTAAGGCGTACCTATGGATCGACGTAAGCTGCTTCGAATGGGGCTCGGCGTGCTCGGCGCCGGCCTGCTGCCGGTCGCGGACGCCCGCGCAGATGACGATATCATCGGCCAGATCCTGGAAGGAAAAGTCCCTCCGGCCGCTCCGGTTCCGCCGGTGGGCCTGCGACCCACGCCGGTCGAGACGTTCGCCGCCAAGGCGGTGGTCGAGCCGCGCTGGGTCCATCTGCGCAACATCCACACCGACGAGAAGCTGGAAGCGGTCTACTGGGAGAACGGCGAGTACGTTCCCGACGCCGTCCAGGCCCTGAACAAGGTGCTGCGCGACTATCGCAACGACGAGACCCATCCGATGGCTCCGGGTCTCTACGACATCCTCGACCAGATCCGGGCCAAGACCCAGAGCAAGTCGCCGTTCCAGATCATTTCCGGCTACCGCTCGCCGGCCACCAACAAGATGCTGTCCGAGCGCAGCGGCGAGGTCGCCAAGCGCAGCCTGCATATGGACGGCAAGGCCATGGACGTCTTCCTGGAAGACGTCGACCTGCGCTACGTGCGGGCGGCGGCCCTGGAGCTCGGGCGGGGCGGCGTGGGCTATTATCCGACCAGCAACTTCGTGCATGTCGATGTCGGCCCGGTCCGCAAGTGGTCCGGAACCTGACGCCATCTTTCGCCCGCCTCTTTTCACCTGGGGGCCGAAACGGGTAACCAAGCTCTAGTTGAAGCGTTTAGAGCATGGTAGCCGGCGGTATCGGCGTCAGGGAATCCCAGTCAGATGAGTGAGCGTCGCAGCAATCCCTTTGGTTGGGTGATCCTCGGCTTCATCATCGGCGTCCTGGCGACGTTTGGCGCGATCCTGTTCCTGACCTCCAGCGACGGCGGTTATGAGGACGGCCCGTCCGAGACGCGCACCGCCGCCGATGACGCGGCCGCAGCCGCCATGGCCGCCAAGTCGACCGCCTCCCAGCCCGCGCCGCACAAGGTCGAGACCTCGGCCCCGGTCGTCGACGCTCCCGTGGCCGCCACGCCCTCCGAACGCCAGACCGGCCCCGCGCCGACCCTGGACCCGCAGGTGGCGGACGACGCGGCGGCGGCCGGCATGACCTCGCGGACGCGCTAGAGGCCTCCGCAAGACCCTTAGAAGTCGATCACCACCGACGGCGCGCTGCGCCGCGCCTCGCCATGGTGCACGGCTTCGATGTTGTTGCCGTCGGGATCGAGCACGAAAGCGGCGTAGTAGCCCGGATGATAGGTCCGCTCGCCCGGCGCGCCATTGTCGCGTGCGCCATGGGCCAGCGCCGCCCGATAGAAAGCATCGACTGTCGCGCGATCCTTGACCTGAAAGGCCAGGTGGTGCCGGCCTGTCAGGACGCCCTGGCTCGCCGCGCTTTCTGGCGAGGACACGACGAGCTCATCAGCCCAGAAATAGCCATCGGCCGTATCGACGACGGGAATCTCCAGAACATTCAGAACAGCCGTATAGAACTCCCGACTAGCCTTGAGATCGCGGACGACCAGTTGGATGTGATCGATGAGCCGGCCACGATGCAGTTGTGTCGTTCCCATGACCATCCAGTCCGTTCATTTGTGTCGCGAAACCCTCGGATTTCATCCGGGTTTCGAGCTGACATGTGTGGCGCTGAAAATGGGGGTCTTCGCCGAGATCGCATTGATCATTCGCAAAGCCATCATTCGCGCGGCTGTTCCGGAAAATCTGTTCTTCACCGTTCCCGGAACTTCAAACCAACGGCTTTTGGGTTTCGGATCGAAACTCTCATGGCGCGGGCTGACTGAACCGCGACAACCTGACTCACCCGCCCAATCACCCTGCTGACACACAGCTGGCGGCAGGGGAGGCGCAATTTCCCGAGATCACTCAAAGGATTGGGTGATCAAGGAGATGCGTATTGTCGATCAAGGGTAGCTGCTGTTGCGGCGGCGTCCGCTTCGAGCTGTTCGAGCCGCCGCTGCTGATGGGGATCTGCCACTGCTCGCGGTGCCGCAAGGCCGGTTCAGGCGTCTACGCCTATGTCCGGGCCGAGGCCTTCCACTGGTTGGCGGGGCAGGAGCTCCTGACCCGCTACCGCCCGAAGCCGCCGTTCCGGTTCACGCGGAGCTTCTGCAAGCGCTGCGGAACCTCGCTGGGCGATCCTGACAGCGGCCGGATCCTGGCCATCGCCGCCAGCTGCCTGGACGACGATCCGGGCGTGCGGGTCAGCTTCGACGAGTTTCTTCCGGACAGGCCGCCCTGGGAGAAGCCGGAATAGAAAAAGGCGGCCACCGAAGTGACCGCCTTTCCCAAATTCAGGTTCGGGGAGAACCTTATTCCTTCGGCATCGGCATGGCCGGCATGGCGCCCGCCTTGCTCTTCATCTGGGCGTGCGCCGCCGGCGGCAGCGGGATCAGACCGCGGCCCTGCAGGTAGCCGCCGCGACCCGTGGCGGAGTCCGACACGAACTCGGCGACGAAGTCCTTCAGGCCCGGCGTCACGCCGACCTGCGACTTCTTCACGTAGATGTAGAGCGAGCGCGACAGCGGATACTGGCCGCTGGCGATCGCGGCCGGAGTCGGCTTCACGCCGTTGATCGCCGCGCCCTTGATGCGCGAGGCGTTCTCTTCCAGGAACGAATAGCCGAACACGCCCAGGGCGTTCGGGGTCTTCTCGATGGTGCCGACGATGGCGTTGTCGTTCTCGCCCGCGTCGACCCAGCCGCCGTCGGTGCGCGTCGGCGAGACGATGGCCTTGAACTTCTTCTCGTCCGACTTCTTCAGAGCGGCCAGGAACGGGATCTTGGCGGCGCCGCCTTCCATGGCCAGTTCGATGAAGGCGTCACGGGTGCCCGAGGTCGGCGGCGGGCCGTACACCAGGATGCGGTTGGCCGGCAGGGCGCCATTGACGTCCTTCCAGGTCTTGTAGGGGTTCTTGACGGTCGCCGTGCCCTTCACGCTCTGGTCGGCCAGGCCCATATAGAGCTGCTCGAGCTTGAAGTTGTAGTCCGGCGACTTCTTGTCGGCGGCCACGACGATGCCGTCGAAGCCGATCTTGATCTCGACGATGTCCTTCACGCCGGCCTTCTGGCAGGCCAGGAACTCGGACTTCTTCATCGGACGCGAAGCGTTGGCGATGTCGGGGAACTGTTCGCCCGCGCCGCCGCAGAACATCTTGATGCCGCCGCCGGTGCCCAGGCTCTCGACCTTGGGCGACTTCTTGCCGGTCTTCTTCGAGAAGTTTTCGGCGACGCGCGTGGAGAACGGGAAGACGGTCGAGGAGCCGGCGGCCCAGACGTAGTCGCGGGCGGCGTGCGCCTGATCGGCGACCGCGAGCAGGGCGATCGTCGCGACCGCGCCAAGGAGCTTGTTCATGTCGTCAAATCCTATGTGGTCCGGGGGGACGGTGGGACCCTGCCGGAGCAATGCAAGGCCTTTTGTCACGGTTCCGCGACAG
The DNA here is from genome assembly GCF_059419665.1 of Caulobacter sp. GW821-FHT05F04. Lineage (NCBI taxonomy): Bacteria > Pseudomonadati > Pseudomonadota > Alphaproteobacteria > Caulobacterales > Caulobacteraceae > Caulobacter > Caulobacter sp. GW821-FHT05F04. The sequence continues at coordinate 53,378 of NZ_JBWKSF010000006.1, forward strand.
TTTTACGACGTAGCGTCCGTGGGCGGACGATATCGCGCGGGTCAGCGCTGGATAATCTCGCCGTCTTCCTTGGTGAAGCTTGCCGGCGCGTGCTCGAGCACATCGTAGACCGTCTCCGACGGGCGGGCCAGGACCACGCCCTTGGGGGTCGAGACGATCGGGCGATTGACCAGGATGGGGTGCTCGACCATGGCGGCCAGGATTGTCTCGTCCGAGACGCCGTCGGCCAGCAGGCCCAGCTCCTCGGCGGGCGTGCCCTTTTCGCGCATCAGTTCGCGCGGGGAGAGGCCCGTGCGCGCCGAGAGGTCCAGCAGCAGCTCGCGGGTCCAGCCGGTCTTCAGGTACTCGACGACGGTCGGCGCGTAGCCGGCCGCCTCGACCATGGCCACGACGTTGCGCGAGGTGCCGCATTTGGGGTTGTGGTAGATCGTGATCGGGAAAGAGGGGGCGGTCATGCGGGCTCCTGCTTGAACATCCAGTCGAAGACGACGACGGCCGTGGCGGCTCCGACCAACTGACCCAAGACGAAGCCGGGGATCGAGGCGGGCGCGATGCCCGAGAAGGTGTCGGTCAGGCCGCGCGCCAGGGTCACCGCCGGATTCGCGAACGACGTGGAGGCGGTGAACCAGTAGGCGGCGGTGATGTAAAGCCCGACGCACACGGGCGTGCTTTCCGGCCGGAACCGCGAGGTCCCCAGGATCGTCGCCATCAGGCCGAAGGTGGCGACGGCTTCCGACAGCACCTGAGCGCCGCCGTCGCGGGCGTGGGCCGAGATCTGCAGGATCGCCTGGCCGAACATCGCATGGGCGACCCAGACGCCGGCCAGCGCACCGACGACCTGGGCGACGATGTAGAGCGCCGCGCGCCAGGGCTCGACTTCACGACGCGCCGTCAGGGCCAGGGTCACGACAGGATTGAAGTGCGCGCCGCTGACGGATCCGAAGATCGTGATCAGCACCACCAGGGCCGCGCCGGTCGCCAGGGTGTTGCCCAGCAGGGCCAGGGCGACATTCCCACCGGACAAGCGCTCGCCCATGATGCCCGACCCGACGACGACGGACAGCAAGAGGGCCGTGCCCAGGCCCTCCGCGACCAGGCGGCGCGCGACGCTGAAATCCCCCATCCGGTCAGGCCGCCGGGTCGTCGGCGAGCGTGGTCCGGCCGATCTCATCGAGGCGGCGCTGCAGCGACAGGCGGTCCAGAGCGTTCATCGGCAAGGCGCAGAACAGGGTGATGCGGTTGTTGAGCTGGCGGTAGGCGTCGGCGAAGGCCAGGGCGATCTCGGCCTCGGAGCCCGTGGCCTGGCTCGGATCGGGGATGCCCCAGTGGGCGCTCATCGGCTGGCCGGGCCAGATCGGGCAGACCTCGCCGGCGGCGTTGTCGCAGACGGTGAACACGAAATCCAGTTCCGGGGCGTCGGGGTTGTTCGCCAGCGAGAACTCGTCCCAGTTCTTCGAGCGCAGGTCGTCGACCTTGTAGTTCAGGTGCTTGAGAAGGTTGATCGCGTAAGGATTGACGACGCCGCTGGCCATCGAACCCGCCGAATAGGCCTTGAAGCGGCCCGCGCCAACGCGGTTCATGATGCACTCGGCCATGATCGAACGCGCCGAGTTGTGGGTGCAGAGGAAGAGGACGTTCATCGGGCGATGCTCGGTGCTCATGCGGGCTCCTTTTCCGTGAGACAGGTTCCGTCGCAGGCCTCGGCCCGGGCGACGATCGCGCCCAGGGGGGCGCAGATCTGGGGGGCGCCGTCGCAGCAGTCCTCCATCAGGAAGCCGAGAAGACCGCTCATCGCGCCGAAATCCGCCGAATAGATGATCGACCGGCCCTCGCGCCGGGACGTGATCAAGCTGGCGTGCGACAGGACATTGAGATTGGCCGACAGGCTGTTGGGCAGGACCTCGAGCGTCCTGGCGATATCGCCCGCGGCGATCCCGACCGGGCCGGCCTTCACCAGCAGGCGGAAGATCGCCAGGCGCCCGTCATGGCCCAGGGCGGAGAGCATGTTGACAGCGGCTTTCGATTCCATATTTCCAATATGATCGAATTATTAGACAGTTCAATGACGCTGTTTGGAGTCGCCCGTGACCGAGTTCCCCGCCCTCGACCCGAAGTTCCTCGCCCAGGTCGATCAAAGCCGGCTCGCGGTGGCGACCCCCGCCGTCCACCCGCCCCGCATCCTGCTGCTGTACGGGTCTCTGCGGGAGCGTTCCTTCAGCCGTCTGCTGGTCGAGGAAGCCGCGCGCATCCTCCAGGCCTTGGGCTGCGAGACCCGTATCTTCGATCCGCGCGACCTGCCGCTGCCCGACGCCACCGGCCCGGACCACCCGAAGGTCCAGGAGCTGCGGGCGCTGTCGCAATGGTCGGAGGGCCAGGTCTGGTGCAGCCCCGAGCGCCACGGGGCGATCAGCGGGATCATGAAGGCCCAGATCGACTGGATCCCGCTGGAGATCGGCAGCATCCGACCCACCCAGGGCAGGACCCTGGCGGTCATGCAGGTCAGCGGCGGGTCCCAGTCCTTCAACGCGGTCAACACCCTGCGCCTGCTGGGCCGCTGGATGCGGATGATCACCATCCCCAATCAGTCGTCGGTCGCCATGGCCTACAAGGAGTTCGACGAGAACGACCGCATGAAGCCGTCCAGCTACTACGACCGGGTCGTCGATGTGATGGAGGAGCTGGTCAAGTTCACCCTGCTGACCCGCGACCGCGCCGACTACCTTGTCGACCGCTACAGCGAGCGGAAGGCGGGCGGACGTATCGCCGAGCATGTGGCGCTGGGCGCGGAGGCGATGCGCCACGAAGCGGCGCGTTAGGATCCTCTCCGCTCGGCGGGGGCTACGGTGTCGGCGTCCAGCCGCCGCCCAGCGCGCGGGCCAGATCGATGGCGGCGACCGCGCGGGCCTCGCGGGCCTGGATCACCGCCTGGTCGGCGGCCAGCAGGCCGCGCTCGGCGTCGATCTGCTCTAGGTACGAGGCATAACCGGCGCGGTAGCGGTCCTTGGCGCGGCGGGCGGCCTCGGCGATGGCGGCGCGCTGGGCGGCGATCTCGCTCTCCTGGCGTTGCAGGGCGTCGACGGCGCGCAGGGCGGTCTCCGTCTCGGCGAAGGCGTTCAGGACGACGCCGCGATAGCTGGCCGCCGCCTGGGCCTTGCGGGCTTCCGAGGCCTGGACCTGGGCTTTCAGCCGGCCGCCGTTGAAGATCGGCTGGGCCAGGCCCGCCCCGACGTTCCACAGGGCGACCGGATCGGGCAGGGCGTCGGTGAACGCCCGGTCGGCCGAGACCGACAGGCGCAGTTGCGGCAAGAGCTGGGCGCGCGAGGCGGCCAGGCTGGCGTCGGCGGCGATCAGGCTGTCCTGGGCCTGGGCGATGTCCGGGCGGCGGGCCAGCAGGCTCGCGGGGGCCTCGACCGGGATCGGCGTCCTCAGCAGCGCCAGGAGGTCGCCGCCACGCGCCACGGGACCGGGCGGATCGCCGGTCAGGGCGCTGATCGAGGCTTCCAGGCGGGCGATGGCCAGTTCCAGGGCGGGGACCTGCCGGCGGACCCCGGCCAGCTCGGCCTGAGCCTGGTCGCGTTCCAGCTTGGTGGAGTAGCCGGCCCCTTCGCGGCGCGTGATCACGTGCAGCCCAGCCTCGCGGGCGGTGATGGTCTGCTTGGCGACGGCCAGCTGGGCGTCCAGCGACAGCAGGCCGACATAGGCCCGCGCCACGGTGGCGGCGACGGCCAGGCGAACGCTGTCGTGGGCGGCGGCGCTGGCCTGCAGGTTGGCTCGCCCGGCGGCGTCGAGATCGCGCACCCGGCCCCACAGGTCGACCTCGTAGGCCACGCGCAGCCCGACCTGTTCGGCGGTCGACTCGTAGGACCTGCCAAAGGCGTCCAGCTGGCGCGAGCCCTGGAGGCCGGCCACGGCGTCGACCGTGGGCAGCAAGGCGGAGTGGGCGGCGCGGGACAGGGCGCGCGCCTCGTCGACCCGGGCCGTGGCCAGGGCGATGTCGGCGTTGCGGGCCAGGGCCTTGTCGACCAGGGCGTTGAGTCGGGCGTCCCCCAGCAGCGTCCACCAGTCGGCGGTCAGCGCGCCTTGAGCGCCTTGGGAATTGGGCGGCGTGGTCCGCCAGGCGGCCGGCGGCGGAACGGGCGAGGCCGGACGCTCGGGCGCGGCGGTGGTCGCGCAGGCCGACAGCGCCACGCCGGCCAGCAGCAGGGGCAGCGAGCGGCGCATCAGCGACCGCCCTTGGTGTCGACCTTGGTCACCACCGACATGCCCGGCCGCAGGCGGGCGGCCAGGGGTTGGTTCGGGCTGATGACGATCTTGACCGGGATACGCTGGGAGACCTTCACGAAGTTGCCGGTGGCGTTTTCGGGTTTCAGCACCGCGAACTCCGAGCCGGTGGCGGGCGCCAGGTCTTCGACCACGCCCCGCAGCTTCGCCTTGCCCAGGGCGTCGACCGTGAAGGTCACCGGCTGGCCGACGGCCATGTGGGCGGTCTGGGCTTCCTTGTAGTTGGCCGTCACCCACAGCCGGGCGGGGACCAGGGCGAGCAGCTGCGTGCCGGCCGAGACGTATTGGCCCAGCCGCACCGAGACCTCGCCCAACTGACCGTCTCGCGGGGCGCGGATGACGGTGTTTTCCAGATCGATCTGGGCCAGGCGCAGGGCGGCGCGCGCGGCCTCGACGGCGGCCTTCAGGCCATCGCGGGAGACGGCGACCGAGCGGATGTCCTGGCGGGCGATCTCGCCGCCGGCGGCGGTCTGGCGCACGGCCGCCTCGGTCTGGCGCAGCGTGGCCACGGCCTGGTCGCGCTCGCGCAGCGACACCGAGCCGTCCGAGGCCAGGTCGTTGATGCGGGCCAGGTCCGCGCGGGCCCGGGCGGCCTGGGCCGAGGCCGAGGCCTGCTCGGCCTCGCGGCCTTGGAGCGCGGCGGCGCGGGCCCGCTGGGCTTGATCGGCGTTGGCCAGATCGGCTTCGCGGGCGGCCAGGGTCGCCCTGGCCTGCTCGACACGGGCCCGGTAGATGCGGTCGTCGATGCGGGCCAGCACCTGGCCCTGCTTGACGTGGTCGAAGTCCTGCACGGCGACCTCGACGACATAGCCGTTGACCTGCGGCGCCATCACCGTGACCTGGCCTCGGACGTAGGCGTTCTCGGTCACCTGCAGGGTAGTGACGAAAGGCGGCAACCGCCAGACGAACAGGATGACCAGCACGGCCGCCACGGCGGCGGTGACGGCGATGGCCAGGGTCCCGGGGCTGATGCGGGGCGGGTGGCGCAGAGCCTCGGCCGCTTCGGGCGAGGGCGAGGGAGCGGCGGCGTCGGTCATTGAGCGGCCCTTTGCGCGGCTTTCATCTTGGCGATGGCGCGGAGCGTGAAGATCGCCGTGCCGATCAGGGTCAGCATGGCGATGACGAGGAGGAGCATAAAGAGGTCGTTATAGGCCAGGATGCCGGCCTCGCGCGTCGCCTGGCCGGCGACCGCGGCGACGGCGGTCGGACCGGCGCGCAGGCGGTCGGCGACGAACGGAATCGAGGCGTCCAGCTGGCCGACCAGGTGGGCGTAGTGGAACCGCATGCGGTCGTATTGGAAGGTCTGCGACAGGGCGGTGGCGAACAGGGCGCCCAGGTTCTGGGCGATGCTGAACGAGACGATCAGGGTGGGCAACGAGCGCCAGCCGCGCTGCAGCATCTGGACGAAGCCGATCAGCAGGGTGGGCGCCAGGACGAGCGCCGTGGCGAAGCCCAGCATGGACTGGCTGACGTACAGCTGGGCCGGGCGGGTCAGGCCGTTGGAATGGCTGTCGATATAGGCGGCCGCGCCGATCAGCGCCACGGCGATCATGATCTGGAAGAGCACGGTCTGTGGCGTGATCGTCAGGGCGCCGACGATCGCGCCGGCCAGAGTGGCCAGCATGATCACGAAATACAGGCTTCGGGTCTGTTCCTGGCCCATGCCGAGCACGGCAAGGAGACCCGCGGCGCCGCCGTTCTGCTCGACCAGCAGCACCCGGGTCAGGAAGGCGATGGCGATGAAGCCGAGGAAGTCCGGCGTGATCGCCCAGCGCAGGTCCAGCAGCGGATTGGTCCGATGCCATTCCAGCGCCAGGGCGGCGATGATCAGCACGACCGCGACGGCCAGGGCCACGCCGATCCAGGGCGCGGCGAACCACCATTCCAGCCGGCCCTGGCCTAGTATCCCGCAGATCAGGGCCAGGCCGACGGCCATCAGCGGATAGGTGACGAAGTCGGCCCACTCGAACACCTTCAGCCGCTCCGACGGCGGCAGGCGCAGCGCCAGCACGGCGGCCAGGGTGGCCAGCACCAGGGCCAGTTCGATCAGGTAGAGCGTGCGCCACTGGCCCAGTTCCAGGACATCCGGCGAGAAGCAGCGGGCCAGGGGCGTGGCCACCAGCGGCAGGCCGAAGGCCAGCACGAAGGCCGCCAGGCGCTGGGGCTGGGGAAAGGCCTGCAGCATGTAGAAGACCGCCAGGGTGGTCAGGGGCGCGGCGGCGACGCCGCTGGCCGCGCGCACGACCAGGGCCGAGGCGAAGTCATTGACGAACAGGTGCGCCACGACCGCGGCCAGATAGGTCCCCAGCGCCAGCTGCACGAACAGGCGCAAGCCGTACTGCTGGCGGAACTTGACCAGCAGCAGGTTCATCGAGATCGAGGTCATCGCATAGGCGGTGGGCAGCCAGGAGACCTGGGCCGGATCCAGCCCCAGCGCGCCCTGGATGCTGGGCAGGTTGACCGTGATCAGCGCCGTGCCCATGGCGCTGGTGAAGGCCAGCAGCACCCCGACGCAGCCATAGCCAATGCGGACGCGCGGGGAAAAGTCGGGCGTCGCCGGCGATCCCGGGAACATCGGCCGCTCGTGCGGTTGCAGGCTGTCGATACCGGAATGACTCATGCCACCGTCCTTGCTGCCCACGCTGTAGCGTGCGCGCGCGGCTTGGGCGAGAGGCCGGGGGGCGGGGCAGGCGAACGCCGGGTCATGAGACCGGCTTAAAGGGCGCTTGGCGCTCGCCGCTTGAACAATTCCATCGCCGTCCAGGCGGGGATCGGCTCCTCCGGCGTGAGCGGCCGGCGGGCCGCGCCATGGAGCGGGGTTCAGCCCGGTCCCGCGAAAAACTTTCGCGGGACCGGTGTGCGTTCGGGGCCCTTGTGCGTCATGACTGTCGTGAGCAGTCATGAGGGTTTCGCCGTGCGGCAGGTCGCGCCACACGATCTTCGAGGGTTGGATCGGCGCTACAGGCCAGCGCTGATGGCCTTCTTCATGCGCCGCGCCGCCACGCACAGCGACGCCGAGGACATGACCCAGGAGCTGTTCGCCAAGCTGGCGCGGGTCGAGGACCCGGCCATGGAGAACGCCGACGCCTACATCTTCCAGATGGCCGCCAACCTGCTGCGCGACCGCCAGCGGCGCGAGCGGGTGCGGGCCAGCTATCGCGCCGCCGTCGCGGGCGAGGCCTTCGACCAGGAGCCGCTCGATCCCGCCCGCATCCTGCAGGGCCGCGAGGATCTGGGCGCGGTCTCGCGGGCTCTGCGCGAGCTGCCCGACCGGACCCGCGCCATCTTCCTGCTCTATCGCCTGGAAGGCATGAAGCAGGCCGAACTCGCCACGCTGTACGGCATGACCACCAGCGGGGTTCAGAAACACATCCTCAAGGCCATGGGCCACCTGACGCGCAAGCTGAGGGCGGGCGAATGAGCACCCCCATGGACAACGACAAGATGGACCTGGCGTTGAACCTTTCCCTGGATCAGGCCGCCGAGTGGTGCGTGCGACTGTCCGAAGGCGAGCTGACGCCGGCCGAGCAACTGGCGCTGGACGCCTGGTTCGCCGCCGATCCTTCGCATCGCGCGCTGCTGGACGACGCCGTCGCCGCCTGGCGGGCGGTGGACGAGCAGGCCGCGCACCCCGGCATGATCGCCCTGCGCGGCGAGGCGCTGAACGACCTGCGCCGCGCCCAGCGCCGGCAGTGGGCCAGGAAGCCCGGCCCGCGCGTCGCGATCTGGAGCGCCGCGGCCGCCGTGGTCGCCGCCGTCGCCCTGGGCGGAGCCTTCGCCTGGCGCTCGAGCCTGCCGGACGTCTATCGCACCACCGAGGGCGAGCGACGGATCGTCGAGCTGGCCGACGGCTCGCGCGTCACCCTGGACGCCGCCACGGTGCTGAAGGTCCGCTATGACGGCGACCGCCGCCGGCTGTGGCTGGAGCAGGGGCGGGCGAAGTTCGCGGTGGCCAAGGACCCGCTGCGGCCCTTCTCGGTCGCGGCCGGCGGCAAGCTGGTGGTCGCCACCGGCACCACCTTCAGCGTCGAACGCGTCGCCGACCAGATGCGGGTGGTGCTCTACGAGGGCCACGTCGCGGTGCTGGACGGGGAGGGCGCGAAGGGGCGTCCGCCGCCGCTGCTGAGGGTCAATGGCGCGCCGACCGAGAAGTCGCTGACGCCCGATCACGAGCTGGTCGCCCAGGTCAATTCCGAAGCCGCCTCGGTCGCTCCGGCCGATCCGAACCGCGCCGCCGCGTGGGAAAGCGGCCAACTGGTCTTCCAGGACGAGCCGATGAGCCTCGCCGTCGAGCGGGTCAATCGCTACGCTCGCGAGAAGCTGCGGATCGGCGACCCCAGCGTGGCCAATCTGCGGATCAGCGGCGTCTTCACCTCGGGCGACACCCGCGCCTTCGTCGACGGCGTCACCGCGGTGCTGCCCGTGCGGGCCGTCAGCGGCCAGGGCGGCGAGACCGTATTGCGCGCGTTCCAGCGCCAGCCAAAAAACTTCACCGCCGGTGGTGAGTCCTCCGTGGAGTGAGGCGTCTAACTGACCAAAAGCGCCGATACACAGAACAAGCGGCGCGAGGGAGGGACGTATGAGCAAGTCTTTCGAGCAACGCCGGCTGCTGGGCGCTTCGGCGGCCGTGCTGATGGTACTGGCCGCGCCCGTCGCGGCGCAGGCGCGCGCTGAACAGGCCCCAGAGCGGACTTTCGACATTCCGGCCCAGGACCTGTCCGGCGCCCTGCGCGCCTTCGGCCGGGCCTCGGGCAAGCAACTGGCCTTCGACGAGAACCTGACGCGGGGCAAGCGCGCGCCGAAGCTGAAGGGCGCCTATTCGGCCGACGAGGGCCTGACGCGGCTGCTGGCCGGCTCGAACCTGGTGGCCCAGCCCACCGCCAGCGGCGTCTACGCCATCCGCGAGCGGCCGCTGCTGGTCTCGGCCAGCGCCGCCGGCCAGTCGGCCGCGCCTGCCGCCGCCGTAGAACAAAGCCGTCCGGAAGAGCCCGCCCAGGTCGACGAAGTGATCGTTGTCGGCACCCCCGGCGGCGCCGGGATCGACAAGTTGTCGGCCAGTTTCGCGGTCACCACGGTCAGCGCCCAGGACATCCTCAAGGCCTCGCCCAAGAGCAGCGCCGAGCTGCTGAGCCTGGTGCCCGGCGTCTGGGTCGAGACCTCGGGCGGCGTGGCCGGGGCCAATGTCTTCGTGCGCGGCTTTCCCGCCACCGGCGACGCCGAGTTCCTGACCATCCAGCTGCAGGGCGCGCCGATCTATCCGCCCTCGACCCTGTCGTTCCTGGAGAACTCGTCGATCTTCCGCGTTGACGAGACGATCTCGCGCATGGAGGCCCTGCGCGGCGGTCCCAACCCGATCTTCTCGAACGGCCAGCCGGGCCTGACCACCAACTTCATGCTCAAGGAAGGCGGCGAGGAGACCAAGGGCCTCGTCAAGGCCACGACCTCCGACTACGGGCTGCGCCGCATCGACGGGGTGATGAGCGGCAAGCTGGCCGATGACCTCTATTTCATGGCCGGCGGCTACGTGACCCGCTCGCCGGGCGTGCGCGACACCCAGTTCGACAACGAGAAGGGCCAGCAGTTCACGGTCAACCTGACCAAGCGGCTGGAGCACGGCAAGGTCAACCTGTACGCCCGCTTCACCGACGACCACGGCGCCTGGTACCTGCCGTTCGCGATCAATGTTCCCGGCATCGACAAGGGCGAATACACCCAGCTGGGCGAGCTTTCCCGCCAGCAGACCCTGCAGGTCCACGCCAACGGCGCGACCCGGAGCTTCGACCTGGCCGATGGCCGGGGCTGGAAGGGCTATGTGGCCGGCGGCAGCTTCGAGCATGAGTTCGGCGACGGCTGGACGGTGCGCGACCGCTTCAGCTTCACCAAGGGCGACGCCAACACCTATGGCCTGGTGCCCGACGGCGGGGCGGTGACGGCCGCTTCGGTGGCGACGGCGATCGGCGGCCCGGTCCGCACGCGCGGCGGCGCTGCGCTGGGGACCGGCGACTATGTCCAGAACTGGGGCGCGTGGATCGTCGAGAAGCAGATCCAGGCCCTGACCAACGACTTCAGCGTCAACAAGACGGTCGGCGATCACTCGATCTCGGCCGGCTACTACGCCTCCAGCTTCTCGTCGGACGACTTCTGGACCATCGGCAACTTCAAGCCGATGCAGGTGAAGGCCAATGGCGACTACTTGGCCGCCAACGTGTCGTGCGCCAACCTGGCGACGGCGGGCAGCGGCTCGGGCTGCTGGGCCTATGGCCTGCTGTCGAACGGCGACGGCAAGGTCAACGCCATCTACCTGGCCGACAGCTGGCGGATCATCGAGCCCCTGCGCCTGGACGTCGGCGTGCGCCGCGAGAAGTTCGAGACCGACTATGTGGTCGACGACGGTAACGGCTATCCGGACGGCCTGGCCCTGCGGACGACGGACTACAGCCAGTCCAAGACCTCCTACACGGTCGGCCTGAACTACGACCTCAATGAAATGTCCGGCGTGTTCGCCCGCTACTCCAAGGGCTACAAGTTCCCCAGCTTCGACAACTTCCGCGAAAACCTGACCGACACCCTGAGCGTCAAGCAGTACGAGCTGGGCTACAAGCTGCGCTCGGGGCCGTTCGAGCTCTACGCCACGGGCTTCGCCAACACCTTCGACGGGGCCAAGTTCGCCGACGTCGGCGGCACGCTGGAGACCAACTCCAACAAGGCCCACGGCCTGGAGCTGGACGGCCGCTGGCGCTCGGACTTCGGCCTGTCGCTGGCGCTGAACGGCACGCTGCAGAAGACCGAGATCAAGAAGTCCTCGATCCCCGGCAACCAGGGCAAGAGCGCCCAGCGCCAGCCCGACTGGCAGATCCGCTTCACGCCCAGCTATGACGTCCAGCTGGGTTCGGTGGCGACCACATTCTACGGCACGGTCAGCGCGGTTGACGACCGCTGGGGCGACAACGCCAACACCCAGAAGCTCAAGGGCTACACCAAGGTCGACCTGGGCGCGATCTTCAATGTCGGCGACTTCAGCGTCCAGGTGGCGGCCGACAATCTGACCGACAGCCATGGCCTGACCGAGGGCGATCCGCGCTCCACCAGCGGCGCCAACGCCCGTCCGATCCTGGGTCGGTCGGTGCGGTTGTCGGTGGGGTACAACTTCTAGAGACTTTAACCCAATCCGATTTCCCCGGCGAAGGCCGGGGCCCAGATCGTAGATCAGAGCGTTTCGGATTATCGTCCATTGCTCAGCCCTATGATCTGGGCCCCGGCCTTCGCCGGGGAAACGGTTGATTGTTTGATTTGAGTTTGAGGTCCCGCATGGTCCGTCTGATCGCCGCGACGCTCGCCGCCCTATCCTTGGCTTCAGCCGTCCATGCCCAAGGCGCCGCGAAAATCCCAACGCCGGCGGACACTTACCAGGAGCTGTTCCACCAGGTTCAGACGCGACGGATCTTCCCGGACGGCAAGACCTTCGTCGACGCGGTCCCCAAGCGCGCGCCGGCGAAGATCCTGGCCGATTATCGAGCCCATTCAAGGTTCAGCGACGCCGAGCTGAAGCGCTTTGTCGCCGCCAACTTCGTGGTTCCGCAAGCGGGCGCCGCGCCCAAGCCCAGCGCCGCGCGGCCGCCGCTCAAGGATCACATCGCGGCTCTCTGGCCACACCTGACCCGGCCGCCGGTCAAGCCGGTGGCCGGCGGTTCGGCCCTGGCCATGGACCAGCCGTTCGTCGTGCCCGGCGGGCGCTTCCGCGAGATCTACTACTGGGACAGCTATTTCACGATGCTGGGCCTGAAGGCCGACGGCCGCGACGATCTGGTCGAGAGCATGATCGACGATTTCGGAGGCCTGATAACGGCTTACGGACATATCCCCAACGGTGCGCGGACCTATTATCTCAGCCGCTCGCAGCCGCCGTTCTTCTTCGCCATGGTCGGGCTGTCCAGCGCCACGGACCCCAAGGTGCTCAAGACCCGCGTCGACCTGATGCGCCGCGAGCACGCCTTCTGGATGGACGGCGAGAAGGACCTTCAGCCCGGCCAGGCCCACCGCCGCGTGGTGGCCTTGGCCAAGGGCGTCGTCCTCAACCGCTACTGGGACGACCGCGACACGCCGCGCGACGAGTCCTATCGGGAGGACCTGGAGACGGCGCTGAGGAGTTCTCGCCCCGCCGCCGACGCATTCCGCGACCTGCGGGCCGGGGCCGAGAGCGGCTGGGACTATTCCTCGCGCTGGATGGCCGACGGTCAGGCGCTGTCGACGATCCAGACCACGGCCATCGTCCCGGTCGACCTCAACAGCCTGATGTACGGCCTGGAGAAGGCGATCGCCAAGGGCTGCGCTCAGCTGGCCGACGCCGCCTGCGAGCGCGACTTCGACCGTCGCGCCCAGGACCGGGGCGAGGCCATCGACTTCTATCTCTGGGACAACGCCAAGGGCGGCTATGTCGACTACCAGTGGAAGACCGGCCGGCGCCTGGACGACCTCAGCGCGGCGACCTTCTACCCGCTGTTCACGGGCGCGACGGACGAGCGGCAGGCCCACACCGTCGCCCAGAAGGCCTGGGACGTGCTGCTGGCCCCCGGCGGTCTGCGCACCACCACCGTTCGCACCGGCCAGCAGTGGGACACGCCCAATGGCTGGGCGCCGCTGCAGTGGGTCGCCGTCTCGGGCCTGCGCCGCTATGGCGAGGACGCCCTGGCTGAAGAGATTTCCAAGCGCTGGCTGGCCACGGTCGAGCGCGAGTACCAGGCCAGCGGCAAGATGCTGGAGAAGTACGACGTCGAGGAGGCCAAGGCCGGCGGGGGCGGGGAGTATCCCACCCAGGACGGCTTCGGCTGGACCAACGGCGTGGCGCGGGCGTTGATGGAGCCGGCCGCCAAATAGCTAGCTCCTCTCCTTGTCATCCCGGCCGTAGCGAAGCGGAGAGCCGGGACCCAGGGGCGACCGCACTGCGCCGGCCCCTGGGTCCCGGACAGCCTCTATGAGGCTTCCAGGATGACAAGGATTGCAGGCCTAGAACTCGAAGCCGATCGTGCCGAACACTTGGCGCGGAGCGGAAGAGTGGAACACCAGAATGGTCCCCGCCGCGTCGTCCGGGGCGAACACGCTGCTGTCGAAGTTCGAGGCGTAGCGCTTGTTCGTCAGGTTGGTGACGTTCAGCGACGCCTTGGCCCCCTTCATGAACCCGACCGGGCTGAACCTGTAGCTGACGCCCAGGTCGAAGGTGGTGACGCCGGCGAAGCTCTGGTCGTTGGTGTAGGTGTAGTAGCGGCGGCCGGTGTACTTGCCCTGCAGCGAGGCCGAGAAGCCGCCTTGCTTCACGGTCAGCACGCTGGCGAGCATTTCCTTCGGCGTATCGACCTGCTGCTTGCCGGCCGTCTGCTTGATCACGCAGGTGGTCGTGCACCAGTTGAGGTCTTCGTCGTAGGTCGACTTGTTGTACGAGGCCGAATTGTACCAGTTCAGCCAGGATGTCGCCTTCCACAGCACGCCGATCTCGGCGCCCTTGCTGGTGACGCTTCCGGCGTTGTGGAAGGAGTTGCCGCAACCCGGATTCTGCTGCTGGTTGGTCGGGCAGGGATTGTACTGCAGCAGGCGGTTGTTGAACTTCACGTCGTAGGCGGCGATCGAGACCTGAAGATTGTCGCCGACATAGCGGTAACCGGCGTCGAAGCTCTTGGAGGTCTCCGGCTTCAGGTACTGGCCCTGGGCGTTCCAGACCGCTTGCGACACCGACTGCGGGCCCAGCTTAAAGCCGCCCTGGAACATGGCCATGTTCTCGGCGTAGCTGGCGAACACCTCGTGGCCCGGGGCGATACGGTAGCGCGCGCCGATTTCCGGCAGGAAGTCGTCCTTGGCGTACAGCGTGCCGCTGGCGAACTGGCTGGACGCCGTCACCGGCGCCTTGGCGATGCCGCGCTGGGCCTCGGCGGCCGACTTGGCGTGAGTGCTCTTGAAGCCGAAGTCGATGCTGAGCGCGTCGTCCAGCAGGGTGACCGTGTCCTGGACGTAGAACTGCTGGGTGGTCCAGTTGGTCTGCTGAACCCACTGGGCGGTGTCGGGCTGGCCCTTCAAGAACTTCGCCAGGCTGAACGGGCCGGTGACGTTGGTCCAGATGTAGCGCGCGGCGCTGCTGGTGTTGTCTTCCAGCCAGAGACCGGCCTGGATGTGGTTGAAGCCCAGCGTCCAGCCCACGTTCGCCACCACGCCGGTGCGGTCGATGGTGTAGCGGGTGTCGCGGATCTGGACCGGCAGGTCGTCGGCGGTCGAGGTCGTGCCCTGGTTCGACAGGCCGGTGATGAAGTTGTTGCCCGCGCCCTTGTCGGTGTGGCGATAGACCTGCACGTGGCTGGTGATGTTCTCGCGAACCTTGAAGTCGCCCGACAGGTAGTAGACCTCGTCGTTGCGCAGGATCTGGCCGTTGGTGAAGGTGACATCGGCCAGCTTCTCGGGCGCGGTCGAGGGGACGCACTTGGCCGCCAGCGAGGCCACCGAGCAGGCGGCGCGGCCGACATAGGCGTCCCAGTTCGGCGCATAGCCGGCCCAGTCCCAGCCCAGGCGCGAGCGCATGTCCTTGGAGAGATAGGTGTCGTCGGCCTGGTTGGTGCGCGACACGTCCGCGAAGGCGGTGATGACGTTGTCGCCGAAGCGGTACTGGGCCTTGGCGTTCAGCTGCTTGCCGGTCGACTTGTTGTAGGCGCCCTGGTTCACGAACAGGTCCTGCTGGGCGTAGTGGCCCGAGACATAGGCCGAGAAGCCGCCGTGCTCGCCGGTGTCGAAGCGCATGAACGTGCGGGCGGTGTCCTCGCTGCCCACGGTCCCGTTGATCGAGAAGCCCATGTCCTTCTTCGGATCGCTGGACGTGTAGATCAGCGCGCCGCCCAGGTTGCTGGTCGAGGGGATGGACAGGCCGGCGATGCCGGTGGCCAGGTCGGCCCGGCCCAGGTTTTCCGAGATCAGGGCGCGGCTGATGGTCAGGCCGTTGTAGTTGTTGTAGGCGCCGTCGCCCAGCGGCATGCCGTCCAGCGAGTAGCCCAGGTGGGTGGTGTTGAAGCCGCGCACCTGCAGCGACAGCGACTGCTCGTTGACGCCCAGGGCGTCGATCGACTGGGCGCTGACGCCCGGCAGGAAGTTCAGGGCCTTCTGAATGCTCGTGCCCGGGGGAAGGACCTCCAGGCTGGACGGCGTCAGGGTGTTGACCGAGCGGGTCTGACCGCTGCCGACGATGACGACCGCGTCGATCTCGTTGGTGTCGGCGGGGGCGCCCGCGACCGCATCGGCGGCCTTCGCGGCGGGGGCGTCGGCGGCCAGAACCTCAGCGGCTTGCGCCTGGGCGGCGAACATGAGGCAGGCGGCGATGGCCACCAGGCTGGCGGATCGGAGCAGCATTTCGGATATCCCCTCGATATCGCGCGCCACGCGGATTTTCGTCTATGGCACCGATTGGTTTGAGCGCCGCGTCTATTCCACAGGTTGATGACGGTTCTGCTGCGTCTGGATGACAGCTTGCGTCACAAAACCGATGCACACCCTCCCTAAGAGCGCGCCAGGTTCACCGAACGCCTCGCATCCTTTTCAGGAGCTCTCGATGTCGCGCCATCGCCTTGTCGGAACCCTCGTGGGTCTCGCCGCCCTGGCCTTGGCGGCTGGCGCCGGCGCTCAGTCGCGCACCTATGTCACGCCGCATTGGGACAACACCCCCGGCGACGTCACCGTCCCGTTCGGCGGCAAGACCTATGTCAATCACGGCCTGGTGGCCGTGGGCTGGCTGCCCGCGGCGACGCGCGACTTCAACGGCGAGACCCTGGGCTCGTTCTCCAGCATGGCGCTGTCGAACTGGAGGAGGGCCGCCGACGGGTCCTACACCGGGACCTTGCGCACCCTGCCGGACCGGGGTCCCAACAATGTCGGACCGTTCAAGAGCACGACCGACTACGCCAACCGCGTCCACGAGCACGCGATCAAGCTGGTTCCCGGCAAGGGCCTGACCATCACGCCCACGGGCGGCTTCCTGTTGAAGGACCAGACCGGCCAGCCGTTCACCGGCATGGACCCGGGCGCCAACGTCGTCGAGCGGGGCGGCGTGCGCTATCCGTCGCCGGCCAGCGGCGAGGGGGCGGGGAAGCTCAGCCTGGACAGCGAGGCGATCGCCTACCTGCCGGACGGGAGCTTCTACGTCTCGGACGAATATGCGGCGGGCGTCTATCTGTTCGACAAGGCCGGCACGCTGACCGGCGCGATCCAGACCGTCCCGGCGCTGCTGCCGATCAAGAAGGGCCAGCTGAACTTCGGCGCCGAGAAGGCGCCTGACCAGGGCCGCCGCAACAACCAAGGCCTGGAAGCCCTGACCATCAGCCCCGACGGCAAACGCCTGATCGCCGTGCTGCAGAGCGCGACCGTGCAGGACTCCACGTCGAACAACGCCACCCGCAACAACACCCGCGTGCTGGTCTATGACATCAGCAAGACCCGGCTGCCCAAGGCGCCGATCGGCCACTACGCGCTGCAGTTGCCGACCGTGCGCGAGAACGGCGACGGCCAGGCCGCCGACGTCACCGCGGCCCAGTCCGAGGCCGTGGCGCTCAGCGACACCCGCCTGCTGGTCCTGGCCCGCGACGGCAATGGCCGGGGCAAGGGCGCGGCCAATGCGCCGGTCTATAAGAGCATCCTGCTGGTCGACCTGGCCGCCGCGACGAACCTGGCCGGCACGCCCTACGAGCAGGGCGGCAAGCCGATCGCCAAGGACGGCGTGCTGAACCCCGACATCAAGCCGGCGGCCCAGGCCGAGCTGGTCAACATCCTCAACCCCGTCCAGCTCGCCAGGTTCGGGATCAATCTGTCGGTCGCGCCCTCGACCCCGACCAGCCTGCCCGAGAAGATCGAGGCCATGGCCATCGGTTCGACGTTCGACAAGACCGGCGACGTCTTCCTGCTGGTCGGGTCGGACAACGACTTCGCCACGGCCAGGGGCCACGTGAACGGCCAGGACTTCGACGCCTCGCTGCATGGCGACACCGGGGCCGGCGACAACGACAACCTGGTGCTGGTCTACCGCCTGTCCCTGCCGAAGTGAGCTTGACCCTCCGGGCGGGCGCGCCTACCCCGGACGGCGAAGGCATGGAGGTCGAAAGACCTCCGGGAACGCGGTGACCAATCCGCGGCTGCCCCCGCAACTGTGATCGTCCGTCGATCGTCGCGGCACGCGCCACTGGGAGCGATCCTGGGAAGGCGCCGCGACGGGAGGGCGTAAGCCAGGAGACCGGCCTTCGTCATATCAACGCGGCCGGCGGGGTGTCCGGCGAGGGCAGGGTGATGAACGAAGAACTCCCGGACGGCGAGGCCGCCCAAGAGGCCGCGAAGAACGCGCGCCATAACGCCAGGATGAAGGTGATCCAGGCGGCGCGGGCCAAGATGATGGCCGAGCGCCAGATCGAGAAGGGCCTGCTGATCGTCCATACCGGGGCGGGCAAGGGCAAGACGACGGCGGCCCTGGGCATGGTCTGCCGCGCCATCGGCCACGGCCAGAGGGTCAGCGTCATCCAGTTCATCAAGGGCGCGATGCAGACCGGCGAGAAGGTCGTGTTCGACGCCTTCCCGGACCAGGTCGAGTTCCGGCCGATGGGCGAGGGCTTCACCTGGGACACCCAGGACCGCGCCCGCGACATCGCCGTGGCGCGCGAGGCCTGGGAAGCCATCAAGGCCCGCATCGCCGATCCCGACTGGGACATGGTCGTCGCCGACGAACTGAACATCATCCTGCGCTATGAGTACCTGCCGCTGGATGAGGTGCTGGAGGTTCTGGTCAATCGGCCGGAGGGCAAGCACGTGGTCGTCACCGGCCGCAACGCGCCCGACGCCCTGATCGAGGCCGCCGACCTGGTCACCGAGATGGCCCAGGTCAAGCACCCGTTCCGCGCCGGCGTGAAGGCCCAGGCGGGGATCGAGTTTTGACCGTGCTGCGCGCGGCCGACGACGGCCCGGCGGTGGTGGTCTGCAACACCTGCCGCGTCTCGACCGAGGAGCGCGAGACGCCCGAAGGCGTGCGCGGCGGGGCGCTGCTGGCCGCCGCCTTACGCGAGGCGGCGGACGGCTCCGGCGTGGCGATCCAGGAGATGGCCTGCCTGTTCAACTGCGCCCAGCACTGCTCTATCCACCTGCGGGCGCCGGGCAAGATCGGCTATGTGCTGGGCCGGTTCGAACCGACCGCCGAGGCCGCGCGCGCGATCGTCGACTACGCCGTGGCCTATGCCGCCAGCGACGAGGGCGTGGTCCCGTACCGCCAGTGGCCGGAGGGCGTGAAGGGCCATTTCATCGTGCGCGTGCCGCCGGCGGGAAAGCTGGTGGGGGATTGAGCGCGTGGTCCTCGTCCTTCGACAGGCTCAGGATGAGGATCATGGTCGGCTCAGTAGAAACCTCATCCTGAGCTTGTCGAAGGACGAGGTTTCGGTCCCGCTTGTCTTAACCCGTCCACCGCATCGCGTTCGGCCGGCCAGCGCTCGAACGCCATGACGATCTGCTGCGCCGTGGCGTCGGCGATCAGCGCGCCGTCCTCGCGGCGGAATTCGGCGTGCACGGTGATCAGCTGCCGGGTCCGCGCCACGACCTTAGCCTCGATCGATAGTGGACCATCGCGAGCGACCCTTAGGAAATTGAGCTGAAGGTTCACCGTCCGATACAGCCTGTCGTGCGGAACGACGGTCATGGCCGCGAACGCCAACACCTGGTCGGCCAGGGCCGCCAGATAGCCGCCAAACAGCGAGCCGTCGGCGGTCGCCAATTCCGGCGACGGCCGCCAGGACTTCTGCACCCAGCCTTCGCCCCAGTCGTCGAGCAGGCCCAACCTCAGGGTCTCGACAATTGGCGGCGGCGTCGCCGTTCCGGCCTTCAGCGCGTCGAGACGTTCGGTCGCCCAGGTCATGTCGCTGCCTCCATGTGATCCAACGGAAGGCTAGGGGACAGGCGTGGCCTCTGTTACTCGACTTTCCATGGGACGGAGGGCCGCGGTGAGCGCCGTTGAAAACATGCGGAAAATCCCGCGCCAGAGCCGCGCCCAGGCGTCGGTCGACGTCGTGCTGGAGGCGGCGGCTCAGGTTCTGGAGGCTGTGGGCGAGGCTGGATTCAACACCAATGCCGTGGCTGAGCGGGCCGGGGTCAGCATCGGCACGCTCTACCGCTATTTCCCCGACAAGCAGGCGATCCTGCTGGCCCTGGCCCTTCGCGAGACCGAGGCGCACCGGAGCCGGGTGATGGCGGCGCTGGAGGACGGTCAGGGCGTGGCGCGGGACCGGGCGATGATCCGCGCCTTCGTCCAGGCCTTCGCCGGACGCAACCAGGCTCGGAGGATCGCGGCCTCGGCGATGCTGGCCCAGGCCGACCATGCCGAGCTGGCGGCGAAGTTCGCGGCGGCGGAGGAGGGGCTGACCGACGCGCGCGGTCGTCCGCTGACCCGCGTCCAGGCCTTCGTGCTGTCGCGAGCGATCCACGGCGCGATGCGCGCGGCGGTGCTGGAAGGCGTCGATTTCCTGGAGAGCCGAGAGTTCGAGGACGAGTTGGTGCGGCTAAGCCGCGCCTATCTCGCGGCCTGACGAACCGGTCGGCGCACCGTCCAGACCAGGAGCGCCGCCGACAGCAGGACACCGCTCACCACCACGCCGAAGGTGACCAGGCCGGCGCGGGTGGCGCGGGCCTCGGCGCGGGCGTGGAAGGGGCCGGCGTCGGCCTCGGCGAGGGCCGACAGGTCATCACGCGCCAGATCGTCGGACATGTCGGTCTCCTGGAGGACCACGTCTAGGGACGCGGCTCAGGCGGTGGCGGGGCGACGGGGGCGACCGGCGCGACGGGCGGCGGCGGGAGCGGGTCGGCGGGCACGGTCAGCGGGACCACCGGCAGGCCGTCGGGGCCGATCTCGCCTTCCAGCGGCAGGCCCAGGTCGTCCAGCGGGTCCTCGACGACCACGGGGGCGACGTTGCGGCCCAGGGCCGACAGCATGAAGGCTTTCCAGATCTTGGCGGGCTCGCCGCCGCCGACCACGCCATTCATCGAGCTGTTGTCGTCGTTGCCGACCCAGACCCCGACCACCAGGTCGTCGACGTAACCGACGAACAGGGCGTCGTGATAGTCCTGGGTGGTGCCGGTCTTGCCGTAGGCCCCGTCGATCGCCGCTTCCAGGCCCGTGCCGCGATGGGTGGCCGAGCGCAGCAGGTCGCGCATGCCGGCCAGCACCTTGGGATCGTAGGCGGTGGTCTTGCCCTTCTGGAAGGTCTCCAGGGCGTGCGGAACGATCGGATATTCGCCGGCCGCGATCGAGGCGTAGGCGGCGGTCAGGCGCGTCAGGCTCATCGAACCGGTGCCCAGCGCCATGGTCAGGTCGTCCGGGATCTTCTCGGTGACGCCCAGCTGGCGGGCGACCTTGATCACCTTGGCGGGGCCGAGGTCGTGGGCCAGGCGCACGGCCGCGACGTTCGACGAGGCGGCGAAGGCGCTGATCAGCGGGATCTCGCGGTCGCGGTATTTGCCCTCGTGGTTCTTCGGCGTGTAGCCGCTGACCTGCACCGGGGTGTCGAGGATCGGACTGGTGGTGGTCATGCCCGACTGCAGGGCGGCCAGGTAGACGAACAGCTTGAACGACGAGCCCGGCTGGCGCGCGCCGTCGGCGCGGTTGAACTGGCTGGCGCCATAGTCGCGGCCGCCGACCATGGCCACGACGCGGCCGTCCTTGCGCATGGCCACCAGGGCGCCCTGGGTGATGTTCAGGACCTTGCCGTCGCGGGCGATGTAGTCGTTGAGGATCTTCTCGGCCTTCTCCTGCAGCGCGGGATCCAGCGTCGTCTTGACGATGGTCTCGCCATAGCGGGCGCCGATCGCGGCGCGGGCCTGGGGCAGGGCCCAGTCGGCGAAGTAGGAGCCGGTCGGCAGCTTGTCCGGGTTCTCGATGGCCGAGACCTCGCCGACCGCGTCGGCCTGGGCCTGGGTGATGGTCTTGGTCTCGACCATGGCGCCCAGCACCACGCGCATCCGCTCGCGGGCGCCTTCGATGTTGTTGGTCGGCGCCAGGCGGGACGGGGCCTTGACCAGGCCGGCCAGCATGGCGGCCTCGCCGATCGACAGCTGCTCGGGCTGTTTGCCGAAATAGTGCCGGGCCGCCGCGCGCAGGCCAAAGGCCCCGTCGCCGAAATAGACCGACGACAGATAGCGCGACAGGATCTCGTCCTTGGAGAGGCGGGCCTCCAGATAGACCGCGATCAACGCCTCCTGCGCCTTGCGGCGCAGGTTGCGGTCGCTGCTCAGGAAGGCGTTCTTGGCCAGCTGCTGGGTGATGGTCGAGCCGCCTTCCGACACGCCGCCGGCCTGGGCGTTCTTGCCCAGGGCCCGCGCGATGGCCTTCGGGTCGACGCCCATGTGGCTGTAGAAACGGCGGTCCTCGATGGCGATGAAGGCGCCGGGCACGTATTTCGGCAGCTTGGCGACGTCGATCGGGGCTTCCTTGTAGGAGCCGCGACGGGCGATCGGCGAGCCGTCCTGCGCGACCAGCACGATGGCGGAATTGTTCAGCGGCTCGAGGGCGCGGCTCAACGGCAGCGACCAGAACAGCGAGGCGACCAGCACGACCGCCAGCACCACGGCCGCCGCCGCGCCGATCAGCCAGGCGGGACGCTTCCAGATCGGCGGCTTGGCGGTCTTGACGGGCTCGGCCGGGGAGAGGGCGGCTTCCGGGATCGCCTCGACGGCTTCCGGCAGCTCGGTCTCGGCTTCGGGAGCGGGCGCTTCCTCGGGCAGGACCTCGGGTTCGGGTTCGACGACCGGCGTGGGCGCGGGGGTCTCTTCGACGGCTGCGGGTTCGATGATCTCCGGCGTCTCGGCGACCGGTTCGGCCGGCGGCTTGGGGGGGCGCGGCTTTCGCGGACGAGGCGGCTTGGGCGCGACGGGTTCGGACGAACTCTCGGGCAGGACAGCCGCCGAGGTCATCGCGGCCTTGGCGCGCGGCTTCCGGGGCTTGCGCGGCTTCGGCGCCGGCGGGATGTCTTTGGGATCGGCGGGGTCGGACATGGACTGGCGCTCGCTTCGGGCCAGGCCCTCACTCGTCGAGCGCGCTCATTACCACACGGCCCCGGCAAGCCAAGCGCGTTGAAACCGAAGTTTCTTCCGTTCGGCCCTTGAATGGCGTTCAGCCAGGCATAGATGACCTCCCGTGAGGCTGAGGCCTCTGCCCTTCCTGGGCGTTTCCTCCCCTACTTCTCAAGCCCGGCTTTAGCCGGGCTTTTTCTTTGCGGTCATGCGGTTGGCTAGATCAGTTCATAGGCCGGCAGGGTCAGGAACTCTTCCAGGCTGTCGGACAGCACCATGCGGGTGAAGAGCTCGGCGGCCGTTTCCAGGCGCGGCGAGGCGAAGTCGCGGCGCAGGTCGGCCATCTCCTGGGTGAACAGGCTGATGAACAGCTCCGAGGTCAGCACCCGGCCGTCGTCCAGCGCCGCGCCCAGGCGGATCCACTGCCACAGCTGCGTGCGGCAGATCTCGGCCGTCGCGGCGTCTTCCATCAGGTTGTAGAGCGGCACCGCCCCCCGGCCTTCCAGCCAGGCCTGGGTGTAGCGGACGCCGACGCGGATGTTCTCGCGCACGCCGGCCTCGGTGCGGACGCCCTCGTGCAGCTCCAGCATCTGGGCGGCGGTGATGTCGAGATCGGCGAGCAGCTTGTCGCGCTGATTGGCCGCCGGCATCAGGCGGTCGAAGACCTCCATGGCCACGGGCACCAGGTCCGGGTGGGCGACCCAGGTGCCGTCGTGGCCGGCTCCGGCCTCGCGTTCCTTGTCGGCCTTGACCTTGGCGAAAGCCGCCTGGTTGGCGGCGTCGTCGCCCTTGACCGGGATCTGGGCCGCCATGCCGCCCATGGCGAAGGCGCCCCGGCGGTGGCAGGTCTGGATCAGCTTCAGCGAATAGGCGCCCAGGAAGGCCTTGCCCATGACCATGGCCGAGCGGTCCGGGGTCAGGAACTCGGGGCGGCGGCCCAGGCGCTTGATGAACGAGAAGATGTAGTCCCAGCGGCCGCAGTTCAGGCCGACGATGTGGTCCTTCAGCTCGAACAGGATCTCGTCCATCTCGAAGGCGGCCGGGATGGTCTCGATCAGCACCGTGGCCTTGATCGTGCCGACGGGCAGGCCCAGCGCCTCCTGGGCCCGGACGAAGACGTCGTTCCACAGGCGCGCCTCGAGATGGCTCTCCAGCTTGGGCAGGTAGAAGTAGGGGCCCGAGCCTTGCGCCAGCGTCGCCTTGGCGTTGTGGAAGGCGTAGAGGCCGAAGTCGAACAGCGCCCCGGCCACGGCCTGGCCGTCGACCTCGAGGTGACGCTCCATCAGGTGCCAGCCGCGCGGGCGGATCTTCAGCACCGCCGGGGTCGGGCCCATGGCGTAGGACTTGCCGGACTTGGCGTCGACGTGGGTCAACTGGCCCTGCCAGCGATCCTTCAGATTGATCTGGCCCTCGACGACATTGGCCCAGGTCGGGGCGGTGGCGTCCTCGAAGTCGGCCATGAACACCTTGGCCCCGCAGTTCAGGGCGTTGATGATCATCTTGCGGTCGACCGGGCCGGTGATCTCGACGCGGCGGTCGAGCAGGTCGGCGGGAACGGGCGCGACGGTCCAGTCGGCCGCTCGGACATCGGCGGTCTCGGCCAGGAAGTCAGGCAGCTCGCCGGCGTCGAAGCGGGCCTGCCGCGCCTGTCGGGCGGCCAGCAACTCGCGACGGCGGGCGTCGAAGCGACGGTGCAGGTCGGCCACGAAGGCCAGGGCTTCCGGGGTGAGTACTTCCGCGGCGCGCCCTTCAACGGGACCGGTGACCTGGATGTTGGCGGCGATGTCGAGCGGCATGGGAAGCTTTCCGTGTGTCCGAAACCTCGTCCTTCGACAGGCTCAGGATGAGGTTTCTACTGCAAGCGTTTGAGCTGGGCGTTTCTTTGCCGCGCCAGCAATGGTCCTCATCCTGAGCTTGTCGAAGGACGAGGACCACGCACGGCGTCGGACTCTCTCGGTCTTAGGCGCTCTTTTCGGCGCCCTTGTCACGGACGGTGGGGACGATCTGGTCGCCCCAGTTGCCCGAGCCGTCATGGTGGCGCGAGGCGCGCACCAGCTCGACCGAGTAGCCGGCCTCGATGGCGCGGCGCACGGCCTCGTTGAGGCGGTGGGAGGCCTCGGCCACGCGGTCGACGGCGCGCTCCTTGGCGTCCGAGTTCGGCATGGCGGCGGGGGCGAAACGCTTGGCGGTCATGGCTTTGGCTCCTCGATCGGTGGGAAGGGGTTCGCGGCTATTCGGCCGCGAACTGGTTCATGGTGTTGGCGTGGCCGCCGGCCTTCAGGGCGCGCTCGCCGGCGACCATCTCCTTGAAGGTGTCGCCCAGGTCCGAGCCGACCTCGTGCTGGTGCTTCACGGCCGAGACGCCGCGGCGGATTTCCTCGCGCTGCACCGTGTTGACATAGGCCTGCATCCGCTCCTCGCCGAAGTAGCCGCGCGACAGCTCGTCGACGCTCTTGGCGGTCAGGTGGAAGGTCGGGAGGGTGATCAGGTTGTGGAACACCCCGGCGCGGGCGGCGATGTCGACCTGGAAGCGGGCCAGGCGTTCGTCGGCCTCGCGACCCAGGTCGGTCTTGTCATACTCGGCCGACATCAGGACGTTGCCGTCCGGATAGCTGTCCTTGTGGATCTTGCCCTCGGCGATCCACTGGTCGCGCACCTGCTTGCGCAGATTGAGCGTCCAGTTGAACGACGGCGAGTTGTTGTAGGTCAGCTTGGCGTTCGGCACGACCTTGCGGACCTCGGCCACCATCGAGGCGATCTCGTCGACATTGGGGGTGTCGGTCTCGATCCACAGCAGGTCGGCGCCGCCCTGGGTCAGGTTGGCGATGCAGTCCTCGATGACGCGCTGGCGGCCGGTGCCGTCCTGGAAGGCGAACAGGCCGTTGGGCATGCGCACCGGCTTGACGAAGGCGCCGTCCTTCATGATCGCCAGCTCGCCGTCCTTCAGCGGGTTCTCGGGCGTGACGGGCTCGGTCTTCAGCCACTTGATGTAGTCGCTGGCCAAGTCGCCGGGCTCCTGGCTGACCGGGATCTTCTGGGTCAGGCCCGCGCCCAGGCTGTCGGTGCGGGCGACGATGACGCCCTCGTCGACGCCCAGTTCCTCGAAGGCCAGGCGGCAGGCGCGCAGCTTCTCGATGAAGTCCTCGCGTGGCACGGTGACCTTGCCGTCCTGGTGACCGCACTGCTTGGCGTCGCTGACCTGGTTCTCGATCTGCAGGCAGCAGGCGCCGGCCTTGATCATCTCCTTGGCCAGCAGGTAGGTCGCGTGTTCGTTGCCGAAGCCGGCGTCGATGTCGGCGATGATCGGCACCACGTGGGTCTCGAAGTTGTCGATCGCCTTGATCGCGGCCTGCTCGGCGACCTGGTCGCCGGCCTTGCGGGCGGCGCTGAGGGCCTTGAAAAGGTCGTTGATGGCGACTTCATCGGCCTGGCGCAGCGAGACAT
Organism: Caulobacter sp. GW821-FHT05F04; assembly: GCF_059419665.1. Lineage (NCBI taxonomy): Bacteria > Pseudomonadati > Pseudomonadota > Alphaproteobacteria > Caulobacterales > Caulobacteraceae > Caulobacter > Caulobacter sp. GW821-FHT05F04. The sequence goes on from NZ_JBWKSF010000006.1 coordinate 79,157, forward strand.
AGATCTCCTGGATCAGGTCGACGACCGAGGTCTTCTCGTGCATCGACTGGTCGGGCAGGTGGCCGAAGCGATTGCGCAGGCCCGCGACCATCCAGCCCGAGAGATAGACATAGGCGCCCTTGGTCGTGCCGCGCAGGCGCTTGACCGACTTGATCATCTGCTGGGCGTGGAAGCCCGACCAGCAGCCTAGCGACTGGGTGAACTTGCTGCTGTCACGATCATACTCGGCCATGTCGGCGCGCATGACCGGGGCCATGGCGCGGGCGATGTCCAGGTGGGTCGGGAAGGTGTTCTGCAGCTTCAGCTGGATGACGTCGTCGATGCCGACGCCGCCCGGCAGGACGCCGTCAGGATAGCGCGCCAGCAGGGCGTCGCGGTGTTCAGCATAGGTCTTGCGCTGCGTCATGGTCGTTCGATCCCACTACGGGGCCCGGGGCGTTACGCCTTTGCGGGCCAAGGAAAACTCGTCCTGGTGAGCTAACGCCGCGCCGCGGGATCGGTCGAACCTATTGAAGGCAATTTGTCACAGAATGACTTTGTAAGATCTGTAAAGTCGTGACAGATTGACCGAATGGCGACGCTTCAAAACATGACCGGCGACAAAAAGCCCCTCGACAAGAAACAGGGCGACAAGAAGCTGTTCCTCGGGGGACGGCTGAAGCGGCTGCGGCGCGACCTGGGCGTGACCCAGGCGCGGATGGCCGAGGAGCTGGGCGTCTCGGCCAGCTACCTGAACCTGTTGGAGCGCAACCAGCGGCCGGTCACCGCGCAGATCCTGCTGCGGCTGGCCGACGCCTATGACCTGGACCTGCGCAGCCTGTCGGCCGACGATCCGGGCGGCGGGGCCGGGCTGGAAGAGGTGCTGGCCGACAAGATGTTCGCGGATCTAGGGATCTCGCGCCATGAGGCGGCCGAGGTCGCCGAGTTGTCGCCGGGCCTGGCCGAGGCCATGACGCGGCTCTATCGCGCCTATCTGGATCGCGGCCGGATGATCGACCTGGGCGCCTTCGAGCGCCCGGACGGGACGGGGCCGGCCTCGGAGCAATCGTCGCCGACCGACTGGGTCCGCGACCTGGTCGGCGCCCAGCGCAACCATTTCGCCGAACTGGAGACTCTGGCCGAGAAGATCGTCGCCCAGCTGAAGGCCGATCCGCAGGACCTTGCCCCGGCGGTCCGCGAGCGTCTGCAGAGCAAGTTCGGCATCCAGACCCGGATCATGCCGGTCGAGGTGATGACCGGCTCGCTGCGCCGCTACGACCATCACCGCAAGCGCCTGATGCTGTCGGAGACCCTGGCCCACGCCAGCCGCACCTTCGGCATGTGCTACCAGCTGGGGCTGATGGAGGGCGGGGAGGTGCTGTCGGACCTGACCGACCGCTTCAAGGCCCCCGACCGCGCCACGCGCCAGTTGCTCAAGGTGTTTCTCGACAGCTACCTGGCCGCCGCGATCATGATGCCCTACGAGCCGTTCCTGGCCGCCATGGAGTCCAGCGGCTACGACATCGAGCGGGTGCGGCCGCGCTTCGGCATCAGCTACGAGCAGGCCGCCCAGCGGCTGACCACCCTGGGCCGCAGCGGTTCGCGCGGCGTGCCGTTCTTCATGATGCGGTTGGACGCGGCGGGGAACATCTCCAAGCGGTTCGCGGCCGGGCCCTTTCCGTTCTCGCGCTTCGGCGGGGCCTGTCCGCGCTGGAACGTCCACGACAGCTTCAAGACCCCGGGGCGCATCGTCACCCAGGTGATCGAGACCCCGGATGGCGAGCGCTACTTCACCCTGTCGCGCACGGTGCGGCGGACCTCGGGCCTGCAGGCGGGACTGGAGGACGAACTGGTCGTCGGCCTGGGCTGCGAGTTGAAATACGCGTCCAAGCTGGTCCATGCGCGGGGCCTGGACATGGCCGCGCCGATCACTGTCGAGATCGGCCCCTCGTGTCGGATCTGCGAACGCCCGGCCTGTCCGCAGCGGGCGGCGGCGCCGATCAATCGCACCCTGCTGGTCGAGGAGACCAGCAAGTCGCTATCGCCATTCCCTTTCGCTCGATAGAGGTTCTGAACCGAAGCCATCCTGGCGGATTGTTAGGCGGCGCGGCCGGCTCTCGGTCGCCCAATTTCCAGGATCGCCATGCGTTTCGACGTCGAAGCCTCGCTGACCTATGACTTCGCGGCCCCGTGCGAGGTGCTGCTGCTGGTCGAGGCCGCCCATGGGCCCGACCAGGTGGTGGGGCTGGAAGCCCTGACCTTCTGGCCCAATGTCGAGGCCGTGCGGGTCGACGATCCGGTGACCTTCGAGCGGCGTACGGTGTTCACCGCCACGGGAACGGTCAACGCGCTCTACCGCGCCCAGGTCGAGGTCATGCGGCGCGACCATGACCTGGCCGACGCGCCGGCCATGGCCATCCGCGACCTGCCCAGCGAGGTGCTGCCGTTCCTGCGCGCCAGCCGCTACAGCCCGTCCGATCGCCTCGAGCTGTTCGTCGAGCGCGAGTTCGGAGAGCTCAAGGGCGGGGCCAAGGTCCAGGCGATGCTGGACTGGATCGCCGAGCACATCGAATATCTGGGCGGAGTCAGCAATTCGGGCACCACGGCGATCGACACCCTGGTCGACCGGGCCGGCGTCTGCCGCGACTTCACGCACCTGATCATCGGCATGTGCCGCGCCGCCGACATCCCGGCCAGGGCGGTCAGCGCCTATGCCTGGAAGCTGGAGCCGCCGGACCTGCACGCCATCGCCGAGGTCTATCTGGGCGGCCGCTGGCGCCTGGTCGACGCCACGGGCAAGGCGCCGATCGACGGTCTGGTGCGGGTCGCCACGGGGCGGGACGCGGCCGACATCGCCTTCATGACCATCTTCGGCCGCGCCACCCTGATCGAGCAGAGCTTCTCGATCCGAGAGGCCCCCTGACGCCGGCCCTGACGCCGAACTGTCATCAAGCTGTCGCCAAGACGCCCTAGGTCCGCCCGCCAACGCTAGGTCGGGGTCTTCACCATGTCCGTTCGTCATCGCCTGGCCCTGGCCGCTTCGATCCTGGCCTTGTGCATTGGCGGTCCGGCGCTCGCCGAGGGGGGGCTGGCCAACCTGCCGCTGACCCAGAACGGCGGAACCTGGAAGGCCGGCCACGTGCAGGGCGTCGCCGTCGATGTGCGGGGCGGCTTCATCTACTACTCGTTCACGACCCTGCTGGCGAAGTACGACTTCAGCGGCAAGCTGATCGGCACGCTGGTCGGCTGGACCGGACACCTGGGCGACCTCGACTTCAATCCGGCCGACGGCAAGGTCTACGGCTCGCTGGAGTACAAGGACGACAAGGCCTTCTATATCGCCGTGATCGACGTGGCCCGGCTGGACCGCGTCGGCGTCGAGGCCTCCGGCAGCGCGCTTTTCCGCACCGTCTACCTGCCCGAGGTGGTCAAGGACTACAGCGCCGACCTGAACGGCGACGGGGTGTTCGAGGGCGACGACGGCAAGTTCAAGGGCGACGTCGTGGCCTCGCCTGATCACCGCTACGACGCCTCGGGCATCGACGGCGTCTCGTTCGGTCCGGCGTTCGGCCAGACGGATGGCAAGCGCTACCTGACGGTGGCTTACGGGGTCTATGGCAATACCACCCGGACCGACAACGACCAGCAGGTGCTGCTGCAGTACGACGTCGGCGACTGGGGGCGCTACGCCAGCCCGCTGACCGAAGCCGCGCCGCACCACAACGGGCCGGCGGCGGTGGACGCCAAGGTCTTCGTCCGCACCGGCAACACCCGCTACGGCGTCCAGAACCTGGCCTATGACCCGGCCTCCAAGCGCTGGTTCATGGGCGTCTATCCGGGCCAGAAGCCGTCGTGGCCGAACTACGGTCTGTACGCCTTCGACGCCGCCGCGCAGCCGAAGACCGGCGACCTGATCGGCGTGAAGGCGGGGCAGGGCTGGGAGCAGGGGAGGCTCTTGCCGCTCGCCGACGACGGCCTGAAGGACTCCGCCACCGGCGTGCGCGGCTGGAACCAGAAGGCCGATGTCGGGCTGCAGCCGGTCGGCGCCGGCCTGTTCTATCTGGCGGTCAACGCCAAGACGCCCGACGGCCAGACGGCCGACCTGACGCTCAATCGCTGGACCGGCGACGCCCACAAGCCGTTCGTCCCCGTCACCGCCGACGAGTTGCGAAAGCTGGCGGACAACCCTGCCGCGCGGTGAGGTCTGGCTGTCACAATAGGGCTCTAGGCGAAGGCTCCGTGGTGAGACGAATCCAGTCAGCGGGTGGACGATGAGCGGCGCCGACAGGGAAAGAACACGGTGGTTCCTGCGCAACATCCTGCCGCACGAATCCGCGCTGCGGGGCTGGCTGTCGCGCGGCGCGCCGGTCGGCGTCGACCCCGACGACGTCATCCAGGAGGCCTACGCCATCCTGGCCGAGCAGGAGAGCGTCGAGGGCATCCGTCATCCGCGCGCCTATCTCTTCCAGGTGGCTCGTTCGATCGTGGTCCGCCACGTGCGCCGGGCGCGCATCGTCTCGATCCAGACGGTCGAGGACCTGGAGCGCCTGGAGCATCCCGACGAGGCGGCCTCGCCGGAACGTCTGGCCATAGACCGGGACGAACTTCGGCGGCTGGCCCTGGCGATCGCGGCGATGCCCGCCAAGACTCGCGAGGCCTTCGTGCTCAGACGGGTCAAGGGCCTGCCACAGCGCGAGATCGCCGCGCGGATGCGAATTTCAGAGAATACGGTCGAGACTCACATATCCCGAGGCGTTCTATTCCTGATTGATTGGTTTGGTCGTAGCGGAAACAGACGACCCCAAACCTCTAGGACCGTGAAAGCGGAGATTGCCCCGGTAGATGGACCAGCGAGAATCCAGTCGAGACATTGATCAGGCGGCGTCCGACTGGACGGCGCGGCTGGACCGTGGGCCCTTGTCCGCGAGGGAGGAAGACGCTTTCCAGGCCTGGCTGAAGGGGGATCCGCGCCGCAAGGGCGCGATGCTGCGGGCCCAGGCGATGGCGATGATGAGCGAGTCCGCCCAGGCGCTGGGCGACGACTTCGACCCGGCCGACTTCGCCGCGCCGAAGGTCTCGCGCCTATCCCGCCGCCAGGCCCTGACCTGGGGCGGCGGCGCGGCCGTCGCGGCGTCCCTGGGCGCCTTGGCCATCGGCCTGCCAGCCGCGGCCGGCACGGTGATCAGCACCGAGCGCGGCGAGATCCGCCTGGCGCCGCTGAAGGATGGCTCCACGGTCCTGCTGAACACCGAGACCAAGATCCGCATCCGTTACGACAAGGGCCGGCGGATCGTCGCCCTGCTGAAGGGCGAGGCCTATTTCTCGGTCGCGCGCGATGACCGGAGACCGTTCATCGTCGAGGTCGACGGCCGACGGCTGAGCACGGCCCAGGCCAATTTCCGCGTCCGCAAGCTGGACCAGGTGCCGGTCGACGTATTGGTCAATCAGGGCCTGGTGGAGGTCGCGCCGGCGTTGGTGTCGGCCCACGCGGTCCGGCTGGCCAGCAACACCCGCCTGCTGCTCTCCGACGGTCCCGCCGCCGAGCGCCCGCGGGCGATCACCCCGGAGACGGTGAGCCGCGAGCTGGCCTGGCGCGAGGGCAAGCTGGCCTTCGAGGGCGAGACCCTGAAGCAGGCGGCCGAGGTCTTCGCCCGCTACAGCGACACCCGCATCCAGATCGGCGACCCCGTCCTGGCGCGCGAACCGGTCACCGGCCTGTTCGCCGCCAATGATCCCGTGGGCTTCAGCCGCGCCATCGCGCGGGTGTTCGACGCGAGGCTCGACCAGCAGGGCGACACGGTGGTGCTGAGCCGCCGATCGGTCGCCGAATAAGAAGTTTTTATTACCGTTAGCGGAAGGCCTCGGCCGGTTCCTCTCAATCGCGAAGGTCGCGACCAACGCGATGACCTTGGGGTGCTTGCCTATGATTTCCCGTTACTCCGTCCTCGCCTGTGGGACGTCGATCGTGGCGCTCGCGATCGCCGCGCCGTCCTTCGCGCAGGAGCGCGTCTTCGACATCCCGGCCCAGGCGGCCGTCCGCGCCATCCCCGAACTGGCCCGCCAGGGGCAGGTGCAGATCGTGGCTCCGGCGCGCGACCTCGGCGGAATCCAGACCCCGGCCGTGAAGGGCACGATGGACGTGCGCACGGCGTTGCGTCGCCTGATCGCCGGCACGCCGCTGCGGATCGACACCGATGACGGCCAGATCATCACCCTGAAGGCCGCGTCCGCCTCGGGCGCTTCGCGCCCCCAGGCCGGCGTGGGCTCGGGCATGGTGCGCGGCCGGGTCTTCAACACCGCGACCCATGAGTACGTCCGCAACGCCGAGATCCGCGTCGAGGGCACGCCGATCGTCGCCCTGTCCGAGAACGGCGGCGACTTTCGACTGACCGGCGTGCCGACCGGCGACGTCACCGTCGTGGTCAAGTACACCGGCCTGCAGGAGTCCAGGCAGATCGTCACGGTCACCCCGGACCAGACCGCCACCGTCGAGTTCTCGCTGCAGCCGCCGGACGCGGCCCTGGCCAGCGAAGGCGTCGAGGCGGTGACCATCACCGCCAAGCGCGAAGGCCAGGCCGCGGCCATCATGGAGCGCCGCGCCTCGACCAACGCCAAGACCGTCGTGGCCGCCGACAACTTCGGCGCCCTGACCATGGGCGACGTCGGCGAGTTCATGAAGAACATGCCGGGCCTGTCGCTGGACTACACCGAGGTCGACGCCACCGCCGTCCGCATCGGGGGTCTCGATCCCAAGTACTCGACCTTCACCACCGACGGCGCGCGCATGGCCACGGCCACGTCGAACAACAACGCCGGCCGCCAGAACTCCTTCGAGCAGATGTCGATCACCGGCATCGACTCGATCGAGCTGAACAACACCCTGCAGGCCAATATGGACGCCGACAGCCCCGGCGGGTCCATCAACCTGCGCAGCAAGTACGCCTTCCAGCGCAACGGCCGCCTGCTGCGCTTCCAGGTCGGCGGCGTCGGCACCTCCGACTCCACGCTGTCGCGCCAGTATCTGCCGGACGACAAGAAGCACTCGACGATCTTCCCGTCCGCTCAGGTCGGCTATGCCGACGTGTTCCTGGACGGCCGCCTCGGCGTCGCCTTCAACGCCAGCTACAACGCCAACTTCGTCCAGCAGGACCGCATCCAGACCGACTGGTCGTATCTGGCCAACGGCCGGGTCATCCCGTACCAGCTGATGTACCGCCCGGGTCCGAAGCTGACCCACCGCAAGGCGGCCAATCTCAGCGTCGACTACAAGATCACCGACCAGCTGGCGCTGTCCCTGCGCAGCACCTACTCGTTCTATGACGTCGAGTACTTCAACCAGTACACCTACCTGATCTTCGGCACGACGACGGCCACCCAGGCCACGGCGGACTCGACCGGCACGCATATCGTCGTCAATCCGAACGGGACCAATACGCGGCTGCACACCCAGTATTCGCATCGCTACGCCGGCACCCCGGCCTGGGTGTTCGCGCCGAAGCTGGAATATCGCGGCGACACGTTCGAGGCCGTGCTGCGGGCCAACTATTCCAGCTCGGAATTCAATTTCGAGGACAATGACCGGGGCTTCTTCGTCCGCACCGACAGCTACCTGACCCGGATCGGCTTCACCCTGGACCGCGCGTCGGAAGATTCCAACGCCTGGACGCTGAAGCAGACGGCCGGCCGCCCGTGGGGCGATCCCGCCAGCTTCAACCGCGACGACGACATCGGCAACAACATCCGCACGTCGCAGTCGAACGCCAACAACCAGATGTACGGCGCCAATCTGGACCTGAAGAAGAAACTGGCCTTCGGTCAGGTCCAGCTGAAGGTCCTGGCCGGCGCGGGCTATCGCACCAACGCCTGGAAGACCATCGAGGGCTCGTTCAAGCAGTTCCAGTACGTCGGCCCGACCGGCGACCTGAGCCAGAAGGCGCCGGAAGCCATGATCCCGGCCACCCAGAACTACGCCTTCAAGATCCACGGCTTCGACGCCGGCAATCTGAACGACCAGCACTGGCGCGCCGACAGCAACTACGGCGTCTACGACATCTACGCCCAGCACCCCGACTACTTCGTCCCCGACACCGTGGGCAACCTGAAGCGTCAGCTGGATAACAACAAGAAGATCGGCGAGGAGGTCAGCGCGGCCTATGCCGAGGTGCAGCCGCGCGTCGGCAAGGCCCAGTTCGACCTTGGCCTGCGCTACGAGAAGACCAAGACCGAGGCGCGCGTCGCCGACATCCGCTCGGCCAAGGAGGTGACCGCCGCGGGCCTGTCGACCAGCACCGTCGCCGGCCTGCTGTATCAGTATCGCAACGGGACCTACACGACCCGCCAGGGCGAATATGACGACTGGTTCTGGAGCGGCGGCGTCAAGTACGACCTGACCAAGAAGCTGGTCGGCCAACTGGCCTTCAGCCAGTCGATCCTGCGTCCCGACTACGGCAACCTGGGCGGCGTGGTGGCCGTGGACGACAACAACCTGATCGTCACCGTGCCCAACCCGCTGCTGAAGCCGGAGCATTCGACCAAGTACTTCGCCAGCCTGCAGTACTATCTCGAACCGTCGGGCATCATCGCCATCTCGGCCTATCAGCTGGACGTGCAGGACATGCAGGTGACGGGCGTCACCGTCGATCCCGCGGACGTCGGCTACAATCCCGCCGACTACGCCGGCTACACCTTCCGCAGCGCCCAGAACCTGCCGGGCACCAGCACCAACAAGGGCGTCACGCTGGAATACGACCAGCAGTTGACCTTCCTGCCGGGCGCGCTGCGCGGTCTGGGCCTGCGGGCCTCGGTGACCAAGGTCGATCCGGACGGCGAGCGCGTGAACCTGCCCAAGACCTCGGCCAACTGGGGTCTGCGCTACAGCTACGGCAAGTTCGACATTCAGCTGACCGGCAACTATCAGTCGTCGGCCCGCACCAGCGCGCTGAGCAACACGGCCATGACCGCCAACAACGGCATCCTCTACCGCGCGTCGCGCGAGCTGTGGAACGTCAGCGCCAGCTACAAGATCAATCGTCAGTTCGAAGTGATGCTGGCCGGCCGCAACATCTTCAACAAGCCGGACATCGTCTACTCCAACGATCGCAGCCGGGTGCAGCAGTACAGCATCTACGGCTCGATGTGGAACGTGGGGATCAAGGGCACCTTCTAGGTCGCCGATCCCTTCCATGGCCGCGCCTCTCCCCTGGGCGCGGCCATTTCCTTTCCCAAATTCACAGCCCGAGGATCGCGTCATGGTTCTGAAGATCGATCGCCGCCGCCTGGTCCTGGCCGGCGGCCTGGGCGCCGCCGCCTTCCTGTCGCCGCTGGGCCGCTCGCTGGCCGCCGAGGTGCTGGGCGCCACGGGTTTCACCCACGGCGTCGCCAGCGGCGAGCCGGGCGCGGATTCCATGCTGCTGTGGACCCGCTATGTCCCGGCGGCGGACGAGAGCACGCCGACCCTGCGGGTCGAGGTCGCCCAGGACCCGAACTTCGCCAAGGTGGTGGCCGGCGGCGTCGTCCGCACGGGCGCCTATCGCGACTGGACGGCCAAGATCACGGTCGATGGGCTGAAGCCCGGCGCGATCCACTGGTATCGCTTCATCGCCCCGAACGGCGACAAGTCCCCGGTCGGCCGCACCAAGACCCTGCCGCTGGGGCCGGTGGATCGCTTCAACCTGGCGGTCTTCTCGTGCGCCAACCTGCCCGTGGGCTGGTTCAACGCCTATGGCCACGCCGCCGCGCGCGATGATCTGGACCTGTGGCTGCACACTGGCGACTACATCTACGAATACGGCCTGGCCTCGACCCGCGACAGCGACTGGGCCGACGGCCGCAAGGCGATGCTGCAACCCGTCACCGAGATCCTCAGCCTGGCCGACTACCGCCTGCGCTACGCCTGCTATCGCGCGGACCCGGACCTGCAACGGCTGCACCAGATGGCCCCGATGGTCGGCTTCTGGGACGACCACGAGTCGGCCAATGACAGCTGGGAGGGTGGGGCTCAGAACCACCAGGCCGCCACCGAGGGCGACTGGGGCGTCCGCAAGGCCGCGGCCATGCAGGTCTATCGCGAATGGATGCCGGTCTCCGAGGAGCCGTGGAAGGCCTACCAGATCGGCGCGCTGGCCACGCTCTACCGCACCGAGTCGCGCCTGCTGGGCCGCACCCAGCAGATCAGCATGGGCGCGGCCTTCAAGGCCGAGAACCCGGACGCGGCGCTGAGGGCGTTCCGCGACGGGCCCTGGAGGGATCCATCGGCGACCATGCTGGGCTCGACCCAGGAGAGCTGGCTGAACCACGCCCTGAAAACCAATAAGGGCTGGCAGATGGTCGGCATGGGCACGATCCTGGGCCGCACCGTCATGCCGAAGGACGCCGTCGGCTGGCTGCGCCCCGACGCGACCGAGAAGAGCATCAACGGCTTCCGCGACAATGTCCGCGCCGCCCAGGCCGGCCTGCCGATGTGGATGGACCGTTGGGACGGCTATCCGGCGGCGCGCTCACGGCTGCTGAAGGCGGCGCAGGGCGCCGATGCCGACCTCGTCATGCTGTCGGGCGACAGCCACAACGCCTGGGCCTATGGCCTGATCGAGGACGGGCGGCCCGCCGGCGTCGAGTTCGCGGGCCACAGCGTCACCTCGAACGGCATGGAAAACGCCTTCGCGCCCGATCCCAAGACGGTGGCGGCGGGCTTCATGGCCGCCAATCCCGAGATGAAGTGGGCCGACACCAGCCAGCGCGGCTACATGATGCTGCGGATCACGCCCCAGCGGGTGACGGGCGAGTGGCTGTTCATGCAGACCATCAAGGCGCGGAGCCTCGCGGTCGCCGGCTCGCACCGGATGTCGGTGGAGCGGGGGCGGAAGGTGTTCGCGGGTTAGAGCCTGTTTATCCCGTTCTGATGGTTCCATCTGAACGGGACAGGCCCTAAGCGTCGACCGCGACCGGAACGCGCACCGTGAACGTGCTGCCCTGATCCTGACCGGCGCTCTCCACGGTCAGCGTGCCGCCGTGCAAGGTCACCAACTGCTTGGCCAGGGCCAGACCGATGCCGAGACCGCCCTGGGCCTTGGTCAGGTGGTCCTCGACCTGGGCGAAGATCTCGAAGATCCGCGACTGCATGTCCGGCGGAATGCCGACGCCGGTATCGGCGACGCGGATCTCGGCCATGGCGCCGTCGGCGACCGCCGACAGGGTTACCGTTCCACCCTCGGGGGTGTATTTTGCGGCGTTGTTGAGCAGGTTGGACACCACCTGGGCCAGGCGCGTGTGATCGGCGTCCAGCCAGATCGGCTCGTCCGGCATCTCCGCCACGAACTGGTGCTTTCCGGCGTCGAGATTGTGCTGGCTGGCCTCGGTGGCCGAACGCAGCACCTCTGTCAGCTCGATCCGTTGCTTGCGCAGCGAGATCTTGCCCTGGCTGACGCGCGAGACGTCCAGCAGGTCGTCGACCAGGTGCGACAGGTGGGTCAGCATCCGGTCCATGCGGGTGCGGATGTCGATGGCGCGTTCGGGCGCGATGTCCTTGCCCAGCAGGTGCAGGCCGCCGCTGAGCGCCGCGACCGGGTTGCGCAGCTCGTGGGCCAGGACGGCCAGGAAGCTGTCCTTGTGCCGGTCGGCGCGGCGCAGGGCCTGGGCGGCGACCTCCAGTTCGTCGCGCTGGGCCTCGATCTGCTGGCGCTGGCGGTAGAGGTCGAAGAACACCGCCGCCTTGCTGCGCAGGATGTCGGCCTCGATCGGCTTCTGGATGAAGTCGACGGCGCCGGCCTCATAGCCGCGGAAGCGGCGCGTGGCGTCGGCGACGCCGGCGGTGACGAAGATGATCGGCACGTGGCTGGTGCGGGCGGCGCCGCGCATGAACTCGGCCAGCTCGAACCCGTTCATGTCCGGCATCTGCACGTCGAGCAGGGCCAGGGCCACGTCATGGACCAACAGCAGTTCCAGGGCCTGCTCGCCCGAACGCGCCTTCAGGCAGGTCAGGCCCTCGCGCTGCAGCAAGGCCTCGAGCGCCAACAGGTTCTCTTCCAGGTCATCGACCAGCAGGAAGTTGATCGGTTTGTCCGCCGTCATCGCGCGGTCCCCAGACTCGACAGGTAGGATAGGATTTGGTCGTGCTTCATGATCGTGGCCGATGGGGTGGCCTCCAGCGCCGCGTGCGGCATGGCCGAGGCATAGGCCCCGTCCGGGTTCTCGACGACCGCCACGCCGCCGACGTCCGCCACGGCCCTGAGCCCCGCGGCCCCGTCGTGATTGGCGCCGGTGAGGATGACGCCGACGAGGGCGGATCCATAATAGTCCGCCGCGCTTTCGAACAGCACGTCGATCGAAGGGCGGGAATAGTTCACCGGCTCGTCGGTCGACAGGGCCACGCAGCCGTCGGTCTCGACCAGCATGTGATAGTCCGAGGGCGCGAAATAGATGACGCCCTTCTCGACCGGCTCCTTGTCCTCGGCCTCCTTGACCGTGATCCGGCACTTGGACTGGAACAGCGGCACCAGCATGTTGGAGCGGTCGGGCGGAACGTGGACGACCACCAGCACGGGCAGCGAAAAGCTGGCGGGCAGGGCGGGCAGGATGGCCAGCAGCGCCTGCACCGCGCCGGCCGAGGCCCCGATCGCGACGGCCTGGATCGGTGTCCCGCTCATGGCTCGCGCCTCTGGTAGATCTTTTCGCCCGGCACGAAATCGGTGAAGGCGCCGGCGTGGCTGGAGAAGCGCAGGCTCTCCTTCGAACCCAGACCCAGGAAGCCCTTGCGGGTCAGGGAGTCGCGGAACAGGCCGATGGCGCGGTCCTGCAGCGGGCGATCGAAATAGATCATCACATTGCGGCACGAGATCAGGTGCATCTCGGCGAACACCGCGTCGGTGACCAGGCTGTGGTCCGAGAACACCACCCGCTCGCGCAGCGTCTTGTCGAACGCGGCCCGGCCGTAGGCGGCGGTGTAGTAGTCCGAGAGCGACGACTTGCCGCCGGACTTCTGGTGGTTCTCGGTGAACTTGCGGATGCGGTCGATGGCGTAGACGCCGGCCTCGGCGGCGGCCAGCGCCTCGGGATTGATGTCGGTCGCGTAGAAGATCGTCCGGTCGTAGAGGCCTTCCTCCTTGAAGAGGATGGCCAGCGAATAGACCTCCTCGCCCGTGCTGCTGCCCGCGATCCAGACCTTCAGCGAGGGATAGGTCCGCAGATGCGGCAGCACCTTGTCGCGCAGGGCCTTGAAGTAGGTCGGGTCGCGGAACATCTCGCTAACCTGCACGGTCAGGAAGTCCAGCAGGCGCGGCAGCATCGAGGCGTCGTGCAGCACGCGATCCTGCATCGCCGAGATGGTCGCGAAGCCCAGATGCAGGCGCGCCTGAATCAGGCGGCGCTTGATCGACGCCCGCGCGTAGTGGCGGAAGTCGTAGTGGTAGCGCTGGAACAGCGCCTCCAGCAGCAGCTGGATCTCGAGGTCTTCGATCTCGGACACCGGCTACCTCGGCATCCAGACCCGGACCAGCGACAGCAGCTTGTCCACGTCGATCGGCTTGGCCATGTAGTCGCTGGCGCCGGCGGCGATGCAGCGCGCCTGGTCGTCGGGCATGGCCTTGGCGGTCAGCATCAGGATCGGCAGCTTGGCCCAGCGGGCGTCCTCTCGGATCTCGCGGGTGGCGGTCAGGCCATCCTTCACCGGCATCATCACGTCCATCAGCACCAGATCGATGGCGTTGGCCGGGTCGCCCTGGGCCGAACGGTCGAGGGCCTCGATGGCCTCCTGGCCGTTGCGGGCGATCTCGACGATGGCCCCGCGCGGCTCCAGCACGTTGGTCAACGAATAGACGTTGCGGATGTCGTCCTCGACGATCAGCACCCGGCGGCCTTCCAGCACCGCGTCACGGTTGCGGGCCTTCTTGATCATCTTCTGCTGCTCGGGCGGCAGCTCCGACACCACCTGGTGCAGGAACAGCGAGACCTCGTCCAGCAGGCGCTCGGGCGACTTGGCGCCCTTGATGATGATCGAGCTGGAATAGCGGCGCAGGCGCTGCTCGTCGTCGGCCGACAGGTCGTGGCCGGTATAGACGATGACCGGCGGGAAGGCGTTGTCGCCGTTCTGGCTGAGCGTCTCCAGCAGGCTGAAGCCCGAGGCGTCCGGCAGCGACAGGTCCAGCACCATGCAGTCGAAGGTCTGCGTCTTCAGCAGCTCCAGGCATTCGGCGGCGGTGCCGACCCCGACCGTCTCGACATCGCCCGAGGACAGCAGCTTGCCGACGGCGTCGCGCTGGACGTCGTCGTCCTCGACGATCAGCACGCGGCGCACCGTGCTGGACAGCTTCGACTGCAGGTTGGTCAACACCTGGGCCAGGTCGTCGCGCTTGACGGGCTTGATCATGTAGCCGATCGCGCCCAGCGACAGGGCGGTCTGGCTGTGGTCGGCGCCCGAGATCACGTGGATCGGGATGTGCCGCGTGGCGTCGTCGCGCTTCAGGCGGTCCAGCACCATCAGGCCGGACTCGTCGGGCAGGCCGACGTCCAGGACCACGGCGCTGGGCTTGAACTGGCGGGCCAGCTTCAGGGCGTCCTCGGCGGTGCCTGCGACCAGGCACTGGAAGCCCAGCTCGCGCGACAGGTCGCGGACAATGCTGGCGAACTTGTCGTCGTCCTCGATGACCAGCAGCACGCGGCGGCCGTTGGCCAGCTGGTCGCGGTCGTCCTCGATCGTGCGGGTCATCGGCGCGGCGGGACGTGCGCGGGCCGGGGCCGCCGGGACCGCCGGAGCGGGCGCGGGAGAGGCCGAAGGTTCCGGACGCGGCGCGACGCGGGCCGGATCGTAGGATCGCGGGATGGTGACGGTGAAGGTGCTGCCTTCGCCCGGCGTGCTCTCCAGCGCGATCTTGCCGCCGAGCAGGCGCGACAGTTCGCGGCTGATCGAAAGGCCCAGGCCCGTGCCGCCGTACTTGCGGCTGATGGTGCCGTCGGCCTGGCGGAAGGCCTCGAAGATGCTCTCCCGCTGTTCGCGCGCGATGCCGATGCCGGTGTCGGTCACCGCGAAGGCGATCTCGTTGTCGCCGGTCGGGGTGATGGCTAGCGTGACTTGGCCGGCCTGGGTGAACTTGAAGGCGTTCGACAGCAGGTTCTTGAGGATCTGCTCCAGGCGCTGGCGGTCGGTCTCCAGCAGGGTCGGGGTATCGGCCGCGACCTTGATCTCGAAGCCCAGCTGGCGCTCGTCGGCCAGTGGCTGGAACAGCGACCGCAGGTCGTTGGTCAGGCGCTGCAGCGGCACGCTCTCGGGGCGCACATCGATATGGCCGGCCTCGATCTTCGACAGGTCGAGGATGTCGTTGATCAGGGTCAGGAGGTCGTTGCCCGAGGATTCGATCGTCTGGGCGAACTTGACCTGCTCGCTGGACAGGTTGCCGGCCGTGTTGTCGCTGAGCAGCTTCGACAGGATCAGCAGCGAGTTCAGCGGCGTGCGCAGCTCGTGCGACATGTTGGCCAGGAAATCGGACTTGTACTGGCTGGCCTGGGCCAGCTCGCGCGCCTTCAGCTGCACGGCCGCGCCGGTGCGCTCCAGTTCGTCGCGCTGGGCCTCCAGGGTCTGGGCCTGTTCCTCCAGCTGGCTGTTGGTCTGTTCCAGCTCGACCTGCTGCTGTTCCAGGCGGGTCTGGGATTCCTTCAGGGCGCGGCCCTGTTCCTCCAGCTCCTCGTTGGAGACGCGCAGTTCCTCGCTCTGGACCTGCAGTTCCTCGGACTGGCGCTGGGTTTCCTCCAGGGCGTTCTGCAGTTGCGAGCGGTACCGAGCCGAGCGCAGGGAGACCCCGATCGAGGTCGACACCTGGCTCAGGAGCTCCAGGATGCGGTCGTCGACGGCATGCAGGAAGCCCAGCTCGATGACGGCGTTGACGATGTCGTCGGCGTGGGTCGGCGCCAGCACGAGGTGCTTGGGCTTGTCGTGGCCGAGGGCTGAGCCGATGGTCAGATAGCCGTCGGGCACGTCGCGGACGATGGTGGTGTGGCCTTCGGCCGCCACCTTGCCCAGCAGGCCCTCCTTGATATTGAAATGCAGCGGCGTATCGGCGTCGGCCGGAATGCCCAGGGCGGCGGCGCGGTAGAAGCGGCCGTTCTCACCCTTGAACAGCGCGCCGGCCTGGAAGCCGAGATATTGCGACAGGAAGTGCAGGATGCTGTCGCTCAGCTCCTCGACCGTCTTGTCGCCCATCATCACTTCCGAGAGGCCGACCTGGCCGGCCTGCAGCCACTGCTGGCGGGCGCGGGCCTGACCGCTGCGGCGGATCAGGGCGAAGACGACGAAGGTCAGCGCCGCGCCCAGCACGGCCGACAACACGCTGCTGATCAAGGCGGTGCGATGAGCGATGTTCATCTCGGTCAGGCGGATGTCGCGCAGGCGGTTTTCCTCCGCGCGCATGACGTCGATCTGCTGGCGGATGGCGTCCATCTCGGCCTTGCCGCGATCGGTGTTGACGACGGCCAGAGCGGCCTGCGAACCCTGGCTGCCCCGCAGGGCGACGGTTTCGGCCAGCTCGGACAGCTTGGCGTCGATGTGGCGCCTGAGCTGGACGTGATTGGCCTGCTGGATGGGATTGTCCTTGGTCAGCGAGCCGACCGCCTCGGTCCGCGTGGCGACGTCGGTCACCGCGCGCTGGTAGGGGGCGAGATAGCGGTCGTTGCCGGTCAGCAGATAGCCCCGCTGGCCGGTCTCGGCGTCCTGGGTGGTGGACAGCAGGTCGTCCAGCGCGATCAGCACCTCGTGGGTGTGCCAGATCTTCTCGCTGTTGATCCGCAGCGTCTCGATGTTGCGATAGGCGATCACGCCGCTGATCAGGAAGAAGGCCAGGGCCAGGCCCATGCCCAGCGCCGACCACAGCTCCGTTCGGGCGCCGGTCGCGGACGCTTTGCGCGGTTCGATCAGGGACATGCGGTTCTCGACGTGGAGGCTGTGCGGCGGAGCCCGCCTAAGATGACGGACGATGGCGGGATGGACGATCTTGCGGAGATCAGCAAGCGCGCGGGACGGGCAAGGGCGGCTCGGTCCCGACGGGGCGGTAGCCTTGTTCGCGCGCGCGGACCGTCGGCTTGCCGACGCAAAGCTGCCTGATACGCTTGAAACTCACTGGATATCCCTGACCGCGCGCCCCTGAACGCGAGCCTCTAACGACTAAAGGCCGTAAAGGTTCCCTGGTCGGGCCTTTGCGGATCGGTCGCGCTTCGCGACGCCGCGGTCGTGATGCGCGCCCACGGTCTTCAGTCTGGATCTTGTCAAAGCACATAACGTATACGATCAATGCGAGCGTAAACCGCGCAAGGGGAGAAGCGCATGAGGATCCTGGCCGCCGCGATCAGCGCGCTCTTCCTGGCGACCCCTGTCCTGGCGATAGGCGGCCCGGCCGGGGCGGCGACGCCCTACGAGCAGCAGGTCACCCAGGGCGACTATGTCGTCCCCAACTTCACGTTCAAGTCCGGCGAGACCCTGCCCAGCCTGAAGCTGCACTACCGCACCCTGGGTCAGCCCCGGCGCGACGCGCAAGGCCACGTCACCAACGCGGTGATGGTCCTGCACGGCACCGGCGGCACGGGCGCGCAGTTCCTGCAGCCGCAGTTCGCCGACGAGCTGTACGGCCCGGGCCAGCCGCTGGACATCACCCGCTACTACATCATCCTGCCCGACGGCATCGGTCATGGCGGCTCGTCGAAGCCCAGCAATGGCCTGCGCGCCAAGTTTCCCCACTACGGCTACGCCGACATGGTCGAGGCCCAGCGCCTGCTGCTGGTCGACGGCCTGAAGGTCGACCGCCTGCGCCTACTGATGGGCACCTCGATGGGCTGCATGCACGGCTTCATGTGGGGCGAGTTGCATCCGCAATTCGCGCGGGCGATCATGCCGATGGCCTGTCTGCCGGTGCAGATCGCTGGCCTGAACCGCGTCTGGCGCAAGGCGGCGATGGAGTCGATCAAAGCCGACCCGGCCTGGCGCGGCGGCGACTACGACCAGCAGCCGGTGCTGGGCCTGCGCGGGGCGGTCAACCTGATGATCGTCGCGGGCTCGGCCCCGCCGGCCTGGCAGCAGCAGGCGCCCACCCGCGACGCGGCCGACGCCTTCTTCGAGGATCGCTTCGCCAAGGACCTGCCCACGCGCGACGCCAACGACATGCTTTATCAACTGGCCGCGTCCGGCGACTACGATCCTTCGGCGGACCTGGAGAAGATCACCGCGCCCATGACCTGGGTGAATTCCAGCGACGACTTCATCAACCCGCCCAGCCTCGGCATCGCCGAGCCGGCGGCCAAGCGGCTGAAGAACGGCAAGTTCATCCTGATCCAGGCCACGCCCGAGACGCGCGGTCACGGCACGCACACCTGGGCCAGGTTCTGGAAGAAGGATCTGGCGGAACTGTTGGCCCGCTCCGAGAAGCCGTAGCGATCAGGCCGGGGAGGGGCCTTCCTCGGCCGAGACGTGGTTCAGGGCGATCACCCATCGCCCGTCCACCTTGCGCATCAGGCGCGTGTTGATCCCGCGCTGGGCCTGCTTTGGCCGGTTCAACTCATAGCGGCTGATCAGCTGGGCGGCGTCCGCCCCCAGGATTTCAACCTTGATGTCGTAGAACCGCACCTGGCCGCGGGTGTCGGCCGAGGCGCCGTAGTCGCGGATGTAGTGGTCCAGCGTGCCCTGCCAGCCGGTCTGGAAACGGCCCTTCGACACGAACACCACGCCCGGATTGAGAAACCCGGCCATATAGCCGGGGAAGTCGCCTCGGTTCCAGGCCGCCTGCATGTCGGCGATGACCTTGAGGATGGCGGCGGTTTCGGCCGCCTCGTCCTTCACGCGGGGACAAGCCCCGGGCGCGGCCAGGGCCGGCGTCGCCATCATGGCCAGAGCCAGGGCCGCCAGGCCGCGCCGGCTGGCGCCTTCGATTGATGCGTCCATGCGCGATGAAGTCCCTGTTTGCGTCGCGGCTAATATTGTATACGTTATTATAAATATCGGCGTGAGGGGAAGCGGAATGCCAACCGCCCGGCCGGCGTCTAGGGAACTTCGGCTCACACCGCGTTCTGGCGGCGGCTCGCCGCTCCTGTCGCGCCGTGTTTCGTCGGTCCCCTTGCTCGGAAGGGGAGGCGGGCGAAGGCGCGGATCGTGGGCGCGGCCTGACTAATAGAGCGGCAGGTCGGCCCCTGGCCTTCCAACCCTTCACAAATCGGAAACACGGGCTTGACCAATTTCTGATCCAATATACCGTATTCTGTATACGGTACGGATCGAGAAGGTTTCTGGTCCTGAACCCGTCCTAGGCGGTGCTTGTCTTCGAAAGACGAGTATCGAGCGCTCTCGCTCGCCCGGTTGGTGGCACGCGGGAACGTACTTGCTTTGTCTAGTGAGAACTGACGGTCCGAAAACACCTACGAAATAGATCAAGAATTGGGGGATGAGCATGAGAAGTGGTGATCAGAATACGGGCGAGGCTCGGAAAAATCTTCGCTCTATCGTTCTATGTTCCAGCATGATCGGCGGGTTCCTGGCGATCGGAGCTCCAGCTCTGGCCCAGACAACGCCCCAGACCGCACAGGGCGATGCGCCCGCGACGGTCGAGGAGATCGTCGTCACAGGGTCCCGTCTGGCGCGGACGGACCTGACGGCGCCCAGCCCGACCACGGTGGTCGGCGAGCTGGAGATCAAGCAGTCGGGCAATGTCACGCTCGAAAAGACCCTGAACCAGTTTCCGCAGTTGGCCTCGGGCAACACCTCGACCGTCAACAACGGCGGCGGCTCGGGCGTGCTGACGGCCAACCTTCGCGGCCTGGGCTCGACCCGGACCCTGGTGCTGGTCAATGGCCGGCGCTTCATTCCAGCCAACTCGGCGGCCGACGTCGACCTGGCCAGCATCCCGGATACGCTGATCAAGCGGACCGAGATCATCACCGGCGGCGCCTCGGCGGTCTACGGCTCGGACGCCATCGCCGGCGCGGTCAACTTCATTCTGAAGGACAATTTCGAGGGTTTCGAGGCCTCGGGTCAGTACGGGGTCACCGATCGCGGTGACGCCAAGTCCAAGAAGCTGGACCTGACGATGGGCGCCAACCTGGACGGCGGACGCGGCAATGTCGCCATGTCGCTGTCCTACACCAAGCAGGATCCGATCACCCAAAACGACCGCGACTTCTCCAAGACCCCGCTGGGCGAGGTGAACGGCGCCCTGGTCTATTCGGGTTCGGGCAGCATCCCCGGCACGCGCGTGCCGCTCAGCGCCACGCAGCGCGCCCAGCTGGTGGGCGTCAACCTGACCCCCAGCGGGACCTGCACCTCGGTCACCGGCATCCGCTTCGGCGCGGGCGGCGTGGTGCTGCCGTACTGCCAGCCGGAGGACACCTATAACTACGCGCCGTTCAACCTGTTGCAGCGACCGCTCGAGCGCTACAACGTCTCGACGATCGGCCACTACAATCTGACCGATCACGTCACGGCCTATGCCGAGGCGTTCTTCGTCAACTCGCGCAACAACTCGATCCTGGCGCCGGACTCGTTCACGCCGGTGACTCCGGGCGCGGCGTCCTCGACCCTGCTGGTGCCCAACTACGCCACCAACGCGGCGCTGACGCCGGCGCTTCGGCAGTTCTTCGTCAGCAACGCCGCGATCTTCGATCCCGGTCGCACCGGCACGGCCTCGGTGGTCGGCGGCGGGCGGCGCGCCGACGAACTGGGCACCCGCAACTCGTTCTACGAGCGTCAGTCCTACGAGATCACCACCGGCCTGCGCGGCGATTTCGAGGTGATGGACCACACCTGGCGGTGGGACGCCTTCTACCAGTACATGCGCAACCGCACCGACACCCACAACGAAGGCACGATCAACCAGACGCGCCTGAGCCAGGGCCTGGACGCCATCGTCAACTCGGCCGGCCAGGTGGTGTGCCGCAGCGGCGCGCAAGGCTGCGTTCCGGTGTCGATCTTCGGCCTGGCCTCGATCAGCCCGGCGGCCGGCAAGTTCCTGACTCCCGATCGCGACGCTCACGACATCTTCGAGCGTCAGGTCGGCGGCGGTTCGCTGAGCGGCACGGTGTTCACCCTGCCGGCCGGTCCCGTCGCCATGGCGGTCGGCGCCGAGTACCGCAAGGATCAGTACGCCTCCAGTCCCAGCGCCTTCGACCTGAACGGCGAATACGGCGCGGCGTCCTCGAACGCCCTGAAGGGCTCGTTCGACGTCAAGGAAGTCTTCGGCGAGCTGCGCGTGCCCATCCTGGCCGACCTGCCGTTCGTCAAGACCTTGGCCGTCGAGGGCGCGGCCCGCTATTCGGACTATTCATCGATCGGCGGGGTCTTCGCCTGGAAGGCCGGCGGCGAGTACGCGCCGATCGATTGGGTCCGGTTCCGCGGCGCCTATAACCGCGCGATCCGCGCGCCCAATATCGCCGAGCTCTACTCGGCCCGGGCGCAAGGCTTCACCGGCGGCACGGACCCCTGCGCCACGGCCCAGAAGCCCACGGCCGCCCAGAAGCAGCTCTGCGTCGCCCAAGGCGTTCCGGCCGCCGACATCGAGACCTTCACCCAGGCCACCCTGGGCCTCACCCAGGAAAGCGGCGGCAACCCGAACCTGACCGAGGAGAAGTCCAGCACCTTCACGATCGGCGCCGTCATCTCGCCACCGATCATCCCGCGCCTGAACATCACG
Organism: Caulobacter sp. GW821-FHT05F04; assembly: GCF_059419665.1. Lineage (NCBI taxonomy): Bacteria > Pseudomonadati > Pseudomonadota > Alphaproteobacteria > Caulobacterales > Caulobacteraceae > Caulobacter > Caulobacter sp. GW821-FHT05F04. The sequence continues at coordinate 100,783 of NZ_JBWKSF010000006.1, forward strand.
GTCGACTATTTCAATGTCGAGGTGAAGAACGCGATCACGACCATCAACGCCCAGCAGACGCTGAACGACTGCTTCACCAACCTCAACCTCAGCAGCGTCACCTGTCAGGCGGTCAAGCGCCTGTCGAGCGGCCAGATCGACTTCGTCCGCACCAGCAACAGCAATATCGGCCAGCTGAAGGTGCGCGGCGTCGACGCCCAGGTGGACTACAAGCTGCCGCTGCCGTCGGTGCTGGAACTGGGCGGGCCGGCCAACCTGTCGCTGACCGCGGTGGCCAGCTGGCTGCTTGAGCGTTCGACCCAGGTCCTGGCCAACCAGAAGCCGCAGGACTGCGCCGGCTTCTACGGCGCGGGCTGCTCCAGCGGCACCGGCGGGTTCATCACTCCGGACTTCAAGCTGAACCTCAGCGCCAACTATGCCAGCGGCGACGTCACCCTGCGCCTGGCGGCCCGGATGATCGGCGAGCTGGAGCTGTACCCGACCGCGACCAACGTCGTGAAGAAGGTCGATCCCACCTGGTACGTCGATGGCTCGTTCGCCGTGAACGTGACCAAGCAGGTGAGCCTGTTCGGCGGGGTCAACAACCTGCTCGACAAGCAGCCGCCGATCCTGGGCACCACCCTGGTCGGCGACGCCAACACCGACGTGTCGCTCTTCGACACGCTGGGCCGGCGCTACTTCATGGGGGCGCGACTGCGCTTCTAGGCGAATGTCGAGGGCCGCGAGCGAAATGCTCGCGGCCTTTCGACCCTGGGGAGGGGAAACGATGAAGAGACTGGCTCGAGTGCTGCTGACCTCGGTCGCGGCCGTGATGATGGCGAGCGCGCCGCTGACCACATCGGCGGCGGCGCCGCTGGACGACGCGCCGGCCGCCAAGGCGGGCAAGGTCGCCGATCCGATCCCGAAGCGGACGGAAGGGATCGGTCCGTTCAACCGCGTGGTGCTGCGCAACGTCACCATGATCGACGGTACCGGCGCGCCGGCCCAGGGGCCGGTCGACATCGTCCTGGTCAACGACCGCATCGCCGAGATCCGCACCATCGGCGCGCCCAAGGCGATCGACCCTTCGGCCCGCGCCGCCAAGGGCGACTACGAGCTGGATCTGACCGGCTACTACGTGATGCCGGGCTTCGTGGACGCCCACGTCCACCTGCACGACCTGAACGACGCGCAAGCCGTGCCGTCGGACTACATCCTCAAGCTCTGGATCGCCAACGGCGTCACCTCGGTGCGCGAGGTGGGCAGCAGCCGGCCGATCGAGTGGCTGGCCGACATCAAGGCTCGCAGCGCCCGCAACGAGATCGTCGCGCCGCGCATCGACATCTATCCGTTCTTCCACAAGATCCGGAACACGCCCGTCAACGATCCGGTCCAGGCGCGCCTGGCCGTGCAGGAAGCCAAGGCGCGGGGCGCGGACGGCGTCAAGTTCATCGGCGGCTCCGAGGACGTGCTGTTCGCCGCCATCGAGGAGGCCCACAAGATCGGCCTCCACACCACCATGCACCACGCCCAGCCCAGCGTGGCCTTCGCCAATGTGCTGACCACCTCGGCCCACGGCCTGGAGTCGATGGAGCACTGGTACGGCCTGCCCGAGGCGATGTTCACCGACAAGCGCCTGCAGAGCTGGCCCACCGACTTCGTCAACAACGACGAGCAGGAGCGCTTCGGCGAATCCGGCCGGCTGTGGGCCCAGACCGCCGCGCCCGGCTCGGCCAAGTGGGAAGAGGTCATGCAGACCCTGCTGGACCGCAAGTTCACGCTGAATCCGACCTTCACCGCCTACCTGGCCAGCCGCGATCTCATGAGGATGAGCCGCGCCACCTGGCACGACGACTACACCATGCCAGCGCTGTGGGACTATTACCGCCCCAGCCGCGTCCATCACGGCTCTTACTGGTTCGACTGGACCACCGAGGACGAGGTCGCCTGGAAGGACAACTACCGCCTCTGGATGCGGTTCGTGAACGAGTACAAGAACCGCGGCGGGCGCGTCACCGTCGGCAGCGACAGCGGCTACATCTACAACCTCTACGGCTTCGGCTACGTCCAGGAGATGGAGCTGTTGCGCGAGGCTGGCTTCTCGTCGCTGGAGGTCATCCACTCGGCGACCCAGGAAGGCGCGCGGCTGCTGGGCCACGAGGACCAGGTCGGCACGATCCGCGTGGGCCGCAAGGCCGACCTCGTCATCGTCCAGGGCAATCCGCTGGCCAATCTGAAGTTGCTGTTCGGCACCGGTTCGCTGCGCCTGAACGACGACACCGGCAAGGTCGAGCGGGTCGGCGGGGTGGCTTGGACCATCAAGGACGGCATCCTCTACGACGCGCGCAAGCTGCGCGAGGAGATCCGCCAGTCGGTGCTCAAGGACAAGACGGCGCGGGGACTGCCCGCCGGACCGATGCCGATCGAGGCGGTCGATCTGACTCACTGATTTTCGTTGGTTCGCGTGACGTGGGAGTAGGGGCATGAGCAAGGTTTCGATGGGACGGACGATCGCGGCGGCCTTGCTGGCCGCGAGCGTCATGGCGAGCGCCGGACAGGCCTCCGCTCAAGCCGGCACCGCCGACGCGCGGCTGAAGGCGCTGTACGAGCGGGAGTGGGCCTGGCGCCAGGGCGAGCTGGGCCGGGTCCGCGACGACAACGGCCGCTGGGGCGAGGGCGCCGACCACCTGCCCAAGGTCGACGCCAAGAGTCAGGCCGCGCGCCTGGCCTACTGGACCGCCGTCCTGGCCGAGCTGGACAAGATCCCGGTCGACCAGCTGTCGCCGGAGGAGAAGATCAACGCCGAGATCTTCCGCGCCTCGGTGAAGTCCCTGGCCGACAACGCCCGCTTCAAGACCTACGAGGCGCCGTTCAACGCCGACACCTTCTTCTGGGCGGGCCTGGCCCCGCGCGGCGCGCTGAAGACGGCCAAGGACTACCGCAACTACATCGCCCGCATGCGCGACATCCCGCGCTATTTCGACGAACAGACCGCCAATATGCGCAGCGGTCTCAAGCGCGGCTTCAGCGTGCCGCGCGTGGTGGTCACCGGCCGCGACAAGACCATCGAACCCAACCTGTCGACCGGCGCGGACAATCCGTTCCTGGCCCCGTTCGAGACCATGCCGGCCTCGATCCCGGCCGAGGAGCAGGCCGCCCTCAAGGCCGAGGCCCAGCAGGTGCTCACCGGGACGGTGATCCCGGCCTACGCCAAGCTGCTGGCCTTCATCCGCGACGAATACATGAAGCAGGCCCGCACCAGTCTGGCGGCCGAGGCCGAGCCCGACGGCAAGGCCTTCTACCAGGCCCAGATCCAGGGCTTCACGACCCTGGACCTGACGCCCGAGCAGATCCACAAGATCGGCCTCGAGGAGGTCGCGCGGATCAGCGCCGAGATGGAGGCGGTCAAGGCCCAGACCGGCTTCAAGGGTACGATGCCGGAGTTCCTGAAGTTCCTGCGCACCGACCCGCAGTTCTATCCGAAGACGCCCAAGGAGCTGCTGTCGTTCTCGGCCTATGTGGCCAAGCGCGTCGACGGCAAGCTGGCCGACACCATCGGCTTCCTGCCGCGCCGGCGCTTCGCGATCCTGCCCGTGCCGCCGGCCCTGGCGCCGATCTACACCGGCGGCCGCGGCGGCCTCGACAGCTGCCTGATGAACACCTACGACCTGCCGTCGCGGCCGCTGTACACCCTGACCGCCCTGACCCTGCACGAGTGCAATCCAGGCCACGCCTTCCAGGCGGCGGTGGCGGCCGAGGCCAAGAACCGCCCCGACTTCCGCCGCCAGACCTCGTTCTCGGGCTATGGCGAGGGCTGGGCGCTCTACATGGAGTGGCTGGGCACGAAGATGGGCGTCTACGACACGCCCTATGAGAACTTCGGCCGGCTGTCCTACGAGATCTGGCGCGCCAGCCGCCTGGTGATCGACACGGGCATCCACCACTACGGCTGGACCCGCGAGCAGGCCCAGCAGTACCTGCGCGACCACACCGCGCTGTCCGAGCACGAGATCGAGACCGAGATCGACCGCTACATCGCCTGGCCCGGCCAGGCGGTGGCCTACAAGCTGGGGGAGATGGTGATCCGCAGGAAGCGCGCCGAGGCCGAGGCCAAGCTGGGTCCCAAGTTCGACCAGCGCGATTTCCACGACGCGATCCTGGCGCTGGGGTCCGTGCCGCTGTCGACGCTTGAGGCGCGGCTCGACCAGTTCATCGCCGACGGCGGGGTCAATCCGCTGGGCTTCAATCCGGCCCTGCCCGAAACCAAGTAGGGAGCAGGCGCCGTGGAGTCGATCGATCGACGCATGTTGCTGGCCATGGCCGGCCTGGCCGCCTCGGCGCCGTCGCTGCTGAGCGCCGCGCCGCTGGCCCCGCTCGGCCCGGCCAGCCCGTTGCCGCTGGCCGACGTGCGGCTGCTGGATTCTCCGTGGCTGGAGGCGGTGGAGGCCAATCGCCGTTACCTCCACGCCCTGGAGCCCGACCGGCTGCTGCACAACTTCCGCACCAGCGCCGGACTGCCGGCCAAGGGCGCGGTCTATGGCGGGTGGGAGAGCGACACGATCGCCGGGCACACCCTGGGCCACTACCTGACGGCCCTGTCGCTGATGTACGCCCAGACTGGCGACGTCGAGTGCAAGCGGCGGGTCGACTACATCGTCGGCGAACTGGCGGTGGTCCAGGCCGCCCACGGCGACGGCTATGTCGCCGGGTTCACGCGCAAGCGCGGCGACGTGGTCGAGGATGGCAAGACGATCTTCCCCGAGCTGATCGCCGGCGACATCCGCTCGATGGGCTTCGACCTCAACGGCTGCTGGGTGCCGCTCTACAACTGGCACAAGCTGTTCGCCGGCCTGTTCGACGCGCAAGCCTATTGCGACAACCAGCAGGCCCTGCGGGTCGCCGTCGCCCTGGGCGGCTATATCGACGCGGTGTTCGCGCGCCTGGACGACGCCCAGGTGCAGACGGTCCTCGACTGCGAGCACGGCGGCATCAACGAGAGTTTCGCCGAGCTCTACGCCCGCACCCGCGATCCGCGCTGGCTGGCCCTGGCCGAGCGCCTGCGCCACGCCAAGGTGCTGGACCCGCTGAGCCAGCGCCGGGACTCCCTGCCGTGGATCCACGCCAACACCCAGATCCCCAAGGTCATCGGCCTGGCGCGGCTGCACGAGCTGACCGGCAAGGCCGACCAGGCCGTGGCGGCGCACTTCTTCTGGGAGACCGTGACCCGCGACTACAGCTATGTGATCGGCGGCAACGCCGACCGGGAATACTTCACCGCCCCCCGCACCATCTCGCGCCACATCACCGAGCAGACCTGCGAGAGCTGCAACACCTACAACATGCTGAAGCTGACCCGGCATCTCTATGGCTGGCAGCCCCGGGCGGCGCTGTTCGATTACTACGAGCGCGCCCACATCAACCACATCCTGGCCCACCAGGACCCGTCGACCGGCATGTTCGCCTACATGGTCCCGCTGATGTCGGGCTCGGCGCGCCGGTTCTCGCGGCCGTTCGACGACTTCTGGTGCTGCGTCGGCTCGGGCATGGAGAGCCACGCCAAGCATGGCGACTCCATCTGGTGGCGCAGCGGCGACACCCTGCTGGTCAATCTCTACATCCCCTCGACCGCCCGCTGGGCCGAACAGGGGGCGACGTTCCGGATGGAGACCGCCTATCCGTTCGGCGAGCGGGTCGAGATCGTGGTCGAGGACCTGGAGGGGGCAGGTGACTTCGGCCTGGCGCTGCGCGTTCCCGGCTGGTGCCGGGGCGCGCGGATCAGAGTCAACGGCGAGGCGATGTCGGCGGGCCCGGCCGGCGACTACACGATCCTGCGCCGCGCCTGGCGCAAGGGCGACCGAGTCACGCTGGACCTGCCCATGACGCTGCGCACCGAGGCGACGGTCGACGACTCCTCCGTGCTGGCCGTGCTGAAAGGGCCCGTGGTCCTGGCCGCCGACCTTGGACCCTCCAGCCAGCCCTATGACGGACCCGCGCCGGCCTTGGTCGCGCGCGATCCGCTGACCGGCTTCGTTCCCGTCGAACCGGCGCTCGGCAAGTACCGGACAAAGGGCATCGGCAAGCCGGCCGACCTGTCGTTCGCGCCGTTCTTCCAGCAGCGCGACCGCCGCACCGCCATCTATTTCGCCACCTTCGACGAACCCGGCTGGAAGAAACAGCAGGTCGCCTACGCGGCCGAGCAGGCGCGCTTGCAGGACCTGGCGCGGCGTTCGGTCGACGTCATGCACCTGGGCGAGATGCAGGCCGAGCGCGATCACGGCCTGACCGCCAAGAACAGCTACGCCGTCACCTATCGTGGCCGCCACGGGCGCGACGCGCGCACCTTCGGCTTCTTCGAATACAAGGCCGCGGTGAAGCCGGGGCCGCTGATCCTGCAAGCGACCTACTGGGGCGAGGAGCGCAACAAACGCTTCGACATCCTGATCGATGGCGTGCGGATCGCGACCCAGGCGCTGACCGGTCAGCATCCGGGCGATTTCTTCGATGTCGACTATCCGATCCCAAGCGAATTGACCCGAGGCAAGGGAAGCGTGACCGTGCGCTTCCAGCCCGCCGACGACACGACCCGCTGTGGTCCGGTCTTCGGCGTGCGGGTCTATGCGCCGTCGGGGTCTTCGAGAACAACCTGACCAGGGCATGGGGAGGAGGGGCGTTATGAAACGAGTTTCGGGATTGGCGATCGCGCTGGGCATGGCGCTGGTCGCTCAGCCGTCGCTGGCGCAGACCAAGCCGGCGAAGCCCGCCATGAGCGCCGCCACCAGCGCCGACGCGCGCCTTAAGGCGCTCTACGACGCCGAGTGGAACTGGCGCGCCCAGGAGTTCGGCCGCGACGCTGACGACGAGGGCGGCGGCTTGGGCGATCGCCTGCCGCATGTCGATCCCGCCAGCCAGCAGCGCCGGCTCACCTATTGGACGAACGCCCTGGCCCAGCTGGACAAGATCCCCGTCGACCAGCTGTCGCCCGAGGAGAAGGTCAACGCCGCGGTGTTCCGCACCGCGCTGGAAGCCTTCGTCAGCCAGATCAAGTTCAAGGAATACGAGGACCCGTTCGGCTTCTGGACCTGGATGGCGCCGCGAACCGGCTTCGGGACCGTCGCCGAGTACCGCGCCTACCTGGGCCGGCTGCGCGACATGCCGCGCTATGTCGACGAGCAGATCGCCAACATGAAGGCCGGGCAGGCGCGCGGCTTCACCAAGGCCAGGGCGTCGATCGAGGGCCGTCACACCACGATCGCCCCGCTGGCCTCGGGCGACCCGGCGGCCAATCCGTTCTTCGGCCCGTTCGCCAACATGCCGTCGTCGATCCCGGTCGGCGAGCGCGACAAGCTGATGGAAGAGGGCCGGGCCGCCGTCACCGGCGCCGCCGCGCCGGCCTTCGGCAAACTGCTGACCTATGTGCGCGACGACTACATTCCGCGCGCCCGGACCAACACCGCCGCCGAGAGCCTGCCCGACGGCAAGGCCTTCTACCAGGCCAAGATCCGCGAATACACGACCACCGACCTGACCGCCGAGCAGATCCACCAGATCGGCCTGAAAGAGGTGGCGCGGATCGACGCCGACATGCAGGCGACGATGAAGCAGGCGGGCTGGACCGGCGACTTCCAGGGCTTCCTCAAATACCTGAAGACCGACCCGCAGTTCTACGCCAAGACGCCCTACGAGCTGATCGCCAAGTCGGCCTATGTGGCCAACAAGGCCAACGGCCAGCTGAAGTTCACCATCGGCCTGCTGCCGCGCTATCGCTTCACCATCGTGCCGACGCCGGCGGCGATCGCGCCGTTCGGAACGGGCGGCAATGGCGGCCTCGAGAGCTGCCTGATGAACACCTACAACCTGCCGGCCCGGCCGCTCTACACCATCCCGCCCTTGACCCTGCACGAATGCGTGCCGGGCCACAGCTTCCAGGCGGCCTTGGCGCTGGAGGGCCCGAACCGTCCGGCGATCCGCAAGCGCACCTACTTCTCGGGCTATGGCGAAGGCTGGGCGCTCTACATGGAGTGGCTGGGCACCAAGATGGGCGTCTACGAGACGCCCTATGACGAGTTCGGCCGCGAGACTTACGAGATGTGGCGCGCCGCGCGCCTGGTGGTCGATACCGGCCTGCATCACATGGGCTGGTCCCGCCAGCAGGCGCTGGACTACCTGTCCAGCCACACCGCCCTGTCCGACCACGAGGTGACCATCGAGGTCGACCGCTACATCAACGATCCCGGTCAGGCCCTGGCCTACAAGCTGGGCGAGATGCTGATCCGCCGCAAACGCGCGGAAGCCGAGGCCAAGCTGGGCGCCAACTTCGACCAGCGCTGGTTCCACGACGTCATCCTGGGCCTGGGCTCGGTGCCGCTGCCGACCCTGGAAAAGGCCATCGACGACTGGATCGCCGGCGGCGGCAAGAATCCCAACCCCGCGACCGTTTCCTGACCCTAGTCCCTGAACATTTCCCGCCCGTCCTGGATGGAGACTTCCCTTGTTCGTTCGCTCCCTGATGCTTGTCTCCGCCCTGGCCCTGATGGCCGGCGCTCCGGCGGTCGCCCTGGCCCAGACCGCCGCGCCGGCCGCCGCTTCGGCCAGCGACGCCGACAGCCGCCTGAAGGCGCTCTATGACACCGAGTGGGCCTGGCGGCAGAAGGAGTTCGGGCGACTGGCCAGTGACGCGCCGTTCAGCGGCGGCGCCGCCCAACTGCAGCATGTCGATGCGGCCACCCAGGAGGCCCGCCTGGCCTACTGGACCAAGACCCTGGCCGAGCTGAACAAGATCCCGGTCGATCAGCTGTCGCCCGAGGAGAAGATCAACGCGGCGGTGTTCCGCACCAGCCTCGAGGCCTTCGTCGCCCAGGGCAAGTACCGGACCTGGGAAGCGCCGTTCAACGCCGACAGCCAGTTTTGGTCCGGCCTGTCCGCGCGCAGCGGCTATTCCAGCGCCGAAGGCTATCGCCGCTACATCGGCCGCATGCGCGACGTCCCGCGCTATTTCGACGAGCAGATCGCCAACATGAAGGCCGGCGTGGCGCGCGGTTTCACCGTGCCGCGCGAGGCCCTGAACGGCCGCGACGCCACCATCGCCGCCTTCACCGATCCCGACCCGGCCAAGAACGGCTTCTACGAGGCGTTCGCCAACATGCCCTCGTCGATCCCGGCCGAGGAGCAGGAGAAGCTCCGCGCCGAGGCCCGGCAGGTGATCGCCCAGTCGGTGGCGCCGGCCTACCAGAAGCTGCTGGCCTACTATCGCAACGAGTACCTGCCCAAGGCCCGCAAGACGATCGCCGCCGAGGCCCTGCCGGATGGCAAGGCCTACTACCAGGCGCAGATCAAGGAGTTCACGACCACCGACCTGACCGCCGAACAGATCCACCAGATCGGCCTGTCGGAGGTGGCGCGGATCTCGGCCGAGATGGAGAAGGTCAAGGACCAGAGCGGCTTCAAGGGCGACATGCCCGCCTTCCTCAAGTTCCTGCGCACCGACCCGCAGTTCTACGCCAAGACCCCCGACGAACTGCTGGGCGTGTCGGCCTATGTGGCCAAGCGCGTGGACGGCAAGCTGAAGGACACCATCGGCCTTCTGCCGCGCTACCGCTTCACCATCGTGCCGGTGCCGGCCGCCATCGCGCCCTACTACACGTCCGGCCGGGGCGGGCTGGAATCCTGCCAGATGAACACCTACGACCTGCCGTCGCGACCGCTGTACCAGATCCCGGCCCTGACCCTGCACGAGTGCAATCCGGGCCACAGCTTCCAGGCCGCCGTGGCGCTGGAGCAGACCGGTCGGCCGGCCTTCCGCAAGCAGACCTACTTCTCGGGCTATGGCGAGGGCTGGGCGCTCTACATGGAGTGGCTGGGGACCAAGATGGGCATCTACCGCACGCCCTATGAGGACTTCGGCCGACTGTCGTTCGAGATGTGGCGCGCCGCGCGGCTGGTGATCGACACCGGCATCCACCACGACGGCTGGACCCGCCAGCAGGCCATCGACTACCTGGCCAGCCACACCGCGCTGGCCCAGCACGATATCGAGACCGAGGTCGACCGCTACATCAGCTGGCCTGGCCAGGCCCTGGCCTACAAGCTGGGCGAACTGAGCATCCGCAAGAAGCGCGCCGAGGCCGAGGCCAAGCTGGGTCCCAAGTTCGACCAGCGCAAGTTCCACGACGTCATCCTGGCGCTCGGCTCCGTGCCGCTGCCGGTGCTGGAGGCGCGGATCGACAAGTACATCGCCGACGGCGGCGCGAGCCCGACGGCGCCGGCCTCCTAAGACCTCCCCGCGACCCCAGAAAACAAGACTTCCATCCGGAGATTTCCATGCGTGCGTACCCCCTCATAGCCGCCCTGGGCCTGGCCGCCCTCGCGGCCCAGCCCGTCCTGGCCCAGGACAAGCCCCCGGTCGCGGAGGCGTCGGCCAAGGCGCCCGACAAGGCCAAGGTCGACGCCCCCGACCTGGCCCAGGCCACCGCCGAGGAAGACGCCCAGCCCAAGCGCGGTTCGGTCACGGTCGCCGGCAAGGTCATCGGCTACACGGTGACCCCCGGCACCCTCGTCATCCGCAACGACGACGGCGAGGCGGTGGCCTCGATGTTCTACGTCGCCTATGTGGCCGACCGCCCCAAGGGCTCGGCGCCGCGTCCGGTGACCTTCACCTACAACGGCGGCCCGGGCTCATCGAGCATGTGGCTGCACATGGGCTCGATCGGTCCGGTGCACGTCGAGACGCCGCTGGTCGATGTCGCCGCGCCCGCGCCCTACAAGATCACCGAGAACCACGAGACGATGCTGGACAAGACCGACATCGTCTTCATCGACGCCATCGGCACCGGCCTGTCGCGACCGATCGGCAAGTCGAAGGGGCCGGAATTCTATGGCGTCGACCAGGACATCGACGCCTTCGCGCGCGGCGTCATGCGCTACCTGACGATCAACGACCGCTGGGACAGCCCCAAGTTCCTGTTCGGCGAGAGCTACGGCACTCTGCGCTCGGCCGGTCTGGTCCACGCCCTGCAGGAGCGCGGCGTGCAGGTCAACGGCGTCGTCCTGCTGTCGTCGATCCTGAACTACGGCATCCGCCAGCCGGGCTTCGACCAGATCTTCGTCACCTATCTGCCCAGCTACGCGGCCACGGCCTGGTACCACAACCGACTGCAGAACCGTCCGGCGACGCTGGAGCCGTTCCTGACCGAGGTGCGCGAGTGGGCCCGCGGGCCCTATGCCACGGCCATGGCCAAGGGCTCGGACCTTAGCGACGCCGAACGCGCCGCCATCGCCAAGCAGATGAGCGCCTATACCGGCCTGTCAGAGAAGTTCCTGCTCAGCGTCGACCTGCGCGTCGAGCTGGGCCGGTTCCGCAAGGAGCTGTTGCGTGACCAGTCGCGCACCGTTGGCCGCCTGGATTCGCGCTTCAAGGGCATCGATGTCGACGCCGGCGGCGAGAGCCCCGAGTTCGACGCCACCGACACCTCAATCAGCGGGGCCTATATCGGCGCGCTGAACAAGTATCTGTTCGGCACGCTGGGCTACAAGACCAAGCTCAACTACCGGCCGAACTACTACGCCCAGATCGGCGGTGGAAAGTGGGACCAGAAGCACAGGGCGCCGGGCGGACGCGGAGGCGGCGCTCAGATGGCCCTGGCCGACACCGCGCTCGACCTGTCGATGGCCATGCGCCAGAACCCGAAGCTGAAGGTGCTGTCGCAGAACGGCTATTACGACATGGCCACGCCGTTCTTCGGGGCGGAGTATGACCTGAAGCACATGCAGATCGACCCGACCCTGCGGAAGAACCTGACCTACAAGTACTACGAGTCCGGGCACATGGTTTACATCAACCCGGCGGTCACCACGCAGTTCAAGAAGGACCTCGACGCCTTTTACGACAGCGCGACCCAAGGCAACTAAGCCCTCTCCTTGTCATCCCGGCCGAAGCGAAGCTTAGAGCCGGGACCCAGGGGCCGCGCGCACAGCGTTTACGCTCCCCCTGGGTCCCGGACAGCCTCTGCGAGGCTTCCGGGATGACAAGGGTTTTGGATCTTCAGGCTTTCAGCGCGCCGCCACCGGCGTGACCATCGCGCGGGCGTTCCAGTTCGGCGGCTCCTGGCCGGCCAGGTGGCGCAGGAAGAACTCGAACTCCTTGCGCTGGCCGTAGTCGATCGGGCCGGTGGAGCGGCCGACCGCGTGGCCTTCGCCCGGGACGACCAGCAGGTCGAACTCCTTGTCGGCCTTGATCAGGGCGTCGGCGAACTGCAGGGTCGAGGCGGGGTCGACGTTCTTGTCCTGCTCGCCGACGATCATCAGCAGCTTGCCCCGCAGCCGCCAGGCGTTGTCGATCGCCGAGGCGTCCGAATAGCTCTGGTCGACGGGCCAGCCCAGCCACTGCTCGTTCCAGCTGATCTTGTCCATGCGGTTGTCGAAGCAGCCGGCGAAGGCCACCCCGACCTTGTAGAATTCCGGATGGTAGAGCAGAGCCAGGGCCGTCGACTGGCCGCCGGCCGAGCCGCCGTAGATGCCGACACGGCTTACGTCGTACCACGGGTACTTGGCCGCCACGGCCTGGTGCCAGAGGATGCGGTCGGGGAAACCGGAGTCGGCCAGGTTCTTCCAGGCCACGTCGTGGAAGGCCTTCGAGCGGTTCAGCGTGCCCATGCCGTCGATCTGCACGACGATGAAGCCCAGATCCGCCAGGGACTGCATGCCCACCACCTTGTCGCCGCCCGCGTGATAGCCGAACGGCCACCAGGTCTTGGGCACGAAGCTGGAATGCGGGCCGGCATAGATGTTCTCGATCACCGGATAGCGCTTGTTCGGATCGAAGCTCCGAGGGCGGACGATCAGGCCGTAGATGTCGGTCTTGCCGTCGCGGCCCTTGGCGACGAACGGCTCGGGCGGCTTGAAACCGGCGGCGACCAGCTGGCTGATGTCCGGTTTCTCGAGCGTGGCGACCAGGCCGCCGTCGCGGGTGCGGCGCAGCTCCGAGACCGGCGGCAGGTCGACGCGCGAATAGGTGTCCACATAGAGGCTGGCGTCCGGCGACAGGGCCACGTCGTGATAGGCGTCGGCGCTGGTCAGGGCCGTCAGCCCCTTGCCGTCGAAGCCGATGCGATAGACGTGCTGGAAGTAGGGATCCTGGCTGGCGACCATGCCGCTGGCGGCGAAGTAGACCTGCCGCCTGGCCTCGTCGACCTTCAGCACCTGGTGCACCACCCAGGGGCCCTTGGTGATCTGGGTCTTCACAGCGCCGGTCTTGCCGTCGAACAGGTAAAGGTGGTTCCAGCCGTCGCGCTCGGACATCCACAGGACCTCGCGGCCGTTGTCGATGTCCTGCCGGAAGCGGCGGCCCTCATTGATGAAGGTCTTGGCCGTCTCGGTGACCACGGCGCGCGGTTGGCCGGTCCGGGCGTCGATCTCGATCACGCGCGCCAACTGGTGGCCGCGCTGTTCGTAGATGAAGGACACCGTGGCGCTGTCCTTGCGCCATTCCAGCTTGGAGAGGTCGTAAGGGTTGGCGAACAGGTCGTCCGGCGTCGGCAGTTGCTTGCCCTCGGCCGCCAGGAAAACGACCGGCTGCTCGATGTCCACCGCGTCGCCGGGCTTGGGATAGAGCTGGGTCTGAAGCTTGGGCTGCACCTGGTCGGCGGGGCGGGCCTCGACGCGATAGACGATGCGGCGGAAGCCGGGCCGTACGCGGTAGGCGGCCAGCTTGGCCGAGTCCGGCGACCAGACGATCGATTCCGGATCGTAGAAGTTGGCCTCCGAGCCGTCGGTGCTGATCCGTTTCCAGGCGCCGCCGACCGGGCGTACGGCGATGTTGAAGTTCTCGACACGGGCTTCCCACTGGCCGTCGGGTGAGCGGCGGGGGTGGTTGTCGGCGGGGACGGAGAGGTCGCGCACCACGCCGAAACCGCTGGGCCGGCCCGGCCGGGGCGCCTCGGCGCAGCTGTAGTCGGTCAGCGTGCAGCGCCAGCCGGTCTCGTTGAACGAAAAGCGGATCGCCGCGCCGTTGTCGGCGAAGGTGAAGGTCTCGAACGGCAGCCGCAGCGGGTCGAAGGCCGCGCTCGCGGCCTTGCCCAGGCCGGCGGCGATGCGGGCCTGGTCGAAGCTGGGCGTCTTGGCGCCGGTCTTGACGTCGTAGGTGACGAAGGCGAAGCCGCCCTCGACCGTCTTGCGGTAGAAGAGCTTGTCGTCGCCCGACCACGCGGCCGGATCGGCGACGTCGCGGGTCAGGTACATCTGCGTCTCGCGCAGCCGCAGCGAGCGCGTCATGTCCTGAGCGGTGACTTGGCTCAGGGCCGGCGTCGCCTGCACGGCCAACGCCAATAGGATCATTCCGCCAGTCCGCATGTACAGTCCTCAGGACGCTCGTCGAGTTATCGTATTATGTATACGGTGGCGCTTGGCGAGGTGAAGCCCAAAGGGGAGGGAAGCGTGTCGGTATTTCGCAAGGCGCTGGCCGGGACGGCCCTGACGCTGCTGCTCGCGGGACCGCTCCAAGCGCAGACGGCCGCCACGCCGCCGCAACAGACCGAGTCCGACGGCTATACGCGTTACGAACTGCTTGGCCCGGGCAGCCACAAGTTCCGGATCGTCTACGAGATCACCGCCAGCACCGCCGGGGCGATCGCCTATTACAACCCGATCCGGCAAGGCAGCGTGGCCACCGATGAGCGCGTCAACGACCGCGCCACCGGTAAGCCGCTGAAGTTCGATGTCGTGTCGGGCGATGTCGCCAAGGCCGGCGGCGTGCGCGGCGCGAGCCCCGACGGCAGCTATATCCGCGTCGAGCTGGCCCATCCGGTGCCGGCCGACGGCGGCGAGGGCCGGGTGCTGATCGACAAGACCTACGAGGACGCCAAGAGCTACTATCAGGAGGGCGAGCTGATCGTCTTCGACCGGCCGCTGGGCGTGAAGCGCAACGCGGTGGTCCTGCCGGTCGGCTACGAGCTGGTGTCCTGCAACTATCCGGCCCAGGTGCTGCAGGAGGTCGACGGCCGCATCAAGGTCGCCTTCTGGAACAACACCCCGGCCCAGGCGCCGCTGGTGATCAAGGCGCGGCCTTCGCCGAACCTAAAGCCTGGCGCCTCGTCACTGGCCAAGGCGCTGGACGAGCGCGCCCACCAGAACCGCGAGATCATGTATTTCCTGCAGCCGCCGGAAACCCACAGCTTCAATCTCTATCACGACTACACCGAGACCCGGCCGGGCGTGGGGGTCTATGTCAACATCGTCCGGGCCGGCAGCGCCGCCTCCAAGCCATCGGCGCGCAACCTCGACACCGGCGCGGCCCTGAAGTGGGAGATGCTGAAGGGCGCCGACATCCTGAAGGCCGCGCCAGACCAGAAGGGCGTCACCCCCGAGACCGAGGCTATCGTGTTCCACTTCGATCCCGTGAAGCCGGGCCAGAGCGCGCGCCTGCGCTTCAGCGAGACCTATACCGACGCCGAGCGCTACAAGCTGGTTGGCGACGAACTGGTCTGGCGCCGGTCGTTCGGCCGGCCGTTGAACACCGTGGTGCTGCCCGCCGGCTGGGTGCTGACCAACAGCTCGGTCCCGGCCACGGTCAAGACCCTGGCCGACGGCCGCGTCCAGCTGGAGTTCATCAACCCTCGCGCCGACGAGATCGACACCATCATCACGGCGCGACGACGCTGATCCTGGAAGATTAAGCCGACAGCTGCTGCTGCAGATCCTTCATCGTGCCCCGGATGTGGGCGGCGGTCAGGGACTCGACCTTGGCGGCGTCGCCCCGCAGCCAGACGTCCAGCAGTTCGCGATGCTCCTCGGCGGCGCGGGCCTCGCGGCCATAAGGCTCCAGGTGGACGCGCACATAGCGCTCGGCCAGGACCTGGAGACGCTCGAGCAACTGGTAGGTGACCAGACCGCCGGAGGGGCGGATCATCGCCATGTGGAAGGCGCGGTTCATCGACACGTGGTCGCCCGGCGCGCCGGTCTGCTGAGCCGTCTCGAGCGCGGCCAGGGCGGTCTTGACCTTCTGCTGATCCTCGGGCGTGGCCTTCTTGCAGCCCGCGGCCGCCGCGCTGGGCTCCAGCTTCAGGCGCAGCTCGAACACCTCGTTGGCCTCGTCGGCCGACAGCGGCCGCACCACGTAGCCGCGGTTCGGGTACGAACTGAGCAGGCCGTCCTGCTCCAGCCGGCTCAGGGCCTCGCGCAGCGGGATCTTGCTGACCCCCAGTTCCTCGGCGATCGTGTCCTGTCGCACCGGCGTCCCTGGACCCATCTGGCCCAGCAGGATGCGCTTGCGGACCAGTTCGTAGGTCTGGTCGGAGAGGGTGCGGACGACGATGGTCATCGGGTGGGCGTGTCTCTCAAGAAGCGCAAAGGCTTGGCGACGCGAAGCGCGCCCTTAACGGTCATAGGTCCCTGTAACCGGCCAGTGCAAACAAGAAATCGTCGACCACGCCCTAAACGACTTGAAAACCTCGCCAGAACTGGTCGGCCTGATCGATCCAGATCGTATTGAAGCCTGTCGAGATCGCCGAGCCTTCGACGGACGGAATGATCGCGGCCTGGTCCCCGATCGCGGTTTCCGCCTCGACCTTGCCGATGAAGCGGCTGCGAATGAAGCTCTCGTGCACGAAGGTCTCGCCGACCTTGAGCCTGTTCTTGGCGTGAAGGTGGGCCAGGCGGGCCGAGGTGCCGGTGCCGCAGGGGCTGCGGTCGATGGCCTTGTCGCCATAGAACACCGCGTTGCGCCCATCGGCGCCTTCGGTGCTGGGGTCGTCGGCCCACAGGACGTGGCTGACCCCGCGGATGGTCGGATCCAGCGGGTGGACCGGCGTGGTCTTCTCGCGGACGAGTTCGCGGACGATAGGGCTGTAGTGAAGAATGTCCTGGGCGCTGAACGCGTCCAGGCCCTTGTACGCGCCCTGCGGTTCGACAATGGCGTAGAAGTTGCCGCCGTAGGCGACGTCCAGCTTCAGCGGGCCCAGGCCCGGAACGTCGATCTCGATGTCGGTCGCCGCCAGATAGGCCGGTACGTTGACGATCTTCACCGCCGTGACCTTGTCGCCGGCCGTCTTGTATTCGATGTCGATGACGCCGGCCGGCACTTCCAGCTTCAGGCGGCCCGGGACGCGTGGGGTGATCAGGCCGTTCTCCAGGGCGAAGGTGACCATCCCGATCGTGCCATGGCCGCACATTGGCAGGCAGCCGCTGGTCTCGACGAACAGGATGCCGGCCTCGGTGTCGTCGCGGGTGGGGGGATAGAGGAAACCGCCGGACATCATGTCGTGGCCGCGCGGCTCGAACATCAGGCCCGTGCGGATCCAGTCGAAGCGCTCCAGGAAGTCCTGGCGGCGCTCGCTCATCGACGCGCCCCGGAGCAGGGGCGCGCCGCCGACGATCAGCCGTACGGGATTGCCGGCGGTGTGGCCGTCAATACAGAAGAAGGTGTGGCGCATGGCTGATTGGTGGTCCTAGAGCATTTTCCGACGAAGCGGCCGCCGGCCGGTCGTCGGAAAATGCGTCAAACAGAAGCCTGGATCATTGTCCGATCCGGTTGGATCGAACAATGATCTAGCCGACGGGACGGGTCGCCGCGGCCTTCTCGACCATGGCGGTCACCTCGGCGCGACGGGCGCCGGCCAGCGGCAGGCGCGGCGCGCGGACCCGCTCGGAGCCCCGGCCCATGATCTGCTCGGCCAGCTTGATGGATTGGACGAGATCATGTTCAGCGTCGAGGTGCAGCAGCGGCATGAACCAACGGTAGATCCGCAGGGCCTCGGCCAGGTCGCCGCGGTCGATGGCGGCCACAAGGGCCACCGATTCTTGTGGGAAAGCGCTGGTCAGGCCCGAGACCCAGCCGTGGGCGCCCAGCAGCAGGCCTTCCAGCGCGACATCGTCGAGGCCGGCCATCAGGATGTAGCGATCGCCGAAGACGTTGAGCAGATCGGTGAAGCGGCGGGTGTCGGGCGCGCTTTCCTTGACCGCGACGATGTTGGGCACGTCGGCCAGTCGCTGCAGCACGCTGGTGGTGATCGAAACGCGATAGGCTGGCGGGTTGTTGTAGAGCATGAGCGGCAGGCTGGTGGCCGCCGCGACCGTGCGGAAGTGGTGCTCCAGCTCCAGTTCGGTCGGAACATAGACCATGGCCGGCAGCACCATCAGGGCGTCGGCGCCGATGGTCTCGGCGTCCTTGGCGAACTTGGCGGCGCGTTCGGTGGTCATTTCCGAGACACCGACCACCACCGGAACGCGCCCCGCGACGACTTCCACGGCGGCTTTCAGCGCCGCGCGCTTCTCATCGGCGTCAAGCGAGTTGTTTTCGCCGCAGGTGCCGAGCACGATGAGCCCGTGGACGCCGTCCTTGATCAGGGCGTCGAGGACGCCCTGACTCGCCTCGAAATCGATGGACGAGTCCGCATTGAATTGAGTGGTCGCCGCTGGATAGACGCCGCGCCAGGAGATCGAATTCATACCGCTTGCACCTCTGTGATGTTCGTCTACCATATACGATATGAGATCTCGAGGTAAAGGCCTGGTGGCTGTTCAATGGGTATAGTCGTTGTCGGCGGAGGCGTGGTGGGGCTTGCCTGCGCGTTGGGTCTCCGACGCGCGGGCGCTGACGTGCTGCTCATCGACGAGGGCGCCGGTCCGTCCGCGTCATGGGGCAATGCCGGTCATATCGCCATAGAACAGGTCGAACCGATCGCCTCGATGAAGGCGCTGAAATCGGCGCCGGCGCGCTGGTTCCCGCGGGGCGGGGCGTTGGACTTCAGATTCGCCGACATCCTCTCATGGGGCGCCTGGGCGGGACGTTATGTCCAGGCCTGCGCGCCGGACGCCTTCGATCATGGGAAGGCGGCGCTCGGCGCCTTGCTGAACGACGCGGTTCCGGCCTGGCGACGTCTCGTCGCCGCGGTCGGCCGGCCGGAGCTGCTGCGCGAGCGCGGCCACATCGTCGTCTGGGAGAGCCTGGCCAGCGCCGAAAAGGGCAGGGCCGCTTGGAGCGCCGCCAATATCGGTCTTGCGCGGACGCGCGACCTGCAGGGCGTCGAGCTGCTGGAGGTCGCCAGCCGTCTGGCCGTCGCCCCGGCGGGCGGCCTGCGTTTCGAGAACAGCGGCCAGATCAGCGATCCCGGCCTGGCCCTGCGGGCGCTGCGCGACACCTTCGCGGCCCTGGGCGGAACGACACGCGCGGCGAAGGTCACGGCGCTCAGGCTCGAGGGCGGTCGCGCGGTCGTCGCGCTGGACGACGGCGAGGCGCCGCGAGCGGACCAGGTCGTCCTGGCGGCCGGCGTCGGCAGTGGGGGCCTGATGCGGGGCCTTGGCCACGTCGCGCCCATCGTCGCCGAACGCGGCTACCATATCGAAGGCGATGTGGGGGCCTGGGGCGACCTGCCGCCAGTGGTGTTCGAGGATCGGTCGATGATCGTCACCCGGTTCGGCGACCGGCTGCGAGCCGCCAGCTTCGTCGAGTTCGCCCGCCATGACGCCCCGGCCGATCCGCGCAAATGGGCCCGCCTGCATCGGCATGTGGACGAGCTGGGCCTGCCGATGGCGGCGCCGCGCAGCCAGTGGATGGGCGCGCGTCCGACCTTGCCCGACTACCTGCCGGCCATCGGCGTCAGCCGTCGCGCGCCGAACCTGATCTACGCCTTCGGCCATCAGCATCTGGGCCTGACCCTGGCGGCGACGACCGGCGAGATCGTCACCGCCCTGGCCGGCGGCGGCGTGGCGTCGGTTGACCTGACGCCCTTCGACCTCGACCGTTTCGCCCCCGGCGCCGCGCGGCGCGCCAAGGAGATCGCGGCATGACCACCGAAATTGGCGGATCCTCCGCGGAACAGGAACTCGCGGGCCTTTCGCCGCCGCCTGGCCGGCCCGCGCCGATCGACGCCGCCGAGCGTCAGGCCCGCCTGGCCAAGGCGCGGGACCTGACACGGGCGCTGGGCGCGCAGGCGCTGCTGATCGGGGCCGGCGCCAGCCTGCGCTACTTCGCCGGCGTCGCCTGGGGCGCGACCGAGCGGCTGGTCGCCATGCTGCTGCCCGTCGAGGGCGAGCCGATCATGATCTGCCCGGCCTTCGAGCTCGGCTCGCTGCGAGCCAGCCTCGGTCTCGAGGCCGAGATCCGCCTCTGGCAGGAGGACGAGGCGCCCGGAGCTTTGGTCGCCGAGACACTGAAGACGCTGAGCGTCACCACCCTGGCTTTCGACCCGGCCCTGTCGTTCCGGGCCTTCGACGATGTCCGAAAGGCCGCGCCCAACCTCGTCGTCCTCAACGCCGCGCCGGTCGTCGACGGCTGCCGGGGGATCAAGTCGCCGGCCGAGCTGGCTTTGCTGCAGTACGCCAAGAGCCTGACCCTGGAGGTCCACCGTCGCGCCGCCGCGATCCTGCGCCCTGGGATCACCACCGGCGAGGTCAAGCGCTTCATCGACGCGGCCCACCGCGCCTGCGGGGCCGACAACGGCTCGACCTTCTGCGCGGTGCAGTTCGGCGTCGCCAGCGCCTATCCGCACGGCGTGCCGGGCGAGCAGAGCCTGGCCGAGGACGACCTCGTGCTGATCGACACCGGCTGTCAGATCGACGGCTACCACTCCGACATCACCCGCACCTATGTCTTCGGAACGCCCAGCGCCGAGCATCGGCGGATCTGGGCGATCGAGCATGAGGCCCAGGCCGCCGCCTTCGCGGCCGTGCGACCCGGCGTGCCTTGCGAGGTGATCGACCAGGTGGCGCGCGACGTGCTGCAACGTCATGGCCTGGGTCCCGACTACGCCTTGCCAGGATTGCCGCATCGCACCGGCCACGGCATCGGCCTGTCGATCCATGAAGGGCCGTATCTGGTGCGCGGCGACACGACCCCGCTGGCGGTTGGCATGTGCTTTTCCAACGAGCCGATGATCGTGCTGCCCGACCAGTTCGGCGTCCGGCTCGAAGACCATTTCCATGTCACGCCCGATGGCGCGGCCTGGTTCACCAAGCCTTCGGCCTCGATCGACAGGCCATTTTCGTAAAGCGCGGACCGGCGAGGGGGCCGGGCGCGACAGCAACAGGGGACTGGGACTGATGACCTTCTGGACGCGCCGCAAGGCGCTGGACGCGGTGCTCCGCGTCGAGGAAAGCCGCCGCCTCAAGCCGACGCTCAGTTGGCCGCACCTGATCGCCCTGGGCATCGGCGCGATCATCGGCACGGGCATCTACACCCTGACCGGCATCGGCGCCGAGCGGGCCGGCCCCGCCGTGATCCTGGCCTTCGCGGCCTGCGGCGTGCTCTGCGTGTTCGCCGCCCTGACCTATGCCGAGATGGCCACCATGATCCCGGCGGCCGGCAGCGCCTACACCTACGCCTACGCCGTGCTGGGCGAGGGGCTAGCCTGGATCGTCGGCTGGAGCCTAGTGCTGGAATATTCAGTGACCTGCAGCGCCGTGGCGGTGGGCTGGTCGGGCTACATGGTCGGCCTGCTGAAAAGCGCCGGCATCGTCCTGCCGGCGGCCCTGCTGGCCGGACCGCACGGCGGCGGTATCGTCAACCTGCCGGCGGTGCTGATCGTGCTGGCGGTCACCGCCCTGCTGATCCGCGGCGCCAAGGAGAGCGCGGTGGTCAACATCGCCCTGGTGGCCATCAAGATCCTGGCCCTGGCCGTGTTCGTGTTCCTGACCATCACGGCGCTGAAGCCCGAGAACTTCACGCCGTTCATGCCCTACGGCTTCGCCTCCGAGACCGTGAACGGCCACACGCGCGGCGTCATGGCGGCCGCCGCGATCGTGTTCTTCGCCTTCTTCGGTTTCGACGCCGTCTCGACCTCGGCCGAGGAGGTCAAGAACCCCAAGCGCGACCTGACCATCGGCATCGTCGGCTCGATGATCGTCAGCACCCTGATCTACATGCTGGTCGCCACCTGCGCGGTCGGGGCCTGGGCCTATAGCGAGTTCGCCCGCAGCGGCGAGCCGCTGGCCTTCATCCTGCGCAGCCTGAACCACCCCTGGGCGGCGGTCGCCATCGCGGCGGCGGCGGTCATCGCCCTGCCCAGCGTGATCCTGGTGATGATGTTCGGCCAGACGCGGGTGTTCTTCGTGATGTCGCGCGACGGCCTGCTGCCGCACAGCCTCAGCAAGCTGCATCCCCGTCGCGGCACGCCGGTGATGCTGACCCTGATGGTCGGCGCCTTCGTGGCGGTGGTCGCGGGCCTGTTCCGGCTGGATGAGATCGCCGAGCTGTCGAACGCCGGCACCCTGCTGGCCTTCATCTGCGTGGCCGTCTGCGTGATGGTGCTGCGGGTGACCAAGCCCGACCTGCCGCGTCTGTTCCGTTGCCCGGCGGTGTGGGTCGTCGGTCCGCTGGCGGTGGTCGGCTGCCTCTACTTCATGATCAGCCTGCCGCCGGCGACGCTGGGCCGGTTCCTGGTGTGGAACCTGGTCGGCATCGTCGTCTACCTGCTCTACGGCCGTCGCAAGAGCTTCCTCAACACGCCCTCGACGGCGACCTGAGGCCCGTAACCCGTCGGCGGCGGCTGCCCGCCGCCGACGTTCTCTTCAGCGCAAGGCCGCAGCCGCCGTCAATGCGCGGCGTCGAACCAGGCCGGGCGGATGACGAAGCCCAGGCCCAGCGGGTCCGGCGCGCCGGGATAGTAGTCGGTGCTGATGATCTGCGCGCCCGAGTTGACCGAAGCCTCGAGACGGCCGAGATCGTGGTTGCGGGCCTCGGTGGTGTCGGCGTCGCTGCGGGTGCGGACCAGGAAACCCTGGGCGACCAGCGCCTTGATCATCGCCTGAGCCGGGCGCGGGTCCTGGATGTTGAACACCGCCGCCTCGGCCTGGTCGTCGGCATAGAGGCCAAACAGCATCCGGTTCTTCAGGGACGGATGGCCCGCGCGATAGGCCTCCTCGATGCGGGGATTGGCGTCCAGCACCAGCAGGACCTTGCCGCGCGCGCCGTCGACCGTGGGCCAGCCGCCGCCCGTCACGCCGTCGCGCAGGGTGGCGCGCGCGCCTCGGACGTCGTCCGGCGCGATGATCCGGTCGCGGCCGAACGCCTTGATCGCGTCGGCGTCCAGGCCGGCGAAGTCGGCCTCCGTCCACAGCGGAGGGTTCGGAATGGCCGGGGTGTTGAACGGCTCTTCCTTGGTGTTGACGAAGATCACGATCGGCTGGTGATCGGGGTGGGCCTTGGACCACGTCGCCACCTCGGCGAAGCAGTCCGACAGGCGCAGGCACAGGGTGCGGGCGTCGACGACCGGGGCGTGCAGCACCTTGGCGCCCGGCGTCTCCATGATCGCGAGCTTGGCCGGGTCGTTGGCGTAGGGGGCGGCGTAGAGGCCGCCGGCCGTGTCGGCGTAGGGATCGAATTCCAGCTGCCGGACGCCCAGATCCAGCTGGGCGGTGATCGGCGGATGGCCGTATTCGACGCCGCGCGAGCGCTCGCCCATCACCTGGCGCTGGTGCGCGAGGGCGGCGGGATCAAGCTCGGGACGGTAGCTGTTGTGCGAGCCCAGCCAACGCAGGCCGTTGATCCGCGGCGCTTCGGCCGCCTGGGTTGCGAAGGCGACGACCGACAGGGCGGCGGCGAGAAACAGCGGGCGCATGGCGACCTCATGGGAAGGAAAGGGCGCGGACCGATCGGCGTGCGACCGGTCCGCGCGAGGTGACGACCTCTAAGAGCAGAGGGCGTTCAGGGGAGGGGTCAGAACTTGCCGCGGAGCGTCAGCGAGACCGTGCGGCCCCAGTGATAGATCTCCATCGGCTGGTCCTTGGTCTTGCCGTAGGTGAAGCGGACCTCGTCAGTCAGGTTCGAACCTTCCAGGGTCACCGCGTATTGCGGGGTGATCTGGTAGGAGAGCGATCCGTCCAGCGAGCCGTAGGGGGCGATATAGGACTGGGCGGTGGTGGTGCTGCCGATCGACTGCAGATACCGCGAGCGCCAGAACCAGCCGAGGCGGGCGCTGATCGGGCCCTTCTCGTAGTAGCCGACCAGATTGTAGCTCTGCTTGGACAGGCCCACGAGGTCGTCCTTGATCTGGCGGTTGCCGGCGAAATAGTTCGCCTTGCTGTCCACCAGGGTCACCGAGGCCTGCACGCCGAAGCCGTCGAAGGGGCCGGGCAGGAACGACAGCGACTGGTTGTAGGCGGCTTCGAAGCCGCGCACCTCGGCGTCGCCGCCGTTGACGCTGGCCGACAGCAGCACGTCGCCGCGGCCGGGCACCTGGATCGTGGTGTTCTGGGCGGTGATGTAGTTGTCCATCGTCTTGATGAACACCGCGGCGGTCACGGCCGTGGTCGGGGCCGGATACCACTCCAGCGAGGCGTCGTACTGGTCGGCCAGGAACGGATCCAGGTCCGGGTTGCCGCCCGAGGCCGTCGGCGAGTCGCGGCTGACGCTGATGCGCGGGGCGCTGTCGGTGACGTTGGGACGGTTGACGACGCGCGAAGCCGACAGGCGGCCGACCAGGTCGTCACGCAGGTCGAGCTTGACGTTCAGGCTGGGCAGCCAGTTCTTGTATTCCTTCAGATAGCCCACCGGCACCGGCGTCGAGCCGCTGGTCAGCGTGCCGCTGGCCAGTTGCTTGGTCTCGGCGTAGCGGACGCCCAGATTGCCGCTGACCGGCACGCCGCCCAGGTCGAACTTGAAGTCGCCGCGCACATAGGCGCTGTGGATCTTCTGGTCGACGATGAACGAGTTGCGCAGGTCGGCCGCCGACCACGGCTGGGCCGCCACGGCCGAGGTGAACATCTTGTTGTAGTAGGCGTCGCTGGTCGGGGTGACCCAGGTGCGCGGCGTATTGCCGGCGAAGTCCTTGAGGAAGCCCTTGTAGGGCATGGCCTCGTAGAAGCTGGCGCCCAGGGTGGTCAGCGGCGTGTTCAGGATGTCGTTCAGCACCCAGTCGCGACGCAGGTACGTGCGGTTCATGTTGTGCTGTTCGGCGCCGAACGCGATCTTGGTGAACCAGCCCGAGAAGACGCGCGCGCCGTCCAGGCGGAACGTCTCGTCGCTGTCTCGCGAATCCTTCCAGGTGTAGTCGAACGCCTGGCCCACGAAGTTGGCCGGGTTGGTGTAGTCGACGGTGGTGGTCAGCTGCGGGATCGACGTCGACCCGCGCGAGAAGTCGAAGCTCAGCGGCGCGAAGAACGCGATGCGGTCGCGGGTCGTGGCCTTGCCGTCCGGATGGTAGCTGCGGGCGCGCGAATAGCCGTACTCGGCGTTGAACGTCCAGGCGCCCGGCGTCCAGGCCTGCTTGATGCCGAAGATCGTCAGATCGTGGCGGTTCATGCTGGTCTCGCGCGAGGCCATCCAGCGCACGTTGTTGATCGTGCCGGCCACGACGGTGTCGCCGACGACCTTCTGGCTGCCGGCCACGAACTGAGGCGTCGCGAAGGTGGCGTCGTCCGGATAGATGTCGAGGCCGAACTCGTCGTAGTCGACGTCCAGCCGGGTCACCAGCAGGTCGACGTCGGTCTGGAAGTCGCTGTTGGGCTTCCACTGACCCGAGATGGCGCCCGAATAGAGCTTGCGGTGCTCGGTCTCGACGGTCGGACGCGTGCGGGTGGGCGTGTAGAGGCCCGAGCCCAGCGTCGATTTGAACTTATCGAGGTTCCAGCCGACCATGTACAGGCGGTCGTTGCGCACGTGACGCTCGTCATAGAGGCCCGAGGCCAGCACGCCGATGGTCTTGTCGGCGTTGGTCCAGCTGCCCAGGCCCGAGACCGACGGGTCGGCCTTCTTGCGCACGTCGTTGTAGGTTTCGCGCACCGAGAAGGCGGCCTTCTTGCCCAGGTCGAACGGCTTGAAGGTCTTGATGTTGATATTGCCGCCCAGGGCGCCCTCGTCCATGTCGGCGGTCGGGGTCTTCACGACCTCGATCTGCGAGATCAGTTCGGCGGGCAGCACCTCGAAGCGGAACTGACGGCCCTTGGCGCCGCCGTTCTCGATCAGGTCGTTGACGGCGATCGAGCGGCCGTTCAGCTCGGTGTACTGGAACTGCGGGCCCAGGCCCCGGACGCTGACATAGAGGCCCGCGCCGCGCTGGCGGTCGATGGTGACGCCGGTGACCAGCTGCAGCGCCTCGGCGGCGTTGCGGGTCGGGAATTTGCCGATGTCCTCGGCGTTGACGGCGTCCAGGCCGTACGCGGCCGAGCGCTTCAGGGCGGCGGCGGCCTGCAGGCTCTTGCCATACGAGGTGATGATGACGGCGTCGACGGCGTCGGCCGGTTCGGCGGCGGCCGGCGCGACCGCGGCGGTGTCGGCGGCCTGGGCATGGCCCGCGCCGAGGGCGGCGAAGGCGAGGACGGCGACGGCGCCCGCGCAGGGCGCGGACAGGAACTTCGAGTTGGACATGGTATCCCCCGGTCTTTGCTGGGCCCGCGGGGAGGCGCGGGTCAGGGCAGAAGAACGGAAGGGACGACGTCGAACCTCAGTCCGGCATCGGTGAAATATTTGCGACGATCCTGTTGAAAAGTCTGGATTTTATCCGTGCCGAGACGAACCGGCGACCGGAGACAGCTTCAGGTCTCCCTCGGGCGTGAGGCGCGCGCGCACCGGAAGCAGGGCCTCCAGGGCCGCGCCGACGTCGTCCATCCGGCCGATGTCCAGCGAGCCCGAGAGGCGCAGGCGGGCCAGCGCGGGATCCGTCAGCGCGATGTGACGGCCCGAGGCGCGCGACAGCCGCTCGGCCGCTTCGGACAGGCTGACATCGGCCAGCACGACGCGGCCGTCGGTCCACGCCGCATCGCCCTTCACGTCGCCGGCCTGGGCGTCGCCGCCCACCCCGGATGTCCCGACATAGCGCTGGCCGGGACGCAGCAGCACGCTGGCCGCGCCCGGCTGGCTGACGCGTAGCGAGCCCTCGACCAGCGACACGGTCAGCCGACCGCCGCCGGCCACGTTGAAGCGGGTGCCCAGCACCGTGAGCGTCCGGCCCGCCGTCGCCACCTCGAACGGCCGGGTCTTGTCGTGGGCGACCTCGAAGAAGGCGTCGCCGGCGTCCAGCGAAACATCTCGGGCGCGCGCCTTGAAGCGCGTGGTCAGTCGGCCGCCCGGACTGAGCACCACGTGGCTGCCGTCGGCGAGGGTCAGGCGGGCCGAGGCGTGGGCCGGCGCGACATAGGTATCGACCCGCGGCTGCACCTTAAGGACCACGCCGACGACCAGGGCGGCGGCCAGCAGGGCCAGGCCCGCGATCAGCGGGCGCCGGTCCGGCGCGGCGGGGCGGTCCAGGCGCGCCTCTCGACGGACCTCGCGGCGCAGGGCGCGCACGGTCGGATCCTCGGCGGCCAGACCCATGGCCAGCCACACCTCGCGCGTCCGGGCGATTTCCTCGCGCGCCTCGGCGGAGGACGCCGACCAGGCGTCCAGCGCGGCCTGTTCGGCGGCGCTCAGCGGACGGGTCAGGCTGGCCGCCATCAGGCGGCGGGGATCCATGTCGTCGTCAGGCGTCATGCGCGGTCTCGATCGCTTCGCGCAGGCGCGTCAGGGCGTTCATCATGTGCTTCTCGACGGCGCTGAGCGACAGGTTCAGCCGCGCCGCCGCCTCGGCTTGGGTCAGGTTCTCGAAGCGGCACAGCACGAAGACCGCGCGCGCGTTCGGGTGCAGGTCGTCCAGGGCCGCCACCAGCTTGGCCAGCCGCTCGCGTCCGGCCAGGGTCGCCTCGGCCGTGGGCTCGTCGGCGGGGAGGGCGGGGTCGACCTCGACGTGGCGTCCCCGCTGGCGCGAGCGCTGATGCCGCTCGTGGTCGACCAGGGCGTTGGCGGCGACCGTGAACACCAGTCCGTCCGGATTGCCCCAATGCAGGCGCGAGAACCGCTGCGACAGTCGCATGAAGACCTCCTGCGTCAGGTCCTCGGCGTCCTCGACACCGACCGACCGGCGCTGGAAGAAACGCAGCAACGGGCGACGATAGCGCGACACCAGCGCCTCGAAGCGCGGCGCTTCCAGCGGCGGATTGGCCGGGGCCGACTCGCTGGGCCCGTCGGGCGGATCGGCGCGCGTCCCCGCGCCACGGAAGGTCAGAACGCCCATCTCATCCTCGCGGACAGGTACCGGCCCCAGTGATGGATCTCCATCGGCTGGTCGCGGGTCTCGCCATAGACGTAGCGGCGGGCGTCGGTCAGGTTGACGCCCTCCAGGGAAAGGGTGGCGCGGCGGTTCAGCCGCCACGAGGCCGCCCCGTCCAGCGATCCGAACGCCGCCGTGGTGGCCGGCGCCGTGATCGAACTGCCGATCGAGGTCAGATAGGAACCGCGCCAGTTGTAGCCGAGTCGCACCGACCCCCGACCCTTCTCGTAGAACACCAGGGCGCTGTAGGTGGCGCGCGACAGGCCGAGCAACGCGTTACGGATCACCCGGTCGCCGGCGAAGTAGTTGGCCTGGCTGCGCACCAGGGTCGCCGCGCCCTGGACGCCGAGACCGTCCCACGGCGCGGGCAGGTCGCGGAACACCCGGCTGAAGGTCAGCTCCAGACCCTGGATCCGCGCCTGCCCGCCGTTGACGTTGGTCGACAGCAGCACCTGGCCGCGTCCGGGCACCTCGATGAAGGTGTTCTGGGCGGTGATGTAGTCGTCCAATCTTCGATCGAAGATCGCGAGGGCCAGGGCCCCGCCTGTCGGGAAATACCACTCGGCCGAGGCGTCCAGCTGGGTGGCCAGGAACGGATCCAGCTCGGGATTGCCGCCGTTGGCCGTCGGGGTGTCGCGGGCGACGGAGATGCGCGGGGCGTTGTCGATGACGTTGGGCCGGCTGACCACGCGCGAGGCGGCCAGGCGCAGATAGACGCGCGGCGACAGTTCGATCTTCAGATTGGCGCTGGGCAGCCAGTCGCCATAGGCCTTGCGCCATTCGGCGGGCAGGGGGTCGGAGCCGCTGGACAGCACGCCCCGGGAGACCTGGCGCGTGGCGGCGTAGCGAACGCCCAGATTGCCGTCGATCGGCCAGCCGAACGCGGAAGCCTGAAAGTCGAGGCGGGCATAGGCCGAGCGGATGTTCTCCTCGACCACGAAGGAGTTGCGCAGGTCGGCGGTGGACGGCGGACGCGCGGCGACGTCTGGCGTGTAGAGCAGCGTGTAGAAGGCCTGGGCGTTCGGCGCGACCCAGTTGCGCGGCAGGTCCGAGCCGACGCCCGACAGGAAGTCCGCGAACGGCGTCGGGCCGTAGGCCGAGGTCCCCAGGCTGGTCAGCGGCTGGCCCATCAGGGTGTCCAGGGTCCAGTCGCGTCGGCGATAGTCGCGGGCCCGCCGGTGGCGCTCGACGCCCAGGGTGAGGTCGAACGCGCCGATGGGCCGAGCGAGGTCCAGCTTGACGGTCTCGTCGACGTCGCGGGAGTCCTTGAAGGTGTAGTCGAACGACTGGCCGACGAAGTTGGCCGGATTGGCGTAGTCGACCGTCGTGCGCAGATCCGGGCCGCCAGTGAGGCCGTGGCTGAAATCGTAGGTCAGGGGCGCGAAGAAGGCGACGCGCGCGCGGACGGTGCCGCGACCGTCGGGGTGGTAGCTGCGCGCCCGCGAATAGCCCCAGTCGCCATCGACCGTCCAGGCGCCGGGCGTCCAGCGCAGATGACCGCCCAGGGCGACCAGGTCGTGGCGGTTCAGGCTGATCTCGTGCGAGGCCATCCAGCGGACGTTGTCGATGGTCCCGGCCTGGACGGTGTCGCCCTTGACGCGTTGCGTGCCCGCCACGAAGCGGGGGCTCGAGACCGACGGGTCGTCCGGATAGATGTCCAAGCCGTACTCGTCGTAGTGGGCGTCCAGGCGCGTGGCCAGGAGGTCGAAGTCAAGGCCGAGACGGTTCGTCGGCCGCCACTGCAGGGCGAAATCGCCGGACGCCATGCGTCGGTCCTCCAGCTCCACCGTCGGCCGCGTCCGGGTCGGGGTGTAGAGCCCCGGTCCCAGCACCGACCCGAACCGGTCCAGGTTCCAGCCGGTCTGGTAGAGCCGATCGTTGCGGATCCGCCGTCGATCGACCACGCCGCTGGCCAGTACGCCCAGGCGGCCGCTGGCATCGACCCAGCTCCAGACCCCCGACACCGACGGATCGACCTTGCCGACGCGTCCCTCGGAGGCGCGCACCGACACCACCGAGCGCTTGCCGCGATCCAGCGGCTTGAAGGTGCGCACGTCGATGTCGCCGCCTAGCGCGCCTTCGTCCATGTCGGCGGTGGTGGTCTTGACCACCTCGATCTGGTCGATGACGTCGGCGGGCAGCACCTCGAAGCGGAACTGGCGTCCCCGAAAGCCGCCGTTCTCGACGAGATCATTGAGCGCGATGGGACGACCGTTCAGCAGCACGTTCTGGAACTGCGGCCCCAGGCCTCGGACGCTGACATAGAGGCCCACGCCGCGATGGCGCTCCAGGCTGACGCCCGGCGCCAGCTGCAGGGCTTCGGCGGCGTTGCCGGCGGGCAGGCGGGCGATGTCCTCGGCGCTGACGGCGTCCAGCCCGTGGACGGCGGTCCGCTTGAGGGCCAGCGACCGGTCGAGACTGGCCGCATACGCGGCGATCACGGTTACGGGCTCGACCTCGGTCCGCGTCGGAGGCTCCGGGAGCGGCGGGCGGGCGGTGTTGACGGTCCCCGAGCGCTCGACCACGAAGACGCCGCGACGGACCTCGCGCACATGGGCCGGCGCGTCCGCCAACAGGAGCTCGATCGCCCGGCGTGTCGAGACGAAACGCGGCGGCTTTCGCCCCGATCGGTCGACGACGAGGTCGGGCGGGAAGAGGATCTGCACGTTCCTTTCGGCGGCCAGCGTGTTCAGGCTGTCGCCAAGCCCGCTCTGCGCGGCCTGCGCCCCACTCGACGCGGCCAGCAGGGCGAGCCCGATCGTGCAAGGGAGTAAGGTTGGGGACATGCCAAGCGGGAGGGCGCGCGGCTCGAAGCCGAGGCCTCCTTAGCGAGCGGGTATGACAGTCGGACGACAGTCCGGCGGCGGCTGGCTACTGGTTCTTGAACTTGTCCCAGTGTTCGAAGTCGAAGGTCGGTTTCGGGCGGGTCGGCCGGACCTCGAACACCAGGGTGTCGCGGGACGGCGCGCCCTGGTCGCGGGTGACCGTGACGACCGCCGTGTGCATCCCTTCGGCCATGTCCCTGGGCAGGTCGTAGCGCCAGATGTGCGGCGAGTGGTCGGCGCGTGAGCCGCGCGGCTGAGGCGGCATCGGTGGCAGGCGCTTCTGGCGACCCTGGACGTAGCCTTGCGCTTCCGGATCGCCCGAGCGGCTCTGGATCGCGGCGCGGGCCATGGTCAGCTGGCGCTGCAGGGCGAACGGATCCGACCAGGCCGCGCCGCTGTGGACGGTTTCGCCCTTCATGTCCTGGGTGCGGGTCATCGGCCGGGACGCGCCGCCGTCGATGGCGACCAGGACCTTGGTCGTGGAGTCGCCCATCCACACGTCGGCGGTCAGCCAACTCTGGCCGGCCAGGTCGGTTGGGGTCAGCAGCTTGACGTCCGGCAGGTCCTGGACGCTGAGCGGCGGCACGGGATCGCGCTTGTCCTCGGGCGCGTCGCGCCAGGCGAAGATCTTCTCGGCCCAGTCGCGGAAGGCCGGGGTGCTGACCGACAGCCACATGGCCCGGTCGCGCGGCAGGCCGCTGGCGCGGTAGTCGAGCGTGTAGTTCGTCCCTTTGACCGCGAAGTCGACATAGCCGCGCGGCGAGCCGTCGCCCTGGATGCTCATCGGCGCGCCGTCGATGTCGTAGTCGCCGCCCCACCAGTCGCCGGCCACGGCGCCGGCCACCAGGTGGCGGAACGGGATGGTCGAGACGCCGACATTCTCTTTCCAGCCGGCCATCGAGTCGCCGGGCGCCATGTTCTCCAGCGTGTGGCTATGACCGGTCAGCGACAGGGCCGGACGTCCTTTGACCAGGGCGTAGAGCTCGTCGAGATTGGCCGTCTGGTGGGGCTGTGACTCGCTATTGTCGAAGCCGACGAACGGGATGTGGGCGGCGAACACGACCAGCTTCTTCGGATCGGTCGTTTTCAGCACGTTCTCGATGAAGGCCATCTGGTCGGGCAGCAGGCGGCCGGCATAGGTCTTCCAGTACTGCTTGCAGAACGGCCGCTCGCGCGCCTCGCGGGGGTCCTCGCCGCAGGGGAACGAGACGTTGTCCAGCACGATGAACACCGCCTGGCCGATCTCGAACGCGTAGTTGTTGGGACCGTACAGCCGCCGCCAGGTGTCGGAGCTGTCGATGTCGTGGTCGGCGTCGTGGTCGTAGTCGTGATTGCCCTGCACCCACCATTGCGGAACGCCGATCGCGCCCATCACCTCGGCCGTGCGCGGGATCAGGTGCAGGTCGTCGCTGACGATGTCGCCCAGGGCCAGCAGGCAGGCCGGCTTCTTGGGCGCGTTCACCAGTTCGCGGGCCAGCGAGTCGCGGACATAGCCGACCTCGATATTGGACGCCGGCTGCACGTCGCCCAGCACCGCGCAGTCGAAGGTTTGACCGGTTTCTGTGGGAATGATCGGAAAATTGATCGCCGAGGGCAGGGGGCCGGTCGGCGGCAGGCCGCCGTAGCGCAGGGCCTTGGGCGTGCCGGCCGGCTTGTGCTGGTAGGCGAACCGCGGAACCCAGCGTGTGTCGGTGGGCACGCGCCAGCCGCTGGGCTGGATCACGAACACCGCCATGTCCGGGCGGACCGGGAGAACGTAGCGGCCGGCCTTGTCGGTCAGCGCCACTTCTCGGCTGTTGGAGACCTTCACCCCGGCCACGCCGTGCTCGCCCGCGTCGAGGCGGCCGTTGTGGTTGACGTCATCGAACACCACGCCGGCGATCGTCCTGTCGTCCGGCCGCGCGTCGCGGCGCACGTCGATGTCGGCGAAATAGGGCGTCGTCGGGCTGGCCGGCGCGGCCAGGGCGGCGCTGGCGCATCCGCCGAGGATCATCGCGCACAGCAGGGTGATCGGCAGGGAAGTCTTGGTCACGACAGGCCTCTTGGCTGAAGACGCCCCTGTTTGGCGGACGTCTGACACATCCCGATGAAGCCCGCGCGATGATGTCGATCTGACCGCCATCGGAGGGCTTCGGTGTGGGGATTTGAGGGTTTTGTGGTCAATATGCTCACAAAGCGCAAGCCAATCTCGCGTGACATGAACATGAAATCAACAAATGTCACATCACATCCACAAATCGCGCCTAAGAGAGACCGTGGCGAGGGGGCAGCGGCCGGCAGGACGGTCGCAACGCTCGTCGGGCACAAATTTCTCTTTGGGAGAGTCGGTCGTGAGGCAACAAACTCGAGCCGGGCGGCGCCTGAGCGGCGTTCTGGCGTTGCGGGCGCTGGCCCTGGTCAGCACCAGCATTACGGCGGTGGCGCTGATGACGGCGCCGGCGTTCGCCGAGGACTACACCAACGTCCAGGCCTCGGGCCGCGTGCAGTCGGCGGAAGGTAAGCCGATCGCCGGGGCGGTGGTCCAGCTGACCTCGGAAGCCCTGGGCGTGAAGCGTTCGGCGACCACCAACGCCAGCGGCGCCTATGTCATCCCGCAGCTGGCCCCGGGGGCCTATGCGGTGTCGGTGTCCGCCGACGGCTATGACGCCTATACGGAAGCGGGCGTGCTGATCAGCCGCGCGGGGGCGTCGAACCTCTTCACCCTGGCGCCGGTCGGCTCGGTCGAGGCCATCGTGGTCAAGGCCGGCCGCATGCGCACGCCGGACTTCGAGATCACCACCACCGGCGCGGCGATCGAGATCGGCGAACTGGTCGAGCGCGTGCCGGTCGGCCGCTCGCTGCGCGACATCGCCCTGATGTCGCCGGGCGTCGTGCAGGGCTCGTCCTCGGCCAACGGGACCTTCGCCAACCAGATCTCGATCTCGGGCGCCAGCTTCATCGAGAACGCCTTCTTCGTGAACGGCCTGAACATCACCAACTTCCGCATGGGCCTGCTGCCCGTGGAAGTGCCGTTCGACTTCTACAAGTCGGTGGAAGTGAAGACCGGCGGCTATCCGGCCGAGTTCGGCCGCTCGACCGGCGGCTTCGTCAACGCCGTCACCAAGTCAGGCACCAACGTCTTCCACGGCGGGGTGACGGCGACCTGGGAGCCAGGCGACCTGCGCGACAGCGCCCCCAACACCTTCCGCAACAATTTCCAGGACTCCACGTCCAGCCGCGAGGAGTGGGTGGCCGAGCTGGGCGGGCCGATCATCAAGGACCGCCTGTTCTTCTACGGCCTCTACAACCAGCGCAAGCTGAAGAGCTTCACGCCCCAGGCCAACGGTAACAACGCCACCCGGGTCAGCGACGACGCGCCGTTCTGGGGCGGCAAGCTGGACGGCTGGCTGACCTCCAAGCAGCACCTGGAGTTCACCTATTTCGACACCACCAAGGACGTGCGTAATCGCAGCCTGAACTACGATCCCACGACCAAGGCGGTCGGGGCGGAGACGGGCGGCACCAACCAGCGCTCAGGCGGCGAAAACTATATCGGCCGCTACACCGGCACCTTCACGCCCTGGTTCACCCTGTCGGCGGCCTACGGCGTCAACAAGTTCCGCGACGGCCAATTGCCGTTGGATACGACCCACGAGCAGGTCGTCGACTACCGAAGCAACACGGCGGGGGTGAACATCGGTCTGAACAAGGTCACCGACGCCCAGTCGTTCAACGACGACAAGCGCACGTTCTATCGCGCCGACGCCGATTTCAACTTCGACCTGTTCGGCGCTCACCACCTGCGGATCGGCTACGACCACGAGAAGAACACGGCGACCCAGTTCTTCGAGACGATCGGACGGGGGGCCTTCAAGCTGTACCGCTCGAACGGTTCGGATCAGAGCAATCTGCCGGCCGGCGTCGAGTACGTGACGACCCGCGTCTATCGCAACAGCGGCAGCTTCGGCACCGTCAACCAGGCGTTCTACGCCCAGGATCAGTGGTCGCTGTTCAACGACCGACTGCAGGTCGAGGCCGGCGTCCGCAACGATCGCTTCGACAACCGCAACGCCGAGAACAAGAGCTTCTACGACCCGGGCGACCAGTGGGCGCCGCGCCTGTCGGTCTCCGGCGACCCCTTCGGCGACGGCAAGTCCAAGCTCTACGGCTTCTTCGGCCGCTACTACCTGCCGCTGCCCAGCGACCTGTCGCTGAAGTTCGCCGGCTCGCTGGTGACCTACACTCGCTACAACCTGCTGAACGGCGTCGGCGCCAACGGCGACCCGACGATCGGCGCGGCGATCACCACGGCCAACGGCGTCTCGGCCTGTCCGGACACCAAGGTGTCGAACTGCCTGGTCTCGGCCTCGGGCCTCGTCGCGGACACCGCCGAGTCCATCGCTCACAACCTCAAGCCGCAGTCGGCCGACGAGTTCGTGCTGGGCTATGAGCGCCGGGTCGGCGACCTGATCAAGGTGGGCGCCTATTTCACCCACCGCGAGCTGAACAACATCGTCGAGGACGTGGCCATCGACACCGGCGCGCGCGCCTACTGCGTGAAGGCCGGCTTCTCCGCCGCTCAGTGCCAGTCGAGCTTCGGCGGCGGTCGCCAGTGGGTGATCGTCAATCCGGGCGAGGACGTGAAGATCCGCCTCAACAGCCTGCCGGACGGCTCCAAGCCGGTCGTCACCCTGTCAGCGGCGGACCTGACCTATCCCAAGCCCAAGCGCGACTACAACGCCATGACCTTCACCTTCGACCGGGCGTTCGACGGTCAGTGGTCGGTCTCGGGGTCGTACACCTGGGCCAGCCTGAAGGGGAACTACGAGGGCGGCGTGCGCTCGGAGAACGGCCAGCTGGCGATCAACACCACGGCCGACTTCGACTCGCCGGGCTTCCTGAACGGCGCCGACGGCTACCTGCCCAACCACCGTCGCCACACGTTCAAGGCCTATGGCAGTTACAAGGTCAACGACTGGCTGACCCTGGGCGGCAACGGCCTGGTGCAGTCACCGCGCAAGTACAGCTGCATCGGCATCGTGCCCAAGGCCGTCGACGCCACCGCCTATGGCTATCAGGGCTACGGCTTCTACTGCCAGGGCAAGGTGGTCGAGCGCGGCTCGGCCTTCGAGGGTGACTGGGTGACCCAGTTCAACGCCTCGGCGGTGGTGACCCTGCCGACGCCGGGCGACCGGTTCGACGCCTCGCTGCGGCTGGACGTCTTCAACCTGTTCAATTCGCACGCGGTGACGGCCTATCACGAGTTCGGCGACGTGGGCGGCAGCGGCGTGGCGGACACCAACTTCCGCAAGCCGGTCGACTACCAGACCCCGCGCTACGCGCGGATCCAGTTGCGCGTCGCCTTCTAGGACGCGCGCGTCCCCGGCCGGTCCCCCCATTTCCCCGCCGGCCGGGGGCGCACTTCATGTATCGGGACTCACGGCATAGTGTCGCGCGGCCCGCGGAGACGGACAGAGAATGCTCAAACGCTACGATCGTCAGCGCGATATCCTGAACCTGCTGGAGCCGAACCAGACGCGCGCCATCACCGACATCGCCAAGGCGCTGTCGGTCTCGGAAGAGACGATCCGGCGCGAGCTGCGGGTGATGGAGGAGGCCGGGACGATCGTGCGCCTGCACGGCGCCGTCCGCCTGCCGCCGCAGGAGATCGAAGGCCCGTTCGATCTGCGCATGCAGAAGAACGTCGCCGGCAAGACCCGGATCGCCGAGGCGGTCGTCAAGTTCATCTCGGACGGCGACACCCTGTTCCTCGACAGCGGCTCGACGTCCTGCTTCGTGGCCAAGGCCCTGGGCGAGCACCGCCAGCTGAAGATCATCACCAACTCCCTGGCCGTGGCGCAGGCGGTGCGCAAGGATCGGGGCCACACCCTGTTCCTGGCCGGCGGCGAGCTGAACGCGGCCTACCAGTCGTTCTCCGACCGCCACGCCCAGGACTTCCTGGCGGGCTTCCGGCCCAGCCTGTCGGTCCTCACCGTCGGCGCGGTCAGTCTGGAGCATGGCCTGATGGACCATTCGCCCAGCGAGGCGATCATGAGCCGCATCGCCTATTCGACGGCCAACCGGGTGCTGCTGGCGGTGGACGAGGGCAAGTTCGGCCGCATCGGCCTGGTCCACACCGCCTCGTTGAAGGACGTCGACATCCTGGTCACCGACGCCGCGCTGAGCCCGGCGTTCCAGGACGCCTTTTCCCATGCCGAGGTCGTGGTCGCCTAGGGGCCGCCGCCGGGCTTGTGAGCTATCGGGCGCTCAGGTCGACTGCGCGGCGCTTTGGCGCCAGGCGCGGGTCGCGAACTCCGCGCTCCACAGCGCCGCCAGGATCGCCGAGACGACGAGCAGGGCGTTGAAGCCGCGCTCCCATACCAAGCGCTGGTCCACCGCCTTGAGGACGGGGAGGGTGGTGCAGTGGCCTTCCGCCTTCACGGGGGACGGGCGTTTCAAGGCTTCTCGACGGGCCAGGCGCTCGCTGGTGGCGCGCACTTCGACGCATCGCGTCCAATCGTCTCCAGGGGCGATGGCGTAGGACTTCAAGGGCGGGTCGCGCAGAAGATCCGTGACCGAAAAGCCGACGGCGCCGACATAGGCGATCGCGCACAGCGCCATCAGAAGCTTTCGGCTGACCACGTCGACGTTCCAATTCTAACGGAGGCGGAGAACCCGCGGAGATCGTCGGTCCGAACCCTTGGGGCGCCCGGCAATTTGCTGATGGCGTAGGGCGTTCCCGCTTCGGGACCTTGGGACCGTTCGCTCGGGAACCTGTCCGAATGGCGTGATTGCGCGCCTCGGGGAACTCGTAGCACGGACAGCCGTGCGACGGGCAAATGATTGCGTCTCGGGCGCATCGCCGGGGCGTATGGATCGGCCCGCGTCATGAACCTGTCACGCGATGGTGCTCTTCCCGCCCGCAGAGCGCGGGGTCGAGGCGGACGTGAACCAGAGTCGTGAAGCGATCATCGATTGGGTCGCATTGCATATCCTGCCGCACGAAGCCTATGTCCGAGCCTGGCTGATGCGGGCGATGCGGCGCTCGAGCGACGTGGATGACGTCATCCAGGAAACCTATTGTCAGCTCGCCGAGCTCGACACGATCGGGCACATTCGCAATGGGCGGGCCTATTTCCTGGCCGCCGCCCGATCCATTCTGCTGCAGCGCCTGCGCCGCGAACGGGTGGTCAGAATCGAGACCGTCACCGATATGGAAACTCTGCGGGTGATGGACGAGGATCCTTCGCCCGAGCAGGTGATCGGCGCGCGGCGCGAACTGGAACGGGTGCTGGGGTTGATCGCGATGTTGCCGCCGGTATGCCGTCAGGTGGTCGAGCTGCGGCGCATCCACGGGTTTTCGCAGAAGGAGACCGCGCGACGCCTGGGCGTCACGGAGTCGGTCGTCGAGAACCATTCCGTCCGGGGGTTGAAGGCTATCCTGAAAGCGCTCGAAAGCGACCCCGGCGATGTCCAGGATACGCCGGCTTCCTATGAGCGTTCCTCCGTCCATGTCCGACATTGACGCCCAGGCCGCCGAATGGGCGGTGCGTGTCGACGCCGGCGCGATCGATCAGGCCGAACGGGACGCGCTGGAGGTCTGGCTGGCCGCCGACGCCCGCCATCGCGGCGCCTTCCTGCGCGCCCAGGCCGGCCTGCGGCTGCTGGATCATGGCCGCGTGGTCAGCAAGGTGTTGCCTATCCCCAGCCGGCCCGGGTCGCGCCTGGCCAGGACCCCCGCGCGCCTGGTCCAGGGGACCGGATGGGTGCTGGCGGCGGCCGGTGTGATCGCCGTGGCCTGGCTGCTGTCGCCGTTCCACGACTTCCGCACCGAGACCGGCGAGCAGCGGCGCGTGGCGCTGCGGGACGGGTCGGTGGCGATCATCAATACCGACAGCCGGGTGGGCGTGAACTTCGTCGGACGCGAGCGGCGCGTCGCGCTGCGCCGGGGCGAGGCCTGGTTCCAGGTCGCCAAGGACCGCGCCCATCCCTTCGTTGTCGACGCCGGCGCGGTGCATGTGCGCGCCACAGGCACGGCCTTCGCCGTGCGGCGGGAAGAGCAGGGCGCCCGGGTCGTGGTCACCGAGGGACGCGTCGTGGCCTGGCGGGATGGCGCGTCGGCGACCTTGCTAGCGATCTCGGCGGGGCAGGAGGCGTTCATCGCCGACGCCGCGCCCCTGCCGCCAACGGCCCAGCCGGTGCGGACCGACGACATCCTGGCCTGGCGGCGCGGCGAGATCGTTCTGGGCGGCGAGACCGTCGCGAGCGCCGTCGCCGAGTTCAATCGCTACAATGAGCGCAAGATCACCCTGCGCGATCCCGAGGCGGGGCGGCGCACCATCGTCGGCTATTTCCTGATCGATCAGCCCCAACAGTTCGCTCTGGCGGTCGCGCGCATGACGGGCGGCGAGATTCGCGAAGATAAAACTGGGATCGTCATAGAACATTCACAACAAAAAGCGGGCCTTCCCTGAAGGAAAACGAGGCGCTCGCGCATCTTCTCCTCGCACATGATGCTTGGAGGGGTCCTGATGTTCCTTGGTCGCGGAAATAGTCTTATTCTATCCTCGGTTGCGGCCTCGGCGATCGCAATTCCATTGACGGCCCACGCCGAGGTTCGGCGCTTCGACGTGCCGGCGCAGGCCGCGGCGACCGGCATCCCCCAGTTCGCGCGCCAGGCCGGGCTGCAGATCCTGGTCGCCGAGCCGCTGACGCGCGGCGTTCGCACCCAGGCCGTGTCGGGCTCCATGGAAGCGCGCGTCGGTCTCGACCTGCTGCTGGCCGGCGCCGGCCTGCGCGTCGCCTCGCAGGATGGCGCCGTGATCACTCTCGATGCGGCCCGGGCGGCGCGATTTCCCGCCGCCGCCGCGCCTGAAGACGCGGCCGCCGTCGAGGCCCTCGTCGTCACCGGCACCGCGCTCCAGAACCAGGAAGCCATCGCCACCCGCCGCAATTCGCTGACGGTCGTCGACGCCCTGACCCAGGACGACACCGGCGATCTGGCCGACCAGTCGCTGGCCGAGGCTCTCAGCCGCGTGCCCGCCGTCAGCACCATGCAGGTGCTCTATGGCGAGCAGGAAAGCCAGTACGTCGCCGTGCGCGGCATAACGCCGGACCTGAACTACGTTTCGGTCGACGGCATCGGCATGATCTCCGTCGCCAACCAGGGCGCGGGCCAGCGCCGGGTGGACCTGGCCCTCATCCCCAGCCAGGCGGCCCGCAAGACCGAGATTTTCAAGACCTTCACCGCCGACCAGGACGCCGGCGCGATCGGCGGGGTGATCAACATCGTGCCCTACAGCGCCTATGGCCGGGGCAAGGACAAGTTCTACGTCGACACCTTCGTCAACTACGTCACCAACAACGACGTGCCCGGCGGCAATAGCCTGGGCGGTTACAAGGACTCACCGTGGAGCGGCGGGATCAAGGCGCTGTGGAGCCACCGCCTGGGTCCGGACGAGAAATTCGGCCTGGTGCTCAGCGGCACCTATCAGCAGCGCTCGTACGACGACGTCAAGCGCAACCCCAACGCCCGCACCTACTATACGGCGTCGGGGGCGGCCACGACGCCCGACCAGCCCAACTGGAACGGTTTCGACCCCGCGCCCCAGGCGCTGGTCGACTACGAATTCACCAGCTACATCAAGACCTACGGCGGCTCGGCGACCTTCGAGTTCAAGCCGGCGGATCGCTGGTACAGCTCGCTGATGGTCTATGACTACAAGCAGACCGAGGACCAGACCAACAACGTCTTCACCCTGCGGGCCTTCGCCAATCTCAGCAACCAGACCCAGCACACCGGCACGCTGAAGGTCCCGGACGTGCGGACGGCCTTCAACTACGACCGGTTCGAGAACGAGACCCGGGGCGCGTTGTTCAAGGCCCGCTACGACATCGACGAGCGAACCAATATCGAGCTGCGGGCCGGCTACAACACCAACACCTTCTACGATCTGGAGTGGGCCAGCGCCTACCAGGCCAAGCCGACGAACCTGTCGATCAACTACGACATGTCCAACCCCTCGGTGAAGTTCACGCTGGGCGGCGCGGACGGCCTGACCGACCCCAGCAAATATTCGCTGCTCACCGCCGGCGACACGCTGACCAAGGCCAAGGGCGCGGCCACCGAGGTCAAGCTCGACTTCTCGCGCAACTTCGACTCCAACGCCCTGGGCTTCGGCTACAAGGCCGGGATCGGCGCCCGCCGGTTCGAAATTCGGCGCAACCTGGACCAGACCGTCTACACGTCGAGCAAGGTCGCCCTGACCGGCTACGACTACTCACCGACCGGCTACCTGCCGTGGCTCTGGAACTATCCGGTGGTGTGGATCAACTACGCCAGGTTCCGCCAGGACATCCTGCCGACCCTGGCGACCAACGCCGCCTCGTCGGCCAGCGCGTCGCTGGCCTCGGATTACCGCTATGACGAGACGATCTCGTACGGCTACGTCTCGGCGCTCTACGCTCTGTCGCGCACTCGCTTCATCGGCGGCCTGCGCCTGGACGCCGCCGACTACAAGGCCGACGTGCCGGTGTCGGTCGGCGGCGTCTTCAAGCCGGGCGCGACCCGCTACAAGGGCGACTACACGCACCTTCTCCCATCGTTGAACGCTGTCCACGACTTCAGCGACCACCTTCGCCTGAAGGCCGGCTACAGCCGCACCCTGGGCCGCCCCGCGCCCGAGGACATCGCCCAGGCCGAGACGCGCAACGACACCAGCTTTACGATCTCGCGCGGCAATCCCGACCTGAAGCCGCGCCGGGCCGACAATTTCGACCTGACGCTGGAGGCCTATTTCAACGGCGCCAAGGGAATGGCCAGCATCGGCGCCTTCGCCAAGTCGATCAAGGACGACATCTACGCGCTGAAGGAAGAACAGCTGATCGACGGCTTCCGCTACACGATCAGCACTCCGATGAACGCCAACAAGTCCAAGCTGCGTGGCGTCGAGGTCCAGTACATCAACAACGCCTTGCCGGGCCTGCCCGGGCCGCTGAAGGACAAGGTCGGCGTCGCGCTGAACGCCACGCGCACCTGGGGCGACATGGACTACATCGTCGACGGCAAGGTGCTGCACATCGATCGTCTGCTCTACCAGCGCAACTGGATGGCCAACGCGGCGGTGTTCTACAAGCTGCCGCGCGATGGCGAGGCCCGGGTCGGCTATAACTGGGGCGACGCCTACTATGACGGCATCGGCGCCAATCCCTGGCTGAACAGGGGGCCCGAGGCCCGAGGGCAGATGGACGCCACCGTGCGCTATCGGGTGGCAGGCGACTGGATCGTCAAGCTGCAGGCCAAGAACATCCTCAACGAGGATCTCTACCTGGGCTACGACGCGAACCTGAAGGAGCGTCGGGCCGAAATGAAGAAGGGCCGCTCCTTCTTCCTCAACGTCATCTATCGTCCGTGAGAGTCGGCATGACCATTCAACGCAGACGCCTGATCCAGGCCGGCGGCCTCCTCCTGCTGGCCGGCGGCGCCTCCGGGCCCGTCTGGTCGCAGGGGCTGGGCGCCGATCCCTTCACCCTGGGCGTGGCCTCGGGCGACCCCGCGCCCGACGGCTTCGTCATCTGGACGCGGCTGGCCACCCGGCCCCTGGAACTGGGCGGCGGCATGCCGTCGCGTATCGTGCCGGTGGGCTGGGAAGTCGCCGAGGACGAGGGCTTTTCCCGCATCGTCGCGTCCGGCAAGGCGCCGGCGCGACCGGAACTGGGCCATTCGGTCCATGTCGAGGTCGAGGGCCTGAAACCCGGCGCGCGGTACTGGTATCGCTTCTCGGCCGCCGGCGAGACCAGCCGGGTCGGCACGGCGCGGACGACCCCCGCCGCCGGCGCCCGCCTTGACCGCCTGCGCATCGGCGTGGCCGGCTGTCAGCATTATGAGGCGGGGCTGTATACGGCCTATAGGCGCCTGAGCCAGGAGCCGGACCTCGACGTCATCTTTCACTATGGCGACTACATCTACGAGGGCGCGGGCGGCAAGGGCTGTCCGATCAGCAAGGGCGAGGCCGACAAAGGCCGTGTCTGCTTCCGCGAGCATGCCGGCGGCGAGCTCTATTCGCTGGACGACTACCGCCGTCGCTACGCCCAGTACAAGACCGACCCGGACCTGCAGGCCGCCCACGCGGCGGCGGCCTTCCTGTCCTCCTATGACGACCACGAGGTCGACAACAACTGGGCCGGCGACGAGGACCAGGACGCCACGCCGCGCGAGATCTTCCGCCTGCGGCGAGCAGCGGCCATGCAGGCCTGGTACGAGAACATGCCGGTGCGCCGGTCGTCGTTCCCGGTCGCTGGCGCCGTGCGCATGCACCGCCGGATCGACTATGGCGACCTGCTGCGCATCCAGGTGCTCGACACGCGCCAGTTCCGCAGTGGCCAGATCTGCGGCGCCAAGGCGCTGGATCGC
This sequence comes from Caulobacter sp. GW821-FHT05F04, assembly GCF_059419665.1. Taxonomy (NCBI): domain Bacteria; kingdom Pseudomonadati; phylum Pseudomonadota; class Alphaproteobacteria; order Caulobacterales; family Caulobacteraceae; genus Caulobacter; species Caulobacter sp. GW821-FHT05F04. The sequence goes on from NZ_JBWKSF010000006.1 coordinate 143,985, forward strand.
TGCCTGCCGCTGGACTCGACCCCGCGCCCGACCATTCTGGGCGAGGCCCAGGCGGCCTGGCTGGAGCAGGGGTTGAGCGGCGACCTGCGCTGGAACCTGCTGGCCCAGCAGGTGATGGTGATGCCGTTGCTCTATCCCGCCACGCGCGGCGCGGGGCGCGCCAATCTCGACAGCTGGAGCGGCTATGCCGCCAGCCGCGAGCGTCTGGTCGCGGCGATCCAGGCCCGGAAGCTGACCAATGTCGTAATCTCCACGGGCGACGTGCACCAGCACCATGCCGGCGTCCTGCCGTCGCGCGAAGGCGCGTGGGACAGCCCGGCGGTCGCGACGGAGTTCGTCTCGACCTCGATCAGTTCGGGTGGCGATGGCGTGGCGATCTCGGACGAGTGGAAGGGCGTGCCGGCCGACAATCCGCACTGCAAGCTGTTCGACGCCCGGCGCGGCTACCAGCTCTTCGACATCGGCCGCGACGTCTGGCGCACGGACGTCAAGGTCGTGGATCGCGTGACCACGCCCGGCGGGGCGTTGTCCACCGTCGCGCGGTTCGCCGTCGAACGGACAAGGCCAAGCCTGCAAACCCTTTAGCCGCCAGCGTAGCGGCGTCTCCTGGCGAGGACGAGGATCACCCGCGCTCTCGGAAAATGAGCCTCACGGCGCGGGTGCGCTTTGACCTTCGTCATGACGTCGGTGAGTGTCAGGATCAGGCTCGGTCATCCGGCGAGTCGACACCCTCCGGAGGGGCTGGGCTAGGAGGCCTTCAATGCGCGCTGTCTATCGCCATATTGAGCGTCACCGCGTTTCGCGGATCGGCTGGCTGCGCGCCGCCGTGCTCGGCGCCAACGACGGCCTGGTTTCCACGGCGAGCCTTATCGTCGGCGTGGCCTCGGCCGCGAAGTCTCCGGGCGAGGTGGTCGTCGCGGGCGTCGCCGCTGTCGTGGCCGGCGCGATGTCGATGGCCGCGGGCGAGTACGTGTCGGTGAGCTCGCAGGCCGATACGGAAAAGGCGGAGCTGGCGCGTGAAGTCGCTGAACTCCGTGATCTGCCCGAAGCCGAGCACGAGGAACTGGCCCAGATCTATATCAGCCGCGGCGTCGAACCGGAGACCGCGCGCCTGGTCGCGACGCAGCTGATGGCCAAGGACGCGCTCGCGGCGCACGCCCGCGACGAGCTGGGCCTTTCGGACTTGACCGGCGCCCGGCCGGTCCAGGCGGCGTTCTCGTCCGCCGCCAGTTTCGCCGCCGGGGCGGTTCTGCCTCTCGTGGTCGCGGTGGCGGCGCCCCGCGCGATGCTGAGCGGCGCGGTGACGATCGCCTCGCTCTGTGGCCTGGCGATCCTCGGCTATGTCGGCGCCAAGGCCGGCGATGCGTCGCCTTGGCGGGGCGTCGTCCGTGTCACGCTGTGGGGCGCGGTGGCGATGGCCGTGACGGCCGTCATAGGGCGCTTCGTGGGCGCGGCGATCTGATCGCCACGCCCACGCTATCTAGCGCAGCTTGGCCTGGGCCTGGCTGAGAAGGGCCGACGCCTGGGCCTTGCGGCCCTTGTCGGCAATCTCCCGGCCCGGACGCGGCGGCGCGGCCAGCGCCTTCTGCAGCGCCTTGCTGGCGCCGGCATAGTCGTTCTGGCGCATCAGGAAATCGCCGTAGAAGAAGTTGGAGTCCACGCCGTTGGGATTGGCCGCGAGGGCCTTCTGCAGATAGCTCCGCGCCTTGGCGGGATCGCCGAAGCCGATCGGGAAGCCCGGCACCTGGGCGTAGAGCGAGCCCAGGCTGGTGTAGACGGAGCCGTCCCCCAGTGCGTTGGGATTGATCTTCTCGGCGCGTTCCAGAAGGGACCTCGACTCCTTGGCAAGGGCCAGTCCGCCGAGCCCGCCCTTGGCGCCGGCCTGGGTCGCCTTGGCGATGGCTTCCCAGACGAGGGGCTCGGCGCGGCCGGGGTTCTGCCTGGCCAGGGCGTCGGCGTCGGCGGCCACCTGCGCGGCCGCCGCGCCCTGGGCGCCCTTGTCGGCGATCTCATAGTTGGCGTGAGCCCAGGCGCGGGCGAGGCCGTCCAGGCGGGGATCGAGCGCATCGGCTCGGGCGGCTCCGGCCGCCAGCGAAAGGGCCAGGCCGAGGGCGACGAGAGATTTCTGAATCATGATGATGTCCTGGGTGATCAGCGCGCGAACAGCTGCGCGGCCTTGCGGTCGTTGGCGGAGAGGGCGCGGTCGACGAGACCGGGCAGCAGGGCGTTCAGGCGAACGAAGAAGGCTTCGGGGAAGCCAAGATACACGTCGCGGCGTCGCGCCCGGATAGCCGAGACGATCCGTCTGGCCGTGGCTTCGGGCCGGTCGATCTGCATCTGGGTGAGCTTGGCGAACTCCAGCACCCGATCCGACACCATCGCCGTCCGCACCGCGCGGGGCGCGATGTAGGTGACATCGACGCCCGTCCCGGCCACCTCGCGCCGAAGAGCCTGGCTGAACCCGCGCAGGCCGGCCTTGGCGCTGGAATAGGTGGCGAAGTGGGCGAAGTTGATCGAGCCGAAGATCGAACCGATGTTGACGATCTGTCCCGCCCCGCGCGCCTTCATGCCGGGCAGAACAGCCTGGGTCAGCCGGACCGGCGCGACCAGATTGACCATGTAGCCGGCCACCAGGCTCTCAGAATCCTCCGTCTCGACCGGGCCGAAATGCTGGACGCCGGCGAGGTTCACGAGGATGTCCCAACGCCGCCGGCCAACGTCCTCGGCGGCCGCTTCAATGCCGGCGGGCGTCGAAAGGTCATGGGGCAGAAAGTCCACGTCGGTGTTGGGGCGGTTGCGGCCGAGCGCCGTGACATGCGCGCCTTCGTCGACCAGTTGCCGGGCCACCAAGGCGCCGAGTCCGCCCGAGGCCCCGGTGACGAGAACGGTCTTGTTCTTAAGCATGGGCCGTTTCCCGGACGTGCGGGATCGAGCGGAACACCGCGGCGAAGCGCTGGAAGATCGCCTTGGCGACCTCGATGATCGCGGCCTGGTCGGCGGGATCGTCGACCTGGTTCATCAGCGTCTCGAAGAAGGTCAGGTGCTCGATGTCCAGCGCTCCATGGGAGGTGAGGTAGCTGAAGCACTCCGGACCCAGGCCAAGGTTCTTGGCGACCGCCTCGGCGCCCTGCGTCGCGAGCCGAACACTTGTGCCTTCCAGCACGAAGACCATGCCGAAGAAGCCCATCGGGTTGGCGTTGCGGACATAGTCGTAGGCGTAGTCGGTCATCGCCAGCGTCGCCGGGCGTGGCGCGCCGGCGCGAACGGCTTCCGAGTCGCCGCCGCAGTTCTTGATGTCGCTGAGGATCCAGTGTTCGTGACCGGTCTCCTCGACGATGTACTCGTCCAGGGCCTCGACGAAGCGCTGGTGAGCCTCGTCCATGCCGGCGCGCGCCGCGTTCATCAGCGGCACGGTATGCTTCACATGGTGATAGGCCTCGGTCAGGTAGGCGATATAGGTCTCGCGCGAGATACGGCCCGTCAGGCCGTCCTGGATCTGGGGCGTCGAGGCGAGCTCCATCTGTCCGTCGACCGTTTCGGCCACGAGGCGTTGATAGAAATTCACGCGAGATCTCCTGTCGTGGAAGCTTCCATGAAGTCCCGGTAGCGGGCGCCGAGCACCGCGCGTCGGGGACGACCGTTGTTGGTCAATTCGCCGGCGGCGGGGTCGAAGGCGTCGCGGACGAGCCAGCGGCCGATCCGGGCGTAGGGCGGAAGGTTGGCGTTGGCCCGGGCGACGGCGCTCGCGATCGCCGCTTCGTCCATGCCCGGGATGAGGGGCACGATCAGCGCCGAGAGCTCGGCCTGGGCCTCGCCCAGGACCACGGCCTGGCGGATCTCGGGCTGGGCGGTCAGCTCGCTCTCGACCCATTCGGGCGCGACGTTGCGGCCGTGGCTGGTGATGATCGTGTTCAGGCGTCGACCGGAAATGCGCAGGAAGCCGTCCTCGTCGATCTCGCCGAGATCGCCCGTGAAGACCGGGCCGTCGTGCGCCTGGCCGCCCGCATAGCCGAGGAAGCCGGAGTTCTCGACGACGATCTCGCCTTCGCGAATGGCGACGCCCAGGTGCGGAAGCGGGCGTCCGACCGTTCCCGCCTTGCGCGCCGCCGGCGTATTGAGCGCGACGACGGAGGCGCATTCGCTGAGGCCGTAGCCTTCGTGGACAGGCAGGCCCAGCTCATCGGCGCGGGCCAGTAACGAGGGCGCGACCTTGGCGCCGCCGACGGCGACCAGCGTCAGGTCGGGCAGGCGTACGCCGGTGAAGGTCATGACCATCATCAGGGCGCGCAACAGTTCGGGCACGAGGATCAGGCTGTTGGCCCGCTGCTCGGCGATCGCGCCGGCCAGCTTGGGCAGATCCGGACGGAAGGGGTCGGCCAGGCCCAGCTGGTCGGGCGGCAATATGTGATAGCGGCCGCCGGCCAGCAGGGTGGTGTAGAGGCCGGCCACGTTCTCCAGCAGGATCGACAGCGGCAGCAGAGGCAGGTGCAGGCCGGCATAGTTCGCGCCGATGGCCTGGACCAGAGAGCTGGCGACCGCCTCCATGTGCTGGCGCGACAGACAGACGCCCTTTGGCTGGCCGGTGGAACCAGATGTGTAGGTGATCTTGGCGGTTCCGGCGGGCAGTCGCCGGTCCGGCAGGGACAACGGCGTCACCCGCAGCGGAGACCCGGCGATGCTCAGGTCGCCATTGGCGGCGTCGGAGAGCTCGATCAGCAGGCTGGCGCCCGCGTCGGCCATGGCGTGCTGGCGCTGGGCGTCGGTGAAGAAGCCCGGCAGCGGAAGACTGGCCCAGCCCAGGCGGGCCAGGGCGAGGTCCAGAATGACCCAGGCCGCCCCGTTGGGCAGGCGTACGGCGATCGGCGAGCCTGGCCTGACGAGCGGAGCCCAAAGGAAGAGATCCCGCGCCGCGGCGGCGATGGCGGTCTCGAGCGCGCCGTAGGTGAAGGCGCTGGTCTGGTCGCTGAGCGCGATGGCGCCGTCACCGAGACGCGCGCGCTGAGCGATGGCGGCGAGGACGAGGCTCATGGACGATCTCCCAGGTGGGGATGCAAACGGGAGCAGGCGCCTTGGATCGGCGGCGGCTGGGTCATCAGCAGCTGAGACAGGGGTTCGAGGGTGGGGGCGATGGCGCCGGCCAGCACCTCGGGATCGCGTTCGTAGTAGCCGCCCCAGTCCTTCACCTCCGGGCCCAGTCGCGCGGGATCGGCCGGCGTCAGCCGCCGGGTTGGAAAGCCGACGCGATTGAAGGTCCGGCGCAGCTGCCGCGTCGCGGTGGCCACGGCGTGCTCGCAGCCCAGATGATGCAGATGGCGCGCCAGGGCCATGAAGAGAAACAGGGACGCGCCGGCGCTCTGGGACGCCAGGCTGCCGATCTCGGCCACTTCGTCGCGACGGACGGCCGCGCCGGTCGCCGTGTGAAGCGCTGTCTCGATCGGCTCGTCCAGATAGCGTTCGAGGAACAACGGCGCCTCGTTCGCGAGGCGAAAGCCGACGGCGGCGTGAATCTGGCCCGCGGCGTCCTGCACGCTCATCAGGGTCGGATAGTGGGACCGGATCCGGCTCCCGAACGCCTCGGCGTAGGTCGCCTCGATATAGGCTTCCACCCTTAGACGCTCGGGGCGGAAATGGTTGTGGATCGAGATGATCCGCGGCTCGACGGAGGTGAACCGGCGCACGCGGTCGGCGTCGAAGCACAGGCTGCCGACGCGGGCTCCGTCGTTCATCATCATCACTTCCAACAAGGGGATCTCCTGTCCGGCGCATGAACGAGCGCTTTCGACCGGCAAGGACGACACCCCCCGACGGGCGCCTCAATGCTTTCGGCGGTTGCGCGGCGTCGGCGCTTCGGAAAGATTGTCGCAGGCGCGGATTCTGGCGCCGGCCCTTCGAGGAGCGCGACCGCGCCTTGGACGACACAGACGTCCATCCCCTGCTTTCCGCCTACATGGAGCGGCGCGAGGATCTGTTGCGGTATTTCCGCGTGCGTCTGCGGTCGGACGAGGCGGCCGAGGATCTGGTGCAGGACATCTATCTGAAGATCGTGGATCGGCGCGCCGAGGCTATCGACAATCCCGCAGCCTATCTCTACCGCCTGGGTACGAACCTGATGCTGGACCGGATCAAGGTCCGGCGAAGGGCCCAGGCGCGCGACGCCCAATGGCACGGAGCGCATGTGTCGGACATCGGCGGCGACCAGGTCGTTGACGAGGTTCCCGCGGACGAGGCCACCGCCGCCAAGCAGCAGCTTTCTCGGGTCTTGGAGGCGGTCGAGGCGATGCCGCCGCCCGCCCGGGAGGCGTTCCGCCTGCACAAGCTGGAAGGGTTGACCCATGCCGAGACCGCGGCGGCGATGGGGGTGTCGCGGTCCAGCGTCGAGAAATACATGATGGCCAGTCTCAAGCTGATCGTCGCCAAGGTCGGGCGGTGGCCATGAGAGGGGCGCGCGACATTCTTTTGAGGCGCCCGCCGCTTTGTGGCGTCTTTGGGGCGAACGGAAAGGCGAACGGCCTTCCAGGATACGGCGAAGTCGAATGAACGGTCAGGATCCGGAGACGAAGGAGGCGCTGCGCGACGAAGCCGTCGCATGGCTGCTCCGTGTCCAGTCCGACACGGCGACGGCCGAGGACTGGATGGCGCTGACCGACTGGCTCGAGGGCTCCGAAGCGCGGCTCGCCGCCTTCGAGGACGCCGAACTGATCATGGCCGATGTCGATCTCAGGAAGGCCGAGATCGCGGCGGGGCTCACGCCTCCGGGGCCGAACGTCATCGCGTTTCCAGAACGGACGGCGCGACCGGCGCGGCGCGCCTGGATCGGCGGCGCGATCGCCGCCTCGCTGGCGGTCCTGGTTGGCGGCCCGGCGCTCTGGAAATCCGCGCGGGGCGAGCAGGTCACCTACGAGACCAAGCCGGGCGAGATGCGGCGCATCGACCTTTCGGACGGCACCCGGATCACGCTGGACGGCGGTTCCCGGCTGAGCGTTCGACTGGGGTGGCGAACCCGCCGAGTCGAAATGGGCTTGGCGCAGGCCAGCTTCGACGTCGCGAAGGATCCCTCCCGGCCGTTCGTGATCGGGGTGGGCGACCAGCGCGTGCGAGTGGTCGGCACCGAATTCAACATCCGCCACGATGTCGGCGGCGTCCGGGTCACCGTACGCCGAGGCGTCGTCGAGGTCGCCCAGCGAGACGGACGGGGAGGGCCGCCGAACCGTCTCACCGTGGGTCAGGAACTGCGTCACGATCAGGGCGCGGCGCGATCGGAGGTGCGGCGCGTGGAGCCTGATGGCGCGTTCGCCTGGACCCAGGGGCAGTTGGTCGCCGACAACGAGACGCTGGGCGATATCGTCGCCGACCTCAATCGTCGTTTCGCGACGCCGGTGCGTATCTCGCCAGGGGCGGCGACCCGGCGGTTCTCTGGCGTAATCGCCCTGGACGACCAGGAGACCGCGGTCCGCGCGCTCGCCGCCTATGCGGGTTTGAGCATCGATCGCGCGAACGGGGAAATCGTCCTAAGGTGACGTCCTGACGGTCTTGGAGGGGCGTGATTTTGCATAACCGCGCGTGGCGCCGCCTAGGGATGGCGTCGGCGATCGGCCTGACCGTCGCGCCGCCGCTATGCGCTCACGCGGGCGAAAAGGTCGTCTTCTCTGCGCCCGCGGGCCCCTTCAAGGCGGCGGCCACGGCGTTCGCCTTGCAAGCGCGTGTTTCGATCGATCTGAGCATGGCCCAGGGATGCCGGCCGTCGCCGGGCTTTTCGGGACGCGCGTCTCCCGACACAGCGCTGAGAGCGTTGTTGCGGGGCACCGGATGCGACGCTCGCCAGATCGCGCCGAGGGTCTATAGGGTCACGCTCTCGCCGCCGCCGCCTATGGTGACGCGGCCGCCCCCCGCATCGGTGGTCAAGGCGGCGGCCGAGACGCCGCCGCCGCTGTCCGAACTGGTGATCGTCGCCACCCGTCGACTGGCGATCGCCGACCGTCTGGCCTATTCGGTCAGCGTCCTCGACGCGCGCGCCGCGGCGGCGCGGGGCGTGCGCGACGCCACCGATCTGGCGCTGACCGTTCCCTCCATGACGGTGACCAACCTGGGGCCCGGACGGGACAAGGTCATCCTGCGGGGGCTTTCGGACGGACCCCTGACCGGCCAGACCCAGTCGATGGTCGGCATCTATCTCGACGATGTGCGGCTGACCTACAACGCCCCCGACCCCGATCTGCTGCTGGTCGATATCGGGCAGGTCGAGGTGCTTCGCGGCCCCCAGGGCGCTCTCTACGGCGCCGGCTCGCTGGGCGGGGTCCTGCACCTGACGACGCACCGTCCGGATCCCGAGGCCTTCGACGCCTGGACCTCCGTCTCGGCTTCGGCCACCCGCGGCGGTGAGGCCGGAGGACTGGCGTCGGCGATGATCAACATGCCGCTGCTGCATGGCCGGGCCGCGGTTCGGCTGGTCGGCTATGCCGAGCGCCAGGGCGGCTATATCGACGATCTCGGCCAAGGGCGGACGGATGTGAACGTCACGCGCCGCACGGGCGTCCGCCTGACCGCTCGGACGATGCTCGGCGCCGATTGGACCGCCGAGGCCGGCCTGGCCGCCCAGGCGATCGATTCCGAAGACACGCAGTACGCCGATCGCGGGGTCGGGACCTATGCGCGTCGCAATCGGATCGCCGAGCCGCACGACAACGACTTTGTCGAGGTTCATGTCGGCGCCCAGGGTCTCCTTTTCGGACAGGACGCGAAGTTCACCCTGGCCGCTGTGCGACACGATCTCTCCAGCCGCTACGACGCCAGCGCCGCGCCGCCCGTCGTGGCTACGCCAGGCGCGGCGATGGCCTTCGATGACGACAACCATGTCGGCGCGGTCGTGGCCGAGGCGTCGTTGGCGTCGCGGCCGGAAGGGCGGATCCAATGGCAGGTCGGCGCCTTCCTCGCCCGTACGCGACAGGGGCGCGATGGCCTGATCTTCCTGGCCGATCAACCGGCCGCGCCCTTGGTCCGCGAACAGCGCCGCGACGTGCTGGGCGAGGGCGCGCTCTTCGGCGAGGCGATCGGCGATCTTGGCGGCGGCTGGAGCCTGACGTTGGGCGGGCGACTGTTCGCGACGCGGTCGGAGGCGTCCAGCCGCGCGACGGCGACGGGCGCCGAGGCCGTGTTCCGCGACGCCCAGAACTACCTCGGCTTCGCGCCGAAGGTGGTGGTGTCGTTCGCGCCAAGCGCCGCGACGCTGATCTATGTCCAGGCGGCCGAAGGCTATCGCTCGGGCGGCTTCAACACGGCCGTGATCCCGACCCAGACCTTCGACACCGCCGGCGGCGAGCCGCAGCGTCGCTATGACGGCGATGAGCTGTGGAGCTATGAGACGGGAGCGAAGGGCGTGTGGCTGGACGGCCGGTTGCGCCTGCGGGCGGCCGCGTTCCTGGCGTCTTGGAAGAACATTCAGAGCGATCAGCTCCTGCCCTCGGGGCTGCCGTACACGGCGAACCTGGGCGACGGCCGCAACGTCGGGCTGGAGTTCGAAGGGAGCTATGTCCGCGAAGGGCTGCGGCTGGACGCCAGCTTCCTGCTGAACCATCCGGAACTGGAGTCCGTCAACGCCGCCTTTCCCGGGCGCAAGGACCTCGGCCTGGCGGGCGTGCCGCGAGGCTCGGCTTCGCTCGGGGCGAACTACGAGCGATCCGTGGGTGAGGGGTGGCGTGCGAGCCTTGACGTCCGGGCGGCCTATATCGGCCGTTCGCGCCTGAGCTTCGATGGGGCGACCGCGCCGTCCATGGGGAACTACGCCACGACCCGCATCGCCGCGCGACTTCGATCGGAACGCTTGAGCCTGGGCCTGGCGGTCGACAATCTCTTCGATGGCGCGGGCGATACGTTCGCCTACGGCAATCCGTTCACCGTGAAGCTGTCGCGGCAGAGCACGCCGCAAAGGCCAAGGACGATCTCTCTCGAGATCCGCGCGCAATACTGACGATCGACGGTGTCGCGATCAGGTCTTGCTCGTCCCGCGGTAGACGTCGCAAAGCGTCTCCAGCACACGCACCGCGGCCGGGTCGTCCAGCCGGTAGAAGATGGTCTGGGCCTCGCGTCGCGTGGCCACCAGCCCCTCGGCGCGCATCTTGGCCAAATGCTGCGAGGTCGCCGACTGGGCCAGCCCGACATGAGCCGCAAGATCGCCGACGGAGGCCTCGCCATCGATCAGGCGACACAGTATCAGCAGGCGTTGCTCGCTGGCCAGGAGCTTCAGAAGCCTGGCCGCGGAATGGGCGCTGGCGGCCAGATCCTGGATATCGTCGGCCGGCGTCGAGAGGGCGAAGTTATTCATCTGCCTAATGTAGAAGGTACGCATAAAGGTTCAAGGCGACCTGGCTCGAGGTCGCGATCGCCATCCTGGGTCAAGGTTTCGAGGGTTGCGCGCGTCCGGGACGCTCGTCGTCGCGCAGGACGACGTAGATCGCCGGGATGACCAGCACGGTCAGCACCGTCGATGAGGCCAGGCCAAACAGCAGCGAGATCGCCAGGCCCTGGAAGATCGGGTCGAACAGGATCACCGCCGCGCCGATCATGGCCGCCAGGGCGGTCAGGACGATCGGCTTGAAGCGGATCGCCCCGGCCTCCAGCAGCACTTCGCGCAGAGGCCGGCCGCCGGTCTGGCTGTGGCGGATGAAGTCCACCAGCAGGATGGAGTTGCGCACGATGATCCCGGCCAGGGCGATGAAGCCGATCATCGAGGTGGCGGTGAAGGGCGCCTTGAACAGGATGTGGCCGATGACGATCCCGACCAGGGTCAGGGGGATCGGCGTCAGGATCACCAGGGGGAGGCGGAAGCTTTTGAACTGGGCGACGACCAGCACATAGATGCCCAGGATCGCCACCCCGAAGGCCGCGCCCATGTCGCGGAAGGTCACCCAGGTGATCTCCCATTCGCCGTCCCAAAGCACGGTGGGCTTGCGCTCATCGGTCGGCTGGCCGTTCATGCGGATGTCGGGCCTCCGCAGGGCGCCCCAGTCAGCGGTCCTGATGGCCTTGTCGACAGCCATCATGCCGTAGATCGGCGCTTCATAGGCGCCGGCCAGCTCGGCCATCACCATGTCGACGTCGCGGCCGTCGCGGCGGAAGATGTGGGTCGATCCTGGCTCCTGGGAAGCGGTGACGACCTCGCCCAGTTCGACGAGGCGGCCGCCCTGGCTCCGGGCCACGGGCAGGGCCGCCAGACCTTCGCCCCAGCTGCGCGCCGATTGCGGCAGGCGCACCGAAATCTCCAGGGGATCGCGCCCTTCGCCACGATGGGCGTAGCCGACCACCTGACCGCCGAAGGCCGCGCCGATCGAGTCCAGCACCTGCCGGTCATCGACCTTCAGGGCTTCGAGCCGATCGCGATCGGGGACCAGCCGCAGGCCGGGGCGGGCTTGGCCGTAGCTGTCGTCGATGTCGACAATATAGGGCACGGATTTGAAGATGGCCTTGACCCGCTCGGCCACGGCGCGGCGCGTCTGGGCGTCGGGTCCATAGATTTCGGCCAGCAAGGTGGCCATCACCGGCGGTCCGGGCGGGGCCTCCACGACCTTGATCGAGGCACCGGCGGGCAGGGCGACCTTGGCCAGCCGCTCGCGCAGGTCCAGGGTGATGAGGTGGCTGGAGCGCTTGCGCTCGCCTTTTTCGGCCAGGGCGACCGACAGATCGCCCTGGTCGGGGCGGTTACGCAGATAGTAGTGGCGCACCAGGCCATTGAAATTGAACGGCGAAGCGGTTCCGGCATAGGCGTCGATCGCCGTGACCTCGGGCAGGGTGCGGGTGATCGCGGCCGCCTCGGACAGCGCCCGGCCGGTCGCCTCCAGCGAGGTCCCTTCCGGCATGTCCAGCACCACCTGCAGCTCGGACTTGTTGTCGAACGGCAGCAGTTTCACCGTTACGGTCTTGGTGGCGAACATGGCGCAGGCCAGCAGGGTGGCCAGGCCCACACCGATCAGGAAGGTCCAGGCGCTCCCGCGCGTGGCGATCACCCGGCTGGCGACCTGGCGATAGAGCGCGCCCAGCTTGCCTTCGCCGTCGTGGTCGTGACCGCCGGCCGCCAGGGTCTTGCGCGCGAAGCGCACCATCAGCCAGGGCGCGATGACGACCGCCACGAAGAACGAGAACACCATGGCCGCCGAGGCGTTGACCGGGATCGGGGCCATGTAAGGGCCCATCAAACCCGAGACGAACAGCATCGGCAGCAGGGCCGAGACCACGGTCAGGGTGGCCACCACGGTGGGATTGCCCACCTCGGCCACGGCGTCGACCGCCGCGTCGATCCGACTGCGGCCGTCGTTCATGGCCCAATGGCGGGCGATGTTCTCGATCATCACGATGGCGTCGTCGACCAGGATGCCGATCGAGAAGATCAGGGCGAACAGGCTGACCCGATTGATCGTGTAGCCCATCAGATTGGAGGCGAAGAGGGTCAGCAGGATGGTTGTGGGGATGACCACGGCGGTGACCGCCGCCTCGCGCCAGCCGATCGCCAGGCCGATCAGCACCACGATGGACAGGGTCGCCAGGCCCAGGTGGAAGAGCAGCTCATTGGCCTTCTCGTTGGCGGTGGCCCCGTAGTCGCGGGTGACGGCCACGTCCAGGCTGTCGGGCAGCAGTGAGCCCTTGAGCGCCTCGACGCGGGCGAGCACGGCCTGGGAGACGACCACGGCGTTAGCGCCCTTGCGCTTGGCGATCGCCAGGCTGACGGCGGGGGCCTGGCTCCAGACGCCGTCGACGCGGGCGTAGCGCCAGACGCGGGCCTGGTCTTCGCGAGGTCCCTGAATGACGTCGGCGACGTCGCGAACATAGACCGCCTGGCCGCTCGCCGAAGGCAGGGCCAGCAGGCCGATATCGATGGCGCTGGTCAGGCTGCGGCCGGCCGTGACGTCGATCGCCTGGCCGCCTCCGCGCACCTGGCCGGCGGGAAAGGCGCGGTTGGCCTGGCGCACGGTGTCCATCAACGCGCCCAGCGACACGCCGTGCTGCGCCAGACGCGTGGGATCGGGCGCGATGCGGATCTCCTCCGGGCGGCCGCCCACGATGAAGGTCAGGCCGACATCATCGACCTTGGCGACCTCGGTGCGCAGTTTGCCCGCCAGCTCATAGAGCGCCTGATCGGTCCACTGGCCGGCGGCGCCGGACTTCGGCGACAGGGTCAGCACCAGGCTGGGCACGTCATTGATGCCGCGGGTCTGGATCAGCGGCTCGGCGATGCCGGCGGGGATGCGATCGTAGTTGGCCCGGATCTTCTCGTGGATGCGGACGGCCGCGGCGTCCGGGTCGACCCCGACCTTGAAGCGGGCGGTGACCATCACCTGGTTGTCGTCGGCGAAGGTGTAGACGTGCTCGACCTCGGCCACGCTCTTGACGATGGTCTCCAGAGGCTTGCCGACCAGTTCGATGGCGTCGGGCGCGCGCAGGCCGGGGGCCGCGACCATGATGTCGACCATCGGCACGCTGATCTGCGGTTCCTCCTCGCGGGGGATCGAGACGAGCGCCAAGAGGCCCACGGCGATCGCCGCCAGCAGGATCAGGGGCGTCAGGGGCGACTTGATCGACGCCTTGGTCAGGCGTCCGGAAAGGCCCAGGTTCATCGGGCTGTCTCCGCCGGCGTGAGGACGTCGCCCAGGCGCAGGCCCGACAGGACCTCGACGGTGTCGGGCGCGCCGCTCGTGCGGGTCTGGATCGGCGATTCCGAGATCGCGCCATCGGCGCCGACCAGTCGCGCGTAGTCGACGCCAAACCGCGTGACGACATAGCGCCTTGGAATGACGATCGCCTGGCGCTCCCCGATCTTGATGGCGGCGCGCACGCGACGGCCGATCAGGTCGCCGGGCAGGTTGGGGGCGGTAACGTCGGCGGTGACCTGTCCGCCGCTAATCGCCGGATAGATCTGGGTGATGGTCCCGCCCGTGGCGACGCCACGAAGGTCCTCGGCCGCCAGATCGACGGGATCGCCGACCTTGAGCGCGCGCGCCTGGCCTTCGGGCAGTTCGATACGCACGACGAGCGGACCGGCGGTGATCTTGGCGACCGACTGACCGGGCATGACCACCGAACCGACTGGCACGTCCGCGACCAGGACCCGGCCGGCGGCCGGAGCCAGGATCGCGCCCTGGGCGCCCAGTTCGGCGCTGGCGCCGCGCTGGGCGCGGGCCGCCGTCAGATTGGCGTTGGCGGCCTTGGCCTGGGCCTCGACCTGGTCCAGGCGGGCCTGGGCGTAGACGCCGTGCGAGAAGAGATCGCGCGTGCGGGCCAGATCGGCTTGGGCGCGCGCCGCCTCGGCGGCGGCGGCGGCGACCTGGGCGTCGAACGCCCCGGTCTGCAGGGCTAGCCGGTCATCCTTGATCCGGCCGATCATCTGGCCCTGGCGGACGACATCGCCTTCCTTGACGCTCAAGGCCACCAAGGTTCCGGAGATCCGCGCCCGGGCCTCGGCCATGTCCCGCGTGGTCAGGGTTCCGGGCACGGGTTTGAGGTCCGCCACGGTCTGGGCGCGGATCGTCAGACGGCCGGCGGCGGGCGCCGTCCTGATCGTCGGCGTCGCCGCCTCCTTGGGCTCGCCACAGCCGCTGAGCAGCAAGGCCGCTCCCAAGGCGCTGATCAGATATGGCCGCGCCGTCATGGCGTCCCCTCCAGCTTTTCTTGTGATGGTCGACTAGCGGACGGTCGGCAGGCCCGCGGCCTTCCAGGCCATGATCCCGCCGGTCAGGTGGGTGTCGAGCGCCTGGCCGGCCTTCTGGCAGTGGCCCACGGCCGTGGCCGAACGTTTGCCCGAGCCGCAGCTGAACACCACGGCCTTGTCGCCGGCGTCGGGCAGGGCCTTGGGGTCGAAGCTCGAGAGCGGGACATTGACCGCGCCGGGAATGCGCTCGGCGGCGAACTCGGCGGGCTCGCGCACGTCGACCAGTAGGATCTTGTCGGCGTCGAGGGCGGCCTTCACCTGGTGAGCGGTGAGGTCCTTGGTCTTGGGCGATCCGAACATCAATGGGTCTCCTTGAAGGGGGCGGGGGAGGGGGCGGTCTCGGGGACCGCGCAGAACAGACGCGACAGGGTCTCGACCAGGGCGCGGGCCTGGCCGCTGCGAAGGTCGTAGAAAATGGTCTGGCCCTCGCGCCGAGCCGAGACGACGCCGTCGCGGCGCAGCAGCCCCAGGTGTTGCGAGGTCAGGGTTTCGCGCACCCCCAAGGCCTGGGCGAGCGCGCCCACCGACTGCTCGCCGTTGACGAGCGCGCAGACGATCATCAGCCGATGCGGATTGGCCAGCGCCTTGAGCAGAGCGCAGGCGTCGTCCGCGGAGGCCTTGAGGGCGTGAGGCTCAAAATTCATAGTTGCGTATATGCGACTTTGCGAATATTAAGTCAAGCATCGATAGGGTGACGGTATCCCGGTGGTTCGGGCTCAAACCTGATCCTGATCAACATGAGCCGGCGGAGTGAGTCCAATCTCGGCTACGAACCACGGCATCGGAGGAACGAGATCATGGCCAAGCCCCGCATCGTCATTCTGGGCGCTGGACTAGGCGGCGCGATCGCCGCCTTCGAGATCAAGCAGGCTGTCGGCGACAAGGCCCAGGTCGAGGTGGTGTCGCAGGGCGACACCTTCCACTTCGTGCCATCGAACCCCTGGGTCGCCGTCCATTGGCGCAAGCGCGAGGCCATCGAGGTCAAGCTGCCGCCTGTGTTCCAGAAGAGGGGCATCGGCTTTCGAGGCGTTGGGGCGGCCAAGGTCATGCCCGATCGTAACCAGCTTGAACTGACCGACGGCGTGCTGCTCGACTACGACTATCTGGTGATCGCCACGGGGCCGGAGTTGGCCTTCGACGAAATTCCGGGGCTTGGCCCGCACGGTGGCTTCACCCAGTCGGTGTGTCATGTCGACCATGCCGAGGCCGCCGCCGCCGCCTTCGATCGCTTTGTCGAAAACCCCGGGCCGATCATCGTCGGTGCGGTGCAGGGCGCCTCATGCTTTGGGCCGGCCTACGAGTTCGCCATGATCCTCGACACCGAGCTCAAGCGTCGCAAGATCCGCGACAAGGTTCCCATGACCTTCGTCACCTCCGAGCCCTATGTCGGCCATCTGGGCCTGGACGGGGTCGGCGACACCAAGGGTCTGCTGGAAAGCGAGATGCGCCAGCGGCATATCAAATGGATCACCAGCGCCAAGGTCGCCTCGGTCGAGGCGGGCATGATGCATGTGGAGGAGATCGGCGAGGACGGCGCGGTCAAGGCGACCCACGATCTGCCGTTCGCCTATTCGATGATGCTGCCGGCGTTCCGGGGCGTGGCGGCCGTCCGTGGGGTCGACGGCCTGACCAATCCGCGCGGCTTCATCCTGGTCGACAAGCACCAGCGCAACCCGACCTATCAGAACGTCATGGCCCTGGGCGTCTGCGTGGCGATCGCCCCGACCGGCAAGACGCCCGTGCCCGTGGGCGTGCCCAAGACCGGCTTCATGATCGAGAGCATGGTCACGGCCATCGCGCATAATCTCAAGGACATCGTGGACGGTCACCCCGCCACCCGCGAGGCGACCTGGAACGCCATCTGCCTGGCCGATTTCGGCGACGGCGGCGTGGCCTTCGTCGCCCAGCCCCAGATCCCGCCGCGCAACGTCAACTGGTCGGCCAGCGGCAAGTGGGTGCATCTGGCCAAGGTCGGGTTCGAGAAATACTTCCTGGCCAAGGTCAAGCGCGGCGAGAGCGAGCCCTTCTACGAGAAGCTCGCCCTGGACGTCATGGGCATCCACAAGATCAAGCCCTGAGGGTGGGACGGGGCCGTCATCGCCCGGTCCGCCGGGCCGCGGCCCAGATTGTCGCCTGGACGCACCAGGCCCTGGCCCAGGCAAGCGCCTGAGCCGTTAGAGGAGGTTGACCATGACTATCGACCGTATGGTTCTGGCTTTCGCCGGCTTTGTCGTCCTTCTGGGCGTCGGTCTGGCCCATTTCGTTCATCCCTGGTGGATCGCCCTGTCGATCTTCGCCGGACTCAACATGATCCAGGCGGCCTTCACCGGCTTTTGCCCGGCCGCGATGATCTTCAAGAAGCTCGGCGTCAAGCCGGGCGTCGCCTTCCGGTGAGCACCATGCGCGCCGTCCTCGCCCTGACCTTGCTGGCCGGTGTCGTCGCGCCCTTGGGCGCGTCGGCCATGAGTCTGCCCGAGGCCATCGCCCTGGCGCGGCGCTCCAATCCCGGACTTGCCCAGGCGCAGGCCCAGTCCGACGCGGCCTCTGCTCGCCTGGCCCAGGCCCGCGCCGGCCGCCTGCCCAGTCTGACATTGTCCGGCGAAAGCGCCAGCGGAACGACCGATCTTGGCGGCTTCTTCGGCTTTGGTCAGAGCGATGTGTCGCCCCGCGCGGCGTCGCTGCAACTGCGCCAGCCGCTGTTCACCGGGGGCGGCGTCAGCGCCGCCATCGCCCGAGCCGGCGAGGGTGAGACCGCCGCCCAGGCCGAGCTTGGCGGCGCGGCCTCCATGCTGAGCGCACAGGTCGCGGCCGCCTATGTCGGCGTCCTCAGCGCCCAGGACCTGTTGGCCCTGAGCCGGGCGCAGGTCGTCCAGATGGACACCATCACGGCCCAGGCGAAGCTTCGCTTCAAGGGCGGCGAGATCCCCCGCACCGAACTCGACCAGGCCGTGGCCCGTCAGGCGGAGAGCCGTGCGGCGCTGGCCCGGGCCGAAGGACAGCTGGCCAGAAGCCGGGCCCACTTCGTCTCGGTGGTCGGCGCGGAGCCCGACGGCCTGGAGACGGCGATCGCGCCTCCCGCGACGCCCGCCTCGCTCGATGAGGCGATCGCTATGGCTTCCCAATCCAGCCCCATTCTGCTGGCCGCTCAGGCGGCCGAGCGCGCGGCCCAGGCCGGGGTCCGCTACGCCCGCGCCGAACGCCTGCCCAGCCTGGCCTTGACCGCGACCGCCAGCACGGCGCGCGATCAGTTCTTTCCCGGCTACCGCGCCGACGGCGTGACCGTCGGGGTGCAGGGGCGATGGACGCTATTTTCAGGCGGCGCGGTGAGCGGCCGCGTCGACGAGGCCAATGCGGAGCTTCGCCGCGCCCAGGCGGGCGTGGACGCGGCGCGGGCTCAGGTGCGCGAAGCGGTGATCGGCGCCTGGGGCGATGTGGTCACCGCGCGCGCGGTGATGCTGGCCGCCACCGACCAGGCCAGCGCCGCGACCAGCGCGCTCGACAGCGTTCGCAATGAAGTGCGGGTGGGCCAAAAGCCCGTTCTGGATCTTCTCGACGCCGAGCGCGAGGCCCTGGCCGCGCAAAGCGCCCTGGTCGCGACGCGTGGCGAGGTGACGGTCTCGGCCTATCGGCTCGAGGCGCTGCTGCACGGCCAATGAGGCGGCGACGCCCGCTGATATTCGAGGCGCGGCAGCGCTTCCTGGCCGCGCGCGGGGCCGACCTGCGGATCAGGCCGCGTCGGACGGGAGAGTGATTGTCGCGGCTAAGCCGCCCTCTGGTCGGTTGCTCAGGACCAGCCGCCCCCCTTGTCCCTTGGCGAGGGCTTGGACGATGGACAGGCCAAGGCCGGCACCGCCGGTGCGGCGGCTGCGGGAGGACTCGCCGCGCTCGAACGGGGCCGTGAGGGTCGCCAGCGCCTCGGCTGGCAGGCCCGGACCATCGTCCAGCACCATGATCTCGACCTGGCCGTCCAGGCGGCGAACGTCGAGCGTGACCGCGCCGCCATAGCGGACGGCGTTGTCGATCAGGTTGTCCAGCATCCGCCGTAGAGCCAGGGGCGAGGACCAGACCTTGCCGGCAATGTCTGGCGCGAGGACGACCGTCTGGCCCATCTCTCGGCGCAGGGCGACCAGGGCTTCCAGTTCGCGACGCAGGTCGATCGATCGAGCCCCGTCGCCGCGACCCGCGTCCTGGCGAGCGAACAGCAGGGTGTCGTCCAGCAGTTGGGCCATCTCGGCCAGATCGGCTCCGGCCTTGGCGCGCTGGGTCTCGTCGGCGATGAACTCGGCCCGCAGCGTCAGGCGGGTTAGGTAGGTGCGCAAGTCGTGGGCGATGGCGGCCAGCATCCGGGTGCGCTCGTCCATCAGCCCGCGGATCTGCTCCCGCATGGTGTTGAACGCCGCCGACAGCTCGCGAAGCTCGCGCGGACCGCGCAGCGGCAGGACCTTGGCGTTCAGGTCGTCACCGAACCGGGCCACCTCGCGAGCCAGCAGGCTTACGGGCCGGGTGGTCTGACGCACGGCCAGGGCCAGCATCAGCAGGGTGACCGCCAGCAGGGCGGCGGCCGCCAGCGAGACGCGACCGAAGAACAGGCGGGCGGTCTCGGGCGCGCGGCGTCTCAGGACCAGCACCTCGCCGTCGGTCAGCCGCACCGAGAGCAGCAGCGCGTGGCGACCGGGCAGGGCGCCGTCCCTCAGCCGGCCGCCGCGACGGATGTCGATGCGCAGCGCGCGACCGCCCAGGGCGCTTCGATAGGCTTGGTAGCCCGGGTCGCGGTCGTCGGCGATCCGGGCGCGAAGCCGTAGCGGGGGGAAGTCGGGCTGCAGGGTCGTGCGGATCACCCCGGTGTCGAGGGCCGCGATCACCTTGGCTCTGGCCGCCGGCGGGCTGGCTTCCACCGCCTCGACGATGGCCCGCGCCTCTGACGGGCGGGGCAGCTGATAGAAGCGCACCCCGCCTTCGCCGCCGCCTTGCGGCCACACCAGAAGCGCCGCGCCTATCAACAGCATCACCGCCAGACCGGTCAGCAGGATCGCCGTCATCCGGGTCGAGAGATTGTCGGCCAGCAGCATGATCAGACCCGCTCGGCCGGGGCGCTGAACAGGTAGCCGCCGCCCCGCACGGTCTTGATCAAGGCCGATCCGCCAGCGCCCGCGCCCAGCTTGCGGCGCAGGCGGCTGAGCAAGACGTCGATGGCGCGATCGAAAGGCTCGGCGCTGCGGCCTCGCGTCCAGTCCAGCAGCTGGTCGCGGCTGAGCACCCGCTGAGGATGGCGCAGGAAGGCCATCAGAAGGTCATGCTCGCCCCCGGTCAGCACCACGGCCTGGCCTTCCGGATCGGTCAGGTCGCGGCTGGCGGTATCCAGCCGCCAGCCCGCGAAGGCCAGCACCTCGCCGGACGGGGCGCTGGCCACCCGATGGACCTCGCGCGTGCGGCGCAGGATCGCCTTCACCCGCGCCAGCAACTCGCGCGGATTGTAAGGCTTGGCCAGATAGTCGTCGGCTCCGATCTCGAGCCCGATCACCCGGTCGATATCATCGCCCTTGGCGGTGACCATGAGGATCGCGACCTCGCCGCCCGCCCGCAGCCGACGGCACACCGACAGGCCATCCTCACCCGGCATCATGATGTCCAGCAGGACCAGGTCGACCCGACGGCGGGCGGCCAGCCGGTCGAAGGCGGACGCGTCCTCGCAGCCGACCGCCTCGTAGCCCTCGCGGCGCAGCAGCCCCAAGGTCAGGTCCCGAATTTCGGCGTCGTCTTCCACGACCGCGATCAGCGTGTTGTCGGCCATGACAAGCCAATGCCCCAAGCCCGGGTTGGGCGGAAGTCGCCACCCGGCCCGTTTACACTTCGATACAGTTCGTCGGACAGGTGCAAACAGGCGATTGCACGGCCATGGTCAGGTGACGGCGTCGAGGGACAACGACACAATCCACGGAGCTATCATGCGCAAGACTTCCATCCTGGCGGCAGGCCTCTCGACCCTTTCCGTGCTGGCCGCGATGATCGCCGCGCCCGCCCAGGCCGGCCAGCACGGCCGCCTCGTCAACGTCCAGGGCGCGCGCGGCCATGGCTATGTTCACAGCCGCGATGTCAGCCGTCAGCCGGGCGCGATCGCCGTGTCGCGCGGAACCCAGACCAATTCGGGCCGCGGCGTCGCCAGCAATCGCAACGCCAGCTGGGGCGAGGGCGCCTATCAGGGCGGGGCGACCCGCACCTTCAACAACGGCGCCTCGGCCAGCCGCAGCACCCATGTGGTCGACAACCATGACGGCACGGTGAGCTACGACCATTCGCGCACCGGCTATGACGGCGCCACGCGGTCGGTCAGCGGAACGGTGAACCGCCCCTGATCACCCGTCCCTGACCGAACGCGTCCCGGCCCGCCGCGCCATTGCCCCCAAACCGCGCGGCGGGCCGCTCTTTCCGGAGTTTGAAAGTGAAGATCTTGATCCTGTCGGCCGCCCTGGCCCTGGCCGTCTCGGGAGCTCACGCGGCCCCCCGCACGTTCGGCGGCGGGCTGGAGAAGGCCGACGCCAACCACGACGGCTATGTCACCCCCGAGGAGTTCAAGGCCGCTCGATCAGCTCAGTTCGATCGTCTCGATCGCAACGGCGATGACCTGGTGACGCTGTCGGAGTTCCCCCGCCTGGCCAAGTCGAACCGCCCCAAGGCCAAGGCGCTGAAGACGGTGATCACCCACGCCGACCGCGACGGCGACGGCCGCGTGACCCGCTCCGAGTTCGTGGACGGACCAGCCCCATTGTTCGACCGCGCGGACCGCGACCACGACGGGCGTCTGTCCCGGGACGAGATCGCCGCCGCCCGCGACCAGCTCGAGGCCCTGAAATGAAGATCAAACCCCTGACCACCGCGGCGATCGCCGTGGCGGCTTTGGCCGTGATGGGCGCCGGCGTCGTCGAGGCCCGGCAGCTGGGACTTGGCATACGCGGACAACTTCGTCAGCGCCTGCTGGAGAAGAAGGCCGAGGAGGAGCGGCCCATCGACCTGCGGGCCATTATGCCCGGCGCTCGAAAGCAGACCGACGCCTATGGCAGCGACGCGGCCCAGCGGCTGGATGTCTACCTCCCGCCGGGCGCCCGCAACGCGCCGATTCTGATCATGGTGCATGGCGGCGCGTGGAAGATCGGCGACAAGGCCAATACAGGCTCGGTCGAGAACAAGCTCAAGCACTGGCTGACGAAGGGCTGGATCGTGGTGAGCGTCAACTACCGGATGCTGCCCGACGCCATGGCCTACGAGCAGGCCCAGGACGTCGCCCAAGCCGTGCGATGGGTGCAGGGACATGCCGACGACTGGGGCGGCGATCCGAACAAGGTGATCCTGATGGGACACTCGGCCGGAGCCCATCTGGTGGCGCTGTTGTCCTCGCGTCCCGACATGGTCGGCAAGGCCTGGGCGGGGACGGTGGTGCTGGATTCCGCCGCGATGCGGGTCTCGACGACCATGGCGGGACGCCATCCTCGCTTCTATGACGAAGCCTTCGGCGCCGATCCTGCCTACTGGGCCAAGGCCTCTCCGATGGACCAGTGGACGCCACGGGCCGTACCCATGATGCTGACCTGCTCGACCAGGCGACCCGACGATCCCTGCGCCGATGCCCGCCGGTTCCAGGCCCTGGCGCGAGCGGCGGGGCGCGACATGCCGGTGCTGCCTCTGGATCTGACCCATGCCGAGGTCAATCGCACGCTGGGACTGCCTGGCGCCTATACGCACGCGGTCGACGACTTCATCGCCGCGCGGCTTTCTCGGTAGTCGCCCAGGCGCGGGGCTTCGGGATTGGGCGCGCGCCGCCGCCCAAGTTGGCGGCCGAACGCCCCGTTCCTGGACGCGAGCCAACGTCCGTTTCTCCAGTCGGGCGCGGGCAGCGCTTTTCGCGAGGCGCCGCGGACCGTTTTAAACGATTGTCACACCCGGCCGCTAAACGCCCCGCTTTTCGGGTTGGGTGGTGGCGATCTTGGCCAAGGGCGATGGAGACGCTGACGAGACGCCGGCGAGGCGGTCCGCGAACTACTGGCTCGGGCGGTACGGCGTCGAGATCCGGACAGCCCTGACGCGTCGGTTTGGACCCGATCAAGACGGCGTGGACGACGCGATTCAGAGCGCGCTCCTGAAATTCTGCCGGCTGGACGATCGCGACGACATCGCCGATCCGCGCGCGTTCCTGTTCGTCATGGCCCGCAATGCGCTGCGCGACTCGATTCGCCGGGCGAACAGCCAGAAGCGGCGTTGGGCGGCCTTGTCCGCGACGCCGACTCTGACGACGCCGGAATTGACCCCGGAAGAGGTTCTCATGCAACAGGAGCAGCAACAGGCGCTCGAAAGGGCGCTCGAGGCTTTGCCTCCAGAAGCGCGCGAGCTCTTGCGACTGAGCCGGATCGAAGGACTGACCTATGCCGAAATCTCGCGAATGACCAACCGATCGCCCGCCGACATCAGCCGAAAGATCGCCGCCGCGCTGCTCCAGCTGCGCGAGCATCTTCGGGCCGTGGGGGCGCAGGCGGCATGACGGCGCGCGAGACGGACGTAACCGAGCAGGCCATGCAGTGGTTGGCCCTGCGGACCGGCGGCGCTTTCGACAGGGATCGACGGCGGACCTTCGAGGCTTGGCGGGCCGAGTCTCCGGACCATGCGGCGGCCTATGCCGAGGCCGAGGCGCTGTGGGCGCGCCTGGCCTGGTCGCCGTCGCTGAACAGCAAGAGCCTGGAGCAGCCGATCGTGGCGCCCGAAGTCCCGCCGGCGCGCGCGCGCCCCAGGCGCGCCGGGACGTCGACCCTCGTCAGGTGGGGCGCGATCGCGGCTGGCCTGGTGCTGGCCTGCCTGACGCCGTTGGCCGTCGAGCGCCTGAACGCCGGTCGCGAACTGGTCACCGAGGTGGGCGAGATCCGGCACCTGACGCTGAGCGACGGCTCGCGCGCCTCGCTGGCCGGGGCCACCCGCATGACCAGCCTGATGACCGACCACGTCCGTGCGGTGCGTCTGGCGGAGGGCGACGCCTATTTCGATGTCGCCCACGACACCGGCCGGGTTTTCACGGTCCGGATGGACGGCTTGAAGGCCGAGGCGGTGGGCACGGCCTTCGAGGTCCGCAAGACGCCGGCGGGACCGCAGGTCCTGGTTTCGGAGGGCAGGGTGCGCGTCAGCGCGCGCGGCGCCGGCCAGGTCCTGATGGCCGGGCCCGGCGAGCGGGTGACCCTGGTTGGCCACGCCTTGCGGCGGTCGCGGTTCGATCTCGCCAGCGCCGCGCCGTGGCGGCGGCAGAGGCTTGTCTTCGTCAACGCGCCGTTCGCCGACGTGGTCGCCGAGCTCAATCGTTACTACGCGCCCGGAGTCGTGGTCGCCTCGCCGGCATTGGACGGCCGGAGGGTCACGGCCAGCTTCGCCGTCGACCAGACCCCCCAGGCCATCGAAAGCATGACCCAGGAGATGGGGGCGCGGCTGGAACGCGTTCCAGGGAAAGCCGACGTGGTCCGATAGGCTTCGGGGGCTGGGTTTCTTGAAGATTTGATGAAATCGGCGTTTCACCGGGAATGAACCCGGGCGAGCGGCGTCTAGGCGGTGTTTGAGGCTGTCAGGCCAAGAGGCCGCGCCGTCATCGTCTAGGGGGATCAAGTTGACCAGCCACCGTATCGGCCTGCGGGCCGCTTTCTCGGCGTCCGCCGCCGTTCTCGTCCTGGCCTGCGCGGCCGCGCCAGCCGCGGCGCGGCAGGCGAGCGCCCCGCGCGCCCAGGCCGCGGCCGTCCACCAGATCCGCCTCGAAGCCCAGTCTCTGGACCGGGCGGTCATCGCGCTGTCTGAACAGACCAACACCGTCATCCTGGCGACCGACGTCTCGCTGGACGGCCGGCGATCCTCGACCCTGGTCGGTGCGATGACCGTCGGCCAGGCGCTGGCGCGGCTGCTGGAAGGCTCGAACCTGGCCTACAGGCGCGATCCCAACGGCGTCTACGTGATCGTGCCGGGCGAGGTGCGCGCCGAACCGGCCGTGCTCGACGACGTCGTGGTGACCGCCCACTATGACCCGCTGGGCCGCCTGCAGAAGAGCGCCACGGACGGGTTTCTCGGGCTGGACCGGTCGCTGCTGGAAACGCCCCGCTCGGCCTCGCGCGTCAGCGTCGACACGATCGCGCGCTACGGCATGCAGAATGTCGACGACCTGGTGACCGCCGTGCCGGGCGCCTTCACGGCCAGCTTTTTCGGCGTCCCGGGCAACCTGAACGTCCGCGGGACCTTGGCCGACACCTATTTCCAGGGCTTCAAGCGTATCGAGAACCGCGGCAGCGCCTCGTCCAACCTCGGCGCGGCGGCCTATGTCGAGGTGCTGCGCGGCCCGTCTTCGCCGATCTACGGTCCGGGCAAGGTCGGCGGCCTGCTGAACTTCATCCCGAAGTCGGCGCGCGGCGCCAACACCCGCTACGCCGACACGCTGGGCGGCGGCGTCAACGTCACCGTGGGCTCCTACGGACGCCGCAACGCCGCCGCCGATCTCGTCGTGCCCCTCGGCAAGGGCGGCCTGGCCTTCTATGTCGAGCGGGAGGATTCGGACTCCTACTACCGCAACATCCACCCCAAGCACTGGAACCTCCAGGCCAGCTATGTGGGCGATCTCGGCGGCGGCTGGTCGACCGAGATCAATCTGATGCGCTTCAAGGAGTCCGGCCGCATCCAGTCGCCGGGCTGGAACCGGGTGACGCAGGACCTGATCGACAACGGCGTCTACATCACTGGCCGTGACACCGACCTGAAGGACCTCGACGGTTCGGGCATGGTCGAATACGGCGAGATCGACGCGGCGTTCGGCGCGTCGGGCGGCACGTCCAACATCCGCCAGATCCTCGAATACGGCGGCAAGAACAACGCCAAGTTCGCCCTGGACGAAGGCGTGGGCGCGACGAAGCTCGATCGCCGCAACATCATGGCCGACGCGGCCGATCACAACGACAGCGAGACCTTCACCGCCTATGGCGCGGTGAAGAAGGAGATGTCCAACGGCTCGGTGCTGACCCTGGCCGGCTTCATGGACGAGTTCAGCAACGACCGCTTCAACAGCTTCGGATTCGCGGCCGACTACTATGCGCGCGCCTTCGAGGGTCGGGTGACCTTCAAGTTTCCCGCGCGGTTCGGTGATCACCTCCACGCCGACACCATCGTCGGCGCCGCCTATCGCGACCACAAGGCCAAGCAGTACGAGTCGTTCCTCTCAGGCTATATCGGCTTGAACCGCCGCGACCTGTCGCGCGGTTCAACCGCGGCCGACCGCATCGCCACGCCCCGCGTCAAGTCGGGTCTCGAGATGTGGGACTCCCGCCATCACATGGAATGGAACAGCCGCTCGGTCTTCGGCCTGAGCGACGTCACCCTGTTCGACCGTTTCAGCGTCCTGGCCGGTCTGCGCTGGGATCGCTACGAGGTCGACGCGATCAACAAGGGCGAGACCGTCTTCGGCACGAAGAACAAGTGGGTCTCGAACACCGACGACGCCGTCACCTGGTCGCTGTCGGCGCGCTACGAGACGCCGTGGGGTCTGACGCCCTACCTGACCTACGCCAAGCCCCGCTCGCTGGAGTCGACCCAGACCGGCGGCGTGTCGGTCGGCTCGGTGCAGAACAAGCTGTTCATTTCGCCGTCGGAGTTGAAGGAAGCCGGCGTCAAGTTCTCGCTGTTCGACGGGTCGCTGCTCGGCGGCGCCGCCTACTATGAGCAGTTCCGCCGCTCGACGGACCTGCTGGGCAATGTCAGCGGCAACACCTCGGAAGGCTTCGAGCTTGAGGCGCACTGGCTGGCCTCCAGCAACCTTAGCTTCACCGCCGCCCTGACCCTGCAGGAGACCAAGGTCGACGCGCCCGGCAAGGGCAAGGGCGAGTATCTGGAGCTGCGTCCCGAGCAGTTCGGCATCGCCAATCCGGCCCTGGCTTATGGCGGCACCTTCGCGGTCAACAACGCCGGTTCGCTGGCCGAGCTGACCCGCGGCTATGTCGTGCGCACCATGCCCGACACGGTGGTCAGCGTCTTCGGCTCCTACACGACCGATCCGTTCCCGTTCATGGGCGACAGGGCGACCGCGGGCCTGACCGCCGGCGCCACCTATGTGTCGGAGACTGGCGGCATTTTAAGCAACAGCATCCGTCTTCCGGAATACACCTTGGCCAAGCTGGCCGCCTTCGTGAAGGTTCGGGACATGACGGTGTCGGTCAATGTCGACAACCTGTTCGACAAGACCTACTTCACGCCGGCGGCCGAGGTTTACAAGGAAGTGTCGGTGATGCCGGGACTGCCGCGGATGGTCCGCCTGAACCTGGCCTATCGGTTCTAGCCCTGAACGGACCCGGCGGCCGTCCGCCGGGTCCGACCCTTTCGATCGCGTCTGGTGATCCCCGATGACTGAATCCTCTCGGCCCTCGCGGCGTGGCGTGCTGGCCCTGCTGGGCGGCGGCGCGACCCTGTCCTCATCGCCGGCGCTGGCTCGGGGCGGGCTTACCGCCGCCGCGTTCACCCATGGCGTGGCGTGCGGCGATCCGACGACGACCGGCCTGCTGCTCTGGACCCGCGCGGTCGGGGAGGAGGCGGAGACCCGCGTGGGCTGGGAAGTCGCCGAGGACGAGGCCTTCGCCAGGATCGTCCGGTCGGGCGTCGCCGCGACCAGCGCCGCGCGCGACCATACCTGCAAGGTCGAGGTCGACGGCCTGAAGCCCGGCGCGACCTACTGGTACCGCTTCCGAAGCGCGGACGCGGTGTCCCGTGTCGGGCGAGGGCGGACGTTGCCGGCCAAGGGCGTGAAGGCGGCCCGGCTGGCGGTCGTCTCCTGTTCTCACTACGGCTTCGGTTATTTCAACGCCTATCGCGCCATCGCCGACCTGCCGTCTCCGGTCGACGCCGTCGTCCACCTGGGCGACTACATCTACGAGTACGGGGTCGACGGCTACGGCGGTCCGGAAAGCCAGACTCTGGGCCGCGTCCACCAGCCGGCGCACGAGATCGTCACCCTGGCCGACTATCGCCAGCGCTTCGCCCAGTATCGGACCGATCCCGACCTGCAGGACCTGCATGCGCGCTCGGCCTTCATCACCATTTGGGACGACCACGAGACGGCCAACAACGCCTGGATGGGCGGCTCGCCAGCCCACGACGACAAGATCGAAGGCGCCTGGGAGGCGCGTCGCGACGCCGCCATCCAGGCCTATTTCGAATGGCTGCCGATGCGCGATCCCAAGCCCGGCCAGGCCGCTCACACCCTGAATCGCGTCTACGACTACGGCGACCTGCTGTCGCTGATCGTCATCGAGACGCGGCTGACCGGCCGGACCAAGGCTCCCAGCGCCTCGCGCGACATGATCCGCGACGCCGAGGGGCGGCCCGATCCGGTGAGGTTCGAGAAGGAGGTGCTCGACGCACCAAACCGCTCGATGATGGGCCCCGCGCAGGAGGCCTGGCTCGAGACGGCGCTCACCGCCTCGGTTCAGCGCGGCGCGGCCTGGCAGGTTCTGGCCAACCAGGTCATCGTCGCGCGCATGCGGGCTCCGGACTTCATGTCCCTGCTGCCCAAGGACCTGCTCGACGACGCCCTGACCCGCCCCGGCTCCAAGCGCTGGCTGGAAAGCACGCGGCTTGGCCTGCCGATCAACCTCGACGCCTGGGACGGTTACCCCGCAGCGCGCCTGCGTCTCTACGACTCGGTCCGCAAGACCAAGGCCAATCTCGCGGTCCTGACCGGCGACACGCACATGTTCTGGGGCAATCGCTTGCACGATCCCCGTGACGAAAAGGCGGTGGGTTTCGAGTTCGGGGCCGGCAGCGTGACCTCGCCGGGCGGCTACGAGACCGTCAGCCCGGATCCGCGCATCTACGAGGTCGCGGAGACCGCGCTCGTCGAGCGTAATCCGGACGTGCGCTTCGCCCGCGTCCGCGACCACGGCTTCCTGCTTGTCGAAATTACCCGCCAGGCGGTCACCTGCGACTATTTCAAGGTCGCCGACATCGGTGTTCGCAACCCCAAAGCGGCTCGGTTCTGCAGGATCGTCTCGACGCGCGGTGGCGAAATGACCGTGGCGCCCGGCGACGCGTAGCGACCGATCGGTGGGACGTGGGGACTGTTACTGATCGCCCCCTGAGGCAAGCGGGCGCGGTGTTCTACATCCGCTCGGACAATGGGCGGGAGATCCAGGTGTCGACGAACGCCTCGGTTCCAGCCTGTCGGCAAGGGGAAGTCACCGCGCGGCGATGAAGCAGCGGCCGTCGCCAGCGCGGCCGTCTATCGCGCGCGGCGGTCATCCGGGCCGCTCATCTGAAATTCCAGCTTGACTAAGTGCTATGTTATAACGTTTCAAATCACCCAGGGTGAAACACCGCTTTCTGGGGGCGTATCTTGATCTTCAATTGGCGGCCGACGCGACGGATCGCGCTGTTGGCCACATCCGGCATGACCCTATTCGTGGGTGCGGCTCGGGCGAATGACGCCACGACGGTGTCTCAGGTCGTCGTCACCCCGACGGCGGGCGAACAGAAGCTGGCCGACGCGCCGGCCACCATCTCCGTCGTCACCCGGCAGGATCTGGAGGCCCGGCCGGTGCAGGATCTGGCCGACGCCCTGCGCGGCCAGCCGGGCGTCAATGTGGGCGGCATCGGCATGACCCGGCGGGGGATCAGCCTGCGCGGCATGCCCGTCGAGCACACCCTGATGCTGGTCGACGGTCGCCGTCTGAGCGCGGTGGGCGGTCTCGTCGCCCACGGCGACTACGACTTGGCCTGGACGCCGGTCGAGGCGATCGAGCGTATCGAGATTGTCCGTGGCCCCATGTCGTCGCTGTACGGCGCGGACGCGCTGGGCGGCGTTGTCAATGTCATCACCCGCAGCGCGACAGACGACTGGCGCGGTTCGGCCACGATCAACGGCTCCTCGCCGGAGGGCGGCGAGGGCAAGGCCTACCAGTTCGGCGGCTATGTCGGCGGCCCGCTGGTCAAGGACAAGCTAGGCCTCAGCGTTTACGCCGACGCCACCGGCCGCAACCCGACCTTCATGGCTTCGGACCCGCGCCAGGCCGAGTTGGAAGGCCGCCGTTCGGTCAACGGCTCGGCCACCCTGAGCTGGACGCCGGACGCGGCTCAGCGGATCGACCTGACCTATTCGGCCGGTCACGACGTCCGCTATCGCGACACCGTCACGACCGCCGCGCCGATCACCGACTACCGCTTTTCCGACGACATCGATCGCGAGCAACTGGCCCTGTCGCACACCGGCAAATGGTCGTGGGGCGACACCAGCCTTCGCGCCTATCGCAGCGAGCTCAAGCGGGTCAACATTCGGACCAAGAAGCAGACGCCAAGCTCGCCGGTGCGGATTGTCGAGCGAGTCCTCGACGGTCATGTCAGCGTTCCGCTCGGCGACCACCGCGTCAGCCTGGGCGGCGACCTGCGTCGCCAGAGCCTGCGCAATCCCGAGGTCAACGCTTCCGGACGGGCCAGCGCCGACCAGGGCGGCGCCTTCATCCAGGATGAGTGGAGCGTGACCGAGCGCTGGTCGATCGTGGGCGGAGCTCGCTTCGATCACCACGAGGCCTATGACTGGCAGACCAGCCCGCGCCTCTACACCGTGTTTCACGCCACGTCGAAGCTGACCTTGAAGGGCGGCGTCGGCCGGGGCTTCAAGGCGCCGAGCCTCACCCAGCTGTCGCCCGAATACGACGTGGTGGCGGCCGGCGGGCGGTTCACCGTCTACGGCAACCCCAACCTCAAGCCCGAGATCGGCACGACCTACGAGGCCAGCGTCGACTATGACGCCGGTCCCTGGTCGGTCCGCGCGGCGGTCTTCCAGAACGATCTGAAGAACCTGGTCGAGACGCAGTGCACCGCCTTCTGCGGCATCCGGGGTCGTGAGGTGCGTCTCTACGGCAACGTCTCGCGCGCCCGGATCAAGGGTGTCGAGGCCGGCGCCAGCGCCCAGCTGCCGGCGGCCTTCAAGCTGTCGGCCAACTACACGCACTTGGACACCGAGAACCGCGCGACCGGCGCCGAGCTGACCGAGCGCCCGCGCAATAGCCTCAACGCGCGTCTGGAATGGGCGCCGCGCGAGGATTTTTCGGCTCAGCTTCGCGCCGAATATGTCGGCCGCCAGCTGGTGAGCACCGGCGTGCTGCCCGACTACAGCCTGTGGTTCTTCGAGGCCCAGAAGCGGCTGACCCCGAACGTCGCCCTTCGGATCGGTGTGGAGAACATCACCGACCAGCGCCTGGCCGAGAAATCGAGCGGCTACACCTATGCCGAGCCCGGCCGTCTCTACCACCTGGGCTTCAACCTGAGCTTCTGATGCAGCGCGCGGTCTCGTTCCTCGGTTTTCTCTGGCTGCTGTTCATCGCGGTCGGCGCGACGAACGCGCAGGTTCCGGCCGCGCCCGTCATCAGGGTCGTCACCACTGACTTTGTCCTGCCCGGCAAGATCGCGCGCCTGGACCGCTGGGCCAAGGAGCAGGGGCTTTCGGTCGAGAGCCTCTATGTCGAGACCGACAAGCGCGATCCCGCCGCCTGGGGCGAGGGCGCCGACCTGCTTGTTCTCGACACCCCGCGCGGCAATGACCTGGCCGCCGTGATGGCCAAGGCCGGAAAGGCGCTGGAGGCCAGCAAGACCCCCTGGCTGCGCGTCGGCGGCGGTCCGCCGGCCTATGGCGGCGGGCTTTCGCCGGAGCTGGGCCGGCGCCTGGTCAGCTATTACGGCAACGGGGGGCAGGCCAATCTCGGGCTGTTCTTCGCCGCCTACCGGACCTGGCGGGTGGGCGGGGACATCGCCAGTCTCCCGCCGGCCCAGATCCTGCCCAAGGCGGGCGTCTATCACCCCGACGCCGCGGCGCCGTTCGCCAAGGTCGAGGACTATCTGGCGTGGGGTGAGGGGCGTTGGCGCCGGGGCGCGCCGCGCCTGGGCGTGATCACCTATGGCGGCGCCCTGGCCAGCGGCGAGACCGGTCTTCTGGACGCCTTCGTCCGCGCGGCCGAGAAGGATGGCCTCGCGCCCATCGTCTTCTGGTTCGAGGCGAGCGATCCGGAGGCGATCGGCAAGATCGCCAAGGCCGGCAAGGTTGATGTGCTGATAAATCTGCAGCACCTGCAGAACGGCGCGGCGCGCAAGGCCGAGTTCGAGGCCCTGGGCGTGCCGGTGATGGCCGGCTTCACCTACCGCGAGGGCGACATCGCCGCCTGGCGGGCCTCGCCCACCGGCATCTCGCCGCAGATGGCCGCCGTGCTCCTGGCCACGCCCGAAAGCTGGGGCGTCAGCGACCCGATGGTGGTGGCCGCCGTTGAGAAGGGCGAGCTGACGCCCATCCCGGAACAGGTCGCGGCGATGGTCGGCAAGGCTCGGCGCCTGGCCTTGCTCAGGACAAAGGCCAACGCCGACAAGCGCCTGACCCTGATGTTCTGGAACCACCCGGGCGGCGAGAAGAACATCGGCGCGTCGAACCTCAACGTGCCCCGCAGCCTGGCGGTCTTGACCCAGCGGCTCGCCGCCGCCGGCTACGACGTTCCGCCGACCCAGGAAAAGATCCTGATCGAAGACGCTCAGGCCATGCTGGGCGGCTATTACCGGCCCGAGGCCCTCGATGGTCTGCTCGCGCGTGGTCTGGCGACGACCGCGCCGCTGGCCGACTACACGGCCTGGCTTGATCGCCAGTCCGCCGCCGTGAAGCAGGCGGTGGTCTCTCGCTGGGGCGCGCCCGAACGTCATTGGGCCGTGCGCACGGTCGGCGGGCGGCGCGTCTTCGTGATCCCGCGCTTGACGCTGGGCAAGTTAACCATCCTGCCGCAGCCGCCGCGCGCCGACCGGGTGGGCGAGTCCTATCACGACACCAAGGTCGCGCCGGGGCATCTCTATCTGGCGACCTATCTGATGGCGCGCCAGACCTTGGCGACCGACGTGCTGATTCACTTCGGGACCCATGGCACACAGGAGTGGACGCCGGGTAAGGACCGTGGGCTTTCGGTCGAGGACTTTCCATTTCTGACGGTCGGCGATCTGCCGGTCTTCTACCCCTACATCCAGGACAACATCTCCGAGGCCATCCAGGCCAAGCGCCGGGGGAGGGCGGTGACGATCAGCCACCAGACCCCGCCGTTCGCGCCGGCCGGCCTCTATGACGAGCTGCGCGACCTGCACGCCCTGATCCACGAGTACGATCAACTGGACGTCGGGCCGGTGCGCGATCGCACCGCCGGGCAGATCCAGGCCTTGGCGCGGTCCAGCGGCCTCGCCGGCGACATGGGCTGGAGCGACGCGCGGCTTGGCGCGGAGTTCCCGGTCTTCCTGCTGGCGCTGCACGACCACCTGCACGCCCTGGCGGCGACGGCGACCCCGCTCGGCCTGCACACGTTCGGCGAGGCCGCCGAGGTCGAACTGCGCGCGGCCACGGTCATGCAGCAGCTGGGCGAACCCTACTACAGGCGCCTCGGTCTCGACCCCAAGGAGGTGTTCGCCGAGGACTTCGGGGCGCTGAAGACCTCGCCGGCCTATGTTCTGACGCTGCGCCGGCTGAAAAGCGCCGAACCGCTGGCGGACATCGCCGATCCGGAGCTCTCGGCGATGCTGGAGCGCGCCGCCGAGCTCGACCGTAACCTAGCCCAGACCGGCGAGGTCGAGGCCCTGCTGGCCGGTCTCTCCGGCGGCTTCGTGCGCCCCGGATCGGGCGGCGATCCTGTCCGCAATCCCGAAGTTCCCAGCGGCCGCAACCTCTTCGCTTTCGAGCCCGACAAGCTGCCGACCAAGGCGGCCTACGCCGCGGGCATGCGCGCCTTCGACCAGCTCTACGACGCCTATCGTCGGCAGCACGGCGCGCCGCCGGAGAAGCTGGCCTTCTCCCTGTGGTCGGGCGAGGCGATCCGCACCCTCGGGATCGTCGAGAGCCAGGCGCTCTACGCCATGGGCCTTCGCCCGATTTGGGATCAGGGCGGGCGGGTGACCGGGCTTGAGATTATCCCCGCCCAGGAGCTGGGGCGGCCACGCGTCGATGCGGTGCTGCAGGCCACCAGCGTCTACCGCGACCAGTTCGACGGCTTAATGCGTCTGGTCGGGGGCGGCGTGAAGCGGCTGGCGGCCCTTGATGAGCCGGGCAATGTCGTGGCCGCCAACAGCCAGCGGATCGAGGCGGAGCTGATCGCCGCCGGCATGGCGCCCGAGCGCGCCCGCCGCCTGGCCGCGGCGCGGATCTTCAGCAACGCGCCGGGCGATTATGGCAGCGGCGTGCCCGAGGCGACCCTGGCTTCGACGACCTGGAACAAGGATGATGAACTGGCCGACCGGTTCCTCGATCGGCTGCAGTACGCCTATGCCGACGACGCCTGGGGCGAGAAGCCGGCCGAGAAGAACCTGTTCGCGGCCCAGCTTCGCGGCGTGCAGGCCGCCGTGCTGTCGCGGTCCTCGAACCTGAACGGGGTCCTCTCGACCGATCACCCGTTCGAATATCTCGGCGGCCTGTCGATGGCCGTGCGCCGCCTGGACGGCAAGAGCCCGACGCTGTTCATCACCGACGCGCGCGGCGCCGAGCCGAGGATCCGCGACGCGGCCTCCGTGCTGGCCGACGAGTTGCGCGGCCGCTACCTCAATCCCGAATGGATCAGGGCCATGAAGGCCGAGGGCTATGCCGGCACGCTGGAGGTGCTGGACGTGACCAACAACCTGTTCGGCTGGCAGGTCGCCGATCCTTCCATGGTGCGGCCCGAGCAGTGGCAGGCCATGCATGAGACCTTCGTCATGGATCGCCGCAAGCTGGGCTTGAACGCCTGGTTCGAGGCCAGCAATCCTACCGCCCAGGCCCAGATGATCGAGCGGATGACCGAGGCGGTCCGCAAGGGCTACTGGCGTCCGGACGAACGCACTCTGCATGAAATGGCCGAGCGCTGGCGCGAGCTGACGGCGCGCAAGGGCGCCCAGCGCGGGGCCAAGCCGACGACGGCGGTGCTGGAGGCGGCGCTTGGCGGCTTTGGTCTGTCGCGCGGCGCGACGGCGTCCCCGGCTAAAGCCGCCGCTCCGTCGGCGCCCGCCCGGATCTCGCCGGCTCCGCCGCCGGCGCCGAAGGTCAAGGGGCGCCTGCTGGAAAAGGTGGTTCCGCCGCCGGCCAACGCGCCTAAGCCGTCGCACGCCATGCTGGGCCTGCTGGCCTTGATCGCCCTGCTCGTCGCCGGAGCGGCGCGGCAGCTTCTTTCCAATGCTCGTATCTCCGAGGAGTCCTCGTATGCAAAGTCTTGAGGCGGGTCTGTTCGACCTGGCCCGACTGTTCCTGCCGCCGGCGCTGGCGCTGATCCTGCTGGCCCTGGCCTACGCTTTCGTGGCGCTGGGCGGCTTTCTGATCGAAGCCGCCCAGCGCCGGGCCGGCGTCCACCGCTCCGGCCTGGCGGCCTATCAGGCCAAGACGGGCGCTGGCAGCGACGATCTGGAGCTTTGGATCATGAAGAAGCTGGAATGGTTGCGGGTGACCTCGCGCAGCGCTCCGCTCCTGGGCCTCGTCGCGACCATGATCCCCATGGGGCCGGCGTTGCTGGCCCTGGGCGAGGGCGACGGCGGCGCCATCGGCAAGAACCTGGTCGTGGCGTTCTCCGGCGTGGTTCTCGCCCTGATCGCCGCCAGCATCACTCACTTCGTGCTCACCATCCGTCGGCGCTGGTTGCTTGAAGACCTGCGCGCGCTCGAGCGGGGCGCGGTCTGATGCGGTTCCTGGAGGACGACGAGGCCGACGATCCGATCCTGTCGGTGGTCAATCTGATCGACCTGTTCGTCGTGGTGATCGCGATCCTGATGATCCTGATCGTCCGTAATCCGCTCAATCCCTTCAACGCCGACAAGGTGGTGGTGGTGAAGAACCCCGGCCAGAAGGACATGAGCATGATCGTCAAGGATGGGAAGGAGATGACGCGATACGAGGCCCGTGGCGCGATCGGCGAGGGACAGGGCGTCAAGGCCGGGATCACCTACCGCCTGCCAGACGGCAAGATGGTGTACGTGCCGGAGTGAGCTGAGGCCTTAAGTCGTGTGGACGGTTGTCGAAGCCATGGGATGATGGCAGCGACGCGCGCGACCAATTGCGCCTGATCATCGGCTTGGCCGCGCGCATCCCCGCGGTTATGGCCGAGAGCCTGGACGGCGCTCGCGGCTCGACCACACACTATCGACCGACTTTCAACAGCAGGTGTTTGAGCGCCAAGCTGACATGCTTTTCGACAGCGCTCTTCGAGATTTGAAGCCGTTTCGCCGTTTCGGGGTGCGTGAGGCCTTCCAATTTGTGCAGCCAGAACACTTGCCGTGTCATTGGCGGCAAAGCCCCAAGGGCCTGGATGAGCCGTTCCAGACGCAGGCGAGCACAGGCAGCGGCCTCGGCGTCCGCCGCGTCGGCAATGTCCATGGCGCCGAAGCTCGCATGATTTGCGTCTCGCCAAGCCGCGTCTCGCGCGCCGGACCGGCGCTGGGCCCGCAAACGATCCAGGAGCAGGTTCGACGCCAAGCGATAGAGATAGGCCGACGGATTCTCGATGGCCCCGCCGTCTGCCCGCCGGACCTTGAGGTAGAGGTCCTGCATCAGGTCCTCGACGTCTCCGCCGCCGCCGGTCCGGACGGAGAAGAAGCGACGCATGTCTTCACGTCGCGCGAAATAGGTGGCGATGAGTGGGGAGCCCGCCGATGAAGGGGGAGCGTTCACTGGACTTGGCGCCTAATCGCCTGGACCGATGCCGCGGCCGCTTGACCGCGAGACGTCAGCATTGAGGCCCCAGCATGAGGGCCGGGGCGATGACGCGATGACTGCGGTCCATGAAGATCCAAGCTCCTAAAGCCACGCCTTTCTGATCGCGTTGCGCCTATGCCCGAGCCCGGTTGAGCAACCGTGGAAGCCATGTTGCGACTTCGTGCAGGACCCTGGCGTCGCCCGCCGCGCCCGTCGCCCGCCGCTGCGGCTCCGCTCGAAGGTCAGCTGCTGGCGCTGCTGGTTCTGACCGCGCGGGCGCCTAGGCCGGAGCGGCGGTTAACGCGCGCCGCACGAGAGGGTGAGATGAAGAATCCTCTCGTCGGCAGCGGCGCCGTGACGACCCGCGATCGTCTGATCGATGAGGCGGTGCGCGTCAGTTTCGTGATCCAAATGCATCACTCACCCGATCTTCGCGCCGTGCTCACGATCTCGCTTGGCTAATGTTATGCTATAACATACTGGGCGGTGGTTCGCTTTTTTTGGAGAAGCCACATGCGGCTGCGTTCGATGTTGTTGACGGCGTCCAGCGCCGGAGTCCTGCTGGCGTGGGGCGCGGTCGCCGAGGCCCAGGACCTTGGTCATTCGGTGTCGGAGGTGGTGATCACCGCCTCGCCGCTTAGCGGTGACCCGGACCGGTTCGCGACGATCGTCGAGCAGGTCAGCCGCGATCAGGTGCTGGCCAATGGCGGCGCCAGCCTGGCCGACGCCCTGCGCAACGTCCCCGGCGTGGCCGGCACGGGCTTCGCCGCCGGCGCCAGTCGCCCGGTGATCCGCGGCATGGACGCCCAGCGCGTCAAGCTGGCTGAAAACGGCTTGTCCAGCTCGGACGTCTCGGACGTCGGTCCCGACCATGGCGTGCCGATCGACCCGCTGGCCGCCCAGGATATCGAAGTGGTGCGTGGCGCGGCCACCCTGCGCTATGGCAGCCAGGCGATCGGCGGCGTCGTCAACGTCATCAACAACCGCATCCCGATGAAGCCCATCGACGGGATCGGCGGCGAAGCCACGGCCGCCTACGGCTCCAGCGCCAAGACCGGCGAGGGCACGCTCAGCGTCGATGCGGGGCAAGGTCCGTTCGCCGTGCACTTCGACGGTTTCGGTCGTCGTTCCAGCGACTACGACACGCCCGAGGGCCAGCAATCCAACTCGTGGTTCCACGGCAACGGCTATTCGGGCGGCGCGTCCTATTTCTTCGGCGACGACAGCCGCGTCGGCGCCAGCGGTACGCACTACAAGGCCCGCTACGGCATCCCCGCCGAAGACACCTTCATCAACATGAAGCAGGACAAGGGCGCGTTCGGCGGTTCGTTCAAGTTCGGCGACGGCGTGCTGCAGCGCCTCAATGTCGACGCCGGCTATGCCGACTACACCCACAGCGAGATCGACCCGGCGACCAACCAGGCGCTGTCGACGTTCAACAACAAGGAATGGGACGGTCGCGCGGAGGCCCTGTTCGGCCAGACCGGCTTCCTGTCGGCTTCCGCCCTGGGCGTCCAGTTCCAGGATCGAAAGTTCAGCGCCCTGGGCGAAGGCGCCGACTATCTTAAGCCGACCCACACCGTCAGCACCGCTGGCTTCGCCTTTGTCGAGGCCCCGATTGGTCCGCTGCAGTTCCAGGGCGCGGCGCGCGTTGAGCATGTCCGAATCGACGGCACGCCAGCCTCCGGCGTCGAGACCCGTAAGAAATACACGCCGGTCAGCGTCTCGGCCGGCTTCACCTATCAGGCTTCCGACGCCCTGCGGCTTGGTCTGACCGCCGCCTCGGCCGCGCGCGCGCCGGCCCAGACCGAGCTCTTCGCCATCGGCCCGCACGATGGTCCGCTGACGTTCGAGACCGGCGATCCGAACCTGAAGATCGAGCGCGCCAACTCGCTGGAGGCGACGGCGCGCTACAAGATCGGCAACGAAGGCCGGATCGAGGCCTCGGTCTGGGGCGCGCGGTTCGACAACTACATCTTTGGCGGTCTGACCGGTCGGATGTGCGACGAGGACGGCGTTTGCGAAGTCGGCGGCGCCGGCGAACTGAAGGAGCTCAACTACGGCCAGCAGGACGCCAAGTTCTGGGGCGTCGAGGCCAAGGCCTTCTTCCCTCTGGCTTCGGTGGGCGGCGGCAAGCTGTCGGGCCAGGTCCT
The DNA here is from genome assembly GCF_059419665.1 of Caulobacter sp. GW821-FHT05F04. NCBI lineage: Bacteria > Pseudomonadati > Pseudomonadota > Alphaproteobacteria > Caulobacterales > Caulobacteraceae > Caulobacter > Caulobacter sp. GW821-FHT05F04. The sequence goes on from NZ_JBWKSF010000006.1 coordinate 182,539, forward strand.
GGGCGACTATGTTCGGGCCAAGTTCAGCGGCGGCGCCGGCAACGTGCCCCGCATCCAGCCTGGCCGTTTCGGCGGCGGTCTGGAGTGGGACAACGGCGCGGTCGACGCCTCCTTCCTGATCCTGGCGGTCGCGAAGCAGGATCATGTCGGCGTCGCCGATCTGGCGACCGACGGCTACACCTCGGTGGACGCCCAGGTGCGCTGGAAGCCTTTCAAGGCCAAGCCGGGGATCGCGCTGACGCTGGTGGGTCACAACCTGGCCGACGAGACCATCCGCAACGCCACCGCGCTCAACAAGGGTGAGGTCGTGATGCCGGGTCGCGACATCCGTCTGGTGCTGAGCGCCAAGTTCTGACGAGCCAGGCGTCGCGGGTCGGCCAGTTTGCCGGCTCGTGACGCCGTCTTCGACTTTTCGGGCCGCATGGTTCTCGATAGCGTCCTCGCCGAGCGGCCCGTCACTCCGATCCCGCACGCCAGGAGACTTCCATGACCCAAAAACCCGGCGATCCGGACCGCTCGGGCGACGCGGCGTCCAAGCCCGCCGACCCGTCCCGTCGCCGCTTGTTCGGGGCGGTGGCCCTGGCTGGCGTCGCGGGCGCGGCTCTTGGCGCGGAGGAGGCCAACGCCGCGGCCTTCGGCCTCGGGCGCCTGTCGGCGCGCGAGATCGATCGGCGTCTGGCCAAGGCCATCGACACCGTCGTGGTGATCTATGCGGAGAACCGCAGCTTCAACAACCTGTTCGCCGACTTCCCGGGCCTGCGGGAACCGTTGAAGAGCTTGCCGCCGGAACGGGCGCTGCAGCGCGACCGCGATGGCCGGGTGCTGGATCGCTTGCCGCCGATCTGGGGCGGCCTGGTCCCGCACGAGCAGGTCGTCGAGCACGCCCGCTACCACATCGCCGAGGCGGACCTGCCGCCGCTGGCCAACGCGCCGTTCGCCCTGAAGACCCAGGACGGCGATCCCTTGCCGCACGGGGTGGTCACCCGTGATCTGGTCCACGCCTTCTACCAGAACCAGATGCAGATCAACGGCGGACGGAACGACCAGTTCGTCGCCTGGGGCGACAGCGGCGCCATGGTCATGGGCCACTATGGCGACGCGGCGGTGAACCTGCGCCTGTGGCGACTGGCCGAGCAATATACGCTCTGCGACAACTTCTTCATGGGCGCGTTCGGCGGCTCGTTCCTGAACCACCAATATCTGGTGGCCGCCCAGCCCCCGTTCTATCCGGACGCCGAGACCAGCCCGGCCGGCGCGGTGATCGCCCAGGTCGAGGGCGACGATCCCAAGGGCGCGCGGCTAAAGGCCTTGGCGGATTCGCCGGCCAGCGCCTTGGACGGGCGGCCCAGGTTCGCCCCCAGCGCGCTGACCCCCGACTTCTGGGCGGTCAACACCATGGCCCCGCCCTATGCGCCCAGCTGGAGCCAGGACAAGACCGACCCCCGGCTGGCCGATCCGTCCCAGCCGATGACCCTCGTGCCGCAGGTCCACGCCACGATCGGCGACCGCCTGAGCGCCAGAGGCGTCGACTGGGCCTGGTACGCCGGCGCCTGGGGCGAGGCCCTGGCCGGCGGCCGGGATGAAGAGGTGTTGTTTCCGGCCAAGCCGAACTTCCAGGCTCACCACCAGCCGCTGAACTATTTCAAGAGTTTCGCGCCGGGGACGGCCGAGCGCGCCAAGCGGCTGCTGGACGCCGGCCTGGGCGACAGCCCCCGCACCAACCGGTTCCTGGCCGACGCCGCGGCCGGGCGCTTGCCGGCGGTGAGCTTTTACAAGCCGCAGGGCGACCTCAACATGCACGCCGGCTATTCGGACGTGGACGCGGGCGACCGCCATATCGCCCGGGCCATCGACGCCCTCAAGAGCGGGCCGCAATGGGACAAGATGCTGGTCATCGTCACCTTCGACGAGAACGGCGGCTGGTGGGACCACGTGGCGCCCCCCAAGGGCGATCGCTGGGGACCGGGCACCCGGATTCCCGCGCTGATCGTCTCCCCGCACGCCCGCAAGGGCCACGTGGACCACACCCTCTATGACACCGGTTCGATCCAGCGGTTCCTCAATCGCCGCTTTGGCCTGGAGCCGCTGCCGGGCGTCGTCGCGCGCGACCAGGCCATGTTGGCGGCGGGCGGTGTCGCGCCGGGCGACCTGACCGCGACCCTGGCTCTATGAGCGTCCTGGGTCCGGAAGCCTGACCGGTCGCGCCGGGGTGGCCGCCGCGAGTCCCTGGGCCAGTTGCACGCCCGGCCGCCCGGCCTCGACCGCGAACCGCCGCGGGGGCCGCGCCTCGGCCCTCGGATCCCTGCGATCCGAAATCGCCCAGAAGCGCGTCTCTATGCGCGCGTGGCCTGCCCAATGTCCGCGGCCACCTTCATGGTCGCGGCTGGACAGGCGGCGCGGTTGCGCGTAGGCGAGCGCCCATGGGACTGGGGTGGTCACGTTTGACTCGGATGCAGGCGCGCCTGGGCGCGCTGCTGACCGTCTGCGCGATCGCCGTGCGGGTCCTGATCCCGGCGGGCTACATGGTCGCGCCGACCCCGGGGCAGGGCGGTCTGCCCGCGATCGTCATCTGTACGGCCCAGGGCGCCAAGACCGTCGCGGTCGACGCCAGCGGTGTCGTCCAGGACGATCAAGGCGCCCCCAAGCCGGCTGACGGCAAGGCCAATCCCGACCATGGTTGCGTCTTCGCCGGCGCCGTCACGCCGCTGCCGGTTCCCAGCCTGACCCTGGCCCCCGCCGAAACCTTCGTCACCCGCTCGCGGATCGATCTGCCGCTCGCCCATCAGCGCCCCGGCCTGGGCCTGGCCGCTCCGCCGCCGTTCAAGACCGGACCACCCGCCATCGCCTGACGCCCATCGCCGCCGGCCGCCTCGCGCGCCGGCCCCTTGACGTTCGACGATTGGAATTTTCATGTCCTCCCTGCATTGCCGCGCCGTTTCGGCGCGCGCCCTGCTGGCCGCGCTCGCGGTCAGTCCCGCCGTCCTGCCCGCTCTCGCCCTGGCCGACGACCGCGTCGCCGTAGCGGCCGATCCCGCCGACACCACGCCCTCGGAAGTCGATCCGGTCCTGGTCGTCGGGCGCGGCGACAAGCCGGTTACCGTCGTGCCGCGCGGCCTGGCCGTGTCCCTGGGCCAGACCGAGTTCGAGGCGATCAACGCGGTCAATGTCGAAGACCTGATGAAGTACGCGCCCGATTTCTTCGTGCGCAAACGCTTCGCCGGCGACGACAACGCCGTGGTCGCCCTGCGGGGGACCAACACCGTCCAGAGCGCCCGCACCATCGTGCTGGTCGACGGTTTCGTGGTCTCCAACTTCCTGGGCAATCGCTACGACTATCCGCCCAAGTGGAACGTTGTCGGGCCGGCCGAGGTGCGCCAGTTCGACATCGTCTACGGACCCTATTCGGCCCGCTACGGCGGCAACTCGATGGGCGGGGTGATCTCGGTGACCACCCGCGAGCCCGAGCCCGGCCGCGAGGTCTACGCCAACGCCCAGGCCATGATCATGCCGTTCAAGGAGTACGGCTTTGATCAGACCTTCAAGGGCTATAGCGCCGAGGGCGGGATCTCCTACAAGCAGGACGACGGTCCGTGGAGCGTGCGTGGCGGCTTCCGGCATTTCGAGAACACCGGCCAGTCGATGACCTACAACCTGCTGTCGGCGACGACCGGCGCGGGCACGGCGGTGACCGGCGCGTATGACGACAGGCGTCTGGCCACGCCCGTGTTTGGTGCGGCCTCGCCGGTGCATGTGATCCAGGACCAACTGCGCCTGCGGGTCGGCTACGCGGCGGCCAACGGCTGGGACATCCAGGCCTTGGCCTTTGCCTGGAAGACCAACCAGGACCTGACCAATCCGCGCAGCTGGCTGGTCGATGCGTCGGGCAAGTCGGTCTACCAAGGCAAGGTCAGCTACGGCGGCAAGACCTGGAACGCCACGGGCCTGACGTTCTCCGAGACCGACCGCACCGAATATCTCGCCGGCCTGAAGCTGGCCGGTCCGCTGGCCGGCTGGAAGGCGTCGTTCAACCTGTCGCGCTACTGGATCCCCGACCAGGACGCGCGCACCTCCAACGACTATGCCACGGGCGCGTCCAACGGCGCCGGCACGCAAAGCCGTCAGACCAAACCCGGCTGGTGGACGGGCGATGCGACCTTCGATCGCGTGTTCGGAAAGCACGAGGTCGGCTTTGGCCTGAACGCCAACCTCTACGAGGCCGGGACCGACACCTACGCCACCACCAACTGGCGCACGGCGACCGCGCCGGTCTATTCAACCTCGACCTATGGCAAGACCAGCCTGTGGGGCGTCTGGGCCGAGGACGCCTATGACCTGGACGGCAACTTCGTCCTGACCGGCGGCCTGCGCTTCGACAGCTGGCGCGCCTTTGACGGCGGCATCGGCAAGCGGGTGGGCGGCGCGCGCGTCGACAGCGCCTATCCGGAACGCGACGAGACCTCGGTCAGCCCGAAGCTCTCGCTGCAAGGCCAGATTCCCGGCGACTTCGAGCTGCAGGTCAGTCTGGGGACCGCCAAGCGCTTTCCGACCGTCGGCGAGCTCTTCCAGGGCCGGTTCGACGACATCACCCGCCAGATCGACCCGACCAGCTATGACCCCAACCTGAAGTCCGAGAAGTCCAAGGACGCCAGCGTCATCCTGCGCCGGACGTTCGGGAAGGTCCGCTCCACGACCAGCCTGTTCTATCAAGATATCGACGACGCCATCTTCAGCTTCAGCGGCCTGAACCAGTACGGCACGGTCATCACCTCGTACAAAAACGTCGACAAGGTCCGGCAGTACGGTCTGGAGCTGATCCTCGAGGCCAGTGACGTCCTGATCCCGGGCCTGGACATCGACGCCAATGTCACGCGGATCGACGCCAAGACGATCAAGAACAGCGCCAACACCGCCGCCGAGGGGGTGAAGTTCCCGCGCATCCCCGATTGGCGCTCCAGCGGCAATGTCCGCTATCGCATCAGTGACCACCTCAAGGCCTCGCTGGGCTGGCGTTACGCCTCGCGACCGAACTCCGACCTGTTCGGCCTGTCGCGCGGCGACGCCTACGGCTTCCAGACCGAGTACTTCACGGTCGATACGCGGGTGTCGTGGGACGTCACCAAGAAGGCCCAGCTCAGCGTCGGGATCGACAACCTGTTCAACGACCAGGCCTACGTCTCGCACCCGCTGCCGCAGCGGACCTTCGTCGTCGACATCAAGACCAAGTGGTAGGAGCCTGATCCCATGACCGCTTCCAGCCCGGCCCTGGCCAAGGCCCGACGGACGATCTTCGACTACCGCGCGATCTGGCGCTGGCACTTCTATGCCGGGCTTTTCTGCGCGCCGTTCATCGTCGTCCTGGCGATCACCGGCTCGATCTATCTGTTCAAGCCCCAGGTCGAGGCCTGGCTGGATCGGCCCTATGACCACCTGACGCTGACGGGCAAGCCCGTCAGCGCCCAGGCCCAGGTCGACGCCGCCCTCAAGGCCGTGCCCGGTTCGCGTCTGCGCACCTACGAGGTGCGGCGCGAGGCCGACGACGCCGCCCGCGTGGTGGTGGGCCGGAAGGGCGAGAACATCCTTGTCTATGTTCACCCTGAGACGTTGCAGGTGCTGAAGGTGATCAACGAGAGCGATCGCCTGATGGACATCGACAAGACCATCCATGGCGAGCTGCTGATGGGCGACAACGGCTCGATCCTGGTCGAGCTGGCCGCCTGCTGGGCCATCGTCATGGTGGTCACCGGCCTCTATCTATGGTGGCCGCGGCAGGCCCAGGGCCTGGGCGGAGTGCTCTATCCGCGCCTGGGGCGCGGCTCAAAGCTGTTCTGGCGCGACATCCACGCGGTGACCGGCGTGTGGATCTCCAGTTTGGTATTGTTCCTGCTGCTGACCGGCCTGCCTTGGGCCAAGGTCTGGGGCGACAGCCTCAAGGAGGTCCGCAAGCTGACTGGCACGGCGGTGGCCAAGCAGGACTGGTCCAATGGCCGCGCCGGCGAGAAGGCCGAACGCAAGGCGATCGACGCCGCCGCCGGGTCCGAACATGCCGGACACATGGCCGGCATGGATATGGCTGGGATGGACATGGGCGGCATGGACATGTCGGCGATGTCCGTGGACGCGACGCCCGCCCTCGACCGCATGGCCGCGACGGTGCGGGCCATGGACCTGCCGCCGCCCGTGCTGATCGCGCCGCCGTCCGGCAGGAAGGGCCGCAACGCCTCGCCCGACTGGACCGCGCGGTCGGATACGCCCAACCGGCCCCAGCGCGTGACCCTGACGCTCGATCCCGACACGGCCCAGGTTGTCCGTACCGAGACGTTCTCCAGCCGACATCCGATCGACAAGGTGATCGGCTACGGCATCGCCGCCCATGAAGGCCAGCTGTTTGGCTGGGTGAACCAGCTGCTGGGCGTTCTGGCGGCTCTGGGCCTGATCACCCTCAGCATCAGCGGCCTGGTCATCTGGTGGCGTCGGCGGCCGGATGGTCAGTTGGGCGCGCCGCCGGCCTTGCCGGAAGGCCGCATCGCCGCGGGCGTCGGCGTGCTGATCGTCGTGTTCGGCGTTCTGCTGCCGGTGCTGGGGATCTCGATGATCGCCATCGCTCTGATCGAGCGCCTGGCGCTGCGGCGCATCCCCGGCGTGCGCCATTGGCTGGGTCTGCGTTCAGCGGGGGGAGGGACATGAACGTTCATCTCCAACGGACGCCGGCCTTGGCTTGATGGTCGCGCCGAACGGGAGCTTGGCGCGGAGCCCGACCCTCGGGCACGGCCCGAAATTTTTCTCCGATCCGATGGAATAAAACGCGCTGGGGCGGCGTCTCACGTTCAATGCGCGCCATCGAACGCCGAACTGGAGATCACCCTTGCCTCGCGTCCCAAGCTCTTCGAACCCCCTCTGGACGCCGATCCTCGTCGCGGCGAGCCTGGGCTGGGCCGCGCCGCTGGCGGCAAGCACCCTGGCCGAAAGCTTCATGTCGGAGAATGACGCGGCCATGAGCAGGATGATGGCCGCCATGGACATCAAGCCGACCGGCGACGTGGACCGCGACTTCGTCGAGATGATGATCCCCCACCACCAAGGCGGCATCGACATGGCGGTCGCCGAGCTGCGCTACGGCAAGAACGAGCAACTGCGCCGCGTGGCCCAGGAGATCATCGTCGAGCAACAGCAGGAGATCGCCGCCATGCGATTGGCGCTGGGCGATCCGCTGCCGCCGGCCGTCGCCGCGCCGACCGGGCCGCCGCCCGCCACGCCTCATGCCCACGCCGCTCCCGCCCGGGATCACTAGGATGAAGACCTCACTCTTCGGGCTGTCCATCCTGGCCGCCAGCGCCCTTTGCGCCGCCGCCTTCGCCGGCCAGGCCCCCGGCAAGGCCGGCGCCGCCGACATCGCCATCAGCCACCGCGACCGCGTCTACGCCGCCGAGCAGTTCTCCAACACCGTGTCGGTCACCGATCCGGTCGACAACAAGCTCTTGGGCGTGATCCGACTGGGCGATCCGTCGCCGGGCAATTTCAGTCCACTCTACAGGGGCCAGGTGCTGGTGCACGGCATGGGCTTCTCGCCCGACCATAGGACGTTGGCGGTGGTGTCGATCGGCTCCAACGCGGTGACCTTCATCGACACCGCCACCAACGCGGTCAAGCACACCACCTATGTCGGCCGCGCCCCGCACGAGGCGTTCTTCACGCCCGACGGCAAAGAAGTGTGGGTGACGGTCCGCGGCGAGAACTATGTCGCGGTTCTCGACGGGACGACCTTCGAGGAGAAGAGCCGCATCGTCACCGCGGCGGGGCCGGGCATGACGATCTTTTCGCCCGACGGCCAGTACGGCTATGTCTGTTCATCGTTCAATCCCGAGACCGCCGTGATCCGTGTGGCCGACCATCAGGTCGTCGGCAAGGTGGTCCAGCCCAGCCCGTTCTGCCCCAACATCGCCGCCTCGCCGGACGGCCAGCAGGTATGGTTCACCCTCAAGGACGTGGGCAAGGTTGTGGCCTTCAACGCCCGGCCGCCGTTCAACATCCTGAACGTCATCGACACCGGCCCGATCACCAACCACGTCAATTTCGTCCGCAACGCCAAAGGGCAGTTCGCCTATGTGACGATCGGCGGCCTCAACCAGGTTCAGGTCTTCCGCACCGACGACTTCAGTAGGATCGCCACCATCCCTGTCGGCAAGCTGCCGCACGGGATCTGGCCGTCGGGCGACGGAACGCGCGTCTATGTGGGTCTTGAGAACGCCGATGAACTGGCGGTGATCGACACCGTCGACAACAAGGTGATCGCCAACGTCCCGATCGGCCAGGCCCCCCAGGCGCTGACCTATGTCCCGAACGCCGTGCCCGAGGGGCCTGGCGTTCAGAACCTGCAGCCGCTGGGCGCCGCCGGACAAGCCGCCCACCTGACCCTGGCGGCCGTCGGCGGCCCTGCGGGTTCCGCGCCGACCAGCGTCAGCCTGTTCGACCAGGGCCTGATCCAGGTCGTGCAGGCCTCGGTTACGGGCCTAGCGCCCAAGTCCCCCTATGTGCTGGCCCTGTCGGACCAGGCGGACGGGGGCGGTGCGCTGCAGCCGCTGGCCAACTTCATGACCAATCCGGCCGGCTCGGCGATCGTCAACGCCATCGGCCCCATCCGGCAGTTGGTCCAGGCTAGCCAACCCGACCAGCGGCGCTACCTTGTGATCGCGGCTGGCGGGCCGGGCGCGCCCGGCGCGCCGGTGCAAGTCCAGGCCCCGTGAGGCTTTGGGCGAGGGCGTCACCATGGACAACATGATCGCTCTGATCGAGCCGTCGATCCCCAGCCTGCGACGCTATGCGCGCTCTCTGGTGCGCGACACGTCGGAGGCCGATGATCTTGTCCAGGACTGCCTCGAACGCGCCATCCGTCGCTGGGGACAACGACGCGGGCATAGCGATACGCGAAGCTGGCTGTTTTCGATCCTGCATAATCTGGCGATCAGCCGCTGGCGGCGAATCCAGCGGCAAGGGCGGCATATGGCGATCGACGACGCCACGGACGCGGCCCTGTCCCAGCCCGCGAACCAATCCGACGGAATGGATCATGCCGATCTGATACGCGCCCTTGCGGACCTGTCGCCTGATGATCGTGCGGTGCTCCTGCTGGTCGGCGTCGAACAACTGACCTATGCCCAAACCGCCGCGGTGTTGGGTGTTCCGATCGGCACGGTGATGTCCCGGCTCTCCAGGGCGCGCGAACGCCTGGCCCGACGCATCGCCGCCCCTGTTATCACCACCCAACGCGCACACCTGCGGAGGATCAAATGAGCGCGCCTCGTCCGATCAGCGAAGATGACCTGCAGGCCTATGTCGATCGGGTCTTGGACGATGGCCGCCGGGCGGAGGTCGCGGACTATTTGCGCCTTCACCCCGAGACGGCGCGTCGGATCGAGGGCTACATCGCCCAGCGCGACGCTCTTCGGATCGCGCTTGCGCCGATCGTCGAGGAGCCGATCCCGCCGGAACTGGGCGTTCGCGCCCTGGCCGAAGCTCGACGCGTGCGCTTGATGATCTGGCGCCCCGCCGTGGCGGCCGCGATGCTGCTCTGTCTAGGCGGCGTGGGCGGATGGGCGGCGCGCGCGGTGTTCGCGCCCCCGGTCAATGGCGTTGGCGCGCTGGCGCGCGAGGCGGCCGACAATTATCGCGTCTACGCGTCCGACGTTCATCGCCCTGTCGAGATGGGGTCAGCGCAAAAGGCCGACCTGGTTCGCTGGGTTTCGAGCCGCCTGCATAGCCCGGTCGAGGTCCCCGATTTGCAGTCGGCTGGTTACCGGTTCATCGGTGGTCGCCTGGTGACGACGCCGCATGGTCCAGCCGCCATGTTCCTCTACGAGGACGGCGCCGGTGAGCGGTTGGCGGTGATGGTCCGACCGATGAAGGTGCAGAAGAACACCGCCATGTCGGAGCGGAGCGATGGCGGCCTGGGCGGCGTTTCCTGGGCGACCGACGGCGTCGGCTACAGCCTCGTCGCGCCGACCGCGCCAAAGTCACTCCATCCCCTCGCCAACGAAGTGCGTAGGCAGGCGGAGGCGGTGATCTGATCATTGGCGGCTTGCCGTCCGGTCTGCCTGGAAGCGCAAGGACCCGACATCCGCCGACGCGGCCTACCGGGCGCCTTGCGTCTACCTTGCATGGATGACGCCGTCGGCGCCGCTGATCCTGGTCGGGACCTCTTGATCGCGCGCGCCGGCGAGGACTAGGTCTCGCCGGTCAGGTCCCGCCGAACCTTTTCAAGCTCCTCGGCATAGCGCCGCGTGGCGTGGGCCTCCGACACCAGGCCGATCACCCGCCGCTCGGCGTCGACCACGGCCAACTCGTCGGCCTCGGTGCTGTCGAACGCGCGCATCACGTCCTTGATCGACTGGTCCGGCGTCAGGGCCGCGTCTGGATTGACCGCCAGCACCGAGACCGGTCGCTCGTCGCCGCCAGGGTCGGCATAGGCCAGGGCGGTGACGATCATCCCGGCGTAGTGTTCGGCCTCGTCGACCATCACCACCCGCCGCGTCGAGCCGAGTGGAAAGCGACGGCGAAACTCCGCCAAGGTCGTCGCCGACGACGTGGTCTGCACGTCCTTGCGCATCATCCGGCCCGCCGTCAGCGGCCGCAGCCAGCTGACGTCATGGGCGCTGCGGATGGTCTCGCCGCGCAGGTGCAGCCGCCAGGTCGAGAAGGAATAGCCGAAGGTTTCGCGCACGATGGTGCTGGCGATCAGCGAGGCCACCAGAGCCGCGGCCGTGACCGAAAAGTCGCGTGTCGCCTCCAGGACGAGGAACGACATGGTCAAGGGGCCGCCGACCACGGCCACCGCCAAGGCCGCCATGCCCACCAGGGCCGCCACGGTCGGATCCAAGCCGGGCAACCACGGGGCCAGTACGGACAGGGCCGAAAAGATCTGTCCGATCAGAGCGCCCAGGAAGAGCGAAGCGAAGAAGAGGCCGCCCCGAAAGCCAAAGCTCAAGGACAGCACCGAGGCCAGGGCCTTGAGGACCACGAGCATCAACAGCGTCTTGAGGCCAAGGTCCGAGATCAGGTCCAGATGCAATGCTCCGTGTCCGGACGATAGGATCTGGGGCGTGATCATCGCCAGGCCCGCCAGCGCCACGCCCCCCGCGGCGGGGCGCCACCCCCGCGGCAGGCCGCTGCGCGCCACGCCACGCTCGGCCAGGGCCACCAGACGCATCAGGCCTATGCCGAACGCCGCGCAGACCAGACCCAAGAGCGCGTAAAGGCCATAGTCGAGCCAGGACTGAATCGCCGGCGTCGTGGTTCGCAGCAGATAGGGAATAGCGCCCATACGGCCCGCCACCAGCGCCGCGGCCAGGGCCGCGGCGGCGACCGGCGCCAGGTTGGCGACGGTATAGGCCCCGATGACGATCTCGAACGCGTAGAAGGCGCCGGTGAGGGGGGCGCCGAACGCCGCGGCGATGGCCGCGCCCGCGCCGGTCCCCACCAGGGTGCGCATGTCGGCGCGGCGCAGGTTGAGCTTCTGGCCCGCGAACGAGGCGACGGCTGCTCCGGCCTGGGCATAGGCCGCCTCCAGTCCCACCGAGGCGCCAAAGCCGTTGGAGATCAGGGTCTGGACACAGATAAAGGCGCTGTCCTTCAGCGACAGGCGACCACCGTGGAGCGCGTTGGCCTCGACCGGGTCGACCGCCGGTCGCGGTCGATAGGTCAGCCAAGCCCAGGTCAGCAGGCCAAGCACCAGCCCGCCCAGCGGAATCGACAGCACACGCCAGGGCGCGATGGCGCTCTGGGCGCTCAGTCGCTCATCCAGATTGATGCCGAACAGCAGCCCTTGCAGGCCGTGGGCGAGCTTGGCTTGCAACACCGCCAGCGCCCCCGCCGCCGCGCCGATCAGGACCGCCACCGCGATCAGCCACAGTTCGCTGGAGCGGGTGCGTCGACGCAGCCAGCCCAGCCAGCGGGTCGCGGAGGGGGCGGGCAGTGGGAGTGGCAGGGGCATGACGGGCTCGACAAGCGGCGGATCGGCAAACCCAAGCCGCGCCGGACGCGCCCACGGGGATCCGTGAGCGGCTTGCCAGGCCTCATAACCGGCGTAAGTTCTACTAACGCACTGCGTAGACGGTGTGGGAAGACCTCGTCAATGAGGCTGGGAGGCAGGGCGCGAGGAGCCCCCAAGAGTCCGGAGGGGGCTTTGGCCTCGACGAGGCGCCGAACTTGGCGCGGTCGATCAGGGTGCAGGCCGAACGCGCCCAAACACGGGAGCGGCTCCCTTTGTGCCAAGTCTGACTTACAATGGGGCCTTCTGGCGCATGACGTTTCGGCGCTGTCATGAAGCCGTCCGGGCTCTGTCTTAAAGCTTGGTCGCGTTAGGCCGTGGAGGCGGATCTTGCGAGCACACCGGTTGGGATGCCTTGGCGTCCACGCGGCGAACCTGGCCCTGGTGGCCGCGGGCTTCACGGCGCGTTGGGCGCTCGATCCCGTGTTCGGCGCCAATCATGCCTATACCGTCTTTTATCCCGTCGTCCTGGTCAGCGCCTATGTGCTGGGCGCCAGGCCCGCCGTGATCGCCGCGGTTCTGTCGGCGGCGATCGGCTATTTGCGCTTCACCCGGCCCGAGCTCGAGATCAAGGCGGATCTGGACTCGCTGACCTCGCTGCTGTTCTTCGCCACGACCTCGGCGGTGGCGATCTATTTCATCACCGGCATGGCGCGCGCGATGGCGGCGACCAAGGCCGCCCAGGCCCAGGCCGAGGAACTGGCTCAGGCCCACGCCGGCCTTTTTGGCGAGCTGAACGAGCGGGTGACCAACCATCTGCAGCTGGTCGCGGCGATCTTGCAGCTTCAGGCGCGCGACGAGCCCGACAAGGCCGTGGCGCGCGCCTTGGCCGAGGCCTCGGCCCGCACGATGCTGATTTCCAAGACCCATCGCAGTTTCTCTGGCGAACCTAGCGATCTGCTCGACTTCGACGCCTTCGCCCGTCAGTTGCTCGACGCCACCCTGTCGGCGCGCGAGCACCCGCCCGTGCGCATCGAGTTCGAGCGCGGCGGACTATGGCTTTCGACCGAGCAGGCTACCTCCGTGGCCTTGGTGCTGCTGGAGTGTCTCAATGTCCGCCTAGCCGCCGACGATCCGGGCCTCATGCGCATCAGCCTGCGCGGCGATCGCGGCATGGGCAAGCTGCGGATCACCGAGATCGAACGCCCGCTCGACCCGCTCGCGGCGGCTGGCGGGGACACGGCCATGATCCAGGCCATGGTCGAACAGCTGCGGGGCCGCTTCAGCTCGCGCAGCGCCGCCGAGGGGCGCGTCTCGGAGCTGACCTTTCCGCTGGAAGGCGGCGCTCACGGCCTGCGCGAGGCGCTATCGACCCTGCACTAGCAGGGGGATTCGGTTCGAACCATTGTAAGTTCAACTTCCGGCGTTAGACTCAAAAGCCATGTCAGGCAGACCACCGCCCTTTACCGCCCTGCGCGCCGTCGAGGCCGCCTCGCGCCACCGCAGCTTCACCTCGGCGGCGCGCGAGTTACAGATCACCCACAGCGCGGTCAGTCAGTCGATCCGCCGGCTTGAGCTGGATCTCGGCACGCGTCTGTTCGAGCGCAAGGGCGGGGCCATGGAGCCGTCCTCGGCGGCCCTGCGCCTGGCCCAGACCTATTCGGAGGCTCAGGAATCGCTGAGCCGGGCCATGCGCGAGGTGCTGGGCTCGCAAGCCGGCGCGGTTCTGGGGATCGCCATGCCGGCGGTCCTGGGGCGGCTGTGGTTCTCGGCCAAGATCGCTCGGCTCAACGAGGCCTTGCCCGACGTCGAGGTGCAGGTCTCAACCCGCGAAGGCGGGGAGGGCGCGGACATTGCCCTGGCCTGGAGTTCGAAGGCGGTCAAGGGCGCTCTGTGTGAACTTTCCTACCTGCCGCTGTGTGCGCCGGCCTTGGCCGCCAAGCTCGATGTGGCCCAGCCGAAGGCCTTGCTCCGCTCACCGCTGATCGCCGACGCGCCCGACAGCTGGGGTCTATGGGCGGCGCGCTGGGCGCCGAGCGCCAAGGCCCCGCGCGTCCATCTCTTCGACGATCCGGCCATGGCTCTGGACGCGGCGGTTCAAGGCGGCGGCATCGTGCTCAGCAACGTGTTCGCCGCCGAATCCTATCTGGCCTCCGGACGCCTGGCGGCCTTGGGCCTGGAAGTCTCGGCCGGACAGTGGCTGACGGCGCGCGTCCAGGCCTCGCCGGAAACCGCCGAGGCGGCCGAGCGGTTCGTCATGTGGCTACGCCTGGAACTGCGCCGCAGCCAGGCCCTGGCCCAAGGCCACGCGCCGCGCGGCGAATGATTGTTCGTTAGGTGAACTTACTTCGCGTCGCGTGACTGTTATATTTTCCGTCTAAGTCCCAATCTGGAGGCGGCGCCTCTGCTGGCGCCCGAGGAGATGACGGATGTTGAAGACGCTCGCGGCCGCCCTGGGTGTGGCCCTTCTGGCCGGCACGGCCGTTCAAGCCGGTGACATTTCGGGCGCCGGCGCCACCTTTCCCGCGCCGGTCTACGCCAAGTGGGCCGAGACCTATAAGGCTCAGACGGGCGCGGGCCTGAACTACCAGGCCATCGGATCGGGCGGCGGCATCAAGCAAATCAAGGCCAAGACCGTGGCCTTCGGCGCGTCGGACAAGCCGCTGAAACCCGAAGAACTGAATGGCGCGGGCCTGATGCAGTTCCCCACCGTGATGGGCGGCGTGGTGCCGGTCGTGAACCTGCCAGGCGTCAATCCCGGCCAGCTGCATCTGACCGGCTCGGTCCTGGCCGACATCTATATGGGCGCGATCACCAAGTGGAACGATCCGCGCATCGCCGGCGCCAACAAGGGCGTCAAGCTGCCGGCCCTGCCGATCACCGTCGTCCACCGCTCGGACGGTTCGGGCACCTCGTTCCTCTTCACCTCGTACCTGTCGATGAAGAGCCCGGCCTGGCAATCGAAGGTCGGCGCCAGCGACTCGGTGCAGTGGCCCGTCGGCCTGGGCGGCAAGGGCAATGACGGTGTCTCGGCCTTCGTCAAGCAGACGATCGGCGCGATCGGCTATGTCGAATACGCCTACGCCAAGCAGAACAAGGCCACCTACGTGCTGGTGCAGAACAAGGCCGGCCAGTTCCCGGCTCCGACCGCGGCCAACTTCGCCGCCGCCGCCGCCGGCGCCGATTGGGCCAAGGCCCCGGGCAACTATCTGCTGCTGCTGGACGAGCCGGGCGCCAAGTCCTGGCCGATCACCGGCGCGACCTTCATCCTGGTCTACAAGAAGCAGGACGACGCGGCTCAAGGCCAGTCGGTGCTGAAGTTCTTCGACTGGGCCTACAAGAACGGCGACGGCGCGGCCGGCGCGCTCGACTACGTGCCCATGCCCGCTTCGGTGAAGGCCATGATGCGCAAGCAGTGGGCCGCGATGGTCAAGGGGCCGGACGGCAAGCCCGTCTACGTCTCCAAGTAAGCCTCAGACCTCAACCTTCTGCCGGGCGGGAGACCTGCGCTCCCGCCCATTTCCTTTAGCGGAAACCCATGGCCGACATCCCCCTGACCGCGCCAAGGCCGAGCAGAGCCGCCTCCAAGGGCGCCTGGTTCGACCCGATCTTCCAGTTCGCCTGTCTGTCGGCCGCCACCTTGCTGCTGGCGGCATTGGGCGGCATCATCGTGTCGCTGGTGATCGGCGGCTGGCCGGCCCTTCACAAGTTTGGCCTGGGCTTCTTCACCAGCACGACCTGGAACCCGGTGACCGAGGTCTACGGCGCGGCCGGACCGATCGCCGGCACCGTGATCACCTCGGCCCTGGCCCTCTTGCTCGCTCTGCCGATCGCCCTGGGCGTCTCGGTCTTCCTCGTCGAGTTCTGCCCCAAGCGCCTGGCCCAACCCATCGCCATCGCCGTGGAGCTGCTCGCGGGCATCCCGTCGATCGTCTACGGCATGTGGGGCCTCTTCGTGCTGGCGCCTTGGTTTGCCCTGCACGTCCAGCTACCGCTGATGATGAACGTCCCGACTGGTTCGATCTGGGAGAAGCTGTTTTACGGCGTGCCCAACGGGGCCAACATCTTCACCGCCTCCCTGATCCTTGGCGTGATGATCCTGCCCTATATGGCGGCGGTGTTTCGCGAGCTCTTCCTGACCGTGCCGGCCCAGGTGCGCGAAAGCGCCTACGGCATCGGCTGCACGCCGTTCGAGGTCATCCGGTCGGTGACCATTCCCTATGTGCGAAGCGGCATGGTCGGGGTGGTTATGTTGGGCCTGGGTCGCGCCCTGGGCGAGACCATGGCGGTGACCTTCATCATCGGCAACGCCCACGGCCTGCCCCAATCGCTGTTCGACAGCGGCTCGACCCTGGCCTCGACCATCGCCAACGAGTTCACCGAAGCCACCGGCGAGTTGCACACCGCGGCCCTGACGGCGCTCGGCCTGGTTTTGTTCGTCATCACCTTCGGCGTGTTGGCCATCGCCCGGGCGCTGCTGTTGCGCCAACGCTACGACTGAGGGCCGCCATGAGGTTCGACCGCGCCTTCCGTCGCAAAGCCGCCAACTCCATTTTCGTCGCGCTCTGCGCCCTGGCCACGATGCTGGCGCTGGCCGCGCTTGGCCTGATCATGTGGTCGCTGCTCAAGCAGGGCTTGGGCGGGATCAATCTGAACGTCTTCACCCGCGACACGCCCGCGCCCGGCTCGCTGGGCGGCCTGCGTAACGCCATCGTCGGCTCGATCATGATGTGCGCGGTGGCCATGATCATCGCGCTCGTCGTCGGGATCCTGGCGGGCACCTGGCTGGCCGAATACGGCGGGGCGACGCCCTACGGCCATGCGGTGCGCTTCCTGAACGACGTCCTCTTGTCCGCGCCGTCGATCCTGGTGGGCCTGTTTGTCTATGAGCTGGTCGTTCGGCCGTTCCACGGCTTCTCGGGACTGGCCGGGGGCGTCGCTCTGGCTCTGATCGCCGCGCCGGTGGTCACCCGCACCACCGAGGATATCCTGCGGCTTCAGCCCAACGCACTGCGCGAGGCGGGGGTCGCCCTGGGCGCGGCGCGTTGGGTGACCATCCGCAAGATCATCTGGCGCGGGGCGAGAGGAGGGCTGCTGACTGGCGGACTCCTGGCCTTCGCCCGGATCAGCGGCGAGACCGCGCCACTGCTGTTCACCGCCCTCAACAACCAGTTCTTCGCCCTGGACATGACCAAGCCCACGGCCAGCTTGCCGGCGGTGATCTTCCAGTACGCGCTCAGCGCCTATGACGATTGGCGCGCCCTGGCCTGGGGCGGGGCCCTGCTCATCGCCCTCACCGTGCTCTCGATCAACATCATCGGCCGCGTGATCATCGCGCGGGGGAACACCCGCCCATGACCAAGCCCTTCCAAACCGACACCCTGGCGCACATCCTCGAGCCGGCCGCCGACAGCGTCGCCCTGCGCGCCAAGGGCCTGGACTTCTTCTATGGCAAGACCCAGGCGCTGTTCGGCGTCGACCTGCCCATCGTGCGCAATCAGGTCACCGCCCTGATCGGTCCCTCGGGTTGCGGCAAGTCCACCCTGCTGCGGACCTTCAACCGCATGTACGACCTCTATCCGGGCCAGCGCGCGGTCGGGATGATCGACCACGAGGGCGAGAACCTGCTGGCGGTCAAGGACATCGCCAGGCTGCGCTCGCGCATCGGCATGGTGTTCCAGAAGCCGACGCCGTTCCCGATGTCGATCTACGACAATGTCGCCTTCGGCGTGCGCCTCTATGAGAGCAAGAGCCGCAAGGACATGGACGGGGTGGTCGAAAAGGCCCTGCGCCGGGCGGCCCTGTGGGACGAGGTGAAGGACAAGCTCCACGCCTCGGGCCTTTCCCTGTCAGGCGGCCAGCAGCAGCGCCTGTGCGTGGCGCGCGGCATCGCCGTCGAGCCGGAGATCCTGCTGCTGGACGAACCGGCCTCGGCCCTGGATCCGATCTCGACCGCCAAGCTGGAACAGACGATTGGCGAGCTGAAGAGCGACTTCACCATCGTCATCGTCACCCACAACCTGGGCCAGGCCGCGCGGATCTCCGACAACACCGGCTTCATGTACCTGGGCCGGATGGTGGAGTTCGCCGCCACCTCGGACATGTTCATGAAACCGATGGCCCAGGAGACCCAGGACTACATCGGCGGGCGGTTCGGCTAGAGCCCTTTAGCTTTAGACGGACTCATCTGAAGCGTTCAAAAGGGCTCTAAATGTTTGATTCTAGAGCCTGTTTATCCCGTTTAGATGGTTCCATCTAAACGGGACAGGCTCTAGGCGCTGTCGCCGGGAGAGCCGCCGCTGGAAGGGATGCGGATCGTCAGGCCTCGATGGTCACGGGTGCGCGCCGAGCGTGATCCGCTGCTCGGATACGCCGGCGTTGGCGGTCTTGGCGTCCGTGGCGACGACGCGCAAGACATAGCGGCCCGGCGGAAGCTTCGGTGCGGTCGCGGCGTACTCGCCTGTGCGTCCGGTGAAGGTCAGGGGAATGTCGGCGGCGGGACGACCGTTCTTCATCAGCCGCGCTTGGACTGCATAGTTCGCCGCGTCCCAGAGGCCGCCGCTTTCGATGGGGCAGCCGCACATCAGGGAGACTTTCGCCGTCAGGGTCACCAGACCGTCGGCCGAGGTCTTGGCGTTGGGTTCGACGACAAGGCCTGGCAGGGTGAGGATCCAGCCCTCGCCCAGGACATCACGGCCCGGAATGATCCAGAGGCTGGAGGTGACCAGGATTGAGGATCCCGGCTTGCCCATCGGGCCCGTGGCCTCGGCCCGCACCAAGGTCGGCGCCTTCAGGTCCAGCACCGCTTCGAAGCCGGCGGTCGCCGCGTCGGTCACGCTGTCCCCGCGCACCCTGGGCGCGCGCATCATCCGCTGGGTGTCGCCCGTGCCGCCCTTGGTCAGGCCCTTGGCCAGAACCGCGCCGGTGCGCGCGTCCTTCAGCGTGATCGCGACCCCGCCCATATGGTCGCCGATAAACTTGGCGTCGAGCGCCTGGGCCCGGACCATGACGCGGGTCGGCTCGGCCCGGACGGCCAGGGGCGCGACGAGGAGAAGAGCTGCGACGAGGGCGAGAAGCTTGGACATGGCGCGGGTCATACGGCGTTGAGGGGGATCTTCAGATAGCGCACGCCATTGTCCTCCGGTTCGGGAAAATGGCCGCCGCGCATGTTGACCTGCACCGAGGGCAGGATCAGCCTGGGCATGTCCAGGGTCCGGTCACGCGCCTGGCGCAGCGCCACGAACTGGGCCTGGCTGACACCCGCGTGGACGTGGATGTTCTCGCGCCGCTGCGCGCCGATCGTGGTTTCCCAGGCAAAGGCGTCGCGGCCGGGGGCCTTGTAGTCATGGCACAGGAACACGCGGGCCTTATCGGGGAGCGCCAGCAGGCGCTGGATCGAGGCGAACAAGGTCGCCGCGTCGCCGCCGGGAAAGTCGCAGCGCGCCGTGCCGTAGTCGGGCATGAACAGGGTGTCGCCGACGAAGATCGCGTCGCCGATGACATAGGCCATGCAGGCGGGCGTGTGGCCGGGCACGTGCAGGGCGATGGCGCTCAGGCCGCCGATCGAAAATGCCTCGCCGTCCTGGAACAGGTGGTCGAACTGACGGCCATCGCGTGCGAAGTCGGGCCCCGCGTTGAAAAGTTTTCCGAACGTCTCCTGAACGCGAACGATCTTCTCCCCGATCGCCAGACGACCGCCCAGAGCGTCCTGCAGATAGGGCGCGGCGGACAGGTGATCGGCGTGAGCGTGGGTCTCCAACTGCCAGACGACATCCAGCCCCTGTTCCCTGACATAGGCAATCAGGGCGTCGGCCGAGCGCTCGCTTGTCCGGCCCGAGGCCGGGTCATAGTCCAGAACACTGTCGATGATGGCGCAGGCCGATGTGCCGGGATCACGAACCACATAGCTGACCGTGAAGGTCGCCTCGTCGAAGAAGGCTTGCACCTGCGGCCTCGAGCCGGGCGCGGCCAGCGCCGCATCGATGATGGTCGCCGCCTTGGCCACGGCGACGTCGGGCGGTGGGATCGGTTCGCGCATCACAGACCTTCAGGCTCCGGCATCGACAAACTATTTATATGCGAATATATGAATATACAAGTCCCGTCGGATTGGCGCACATGTCCCTGTTCATGATCGTATCGGCATTGCTGAGCGGCGCGCTCGTCGGCGCGCTGCTGGGCCTTTTCGGCGGCGGCGGCTCGGTGCTGGCGACGCCGCTTCTGCTCTATGTCGTCGGCATCCATGATCCGCACGTGGCGATCGGCACCTCGGCCGCGGCGGTCGCGGTCAACGCCGGGATGAACCTGGTGGGTCATGGCCGGGGAGGGCGGGTCAAGTGGCCCTGCGCGAGCGTGTTCGCCGGCGCGGGCCTGATCGGCTCGTTCCTGGGCTCGACCCTGGCCAAGGCGATCGACGGCCAGCGGCTGCTGCTGGGGTTCGCCGTGGCGATGGCGGCGATCGCGCTGTCGATGATGCGTCGCCCCAAGTCTCAAGGCGATCCTCTGGTCCACATAACCCCCGGGCTGATGCTGAAGCTGGCGCCGCTGGGTCTGCTGACGGGGCTGGCCGCCGGATTCTTCGGGATCGGCGGCGGGTTCCTGATCGTGCCGGGGCTGATGGCGGCGACCGGCATGACCTTGGCCAACGCCACGGCCTCGTCCCTCCTGTCGGTGTCGCTGTTCGGTGCGGCGACTTCACTGAACTACGCCGCCTCGGGCCTGATCAACTGGCCTGTCGCGGGCCTTTTCGTCTTGGGCGGCCTGGCGGGCGGCGCCGGGGGCGTGCGCGGCGCGGCCCTGCTGGCCACTCACGCCCTGACGGCGCGCAGACTCTTCGCCTGCCTGGTGCTGGCGGTCGCGGCCTATGTCGCCTGGAAAGCCTTGCGCGGCTGAAGCCCGGAAAGGGCGGCGGTCACTGTAAATATGCGTAATTGCGCAAATAATAACATAAGCGTACCTGCCCGCCTCAGAGGGTCATGGACCCCCGGACCAGAGGATTGTGAGTCATGGATATGGGTGTCGTCGAGCTGTCTCGACTGCAGTTCGCCCTGACGGCGATGTACCATTTTCTCTTCGTGCCGCTGACCCTGGGGCTGTCATTCCTCCTGGTCATCATGGAGAGCATCTATGTGATGACCAATCGCCCGATCTGGCGGACCATCACCCGGTTCTGGGCGACCATTTTCGGCGTCAACTTCGTGCTCGGGGTCGCAACCGGCCTGACCATGGAGTTCGAGTTCGGGACCAACTGGGCCTACTACTCCCACTATGTCGGCGACATCTTCGGCGCGCCGCTGGCGATCGAGGGCCTGATGGCCTTCTTCCTGGAGGCCACCTTCATCGGCCTGATGTTCTTTGGCTGGGAGAAGCTCTCAAAGCGGGGCCACCTGCTGGTCACCTTCATGGTGGCCCTGGGCTCCAACCTCTCGGCGCTGTGGATCCTGGTCGCCAACGGCTGGATGCAAAACCCCGTCGGCGCCGCGTTCAATCCCGACACCATGCGCATGGAAGTCACCAGCTTTCGCGAGGTGCTGTTCAATCCCGTCGCCCAGGCCAAGTTCGTCCACACCGTCAGCGCGGGCTATGTCACCGCGTCGGTCTTCGTGCTGGGCGTGTCGGCGATCCTGCTGCTGCGGGGCAAGTGGCCGGCGGTCGCCCGCCGCTCGTTCGCCGTGGCGTCGGCCTTTGGCCTGGCCTCGGCCCTGTCGGTCGTCGTGCTGGGCGACGAGAGCGGCTATGCCCTGACCGACAACCAGAAAATGAAGCTCGCGGCCCTCGAGGCCATGTGGGAGACCGAGCCCGCACCCGCCGGCCTGACGGCGTTTGGCATTCCCAGCCTGGCCGAGCGCAGGACCCACGCCGAGGTCAAGATCCCCTATGTTCTGGGGCTGATCGCGACCCGCAGTCTCGACAAGCCCGTCGCGGGGATTTTCGAGCTGGTCGCCGTCGCCGAAACCCGCGTCGAGAGCGGGGTCCAGGCCTATGACGCGCTTGAGCGCCTGAAGGTCTCGCCCGAGGACAAGGCCGCGCGCGGCCAATTCGAATTGCACCGCCGCGATCTTGGCCATGGGCTGCTGCTCAAGCGCTATGTCGCGGACCCGCGCAAGGCGGATGCTGCGACCATCCGCAAGGCCGCTTGGGACACCGTGCCTAATGTGCCGGTGATGTTCTGGGCGTTCCGGGCCATGGCCGGCATCGGTTTCCTGCAGGTGGCGGTGTTCGCGGCCGCCTTCGTCCTGACGGCGCTGCGCCGCTGCGAGACCCGGTGGATCCTCTGGACCGCGGTGCTGATCATGCCTTTGCCGTGGATCGCCGCTGAAGCTGGCTGGATGCTGGCCGAGCTGGGGCGCCAGCCCTGGGCGGTCGAAGGGGTGCTGCCCACCTTCCTGGGCGCCTCCAGCCTGACGGTCGCCCAGCTGTGGACCACCATCGTCGGCTTCACCCTGCTCTATGGCGCGCTCGCCATCGTCGAGGTCGGGCTGATCATCCGCACGATCAAGCGTGGGCCTTACGCCCACCATGAGGAGCCCGACGCCGTGACCGACGACCTTCGCCTCGCCGTGGCCGAATAAGGAGCTCGACCGATGGATCTGCCTCTCGACTACGCCACCTTGCGGATCATCTGGTGGGCCCTGATGGGCGTGCTGCTGATCGGCTTTACACTGACGGATGGCTTTGACTTGGGCGTCGCGGCCCTGCTGCCCTTCGTCGCCCGCGATGATCGCGAGCGCCGAATGGTCATCAACACCATCGGCGCGACCTGGGAAGGCAACCAAGTCTGGTTCATTCTGGGCGGGGGCGCGATCTTCGCGGCCTGGCCGTTCGTCTACGCGGTCAGCTTCTCGGGCTTCTATCTGGCGATGTTCGCCGTCCTGGCCGCGCTGATCCTGCGGCCCGTCGGCTTCAAATACCGCTCCAAGCGGCCCGACCGGCGCTGGCGCTCGGCCTGGGATTGGGCGCTGTTCATTGGCGGCTTCGTCCCGGCCCTGGTCTTTGGCGTCGCGGTCGGAAACGTCCTGCAGGGCGTGCCCTTCCGGTTCGACAGCGATTTGCGCGTCGCCTACGAGGGCTCGTTCCTGGGACTGTTCACGCCCTTCACCCTGGTCTGCGGCCTGTTGTCCGTGGCCATGGTGGTGACCCATGGCGCGGCCTGGCTGACCATCAAGGCCGAGTATGGGGCGGTGCGGGACCGCGCTCGCCTCATCGGCTCGATCGCGGCCCTGGCGAGCCTGGCCCTCTTCGCGGTGGGTTACCTGTTCGTGGCCTTCGCCGGCCTGGGCTTCCGTCTAGATGGCGCGGTCAATATGGCGGGCCCGTCCAACCCCCTGCGCGCCGTCGCCGTGGCCGCGCCGGGCGCCTGGCTGGCAGGCTATCAGGCCCATCGCTGGATGGTGCTGGCTCCTGTGCTGGGCTTCGTCGGCGCGGCCATGGCCTTCTTCGGCATTCGCCGGGGCCGGGAATGGCCGGCTTTCGCCGGCTCGTCGCTTTCGGCCCTGGGGATCATCTCGACCGTCGGCCTGTCGATGTTCCCGTTCATCCTGCCCAGCAGCCTTGATCCGCGCTCCAGCCTGACGGTTTGGAACGCCTCGTCCAGCCACCTGACGCTGTTCGTCATGCTGCTGATGACGGTGGTCTTCCTGCCGCTGATCCTGGCCTATACGGCCTTCGTCTACAAAGTCCTATGGGGACGCTCGTCGGTGGCGGCCCTGTCCAGCAACCCCGACCTTTACTGAAGAGGAGCCTGATCCATGTGGTATTTCACCTGGGTGCTGGGCCTTGGCCTGGCCGTCGCCTTCGGCGTCCTCAACGGCGTGTGGTTTGAGTTCCACATGGTCGACGGCGGCGACGAAGGGCAGGACGAGGCCTGATCGCCAAGGGCCGCTTACGGCGGCGATCTCAAAGTCGCGAGATCGCCCGTCCGCGAGAGCTCGGTTTGGCGACAGGGGCGCGCTTGCGACGCGCGCCATCGACAGAGACCGGACCGCCGCCGCGCACATAGATGAAATAGAGCGCGCCCAGAATCGCGAACCCCTCAAGCCGCGGGGCGAGGGGATCGGAGGCAAAGATCGTCGCTACGGCGCCGGGCAGGATGGTCACGCTCCAGACAACCGCCAGCAGCAGCGCGGACAGTCGCGTCCATAGTCCCGCCGCGAGACTCCCGCCCAGGACCATGAGGCTCGCGCCGGTCAATTGCGTGACGGGCTCGCCGGACTGGGTCAATCGCCCGACGCCCGCGCCGATGACCGCCAGCCCGACCAAACCCCGGAAAATGGTATCGGCCGACAGCGCCATCCAGCGCGGCCGGGGCAGGGCGTCGTTGAGCGCGGTCAGCATGGCGATCTCTCCTGGGCGATGGGCCCAGGATGGGACGGCGTCGCGCGGCGATCAGGACTTAGCCTTGTCGCGATAGACGTCGCAAAGGGTTTCCAGCACGCGCACCGCGAGATGGACCGAAGCCTCGCGGTCGATACGACCGCAGAGGATCAGCGGGCGTGCGCTCAGGCGAGTTTAAGCGTCATTGGAAGTCGACCTAGACCTTGCCGGACCCATCCGGAGACGCTGGCTGGGACTCCAACGCGGCGATGAATGCGGCCACCGCCCGACTGGTCGAGCGCGCCCGGTGGGTCAGCATCTTGAAACGTCGGGCGGGCAGGGGCCAGGGCAACCGCGCGATCGCGCCTGTCCGCAGCCGGCTCGCGGCGGCCAGCTCGGAGACGGCCGTAACCAGGTGGGTTTGCTCGATCGCTTCCAACGCCGCCTCGTTGGACGGCAATTCCAGGCAGATTCGGAGGTGATCTGGCCTGACGCCGGATTGGGCCAAGCCGGCGGTCAAGTGGTCTCGGGTCCCCGACCCCTGGTCGCGCATGACCCACATCGCGGCCTCGAGATCCTGTCGGGTCGGTAGCCGCCCGACCAACGGATGGTCCGGGGATACAAAGAGCCCGATCTGATCGCCGCCGATCTCCGTGCCGCGGAGCAGATCCTCTTCGATGTCGCCTTCGACAAAGGCCAGATCGGCCTTGCCCTGCAAGACCATGGCGGCGGCCTGGGCGGAGTTGCCGACCGTCAGGCTCAGATGAATGTTGGGCGCTTGGGTCACGAACCTGGCCATCCGGGGCGGCAACCAGAAACTCGCCACCGTTTGGCTCGCGGCGATCCGCACCTCGCCGCGCGCCAAGCCCGACAAGTCGTCGAGCAATTGACGCGCGCGATCAGCCTGGCCGAGCACCGCGACGGCTTGCGGCAGGAACAGCCTGCCCGCCTCGGTGAGTTCCAGGCGTCGGCCGACCCGGTCGAAAAGGCGTGAGGCGTAACGCTCCTCAAGGGTCGCGATGGCCGCGCTGACCGCCGGCTGCGACAGGTGCAGTCGCTCGGCCGCGCGGGTCATGCTGAGCAGCTCGCCGGCGGCGACGAAGATCCGAAGCTGATCCAGGGTCATTGCATAAGCATTGCTTATGCTATTTCAAAAATCAATCGATTGGAGTTCTGACAGCCGAGCAGCGAGGTTCGGGCCATGCTCATCTCGCGCCAAGCCAAGTCCCTTGTTCCCGGTCTCCTGCTCACTGGCCTCGTCGCCGCTGGCGCGCTCGCGTTGGAAAGGTTCGAAGTCGGCTTGTCTGGCCGAGCCTGGCTGGAGGCTCTGGTGCTGGCGATCTTGGTCGGGGCGGGGGTGCGCACGTTCTGGGGAACCTCGCGGCGCACCGCTCCGGGGATCCGCTTCGCCGCCAAGACCCTGCTGGAGCTGGCCGTCGTCCTGATGGGAGCCGCGGTTAGTTTCAAGACTCTATCCTCGGTGGGCGCGCCTCTGGTGTTCGCCATTGTCGCGACCGTGGCGCTGGCGATCGCGACCAGCTTCCTCATCGGGCGTGCGATGGGACTTCCGGCCAAGATGGCCACACTTGTCGCGTGCGGAAACGCGATCTGCGGCAATTCGGCGATCGCGGCCGTCGCGCCGGTCATCGAGGCCAGGGATGAAGAGGTCGCCACCGCCATCGCCTTCACCGCCGTTCTTGGCGTGGTCGTGGTCATCGCCTTGCCGGTGCTGGCCCATGTCTTGGGTCTTTCTCCGGCGGCGGGCGGGGCCTTGGCCGGGCTGACGGTCTATGCGGTTCCCCAGGTCCTGGCCGCCGCCACGCCCATGGGGCAGGTCGCGGTGCAGTTGGGAACCCTGGTCAAGCTCGTCCGGGTCCTGATGTTGGGTCCGGTCGTCACGGTCCTGTCGGTCGTGACGGCCCGCAAAAGCCAGGGAGCCGACTTGGCGAGGCCCAGGATGGGCCTTGCACACCTACTACCGCCGTTCATCCTCGGCTTTCTGGGCTTGGCCGGACTCAACTCCGCCGGGCTGCTGCCCGCAGGCCTGACGGCTCGCGCCCACGAGGCCAGCCTTGGGCTGACGATCATGGCGATGGCGGCGCTGGGCCTAGGCGTGGATTTGCGCGATCTTCGCGCCGCGGGCCCGCGCGTGGTGTTCGTCGTCACGGCCTCGCTGCTGGTCTTGACGCTGATGGCCGTCGCGATGGTCAAGATCCTGAGTTTCAGCTGATCGAGAGGGCGTTGGCCGTATATGGAACGCACGAGCTGTGGCTCCTGCCGAAATGGCATTCGCGGTCGGGAAGGTCTGGTTCTTCTCGGGCCTTGGTAAGATCCGCTTTTGATGGAGCCAAAGCCCGCTGGCGCCTGAGTAGCTGATCACAATTCAAATAATGACATTAATATTATCTTGGAATACATAGTAATGCTAAAGCTACTTATTGCGATGGAAATTACTAATTGGGGTGACAAGCTGGGAACGATTGCAGCTATAAAATACTGGCGGGCCGTCAAGGTCGTCCTCAAACCTGAGTGGGAAAAGCAAGCGGCCTGATCGTCGCGCTGCAACGCGGCCGCTCGCCGATGATGATGTCGAAACTTCGATTGATAGTGCTCTGAAGAATATGGGCTTTCCCTGCCCTGGAATATTGCATTCCTCGTAATATTTCCGGAACTTTGAGCGCCTCGAAGTCTTCCCTAAGAACCTAAGGGAGCTTCTCGACATGATTAAAATTATGATGGGCGTCGCGGCCGCCGCGATGCTGTTGGCCGCTTGCGGCCAGAAGACAGCCGATAACCAGAAGGTCGATGGACCGGCCATGTCGGCCGCCGCCGCGCCGGGCAATGTCGCGGTCGACACCAAGCCGACCACCGGGGAGAGCGGTCCGACGCCGGGCGCCAGCTCCTACACCGAGGATCAGGCCCGCGCCGCCATCGAGAAGGCCGGCTACTCGGAACTAGGCCCCTTGAACCAGAACGCCAACGGCCTCTGGCAGGGCGAGGCCACCAAGGACGGCAAGAAGGTCAGCGTCTCGATCGACTACAAGGGCGCGATCACCGCGCTCTAGGTCTCGGCACGTCCTTCTCCTCGAAATCACATCACGCCCAGGACAATCATCATGAGCAAGACGATCACCCGGCTGTTCGACAGCCACACCCATGCCCTCGACGCGATCTCGGATCTGGAAACGCGTGGCATCGACCACGACAAGATCAGCCTCGTCTCCAACAACACGGAGAACTGGCATGACGGTCACAAACATGCCGGCTCCGAACGTGACGGCCCGCTGGGCGACCGCAACGGTGACGGCGAAAACGATGTCGCCGAGGGCGCCGGCAAGGGGGCCGCCACGGGGGGTCTATTCGGAGGCGGCGCCGGTCTGCTGGCGGGACTTGGCATGCTGGCCATTCCGGGTCTCGGCCCCGTCGTGGCGGCTGGCTGGCTGGCGGCGACGGCCGTGGGCGCGGCGGTTGGCGTCGTCGCTGGCGCGGCTACCGGCGGCCTGCTTGGCGCGCTGAAGGAAGCTGGCCACACCGACGAGGAAGCCAACGTCTATGCCGAGGGGGTCCGTCGCGGCGGCGCCTTGGTCAGCGTCAAGGCGCATGACGACGAAATCGCCACGGTCGAGGAGGTCCTGAACGCGCGTCGCGGCGTGGACGCCGCGGTGCGCGGGGACGCCTATCGCCAGAGCGGCTGGACGGCTTTCGATCCGGCGGCCACGCCCTATAGCACGGACGACATCGGCCGGGAGCGAGCGCTCTACGGTGAGCAGCGTTCCTTCGCGGCCGCCGATGATGTCGCTGTCGACGACGAGGTCCGCCGCACCGACCGTCCCGTGGTCGACCCAGCCCGCCGCGACTATTGATCGAAGCGCGGGGCGACCCGGATCATCGGGTCGCCGCGCGAAAGATGTGATCAGCCGTGATGTCACCTATTGCTGCGTCGCAGCATTATATTGCGACGCAGCATTTTCGCTGCGCCGATTAGGATGACGTCATGCCGGGCCTAGGTGATACGACCGCGATGCTGGCGCGGCTGCGTAAGGCGTCGCTGTTTAGCGCAGGAGACGGCGGCGACGCCCTCGAGCGCACCGAACACTTCGGCGCCAATCCCGGCCAGTTGACCATGCTGAGCCACCGACCAGAGCGTCTTGCGCCGGGCGCACCGTTGGTCGTCGTCCTGCATGGCTGCTCCCAGACCGCCGAGGCCTATACGGTCAATGCCGGGTGGACGGCCCTGGCCGAGCGCTTCGGGTTCATGGTCCTGGCGCCGCAGCAGTCATCGTCCAATAATCCCAACCGTTGCTTCAACTGGTTCTCGCCGGGCGATGTTCGGCGCGGTGAAGGGGAGGCCGCCTCGATCGCGGCGATGGTCAGTCACGCCGTGCGGGCCAACGATCTGGACGCCGACCGCGTCTTCGTCACGGGCCTTTCGGCGGGGGGCGCTATGGCCGCCGCGATGCTGGCGGTCTACCCCGAAGTCTTCGCTGGCGGCGCGGTGATCGCGGGCATCCCTTACGGTGTGGCGGGAAACGTGCAGCAAGCCTTGGGCGTGATGAGCCGGGCCGATGGCCGACCGCAAGCGGCCATGGGCGCGTTGGCGCCTCCGCGCACGGATGGCGAGGCGTTCCCACGCCTCTCGATCTGGCACGGCGACTCTGACGGGGTCGTGCGGCCTGGCAACGCCGACGATCTGGCTCAGCAATGGAGCGCGCTGCACGGCCTTTCGTCGGCGCCGCATCGCGTCGAAGCCTTGCCGTTCGGCACGCGCTCGATCTGGCGCTCCGCCAAGGGCGAGACGGTGCTGGAACTGAACATCGTGCGCGGCCTTGGGCACGGAACGCCGCTATCGACCAAGGCGGCGGATGATGTCGGCAAGGTCGCGCCCTACATGCTTGAAGCAGGCGTATCATCCTCGCTGGAGATCGTCCGGTTCTGGAAAATCGATGCGACGGGCGCCGATGCGGCGCATGTTCCCCGGTCTACGGCTTTGGATCGGAGAACGGTTGCGGGTCGCGTCGAGCGCCCTGACCTGGGGCAAAGCGTCATGCAGGCCCTGGTTCAGATTCCCACCGGCGTCCAGGACGTCATCGCCAAAGCGCTACGGACGGCGGGCCTGCTGAAGTAGAGGCAGGCAATTTGCGATCTTGCGTGGCTGGTTCGCTTTCGGAGCTTCCGCAAGGGCTGCGTCGACGCGCGCTCAAGCCGCGCAAGATGCGGAACAGGGCCCCAAGCGCACAGCGCGCCGCTGAGCACGGAACCTTGACCGTAGGCGCGCGCTATTGCGCCCATGACCGATCTCAACAGCGCCAGCCTCGCCGACATCACAGCGGCGGGCTTCGACCCCATGCTCGCACGCGAGGTGGGGTTCTGGCGGCCGTATCGGTCCTGGGAACAGGTACTGCTGGTCTGCGGCATGGATGAGCAGGCGCTGGACCGCTTTCGGGACCAAGGCTTCGAGATCGCCCCGCCCGACGATGCGGCCCTGGCGCCACCCAAGCCGTTCAAACTCTCTGCGGGCTGAGGCTCGGGCGCCTAGGACGAGCGCGATCTTGCACGCGCCGTGCGTCGTGGCGGCGGCCAGGCGCAGCCCCACTCGGCCTCCGACCTTGACGGTGCGGCCGGGCGCGCCGCTTCGCGTCGTCCTCGCACGCGATCTTATGCTGTGGCCCATGGACGCGCGTCCTCGCGGTACGCGAAAGTCTCGCCTATATAGCGACCCTTCCGGCGCACCTGGGTTCTCCAGAAGTCCGACGGGAGTCTCGTGAATGTGGCCAATCTCGTGTGCTCTGTGTGTGCGCTCAGGGAGGAAACTACGGAAACAAACGGCGAAAGCGTGCGCAATTTTAGGAACGTTTCGGCATGACCGAACTCGTTGATCTTGCTGAAAAAGTTCCGGAACTTCAACCGGTTAGATTCAGTGTGGCTCCCATGATAGACTGGACCGACCGGCACTGCCGGTCGCTGCATCGGGTCCTGTCGCGTCGGACGCTGCTCTATACCGAGATGGTGACCAGCGGGGCTGTCGTGCATGGCGATCGCGCGAAGCTGCTGGGCTATGACCCGGAGCAGCATCCGGTGGCGCTGCAGCTTGGCGGATCGGATCCGGCCGAGCTGGCCCAGGCGGCGCGGATCGCCGAGGACTACGGCTATGACGAGATCAATCTGAATGTCGGTTGTCCGTCCGACCGCGTGCAAAGCGGTCGGTTCGGAGCCTGCCTGATGCGCGAGCCGGATCTCGTGGCCGAGTGCATGGCCGCCATCGAGAACGCGGTGAAAGTCCCGGCGACGGTCAAGTGCCGGATCGGGGTCGACGACCAGGATCCGGAAGAGGCGCTGTTCACCCTGGTCGACCGTAGCGCGGCGGCGGGTGTCGAAGGCTTTGTGGTGCATGCCCGCAAGGCCTGGCTGAAAGGTCTGTCGCCGAAGGAGAACCGGGACATCCCGCCGCTGGACTATGAGCTGGTCTATCGCCTGAAGCGCGAGCGGCCGAACCTGACCATCGCCATCAATGGCGGCGTGCCCTCCATCGACGCGGCGCTCGAGCATCTGGCCAATGGCGTCGACGGCGTGATGCTGGGCCGCGCGGCCTATCATGAGGCCGGCCTGCTGGGCGAGGTCGACCGGCGGGTGTTCGGCATGGATGTCGCCGATGTCGACAGCTTCGAGGCGGTTGAGCGCTACAAGCCGTATCTGGCCCGTGAACTGGCGGCGGGAACGCATCTGGCGGCGATGAGCCGGCACATGCTGGGCCTGTTCCACGGTCTGCCGGGCGCGCGGGCGTGGCGGCGCATCCTGACGGTCGAGGGCGTCAAGGCCGACGCGGGCCTGGATGTCGTGGATCGGGCGCTGGACGCGGTGCGCGCGGCCCAGGCGGCGCGCGAGGAGCGGGCGGAAGTTCCGGCCGTCTGAAGCCGGGTCTGGTTCCTATGGGTGCAGGATCAGCGAGGTGGGGGTCGCTTCGAACCGCGACAGGCGGCCCAGATAGCTCATGCCCAGCAGCGAGTTCTCGAGGCCCTTCTCGATGACGAGGGCGTCGACGTCGCGGACCTTGGCGCCGGCGATGGCGACGGTGGCCAGCTTGACCGAGGCGGCGCGGGTGCGGCCGTCGGCGGTGATGACGTTGTAGTCGTAGTTCAGCTTGCTGGTGTCGATGCCCAGGCGCTGGGCGTCGGCCATGCTGAGCGAGACGGCGGTGGCGCCGGTGTCGACCAGGAAGCGCACGGCCTTGCCGTCGACATTGCCTTGAGCCCAGAAGTGCCCGTCGCGGTCCTTGGTCAGTTGGGCCGCGCCGCCTTCGGCGCCGCCGAGCGTGGCCGCCGCGGCCGAGGGGGCGCGCAGCTCCGGATGGCGCAGATCGTCGAGCGAGACGACGGCCTTGGCCGCGCCCACCGCCGAAAGGGCCCCCACGAGTGCGATCGCCGCGAACCTCAACATAAAGACACCCTGCCGTATCGGCTTTGAGACCGCTTCTGCGGCCGATGCCTAATCATTAGCGGGCAGGCGTTTTCAAGGCGTGAATCGGCAAAGCGATTTTCGCGCCATGGTTACTAATAAGGTAACAAGTATATTCCTGTGCTGAGCATTGTTCATATTACATCGATTTAATATTCTTCATTACATCCGTGTAATGCTTTTCATGTCCTGGAATTAACTTCGGAAAGCTTTCGCCCGGCGTTATCTCTGTAGGCCACAGAACAAATGGCTATAGAGGGATTATCGCCATGAAAGCCGTCCTTATCGCGCTCGTCGCCGCGGGCTCCATCGCGGGCGTTGCTCACGCCGGCGCCACCGACAAGCAGTTCGTGGAAGCCTCGCGCTGTAGCGCTCTGGCGGCCTCGGAAAACCTGGGCAAGCTGGACACCTCGGCCGTCGACGCCTTCCTGCGCAATTCGGCCGCCGAGCAGAAGCAGTCGACCCGCATCGAGGCCGTCACCAAGATGAACAACGCCCGCAAGAAGGCCGACTCCGCCAACGGCAACGCCAAGCTGAAGCTGATCGCCGAGCGTGATCAGGTCTGCGCGCCGTTCATCGGCGCGGCCCAGGCTTCGCGCTGAGGCCTGCCGCTAAGAGCGGGCCGCGGTCGCCGCCATCAGGGCGATCATCGGATCCGGACGATCGGGGAGGGCGGCCATGATGGTCGCCCTTTCCTCGTCGGAGAGCCGCGCCCAGCCGGCGATTTCCGGCAGGGTCCGCCGACATCCCAGGCAATAGCCGCTGGCGCCGTCGACCGCGCAGACCTTCACGCAGGGCGTGGCGATCGGGCGGGGCGGCTTGGCTGGCGCGCTCATAGGGGCGTCGGTGCTCATCCTTTTCAGCATCCCCGCTCTGGCGGCGGCGCGCAAGCGCGGCCCTCGGGGGTTGCTTTGGCCGTGGACGGGTTTAAGTCCGCGACCATGACCGCTTCTCCCTTCGCCGATATCCGCCAGCTCGCCATCTCGCCGCCCGCGCCGGGGCCGTCTCCGACGCTGGAGCAGGGCGGGCGTCTGGCCGAGATCGCTGGCTGGCTGACCGCCTGGAGCGGCAAGAGCCCGCCGGCCGTGAATCGCCCGGTGGTGGCGCTCTATGCCGGCGCGCGCCAGGGCGTCGGACCGCGCGGCTACGCCCGCGACCGCCTGGAAGCCATCGCCTCGGGCGGCGCCACCGTCTCGCGCCTGGCCGGCGCGCAGGGCGCGGGCCTGGAAGCCTTCGACCTCGCCATCGACCGTCCTTCGCCGGACTTCATCGACAAACCCTCGATGAGCGAGAAAGAGGCCGCCGCCACCATGGCCTTCGGCATGGAGGCCCTGGCCAAGCAGCCCGACTTGCTGATCCCCGGCGTCATCGTCGCCGAGGCCGCCCGCACCGCCGCCGCCGTGTGCCTGGCCCTGTTTGGCGGCGAGGCCTCGGACTGGTCCGACGATCCCGGGCCCGTAGGGGCCGCCGTCGCGCGGGCCAAGGCCGAGGGTATGGGCGACGACCCGCTGGAGATCCTGCGTCAGCTGGGCGGCCGCGAAACCGCCGCCGTCGTCGGCGCCATCCTGGCCGCGCGTGTCCAGAAGGTGCCGGTGCTGCTGGATGGCTACGCCGCCTGCGCCGCCGCCGCCATCGTCCGCGCCGTCGAGCCGGGCGCCATCGATCACTGCCTGGCCGCCCATGTCAGCCCGGCCAAGGGGCATGCGCGCCTGCTCGAAGTCCTCGACAAGCGGCCGCTTCTGGCGCTCGATACGCTTGACGAGGAGGGGGTTGGCGGCGCCTCGGCCCTGGCTCTCGTCAAGCTGGCCTGCGAGGTCCGCTAGTCGCGTTTCGGGCGACGTAGGTGAACGCGGATAACATTCGCTTCCGTTGACGCTAACGTCATCTTTCCAAACGTTCGTTCGACATCTATCGTGGCGCCTGAAACGCAATAACGGCCTCCCGCAGAGGGGCCGATTGAACGGGAGCCCGCCATGAATCTGGACTTCTCGCCCGAGGACCTCGCCTTCCGCGACGAGGTTCGCGCCTTCATCGCCGAGAACTACCCGGCGGGCCTGCGCGAAAAGCAGGAAGAGGGCGAGGAGATGGCCAAGGAGGACTTCCTCTCCTGGCATCGCACCCTCGCCAAGAAGGGCTGGGTCGCCCCGGCCTGGCCGGAGAAGTACGGCGGTC
The DNA here is from genome assembly GCF_059419665.1 of Caulobacter sp. GW821-FHT05F04. NCBI lineage: Bacteria > Pseudomonadati > Pseudomonadota > Alphaproteobacteria > Caulobacterales > Caulobacteraceae > Caulobacter > Caulobacter sp. GW821-FHT05F04. The sequence goes on from NZ_JBWKSF010000006.1 coordinate 216,455, forward strand.
CGGGCTGGACCTCGGTGCAGCGCTACATTTGGTCGGAAGAGACCGCCCGCGCCGACTGCGTGCCGATCCTGCCGTTCGGCATCAACATGGTCGGCCCGGTGATCTACACGTTCGGCACGCCCGAACAGAAGGAACGCTTCCTGCCGCCGACCCTGTCGGGCGACATCTGGTGGTCGCAAGGCTACTCCGAACCGGGCGCCGGTTCCGACCTTGCCAGCCTGAAGACCAAGGCCGAGCGCTTCACCGGCGATGACGGCAAGGAATACTATCTGGTCAACGGCCAGAAGACCTGGACCACCCTGGCCCAGCACGGAGACTGGATCTTCTGCCTGGTCCGCACGGACCCGACCGCCAAGATCCAGGAAGGCATCTCGTTCCTGCTGATCGACATGAAGTCGCCGGGCGTGACCGTGCGTCCGATCATCACCCTGGGCGGCGAGCACGAGGTCAACGAGGTCTGGCTCGAGAACGTCAAGGTGCCGGTCGAGAACCGCATCTACGAGGAAAACAAGGGCTGGACCTGCGCCAAGTTCCTGCTGGCCCACGAGCGCAGCGGCATCGCCGGCGTCGCCCGCTCCAAGCGCGGCATCGAGCGCATCCGCCAGATCGCCTCGGTCGAGCTGTCGGACGACGGCGACGCGCTGATCAAGGATCCGATGTTCAAGCGCAAGGTCGCCGAGCTGGAGATCGATCTTACGGCCCTGGAATATACCGAGCTGCGCACCCTGGCCGGTGAAGCGGCCGGCAAGGGCCCCGGTCCGGAGTCGAGCGTGCTGAAGATCAAGGGCACCGAGATCCAGCAACGGATCACCGAGCTGGTGCTGGAAGCGGCCGGCCACTACGGCGCGCCGTACTTCCGCGGCTTCCCGAAGGACGGCGACAACGCCCATCCGATCGGCCCCGACTTCGCCCACCGCGCGGCGCCGACCTATTTCAACGTCCGCAAGACGTCGATCTACGGCGGCTCCAACGAGATCCAGCGCAACATCATCGCCAAGATGGTGCTGGGGCTCTGAGTTCAACCAAGCACCCCTCCCCCTTGCGGGGAGGGGCCGGGGGTGGGGGTGTCAGCACGAACGCCAGGAGCTTTGCATCATTCAGACCGAGCCGACCGCTCGGCCAAGAGAATGCGTAGCGAACCGACCTTGGCTGAAAAGCTGTTCTGGAAAGCGCTGAGGAAGGCCGAGATTCCCGGATCTCACTTTCGTCGACAAGCGCCTTTCGGCCCCTACATCGTGGACTTTGCCTGCCATCATCATCGGCTGATCGTCGAAGTGGATGGCGCGGTTCACGACCTGGAACACGTGGCCGCCCGCGACGCCGAACGCCAAGCTTGGCTGGAAGGTCGCGGGTACCGGGTGATCCGGGTTCCCAACTCTCAAGCCATCAACGACCCGTATTCGGCAATCGAACAGATCCTGGCGCTCGTCGCTGGCGCCCCCACCCCTAACCCCTCCCCGCAAGGGGGAGGGGGACAATAAGAGAAGAGGAAACCGCCTCATGGATTTCAACTTCACCGAAGAGCAGTCGATGGTCCGCGACACGGTCGCGAGCTTCCTGCAGGACAAGTACGACTTCGAGACCCGCCGCAAGATCGTCAGCTCCGACGCCGGCTGGCGCGCCGACTACTGGAAGGCCTTCGCCGAGGAGCTGGGCATCCTGGGCGCCTCGTTCAGCGAAGAGCTGGGCGGCCTGGGCGGCGGCGCGATCGACAACATGATCATCATGGAGGAGTTCGGTAAGGCGCTGGTCATCGAGCCCTATCTCGGCTCCGTGGTGATCGGCGGCGGCTTCATGAAGCACTCGGGCTACGCGGGCGCGGCCTCGGTGATCGAGGGCATCGTCGGCGGGACCACCACCATCGCCTTCGCCTATGCCGAGCCGCAGGCGCGCTATACTTGGCAGGACCTGAAGACGACGGCGAAGAAGGACGGCTCGGGCTGGGTCCTGAACGGCCACAAGGCCGTGGTGGTCGGCGCGCCGTTCGCCAGCCACCTGATCGTCACGGCCCGCACCGGCGGCGCTCAGCGCGACGCCGGCGGCGTGGGTGTGTTCCTGATCGACAAGAGCCTGCCGGGCGTGGTCACCCGCGACTATCCGACCGTCGACGGCAACCGGGCGTCGGAAGTCTATTTCGAGAACGTCTCGGTCCCGGCCGACGCCCTGATCTCGGAGAGCGGCCTGGACCTGGTCAACCAGGTGATCGACGAGGCCACCGCCGCCGTCGGCGCCGAGGCCGTGGGCGTGCTGCGCAAGCTGCACGAGGGCACGCTGGACTACGCCAAGCAGCGCAAGCAGTTCGGCACGGCCATCGCCAACTTCCAGGTGCTGCAGCACCGGATGGTCGACATGTTCATCGAGGTCGAGCAGTCGGTGTCGATGATCTACATGGCCACCATCAAGGTTGACGAGAGCGCCGCCGAGCGCGCCAAGGCCGTGTCGGCCATGAAGGTCCGCATCGGCCGCGCCTGCAAGTTCGTGGGCCAGAACGCCATCCAGATCCACGGCGGCATGGGCATGACCGACGAACTGGCCATCGGCCACTATTTCAAGCGCGCGAGCTTGATCGAGGGCCTGTTCGGCTCGGTCGATCATCACCTGAAACGCTACGAATCGCTGTCGTTCGACGCCGCGGCGTAAGCCTCGGGCGGCGACGCCCACGGACGATCGACCGAACCCACGGAAATCGCCTGCGTCACGCCGACGCGGGCGATTTTTTTATGCGCCGATCTGTTCGCTGCGCCGGATACCGGAAAGCCGGATTGCGGTGCTAACCCTTGTACGCAAAGGCTTTGTGCGCAAGGAAGTGGAATATTATCATTCGTATAATGACTAAATATGGCGCATCGGAAGACGCTTTGTCCGCACGCTGATATGATCCTTATACGGACAAAATGTGCTTGCGAACGCTGCTGTTGGGGCCATCTTGGAGGCCGACGCGCTGACGACTAGGAGGGTGAGAACCCCTGTAAGCCGCGCGCGTCTCCTGGTCCTAACGGCTAATGTCTGGGAGACGCCGCCATGAATGTATCGAAGATGAACCACGCCATGTTTTCGTTCGCCCTGATGGGCGGCATGCTGGTGGGAGGTCGGCCGAGTTCGAACCCGCCCAAGTCGTCGTCCACGAAGTCCGGACGGAAGTAAGCGTCTAAGCGTTGGCGCGTGACGGTCGCCGAAACCGGCGCCCACTTTCGGCTGTCACGCGCGCAAAGGGTCCAACACCCCACGAAAAAGGCCTCCGCCGGTTCGCCGACGGAGGCCTTTGCTTTTCGACGCCCCTGAGAGCCTCAGCCCTTCTTGGCGGCCGTGTTGCATTCGGCGAGGCCGGCTTCGTCCAGCGACTTGCCGCGATAGCTGAACGCGGTCAGCTCGCCCACCTGGCCGGCCAGCCGGCGGCAGGCGCGGGCGATCGGCAGCGACGGCACGGTCAGCGAGGAGCAGGCGTCATCCTTGCAGCGCCAGACCGAACCTTCGTGGATGAACTGTTCGGTGGTGGCTGCGGTCTTCAGCTTCAGCGAGGCGCTCTGGGTGTCGGCGGCGTGGGCCGAACCCGCGAACATCAGGGCGCAGGCCGTCAGGCCCGCGAAAACAGCGGTACGCATATCTTGGTCTCCTATCCCCGCGCCGGATGGGAGTTCCGACGCATGAGCGCGCGCCGTTCGATGAACGGCAGCTCAAGCCCATAGTGCGTTTCTTTTGAAAACTAAGTCAATGGGCGAAGCGTCGCCGGAGCGCCGGTCTGGTAGGTTTCCTGGTCCCAGGCCAGCAGGGCTGGCGTGACGTCCTCGGCCTTCTCGACCGAACGCCAGGCGTCGGCCAGGGTGGGCGGGGTCAGGCGCGCTTCGATCGTGTGTTGGATCAGCGCGAAGAACGGATCCCAGAAACCGCCGGGGTTATGGAACACGATCGGCTTCTGGTGAAGATCTAAACGACGCCAAGATAGCAATTCGACGATTTCTTCCAGCGTGCCGATGCCGCCCGGCAGCACGACGAACGCGTCCGCTCGCTCGAACATCATCATCTTGCGCTCGTGCATGTTGTCGACGATCACGGTCTCGACATCGTCGAAGGGCTGTTCGCGGCCGCGCAGGAAGTCCGGGATGACGCCCAGCACCTTGCCCCCGGCCGAATGCGCGCCGCGCGCGGAGGCGCCCATCAGGCCCACGCCGCCGCCGCCATAGATCAGCTTCAGTCCCGCCCGGGCGAAGCTCTCGCCGATCGTGAAGGCGTCGGTGATGTAGCGCGGATCGGCGTCGTTGGAGGATCCGCAGTAGACGCAGACGGACCCCAGGCGGCTAGACTCGTTGGGCATCGTCGTCCACTCCACAAAAAAGGCGCGCGGTTTCGCGCGCCCGTTCCTATTTGAGGCCGCATGATCAGGATTCGTCCCCGGGCTTTCAAGTCGTCGATCCTCGCCGTGAGCCTTTCCGCGCTGTTGCTGGCGGCCTGCGAGCCTGGCGCGCCGAAGGCCGCCGCCGACAAGCCAGACAGCGCCGAGGCCGGCTATCTGGCCCCGCCGACCCTGGAGTCCGCGCGTCGAGTCGCCAACGGCATCGCTATTTCGGGCCATGGCGCGCCGGACGCCGACCTGCGCTTGGGGGCGCCGACGGGCGAGGTGGTGATGGGCAAGATCGACGCCCTGGGGCAATGGAGCGTGACCGTGCCCAACGGGGCCGGGGTTCGTCTGTTTGGCCTCTCGTCCATCCAGGACGGCCGCACCGTCCAGGCCGAGGGCTACGTGATGGTCGCCGACGGCGGTGAGGTCGCGCTGCTGCGGGCCGGAGCGGGCGCGCGCCGCCTGGCCGCCGAATCCAGTTCGCCGCGCATCCTGACCGTCGACGTCGACCGCGAGGGGGGGGCGGTGGTCTCCGGCGTCGCCGGCCCCGGCGCGGGCCTGAACGTCCGTGTCGACCGCGTCACCCGCGGCGGCGCCCGCACCGGCGACGACGGTCGCTTCGATATTTCCCTGACCGACACGCTGGCGCCGGGCGTCCACGACATCCAGGTGGCCGGGGAGGGGGGCGAGACCGCCATCGCCGTGGCCGTCTCGCCGGCCGCGCCCCTGACCTACGGACCCGTCCGCGCGGATCGCACGGCGGCCGGCTGGCGGGTCGACTGGATGACGCCGGGCGGCGGCATCCAGACCACCTACCTGATCGGCGGTTCTCGATGAGGGGCATGGGCGGGCCGCCGTCGGCCGGGCGCGCGGCCGTCGCGGGGGGGATCGCCAAGGCCGACCAGCCCGTCCGCTTCTGGCGGGCCATGGGCGACCTCGTGCAACTGGTGCTGCGCTCGGAGGCTCCGGGCCTGGGCTGGCGCGTGACCGTGGCCCTGCTGCTGACCTTGGCCGGCAAGGCGCTGGGCGTGCTGGCCCCGCTGATGCTGGGCAAGGCGGTCAATCAGCTGTCCGCCGGGCAGACCGCGGTCGTGTCCGTCACCTGGGCCTTCGCGGGCCTGGCGTGCGGCTGGGCCCTGGTGCGCTTCATCTCCGCCGCCGCGCCCCAGGCGCGCGACGCGGTGTTCACGCCGGTGGCCCAGGCCGCCCAGAACCGCGCGGCGGTCGAGACCTTCGCCCACGCCCTGTCGCTGTCGATCGACTTCCACCAGTCCAAGCGGACCGGCGCGCTGTCGCGGACGATCGATCGCGGCGCGCGATCGATGGACTTTCTGCTGCGGGGGCTGGTGTTCAACGTCGCTCCGACCGGCGTCGAGCTGATCATGGCCGCCATCGTCCTGGCCAAGGCCTATGACTGGCGGTTCGCGGCCGTGGCCCTGCTGACGGTGGCCGTCTACGGCTATGCGACCTTCGCCATTTCGGACTGGCGGATCGGCCATCGCCGGGTGCTGAACGAGGCCGACGCCGAGGCCGCCGGCCGAGCCGTCGACGCCCTGCTGAACTACGAGACCGTCAAGTCGTTCGGCGGCGAGACGCGGGCCGTGGCCGGCTATGGCAAGGCGCTGGACGTCTATGGCGACGCCCAGATCAAGGCCACCAACTCGCTGAACCTGCTGAACATCGTCCAGTCCGCGGTGATGAGCCTGGGCCTCGGCGCCATGGCCGTGCTGGCGGGCGCGCAGGCGGCCGCTGGCAAGATCGGCCCGGGCGACGTCACCGCCGCCATTCTGATCCTGATCAACCTCTACGCCCCGCTGAACATCCTGGGCTTCGCCTATCGCGAGATCCGCCAGTCGCTGATCGACATGGAGGCGATGCTGGAGCTGCGCCGCCAGACCGCCGACGTCGCCGACTCGCCCGACGCCCAGGACCTGCCGCCTTGCGCCGACCAGCGCGGTGGGGCGGTGGCCTTCGAGAACGTCTCCTTCCGCCACGGGGCGCGGTCCGAGGGCTTGTCCGGCGTCTCCCTGACCGTCGCGCCGGGGACCACCGTGGCCATTGTCGGACCCTCGGGCGCGGGCAAGACCACCCTGGTGCGCCTGGCGCTGCGGATGATCGATCCGCAGGAGGGTCGCGTCACCCTGGACGGCCACGACCTGCGCGACCTCAAGCAGGCCTCCCTGCGCCGCGCCGTGGCCCTGGTCCCGCAGGACGTGGCGCTGTTCAATGACACCCTGGCGTCCAATATCGCCTTCGCGCGACCCGGCGCCAGCGAGACCGAGGTGTGGGCGGCGGCCGAGGCCGCGGAACTGGGCGAATTCATCCGCAACCTGCCCGAGGGCATGGACACCAAGGTCGGCGAGCGCGGCCTCAAGCTGTCAGGCGGCGAGCGCCAGCGCGTGGGTATCGCCCGGGCCCTGCTGGCCGAGCCGCGCGTGCTGATCCTGGACGAGGCTACCAGCGCCTTGGACAGCCGCACCGAGGCGGCGATCCAGGCGACCCTGCGCAAGGCCCGGGCGGGGCGCACCACCCTGGTCGTGGCACACCGTCTGTCGACCATCGCCGACGCCGACGAGATCGTGGTGCTGCGCCGGGGCAAGATCGTCGAGCGCGGTCGCCACGCGGTCCTGCTGGAGGCCGGCGGCGAGTACGCCGCCCTATGGCGTCGCCAGACCCGTGAGCGAGAGCCCGTTTAGTGGATTTCTCTGGCCCCGGCCGGGGTCTATACCGACATCGGTTTCTCTGAGGGAGCTTCGCCTTGCGCTATCTGCACACCATGGTCCGCGTCCGCGATCTGGACGCCTCGCTGCGGTTCTATTGCGAGGGCCTGGGGCTCCAGGAGGCCTACCGAATGGAGAACGAGAAGGGCCGCTTCACCCTGGTCTTTCTGGCCGCGCCCGAGGACGTCGAGCTGGCCAAGGAGCGCAAGGCTCCGCTGGTTGAGCTGACCTACAACTGGGACGACGAAGAGTATGCGGGCGGCCGCAACTTCGGCCACCTGGCCTATCGCGTCGACAACATCTACGAGACCTGCCAGCGCCTGATGGACATGGGCGTGACCATCAACCGCCCGCCGCGCGACGGCCATATGGCCTTCGTGCGGTCGCCGGACGGCATTTCGATCGAACTGCTGCAGGACGGCAATCTGCCCGCCGCCGAACCGTGGGCCTCGATGCCCAACACGGGCGCCTGGTAGGTCCTAGGGCCGGGGGCGAGCCATTTCTTCCAGTCGCCGGCGCGGCGCGTCGGCGATGCCGGCCCACAGGATGCGGGCCAGCTCCAGGCGATAGGCGGTGGCGTAGCCGGTGACGAACATCGGGGCCACGCCATCCGCCAGGGCGCGGCTAAGGTCCTTGCGGGCCAGGATGGCCTTGCGGTCGACGGGGACGTTCGTGTCGGAGACCGCGACCCGCTTGTCGAGTTCGATCGCCGCGTGGACGGCCAGGTTCACCAGGGCCGGAAGCTGGCTGATGTCGCCGCGGGGCTTGGCGCGCATGCCGCCCCCCGGTGCGAGGTCGAAGTCCAGCGCGCTCGCCACGCGCTCCAATGTGGTCGGCCAGTGATCATTGGCGGTCGTCATGGTGCAGTCTTCGCCCCCCCGAGCGTGTCTCGTTCTCTCGGATAGCGATGTTCGCGGTCGGATCAAATGGCCCGAATCGTCGGTTCCTCGTTTTGGGGCGGCTCTGGAAAACCGGGGCGGGGACTCCCAAATGCAACCGACGCCGTTACGAGCGCTTTGAACGAGGTCTCCGATGCCGGATCTGTCCGCCTTTCCGATCACCAAGCGCTGGCCGGCCCAGTATCCCGACCGGATCCAGCTCTATTCGCTGCCGACGCCCAACGGGGTGAAGGTCTCGATCATGCTGGAGGAAACGGGGCTGGCCTACGAGCCGCACCTGATCGACATCGGCGCCAACGAGACCTGGGGCCCCGAGTATCTGTCGCTGAACCCGAACGGCAAGATCCCGGCGATCATCGATCCCGACGGTCCGGGCGGCAAGCCGCTGGCCCTGTTCGAGAGCGGCGCGATCCTGGTCTACCTGGCCGAGAAGACCGGCAAGTTCCTGCCCGCCGATCCGGCGGCGCGCTATGAAACCCTGCAGTGGGTGATGTTCCAGATGGCCGCGATCGGCCCGATGTTCGGCCAACTTGGCTTCTTCCACCGTTTCGCCGGCAAGGACTACGAGGACAAGCGCCCGCGCGATCGCTACGTGGCCGAGAGCAAGCGCCTGCTGGGCGTGCTGGAGGATCGCCTGGCGACCCGCGCCTGGATCATGGGCGACGACTATACCATCGCCGACATCGCCACCCTGGGCTGGGTGCGCAATCTCGTGGGCTTCTACGGGGCGGGCGAGTTGGTCGATTGGGCGTCGCTGAAGCACGTGCCGCGCTGGCTGGAGGCGGGGCTGGCCCGTCCGGCCGTGCAGCGCGGCCTGGAGATCCCCAAGCGTCCCTAAGCGCGCTCTTGGAAACGGGGGTGCGACTCCTGCGACCAAATGGCCGGGGCGTTAAGAATTAAGATCTCATTCACCATAAAGCCCGAGTTTCAGGGTGTCTTCTTTGAAGGCGCCCACCATCACTGACTTTCAACAGCCCGGCCGCAAGCCGGGCTGCTTTTTTGAAATTCGGTGCTTGCATCGGTGCGGGGAGGCGGCTATCACGCGGCCTCTTCTGAGAGCGACCTGTTCCGCGGTAGCTCAGTGGTAGAGCAGCCGGCTGTTAACCGGCTGGTCGTAGGTTCGAATCCTACCCGCGGAGCCACTCTTCCTTCTGTTCGCTCAGAAGATTCCGACAAACTGAGCTTGGCGTTTCGCGACGCCGCGTTCGCGCGCTTTGGACCCAAAAACGCGCCGCAGTGATCGCTTGCATCGACTCGAAGCGACGGCTATCACCCGGCCTCTTCTGAAGAGCGACCTGTTCCGCGGTAGCTCAGTGGTAGAGCAGCCGGCTGTTAACCGGCTGGTCGTAGGTTCGAATCCTACCCG